>NZ_JBQEDF010000001.1:0-124600 GCF_052107835.1 Corynebacterium sp.
CTGTTACCGATGTCCTGATCCAGTTTTGTCACCGATGTCCCGAGACATCACACTCCCCGGAGGCGCGCCTGGGGGCATGAGAATTTCCCCTGGTTAGGCCGCTAGAACGTGCCCGGGTAGGCGCCGCCATCCAGCAGCAGGTTCTGGCCGGTGATGTAGGACGCCTTCTCCGAGCACAGAAATGCGCATGCCGCCCCGAACTCCGCCGGGGTGCCGAAGCGTCCGGCGGGGATGCCGTCGGGGGTCGGATCGGAACCATCGCCGGTCTGCTTCAAACGGTCCGTGGCGAAACGCCCGGGCAGCATATTGTTCAGTGTCACGTTCGCCGAGGCCAGCTGGGGTTGCCGCGCCACACCGGCCACGAATCCGGTCAGCCCGGCCCGGGCGCCGTTGGACAGGCCCAGTTTGGCGATCGGAGCCTTCACCGCCGCCGAGGTGATGTTCACGACCCGTCCGAAACCGCGTGCTGCCATGCCGTCCACCGTCGCCTGGATCAGCGACACCGCCGTCAGCATGTTCGCCTGCAGAGCACTGGACCAGTCCGAGTCATCCCAGTCACGGAAGTCACCGGGAGGCGGTCCACCGGCGTTGTTGACCAGGATGTCGACCCGGGGCGCGGCGCCCAGCAGTTCAGAGCGGACCGACGGGTCAGTGACATCGCCCGGCACCTCCAACACCTCGACCCCGTGCGCCCGGAAGGTCTCAGCGGCATCCGCCAGCGCGTCCTGTCCACGGGCGTTGACCACCAGGTTCACGCCCTCGGCGGCCAAGGCCTCCGCGCACCCGAAGCCCAGTCCCTTGCTTGAGGCGCAGACCAGCGCCCAGCGTCCTGCTATCCCGAGATCCATGGTGTCCACGCTACCGCCTAGACTGGCCGACCATGGGTATCACTGTTCAGGACGCGCACCTGCGGAATCTCCGCCACGTGGACGTGGAGATGCCACGCGGGAAGATCGTCGCCGTCACCGGTGTCTCCGGCTCGGGCAAGTCCTCCCTGGCGTTCGGCACGATCCATGGTGAGGCCCAGCGCCGCTACCTGGAGTCCGTCGCACCGTTCGCCCGCCGCCTGATCGCCGGAGCGGTCGATCCGCGGGTGGGAAACATCGATGGCCTGCCGCCGACGGTCGCCCTGGAGCAGAACCGCACCGGTGGCGGCGCGAGGTCCACGGTGGGTACGTTCTCCACGGTGTCGAACTCGGTGCGACTGCTGTTCTCCCGCGTCGGCGACTACCCGGATGAACTGCGCGAACGTGTCGGTCGGCTGGATTCGGACTGCTTCTCCCCCAACACCGCCGCGGGCATGTGCCCGACCTGCCAGGGCACGGGAACCGTCCATGCGCCGACCGAGGAGTCGATGGTCCCGGACCCGTCACTGTCCATCGACGACGGTGCAATCGCCGCCTGGCCCGGTGCCTGGCTGGGCAAGAACTTCCACGACATCCTGGTCACGCTCGGTTACCGGACCGATGTCCCGTGGTCCGAGCTGTCCCGCGACGACCGGGACTGGATCCTGTTCACCGAGGACACACCGGTGGTCACCGTGCACCCGGTCCGCGGCGCACACCAGATCCAACGTACCTACGACGGAACGTGGCGCTCGGTGTCGGTGTACCTGCGGGAGACCCTCGCCTCCACCGGATCGGACGCGACTCGTAAGCGCGTGCTGTCCTTCATGGACCACTCCATCTGCCCGGAATGCGGTGGACGTCGCCTGATCAAGGATGCCCTGCAGGTCACCTGGCGCGGGTTCACCGTCGACGGGCTCAACGCCCTGTCGTTGGATGCCCTCCTGGAGGTGCTGCGCCAGCCGTCCACCGCGCAGGACGAGGTGGGTCAGGAGTCCGAACGCCTGCTGCTGGAACAGACCATCCCCACCGTGACCGCTGCGATCGACCTCGGCCTGGGACACCTGAGCCTGGACCGTCCGGCCACCACCCTGTCCGCGGGTGAGCTGCAGCGCCTGCGGCTGGCTTCGCAACTGCACTCCGGGCTGTTCGGCGTGGTCTATGTGCTGGACGAGCCGTCCGCCGGCCTGCATCCGACCGAACGTGCGGCGGTGCGGGCACTGATGGAGCGTTTCATTGACGCGGGCAACAGCGTGATCCTGGTCGAACACGACATGTCCCTGGTTGCCGGGGCGGACTGGGTTATTGACGTGGGCCCCGGTGCCGGTGAACTCGGCGGCGAGGTGCTCTGGTCCGGCGAGGTCGAGGGCGTTTCCGCACAGGACACCCCGACGGGACGCGCGCTCGCCGCACGCTCGCCGGTTCTGAAGGACACCCCGCGTCCGGCGTCGGGCACCGTGCAGGTCAGCACCACCGAACGCACCCTCGACCTGGACACTGGACTGGGGCTCGGCCAGTTCACGGCGGTATCCGGTGTGTCCGGCTCCGGCAAGTCAACACTGGTTTCCCAGGTCCTCCCCGGCGTACTGGCGACCGGGGGGATCCGCACCGTCCACATCACGCAGCAGCCCATCGGGCGTACCCCGCGTTCCTGCCTGGCGACGTACACCGGACTGTTCGACCACGTCCGCAAGATTTTCGCTGCGACGCCGGAAGCGCGGAAGCGGGAATGGACGGTGTCCCGGTTCTCCTACAACGTCACCCAGGGCCGCTGCCCCACCTGCAACGGCGAGGGAAAGATCGAGGTTGAGCTGGTCTTCCTGCCCGGCAGCTACACCACCTGCCCGGACTGCCATGGCGCGCGCTACAACGACGAGACCCTGCAGGTCACCTGGAACGGCTACACCGTGGCGGGCATCCTGGACCTGACCGTGGCCGAGGCCCGGGAGGTGTTCACCGGAGAACCCGCGATCGCCGCGGCCCTGGATGCGCTGCACGCTGTCGGCCTGGACTACCTGCGGCTGGGCCAGGGCGCCCCGGAGCTCTCCGGCGGCGAGGCGCAGCGCATCAAGCTGGCCACGGAGCTGCAGCGCAGTTCCCGCACCCGGCGCCGGTCGCCCACCGTGCACCTGTTGGACGAGCCGACAACGGGCCTGCACCCGGCAGACGTCGATCTGCTGGTGACCGAGCTCAACCGTCTGGTGGATGCCGGCGACACCGTGGTCGTTGTCGAGCATGACCTGCGGGTCATCGCCCAGGCTGACCGTGTTGTCGACCTCGGTCCCGATGCCGGTGTGGACGGTGGCCGGATAGTCGCCGACGGGACTCCCACCGAGATCGCAGCGTCCGGGACCGCGACAGGACGCGCCCTGGCTGCAGTTTCCGGCGCTCCCGGCGAAAACGGCTAATCCAGGCCGACCGCCGCTGCGGCGTGGATCGCATCCGTCAGTGCACCGAGCGTGTCGGACTCCAGACGCCAGTGCTGCCAGTACAACGGCACCTCAATGATGTCCTGCGACAGGCGGACCATGGCACCCTGCTCCACGAAAGGAGCGGCCGAGGAGATCGGTACCACCGTCCATCCCAGCCCGGCGACGACCGCATCGTTGAGTCCCTCGAAGGTGGGGATCCGTGACACCCGCCGGTTCCGCGACGGCGCCAGGTCACGCAGCTCCAGGACCTCGTCCGTCATCCGGTCGAGGTCGCTGATGACCACCAGCGGCAGGCCCTCCCACCCCACGTCCTCCAGCAGACCAGCCAGTCCGGGTGATCCGACCGGCCAGTAGTGCAGCACGCCCAGTTCCTCGACCACGCACCCCGGGACCGGGTCGGCGGACGCCGTGACCACACCCATGCAGTCGCCACGGCGCAGCATCTCCAGGGAGTGCTGCTCGTCCTCGACGGTGAGTTCCAGGGCGATGCCGTCCTGTTCAGCGACGCTGCGCAGGACGGGACGGAACCAGGTGCCCAACGAATCGGCGTTCACCCCGACGGCCACGGGGCGGTCGGTCACCCGGCCCCGCAGCTGGTCGTCGGTCTCGGTTTCCAGCAGTTTCATGCGGCGGGCGGCCTGGATCAGGACCTCGCCCGCGTCGGTGACCCCCACCGGGGTGGTGCGCCGCACAACGACGCGTCCGACATCCGATTCAAGGGCCTTGATGCGCTGGCTCACCGCCGAGGGGCTGACTCCCAGACGGGACGCAGCCCCCTCGAAACTGCCTTCATCGACGACAAGCAGGAGTGTATCCATGTGACGTGCAATCATGAAGCCCAGCTTACTCATGTTCAGTACTGCTTGTTTGTCTTCATAACGGGCGGTTCCTAGGCTTTCGGTCATGCTCGCCGAGTACCTCCTCCCCGCCCTGTCCATTGCCGCCGCCGGACTGCTGTTCAATCTGACGGTCATTGTCGGCATGGGCCCGCAGAATGTCGTCCTGCTGAAACAGGGCGTGCGGCGCTGGGGCGTGGGGCTGGTTGTCTCGGTTTTCATCATCGGCGACCTGATCCTGCTGCCGCTGGGAACCGCCGGCGTCGGTGTCGTCGTGGACCAGGCACCGTGGCTGCTGGACATCCTGCGCTGGGCGGGCGTGGCCTACCTGCTGTGGTTCGCGTCCACCTGCCTGCGGGACATGCGCAACCCGTCCGCGATCGACACGTCCTCTGATCAACCGTCGGTCGACATGGACACCGTCATCGCGGATACCCCCACCCTCACGTCCACCGGACCCGTTGACGGCGGCAGCCAGGTCGCGACCATGACCCGCCCGCCACGTGCCACCGTCCGCACCAGGGCCATCACCCGGATGCCTGCACTCGCCGCCCTGCCGACCGCCCTGGCGGTGACTTTCCTCAACCCGGCCGCCTGGGTGGATGGAGTGGTCGTCTTCGGGTCAATGGCGAACCAGTACGGCGACGGGAAGTGGATGTTCGCCACCGGTGCGCTGGTCGGATCCGTGCTCTTCTTCGTTGCGGCCGGCTACGGTGCCCGCCTGCTGAGTAAGCCGCTGGCCAGTGTGAAGGTCTGGCGATGGATCAACCTGGGTATCGGGTTGATGATGATCGGCATGGCCGGGCGGCTCGCCTTCGGCATGGGCTAGCAACGCCCGCTGAGGTCAGAAGGGGTTTCCTCCGCCGACCGCGATCCACAGGGCAGCCGCGGCACCCGCCCCGACGAGGGCGAAAATCCACGCCGACGCCAGCGGGCGGGTTGCCCAACCACGGGAGATGTCCGCGGAGTAGCGCCCCGGACCCGTGAAGGTCAGCACGAGACCGATCAGTGCGACCGCAGCCCAGAACTGGACGGCCGGGCTCAGGGCGTACGGCCAGTAGCCCGAATCCCAGAGCGACAGGTTGTGCAGCGTGAGGAACCCGGCGACTACGATCGCCACGGCCCCACCCAGCGGCGTCAGCAGGCCGAATACGAGCAGTCCACCGGCGACGATCTGCGCCACCGGGATGGCCACCGCCAGGATGTCGGCGAAGTTGTAGGCCGCCAGGGTCTGCTCCAGCGCACTGATACCCGGGTCGCCGCCGAAGGCGAAGAGGGTCTGCAGGCCGCGGACGATCAGCAGCGCACCCGCGACCAGACGCAGGATGAGCAGACCGAAGTCGAGGGTTCCGCGGCGTG
Source organism: Corynebacterium sp. (assembly GCF_052107835.1). Classification (GTDB taxonomy): domain Bacteria; phylum Actinomycetota; class Actinomycetes; order Mycobacteriales; family Mycobacteriaceae; genus Corynebacterium. Next base: position 5,473 of record NZ_JBQEDF010000001.1, read on the forward strand.
GTTCACCGACAACCCCAGCTCCCTCGTCTGCCACCGCGGCATCCGCCGGATCCGGATCAGCCGGCGTCGCGGCTTCGTCGTAGCGGGAGGTGGCATCGCCCGCGGGGAAGGTCGTGGTTTCCGGGGCCCCGGCATCACCTGCGGCGCCGGCTGCACCTACCCCGGCAGCACCCGCCCCCGCAGCGCCAACGCCCGCGGCACCCAGCAGTGCCGTGGTCTGGTCGGCATCATCGTCCGGCGCGGAGTCAGCGGCACCGGCCGTGGACGCCGGGATCGGCTCACGGTAGGCCCGGTCCTCACGGTCGGACGCCGCGAACACCTCGGTCCGGGAGTCATCTGCCTCGGCGTCAGCGGTGGGATCCTGCGGGGTCGGAGCGGGCTCCGGTTCGGGCTCGGGTTCCGCGCGCCGCGGTTCGATACGCTGCGGCTTCGCCCTGCCAGCCATCTCGTAGATGTCGCGTTTGGGCCGCTCGGGTTCCGGATCTGTCTCCGTCTCCGTCTCCGGGGACGCTGCGGATTCCGGGTCGGCTGCAGTGTCCCCGGAGTCGGCACTGTCAGCGCCAGCACCGCCGTCAGAACCGCTGCCAGCGTCACCGTCCCCGGAGGCTTCGGTGGTCTCGGGGACGACCGGCACGTCCTGCGTGTCATCCGCGTCCTGCGACACCGTCCTGGAGGGAGCACCGGGCTCCCCCGGTGCGTCGGGGACATCGATCTCGTCGAAGAGGTCGGCGTCGATGCCGGTGGCGTCCCGGGCACCGTCGGCCGAACGGTCCACGGCCCCGTCGACCGCGTCCTTGCCCGGATCCTTGTTCGGGTCCTTCTCGAACAGTCCCATACTCTCCCACCTTCTTGCGCACTCACGGGGTGATGGTGCCCCTGAGGCGTCGATTGTCCGGCTCCGCTTACTTGCAGACCAGCCTAGGCTAGAAAACAGCCGTCACCGGGTAAGCCGCACATGGTATGTCGCAACGACTAGCCTCGGCGGGGGCACCGCCCCACCCGAGCACCGACCCCGGACAACTACCGCATCATCCAGCGAAGGCAGGAACCTCTCATGAGCTACGTCTCCACCGGCGGAACCTACGACCGCGACATGAGCTACATCGATGACCGGGTGGTCGCCGACCCCCCGTCCTTCGACCCGTCCTCCACCGCATCCGGGCAGGGGATCGCCTGGCCGGTGGCCCCGGGCCGCTACCGGCTGGTGGGCGCCAGGGCATGTCCGTGGGCGCACCGGGCGATCATCACCAGGCGACTGCTCGGGTTGGACGCGTCGCTCAGCGTCGGTATCGCCGGCCCGACCCACGACTGGAAGTCCTGGACCTTCGACCTCGACGAGGACTCCGTGGACCCCGTCCTCGGCGTCGGACGGCTGCGGGACTGTTACCTGCACAGGTACGCCGACTACCCCAAGGGAGTCACCGTGCCGGCCCTCGTCGACATCGAGACCAAGGCGGTGGTCACCAACGACTTCCGCACCATGGTCACCGACTTCGCCACCGAGTGGACGCCCCTGCACCGCGACGGTGCACCCGACCTGTACCCCGACAACCTGCGTGCCGAGATCGACGAGATCGCCGACCTGGTGTTCCGCACGGTGAACAACGGCGTCTACCGGTGCGGCTTCTCCGGGACGCAGGACGCCTACGAGGACGCCTTCCACCAGCTCTTCGGGACGCTCGACATGCTCGAGGAGCGGCTCGGAACACAGCGCTACCTGGTTGGCGACCACATCACCCTGGCCGACATCTACCTGTATGTGACCCTGGTGCGCTTCGACATGGTCTACCACGGCCATTTCAAGTGCAACCGCTACAAGATCGCCGAGAAGCCGAATCTGTGGGGCTACCTGCGTGACCTCTTCCAGACCCCCGGCTTCGGGGACACCACGAACTTCCAGCAGATCAAGGACCACTACTACATCGTCCACGCGGACGTGAACCCCACCGGGGTCGTGGCCGTGGGGCCAGACCCGGCGGGGTTCCATACACCGCATGAGCGGGAGAAGCTCGGAGGCTCCCCGTTCGGGACGGGGACGCCACCGTGGCCGCCGCGGGAGGACGAGATCCTGCCCGGCGACGAAGCGCTCTAGATCTCAGAGCACCTAGAGCGCCGAGGTGATCGCCTCGACCGACTGCTTGGCATCGCCGAGCAGCATATCGGTGTTCTCGTTGAAGAACAGCGGGTTCTGCACCCCGGCGTAACCGGAGCCCATCGAGCGCTTGAAGACGACGACCTTGTTCGCCTCCCAGACCTTGAGCACCGGCATGCCGGCGATCGGGGAACCGGGCTCCTCGGCGATCGGGTTGACGGTGTCGTTCGCACCGATGACCAGGACCACGTCCACCTCGTCGAAGTCGTCGTTGACCTCGTCGAGTTCCAGGACGATGTCGTAGGGCACCTTCGCCTCGGCCAGCAGCACGTTCATGTGGCCGGGCAGACGCCCCGCCACCGGGTGGATTCCGAAGGACACGTCCACACCCTGCTCACGCAGCTTGGCGACCATCGAGGCCACCGGGTACTGCGCCTGGGCGACAGCCATGCCGTAACCCGGGGTGATCATCACGGACTTGGCGCCCTTGAGCAGCTCGGCGGTGTCCTCGGCGTTGATCTCGGTGTGCTCGCCGTAGTCACGGTCGTCCGACGCGGCACTGTCCGAACCGAAGCCACCGAGGATCACGGAGATGAACGAGCGGTTCATCGCCTTGCACATGACGTAGGACAGGTAGGCACCGGAGGAACCGACCAGCGCACCGGTGATGATCAGCAGCGGGTTGGCGAGCATGAAGCCCGCCGCCGCAGCGGCCCAGCCGGAGTAGGAGTTCAGCATGGACACCACGACCGGCATGTCGCCGCCGCCGATCGCGGCGACCAGGTGGATACCCAGCAGCAGCGACAGCACGAGCATGATGCCGAGCACTGTCCAGGACAGAGCGGCGTTGTCGGAACCCGCGGCGATGAACACGCCCATGCCCACCAGGGAGAGCACGATGATCCCCAGGTTGAGCAGGTTGCGTCCCGGCAGGGTCAGCGGGGAGCCGCTGATCCTGCCGGACAGCTTCAGGAAGGCCACGATGGAACCGGTGAGGGTCACCGCACCGATGAAGATGCCGAGGAAGATCTCACCGAGGCTGAAGCCGGTGACGTCGGCGTCGCCGTCCATCTTCTCGATGAAGGAGTTCACGCCGATCAGGACAGCGGCCAGCCCCACGAAGCTGTGGAGCATGGCGATGAGCTCGGGCATGCCGGTCATCTCGACCTTGCGTGCCCGGGGGATGCCGATCGAGGCACCGATGAGCATCGCCACGGCGATGAGCAGCAGGGTGACCCAGGGGGCGTTGTACTTGTCGGTGTCGTCGGCGGAGGCGACGACGGCCTTGAAGATGGTGGCGACCAGGGCGATCGCCATACCGGCGATGCCGAACTTGTTGCCGCGGTAGGCGGTCTGCTGCTTCGCGAGACCGGCGAGCGCCAGGATGAACAGCAGGGCGGCGATGATGTACGCCAGGTTGGTGATCTTGTCCGTCCACTCCAGGACGTCCGGGTTCACTTCGCCGGCGGCGAGATGGAGCTGGTTCATGTCAGTTGCCTCCCTCGAACATGGTGAGCATGCGTCGGGTGACGAAGAAGCCACCGAAGATGTTGATCGAGGCGACCACGATCGCGATGAAGGCCAGGACGGCGACCGCGATATTGGACGAACCGACCTGCAGGATCGCGCCTACCAGGATGATTCCGGAAATGGCGTTGGTCTCGCTCATCAGCGGGGTGTGCAGTTTGTGGGTCACCGCGGTGATCACGTAGAAACCGACCACCACGGCGAGCAGGAGCACCATGTACTCGTCGGCGACCTCGAGGGGGCTGACCAGGACGAGGGCCACTCCGAGCAGACCGGCGAGGATCTTCCACCACAGGCCGGACTTCTTCGGGGCGTCGTCCTGTTCCTCCGCCGCCGCGTCCCCGCCAGCGGGCGCTGCAGCGGGTGCAGGGGCGGCGGACACTTTCACCGGGGGCGGTGGCCACAGGACGTCCGCCGGGGACCCATCGCTTTCCCCTGCCTTGGTCACGGTGATGCCGCGGACGATCTCGTCCTCCATGTCGAGAACGGTCACGCCGTCCTTGCCGGGGGTGACGAGCTTGAACAGGTTGACCACGTTCTGGCCGTAGAGCTGGGAGGACTGCGCGGGAAGGCGCCCTGCGAGATCGGTGTAACCGATGATCCTCACACCGTTGTCGGTGGTGGTGACCTCACCGGGCACGGTGAGCTCGCAGTTGCCGCCGTTGGCGGCGGCCATGTCCACGATGACCGAGCCCGGCTTCATCTCCGCCACGTCCGCGGCGGTGAGCAGGACCGGTGACGTCCTGCCCGGGATGTTCGCGGTGGTGATGACGATGTCGGCCAGGGCGGACTGCTCGGCGTAGAGCTTCGCGGCGGCCGCGGCCTGGTCCTGGGTCATCTCCTTGGCGTAGCCGTCGTCGGACTTCTCCGAGGCGGTGGGGATGGCGACGAACTCGGCGCCCATCGACTCCACCTGCTCGGCGGTCTCCGGACGCAGGTCCGTGGCCTTGACCACGGCACCCATGGAGTTGGCCGTACCGATCGCCGCGAGGCCCGCGACACCGGTCCCGATCACGTAGACGGTCGCCGGCGGGACCTTGCCCGCGGCGGTGACCTGGCCGGTGAACAGGCGGCCGAAGGCGTTGGCGGCCTCGATGACCGCACGGTAGCCGCCGACGTTCGCCTGGGAGCTGAGCACGTCCATGGACTGTGCACGGCTGATGCGCGGCACGGTGTCCATGGCCAGGGCGGTCACGTTCTTCGACGCGAGTTCCTGGATCAGCTCGTCGTTGCGTGCGGGTGCCAGCCGGGAAATGAGCGTGGACCCCGACTTCAGCGCGGCCCGCTGTTCGGGGGACGGGGTGTCGAGGGTGGTCACGATGTCGGAGGACCACACGTCCTCCCCGACGATCGTGGCCCCGGCTGCCTCGTACTGACTGTCGGGGAAGTTGGCCTGGTCACCTGCGCCGGACTCGACGGCTACGTCGTAGCCGAGTTTGATGAGCTTTCCGACCGTGTCGGGCGTCGCAGAGACCAGGGTTTGCGGTTCCCGGGGGATACCTATGAGCAACTTCTTCGGCTCCTCTGGTGCATGGTCGAACCGCCCGGCCGAAGCGCACTGGCCCCCGGTCGGTGTTCGGAGAGCGTGCGTTACCGGACGTCGACCCAAAACAGTGGGGTCACGTCTGTGAACGTCCGGTTAATTATGCACAAACCGACCGGATTCGGACAGGGGTTCGGGAAAAATCGTTGAACTTTTCCGCGAAGGCCCTCCCCGCACCCCCACACGTGCGACACCTTCCCTGCCACACATGTGAGGGGCGGAAAACGAGTCTGGAGGGGGTCTGGTTCACGGACCCACCCCTCCAGACCCCGCTCTCCGCCCGTGCCCCCGTGTCCCCCGGGCAGCCCTGGCCGACCCTTTAGCCCAGCTTCTCGGCGATGAGCTTGTTCACCTGCGCCGGGTCCGCCTTGCCGCGGGTGGCCTTCATGACGGCACCGACGATGGCACCGGTGACCTTCTTGTTGCCACCGCGGTACTTCTCCACGATGTCCGGGTTGGCCTCGATCGCCTCGTCCACGGCCTTCTCGATCGCGCCGTCGTCGCGCACAACCTCCAGGCCACGGGCGGCGACAACCTCGGAGATGGTGCCCTCACCGGCGAGGACGCCGTCAACGGCCTGGCGGGCGAGCTTGTTGGTCAGCGTGCCCTCCTTGACCATTCCGACGACCTCGGCGACCTGCTCCGGGGTGATCGGCAGGCCCTCCAGGTCCGTGGCCGCCTCGTTGGCCTTCTGCGACAGGTAGGCGACCCACCAGCTGCGGGCCTCCGCGGGGGTGGTGCCGGCCTCGACCGTCGCGATGATCAGATCGAGGGCACCGGCGTTGACGAGGTCACGCATCTCCTCGTCCTTCAGATCCCATTCCTCCTGGATGCGCGCGCGGCGGATCCACGGCATCTCGGGCAGTGTCCCGCGGATCTCCTCGACCCACTCCGCCGGCGCGAGCACCGGGGGCAGGTCCGGGTCGTTGAAGTAGCGGTAGTCCGCCATGGTCTCCTTGACGCGCCCGCGGGAGGTCGTTCCGTCCGCCTCCTGGTAGTGGCGGGTCTCCTGGATGATCTCCACCCCGTTGACCAGGCAGGCGGCCTGGCGCTGCATCTCGAAACGCACGGCCTGCTCCACCGACTTCAGGGAGTTGATGTTCTTCGACTCGGTACGGGTGCCGAACTCCGTGGTACCGACCGGGCGCAGCGAGAGGTTGGAGTCCACGCGCATCGACCCCTGGTCCATGCGCACGTCAGAGACGCCGAGGGCCTTGACCAGCTCACGCAGGGCTGTCACGTAGGCCCGCGCGATCTCGGGGGCGCGCTCCCCCGCCCCCTCGATCGGCTTGGTGACGATCTCGATCAGCGGGATGCCGGCGCGGTTGCAGTCCACCAGCGACGCGGTCGCGCCGTGGATGCGTCCGGTCGTCCCACCGAGGTGGGTGAGCTTGCCGGTGTCCTCCTCCATGTGGGCACGCTCGATCTCGATGCGCCACGGTGTGCCGTCGTCGAGCACGATGTCGAGGTAGCCGTCGTGGGCGATGGGCTCGTCGTACTGGGAGATCTGGTAGTTCTTCGGCTGGTCCGGGTAGAAGTAGTTCTTCCGGGCGAAGCGGGAGTACGGGGCGATCTCGCAGTTCAGCGCGAGGCCGATCTTGATGGCCCATTCCACACCCTGCTTGTTGACCACCGGCAGCGCACCGGGAAGGCCCAGGCTGCAGGGGTCGACGTTGGTGTTCGGCGCGTCCCCGAACTCCGCGGAGGACGCGGAGAACATCTTGGTCCGTGTCGCCAGCTCAACGTGGACCTCCATACCCATCACGGGGTCGAAGCGCTCCAGCACGTCGCTGTAGTCCATCACATCATCGGAGTAATCGTTCACCACGGCAGTCATGGTGGACCAGTCTAGTGGACGTGCGAACCGCTGTCCGTCGGGTGGTCGGCCGTGGGTTCAGCGGTTCGTGCCCCTGCGGTTCCGGCGCGCTTGTCGTAGGCGCGGCACAGGGCGGCGAACACCGCCCCGGACAGGTTGTGCCAGACCGAGAAGATCGCCCCGGGCAGGGCGGACATCGGCTCCATGTGCTGCGCGGCGAGCCCGGCGGCCAGGCCGGAGTTCTGCATGCCGACCTCGATGGCCATGGTGCGGCGCGTCCGGAGCGGTTGGCGGGTGATGATGCCGGCACCGTAGCCCAGCGCCAGTCCGAGGGTGTTGTGCAGGACCACGGCGACGAGCACGAGCAGGCCGGCCTCCAGCAGGTTGTCGCGGTTGCCGGAGACCACGATGGCCACGACCATGGCGATGGCGACGACGGAGATCCACGGCAGAGACGGCAGCAGCTTGTCCACGGCCTTCGGCAGGAAGAACCGGATCACCAGGCCGGCGACGACCGGCACCAGGACGATCTTGACGATGTCGAGCGCCATCGAACCACCGTCGAGTGGCATGTACTCCCCGGCCAGCCACAGCGTGAGCAGCGGGGTCAGCAGCGGTGCGAGCAGCGTGGAGCAGGATGTCATCGCGACCGACAGGGCGAGGTCGCCGCGGGCGAGGTAGGACACCACGTTGGACGCGGTGCCGCCCGGGGCGCAACCGACCAGGATGACACCGGCGGCGATGGCGGACGGCAGCCCCAGGACCCACACCACGAGCAGGGCGGTCAGGGGCATGATCACGAACTGGGCGACCACCCCGATGAGCACCGGGAGCGGACGCTTGATGACCATGATGAAGTCACGGGGCTGCAGCGTGAGCCCCATTCCGAACATGATGATGCCGAGGAGCCAGTTGGTCCATCCGGAGGTGGCTGCGGCGAGGTCGTCCCCGCCGAAGAAGCCGATGACCCCGCCGATGACCCCGCCGATGATGACGAGGAGGGGGAAGCCCAGGGAGGCGATGTAGGCGTTGCGGTCCTGGGCGGGGGTCTCTGTTGATTCTGACATGGCACTTTCCGGGGAAGGACGTGGGCGAACCGTGCCCGGCGATGACCGTGGTAGTGGATGCGTGGGCCGGGGTGTCGCGGGGGTTCTCGTTGCGGTGAGCGACACCTTACTCCCACGCCGGACACCGCTGTGCCCACCCCCTTGACGTCAGATCTTCCGTGCCTTATATTTAACGTCCCAGTTAATTAATGAGGTGGTTACATGAAGACCGACGAGCAGCTGAACCTGGTGTTCTCGGCGCTGTCGGACCCGACCCGGCGCGGGATCCTCTCCCGCCTCGCACAGGGACCGTCCAGCGTCGGCGACCTTGCCGAGCCGTTCCGGATGAGCGCCCCGGCGGTCTCCCGGCACCTGAAGGTTCTGGAGCACGCGGGCCTGATCAGCCGCACCACCAGGGCCCAGTGGCGGACCATCACACTGCAGACCGAGGCCCTCGACGATGTAGCCGCCTGGATCGACACCCAACGACGCGAGTGGAACCAGCGCTTCGATGCCCTGGATGCCCACCTCGAATCCATGAAGGACGACACGATGAAGGAGCAGACCGATGACCACTGGGAAGACCCCCGAGTTCACGATCAACCGAACATTCGACGCGCCCCGTGAACTGGTCTGGCGCGCCTGGACCGAGGAGAAGGAACTGGCACAGTGGTTCCGTCCGATGGGTGTGACAACCGAGTCAGTCTCCGTGGACCTGCGGGTGGGCGGACGCTACCGCTACACCATGGTCAATGACGAGACCGGCGAGCAGCACCCCACCGGTGGCGAGTACCTGGAGATCGTCCCGGTCGAACGTCTCGTGATGAGCTGGGGCGAACCGGAGGCCGCCGTCGGGGACGCTGCCGTGATCACCCTGACCTTCACCGAGCGTGGGGACGTGACCGACATGCTCTTCCACCTGCGTGGCTTCGACAGGCGCCCCGGCGACGCCAATGTCTACGACGGGTGGGACGAGGCGCTCACCAATCTCGCGACCCACCTGGAGGGATCCCGGTAGGGGAAGCGGGCTACCCGATCAGCGCCGCGGCGGACTCGTAGCGGTGCTGCGGGACGTGCTTCAGGTGCCCCACCGCGTCCTCGAAGGACACGAGCTCGATCCTCTCGCCGTGCAGGGCCACGACCTTGCCCGTGTCCCCACGCAGCGCGGCCTTGGTCGCGTGGACCGCGTAGCGGGTGGCCAGCACCCGGTCGAAGGCGGTCGGTGTGCCGCCACGCTGCGTGTGCCCCAGCACCGACGAGCGCACGTCGGTGTCCAGCCGGTCCTCGATCTCGTGGGCGATCTGTGCGCCGATGTCGTCGAACTTCTGGTGGCCGAACTGGTCAACGGCCCGGTCCCCGATCTCCATCGTCCCCTCCTTCGGCAACGCGCCCTCGGCCACCACGATGATGCCGTACTTCTCCCCCAGCTGGAACCGGCGCGCCATCCGCTTGCACACCTCCTCGATGTCGAAGGGCACCTCGGGGATCAGGATGTCGTGGGCGCCGCCGGCCATGCCCGCGTGCAGGGCGATCCAGCCAACGTGCCGGCCCATCACCTGCACGATCATCACACGGTTGTGCGACTCCGCCGTGGTGTGCAGCCGGTCGATCGCGTCCGTCGCCACGGCCACGGCGGTGTCGAAGCCGAACGTGTAGTCCGTGGCGTTGACGTCGTTGTCGATGGTCTTCGGCACCCCGACCACGGGGATGCCGTTGTCGTGCAGCCACTGGGCACCCTTCAGCGTGCCCTCGCCACCGATGGGGATCAGGACGTCGATCCCGGCGTCCGCGAGGTTCTCCTTGATGCGGTCGATCGACTGCCGGAACTTCTCGGTCTTCAGGCGTCCGGTCCCCAGAATCGTGCCACCGCGGATCAGGATGCGGTCGATGTCCTCGTCGTCGTAGAGCTGGACCCGCCGGTCCTCGACCAGACCCTGCCAACCGTCCTCGTAGCCGATGACTGTCGCCCCGCGTCCCGTGGCGGTCCGCACCACCCCACGGATCACGGCGTTGAGTCCGGGGCAGTCCCCGCCACTGGTCAAGGTTGCGATACGCATGGCCACGATCCTAGCTGCCCTCCGCGGCGTCCGGCGACCGGTGGAGGTTGTTCGTGGACATCAGGGACGCCACCACCCCCACGATCATCATCGCCGCCGGTGCCAGCACGGCCAGGCCGAAGGCGGTGCCCGGATCGTCCACGGTGAGACGCCACTGCATGATCGCCCCGACCAGGGCGACTCCGACCACAGACCCGAGCTGCCGTGTCTGGTTGTAGACGCCGGAACCCGCACCCATCTGGTGGAAGTTCAGGTCACGCATTGTGGAGGCCGAGTTCGGCGCCCACACGAAGGCGTTCCCCACGCCCAGGCCGACCAGCGGGAGGAATGTCCAGAAGGGGTTGACGCCGGTGGCCATCACCACCGTCATACCGATGGTCGACACCCCCATCGCGGTGAATCCGAAGGTACCCAGCCCCCGCGAGCTGTACCTGTCCGTCATCCGGCCGACGATCGGCGACAGGATCAGCGACGTCGCCGCCTGAGGAACCAGCATCAACCCCGCCTGCAGCGGCGACAGTCCGTGGACCTGCTGGTAGTACAGGGTGAACGGCAGCGGGACGCTGGCGACGGCGAAGCCCATTCCCACGATTCCGATGTTGCCCAGCGAGAAGTTGCGCACCGTGAACAGGCTCAACGGCATCAGCGGGTCGCGTCCCCGGTTCTCGGCGACGATCTGCTGGCGGACGAACCAGGCGAACAGGACCAGCGAGAGGAGCATCAACGCCCAGATCCACCACGCCCAGTCCATCGTCTCACCCTCCTGGAGTGCGAAGACGAGCAGGAAGACCGCGGTGACCGACAGCAGGATCGACAGCGGGTCGATCCGCCGCGCCGACGGCCTGAACCGCGGCACCCAGATCATCACCGCGATGATCGAGACCACACCGATCGGGACGTTGATGAAGAAGACCCACTCCCAGCCGACGGTGCCGGTGATCAGGCCACCGAGGATCGGCCCGGACAGGGTGGACAGGCTGGCGGTGGCACCCCACACCCCCAACGCCACCCCGCGGCGCTCACGGGGGAAGATGCGGTTGATCACCGCCATGGTCTGCGGGGTCAGCAGTGCCGCACCGAGGCCCTGGACGGCGCGGGCGGCGATCAGTTCGCCGACGGACGAGGACAGGCCGCACCACAGGGACGAGAGCGTGAAGACGACCATGCCGGCCACGTACACGTTGCGTGGGCCGAAACGGTCCCCGAGACGGCCGGTGACCAGCAACGGGACGGCGAACGTCAGCAGGTACGCCGAGGTCACCCAGATGATCTCGTTGTAGTCGGCGTGCAGCTGACGCTGGAATTCCGGGGTGGCCACCGCCACGATCGTCTGGTCGAGCAGGATCATGAAGAAGCCGGTGCACAGCGCGATCAGCGCAGGCCACGCTTCCTTCGGCGGCAACGGCATCGACGGGTAGCCGCCATCCTCTTTTTCAGTCACGTCGGACCAGTGTGCCACGTCCCCACGGTTCGCGTCCCCTCCGGCCACTACACGCCGAGTCGCTCACGGAGCCCGGGCAACGCCTCCCTGAACGGCGGGATCAGGGGCAGTTCGGCGACCTCGTCGATGGGGCACCAGGCGAGGTCCGCGCTCTCCGCGGTGGGGTAGAGCTCCAGTGGGAAGTCACTGGTCCCGAGCACGGTGGTGTAGGTCCATTCCTTGACCGTGTTGTCCGGGGTCTCCCAGCACAACTGCCCCTGCAGGGTGACGACCAGGGGGTAGCCGGTCTCCGGGTGGGTGACCCGGTTCCGGCGGACCGCGTCCAGCAGAGAGCTCCCCTTCTCGACCGCCTCGGTCACGGGGGCGGCCAGCGGTGTTTCTTCCGGGGCGAGCGGAACACGGACCAGGACATGGGTCAGGTCGGCCCGGGCGGTGACAAGGGAATCGCTGACGTTCACGTCCCGCGCGTTCACCCCGGTCTCCTCCTCGGTCTCGCGCAGGGCGGCGGACACCGCGTCCTCGCCGACCTCGACGGCACCGCCGGGAATCCCCCACGTCCCGCCGAAGTTCGTCCACGCGGCACGGTGCTGGACAAGCAGCAGGGTGGTGCCGTTCTCCTGCGTGGAGAGGAACAGCCCTGCCGCCCCCAGGGTGCCCCACCGTCGGGTGCCGTCGGTGCCGACCGCCCATCCGTCGCCGTGCAGTGCCTGTTGGGTCATGCCGACAAGGGTACGCCTTTTCATCGGCCCACCCTTGTGCCCCGGGGCACACGGATCTACCATGAAATCCATTCATTGTTACCTATAGCAAACCTATTTGCGAGCACGGGCGAACAGAGGGAGAACCATGGCATCCACCGAGCGGGATGAACAGAAGGCCGGGTCCGCAGCACTGAAACAACTCCTCTCCCCCGCGTACTCCCTGCTGGCGCTGGGACGCGTCCTCGCCGCCGTTTCCGCCGTCCTCTCCGTGATCCCCTACGTCGCCCTGGTCACGATCGGCGGGATCCTGATCAGCTCACACAACGCCGGCACCGCGGTCGACCCGGACGAGGTGAACCACTGGCTGGTCATCCTCATCACCACCTTCACCGCACGGCTGGTGATCTACTTCATCGCCTTGACCGTCACCCACATCGCCGACGTCCGCCTCGGCCACACCATCCGCGGTGACCTGGTCGCACGCCTCGCGAGTGTCCCGCTGTCCTGGTTCACCTCAACGAACTCCGGACGCGTGCGCAAAGCGCTGCAGGACGACATCACCACCGTCCACCAGCTCATCGCCCACCAGCCGGTCGAGGGCGTCAACGCCATCGTCATGCCGCTCGCCCTGATGGTCTACGCCTTCATCATCGACTGGCGGCTGGGACTGCTGTCCATCGCCACAATCCCGCTGTACCTGCTCTCCAACCTGGTGATGCTCAAGGGCATGGGCGAGAAGACCGTGGAGATGGACAGGAAGCTCGGCGATGTCTCCGCCCGCATGGTGGAGTTCGTCACCGGCATCACCGTGGTGAAGGCCTTCGGCAGGGTGGGACGCGCCCACGGGCGCTACCAGGCGGCAGCGGACGCCTTCTTCGACTTCTACTTCGCCTGGTGCAAGCCGCTGATCCGGATGTCCGCCCTGGGCCAGTCGACCCTCGCGGTCCCCCTGGTGCTGCTCGTGAACCTCGGGGGCGGGGCCTGGCTGACCCACCAGGGCCACGTGTCCGCAGCGGACGTCCTGGCCACCGCACTGATCGCCCTGCTGGTCCCCTTCGCCATCGAGGTGGGGATGAACTCCACCTGGTCACGCCAGCTCGCCGGGCAGGCGGCACTGCGGCTGTCGGCGCTGCTGTCGACGCCGGTGCTGGGGGCGGCACAAGGTGGGAGGGGCGGGCAGGACGTCCCGGAGAACCACGACGTCACCTTCGACCACGTCACCTTCACCTACGAAGGCTCCGGGGCCCCGGCCGTCGACGACGTCAGCTTCACCCTGCACCAGGGCACAGTCACCGCCCTGGTCGGACCGTCCGGATCCGGCAAATCCACCATCGCCACCCTGCTGGCGCGCTTCGCCGACCCGGACTCCGGCACCGTCAGTGTCGGAGGGGTCGCCGTCCAGGAGATCCCCGACCTGTACTCACACGTTGGGTTCGTGCTGCAGGATCCGCAGCTGCTGGGGATCAGCCTGCGCGACAACATCGCCCTGGGACGTCCCGGAGCCACCGACGACGACATCCGGGACGCCGCCCGCGCCGCCCACATCCTCGACGAGATCGATGCCCTGCCGGACGGGCTGGACACCGTCCACGGAGTGGGCACCGGCCTGTCCGGCGGGCAGGCCCAACGCATCGCGATCGCACGGGCACTGCTCGTCGACGCCCCCGTCCTGATCCTGGACGAGGCGACCGCGCTGACCGACCCGGAATCCCAGCACGAGATCCAGCAGGCCCTGTCCACCCTGGTCAAGGACCGGACGGTGCTGCTGATCGCCCACCGGCCCGAGGTCATCACCGGGGTCGACCAGATCGTGCTGACGGACAACGGCCGGGTGACCGCCACCGGCGACCACGACGCCATGCTCGCCGAGCCCGGCTACGCGCGGCTCTGGGGCAACCCCCGGACAGACACCGAAGGAGTCTGAAGCCATGAACCTCCCCCTGACGGACATCATCCCCCGCTGCCGCCGGATGCTCGCCGAGCCCGGGGCGATGCGCGGTGTGGTCACCATCGCCGTCATCGTCGGACTGATCGAGGGCGCTGCCCTGTCCGCCGTGCTGCCGACTGTCACCGCGCTGGCCACCGACGGCGCGGTGTGGGGCCTCGGCCTCGCGGGGTGGCTGTGGACCCTTGCCGGGCTGTCCCTGGCAAGTTTCGCCGCCAACTACTTCTCGAACCGCTGGGGTTACGGGATCGCCCTGGACTTCCTGAGGAACATCCACCGGCTGGTCGGCGACCGGGTCGCCCGTCAGCCGCTCGGCTGGTTCGCCCGCCCCCTGTCCGGGAAGCTCTCGCGCATCGTCTCCTCGGAACTGATGACCACCGGGGAGATCATCGCGCACATGATCGTCCCCCTGATCAGCCGCATCGCCGCGGCCGGGGTGATCATCGTCGCGTCCTGGTTCTGGGATCCGCTGCTGGGACTGGTCCTGACCGTTGCCGTCCCCGTGTTCGCGTGTCTGACCATGGCCTCCACCGCTCTGATGCGGCGGTCGACCAACCGCACCGAACCGGTGCAGGAACGGCTCGCCGACCGCATCGTGGAGTTCGCCCAGTGCCAGGGCGCCCTGCGCTCCTGCGGCCGGTCCCGTGACTTCACCCCGCTGACCTCCGCGATGGAGGACGCCCGCTCGGCGAAGATGAGGTCGCTGGGCACCGAGACCGGTGGACTGCTGCTCAGCGGGGCGGCGACCCAGGGCGTGGTGGTGATCCTGATCAGCGTGACCGGGTCACTCGCGGTCTCCGGGACCCTGGACCCGGTCCCCGCCCTGGCCTTCATTGGTCTGGCCATGCGTTTCACCAGCACACTGTCCGCGATCACCGAGAGTGCCATGGGGATCGAGGGGCGGCGTCCCGTGCTCGACGGGATCGACGGCGTCCTCACCGCCGAGCCGCTGGCGGAGCCGTCCTCCCCCGCCACCCTGACCGATCCCGGTGCCGTGTCGCTGCAGAACGTGACCTTCGGCTACTCCCCGGAATCGCCTGTCCTGCAGGACGTGAGTATCGACGTGCCCGCTTCAACGATGGTCGCCCTGGTCGGGCCGTCCGGCTCCGGGAAGACGACGGTCGCCCGGCTGGTCAGCCGGTTCTACGACGTGGACGCCGGCGTGGTCCGGGTCGGCGGCGTTCCGGTGACAGCGCAGACCACCACACAACTGATGTCGCAGCTCTCGATGGTGTTCCAGGACGTGTACCTCTTCGACGACACCCTGCTGGAGAACATCCGGGTGGGCCGGGAGGACGCCACGGATGAGGAGGTCATCGACGCGGCGACACTCGCCGGGGTCAGCGACATCGCCTCCCGGCTGACCGACGGGTGGGACGCCCCGGTCGGCGAGGGCGGACGTGCCCTGTCCGGTGGGGAGCGCCAACGCGTGGCCATCGCCCGCGCCCTACTGAAACGGGCGCCGATCGTGCTGCTCGACGAGGCGACGAGCGCCCTGGACGTGGAGAACGAGGCGAACATCCTCGCCGCCGTCGACGAGCTGCGCACCCACGCCACGGTGATCACCATCGCGCACCGGCTGGACACCATCGCCGCCGCCGACGTGATCGTGCAGCTCGACGGTTCCGGACGGGTCGAGGCGTCCGGGACCCATGCGGAGCTGATGGCACTGGACGCCACCTACGCCCGCTACTGGCGCCACCTGCATGACGCCCAGGGCTGGAAACTGGTCGAGTGAGGGCGGCGGCATGCCGGCAGCGGCCCTGGGACTAGCCTGGAACCATGGCCAGCAGACCGCGCGCAACAGGCAGCCAGGCCGGACCCGGGAAGAAGACCGGACCGAAGCCGTCCTTCTCCCGTGAGGATGTGATCGACGCTGCACTGGAACTCGGCATCTCCGACTTCACCCTCTCTGCGGTGGCACGGAAACTGGGTGTGGTGACCGCGGCGCTCTACCGGGTGTTCCCCTCCCGCGACGCGGTCCTGGACGCGTGCCTGGCACGTGCCGCGGCCACCATCAGGACACCGGATCCGGAGGCACCGTGGCAGGACGCGCTGCACCTGTGGGCGTCCGAGTGCTGGCGGCTGTGCGAGCAGTTCCCGGGACTGTCCAGGACCCTCTTCACCTTCCCGGCGGCGGCCTCACACATCGAGGGAACACTGGAGGTGTACGCGCATGCCCTCGAACGCCACGGGAAGTCCCGGTCCCAGGCCGCCTTCGCGCTGGATTTCATCGGCGACACGGTCATGGCCTTCGGTCTGGGCAAGGAGAGCATGCAGTCCACGGATGACTCGGGGACCACCGGCCTGGACCAGGTACTCGACCGGATGGGCGAGGAGCACCTGTTCCAGCCGGACGAGTCCTGGGCGGACCGCGGGTTCACCGATGTGAAGGTGAACTTCATCATCGACGGACTGGAACGCAACTGGCCCGAGATCTGAGGTCGGCGGACCCGGGATCCGGGGACCTACCGGCGTCCCGCCTCGTACGCCGCGCCCACGCGGTAGAGGCGGTCATCGCCGTGCGCCGGACCCATGATCTGCAGGCCGACGGGCAGCCCGGTGTCCGTGGACAGCGGGCCGGGCACGGACATTCCGCACACCCCGGCCAGGTTCAGCGGCAGGGTGCACAGGTCGAAGAGGTACATCGCCAGCGGATCGTCCGCCTTCTCCCCCAGCTCGAAGGCCGTGCTCGGGGTAACCGGGGACACCAGAACGTCCACCTGCTCGTAGGCCTTCGCGAAATCCTGGGCAATGAGGTTACGCACCCGCTGGGCCTGCAGGTAGTAGGCGTCGTAGTAGCCGACGGACAGGGCATAGGTGCCCAGGATGATGCGGCGCTTGACCTCCGGGCCGAAGCCCTCGGCACGGGTCATGGACATGACCTGGTCGGCGGAGTGGGTGCCGTCGTCGCCGCGGCGCTGGCCGTAGCGCATGCCGTCGAAACGGGCCAGGTTGGAGCTGACCTCGCACGGCAGGATCAGGTAGTAGGCGTTCAGCGCGTACTCGAAGCTGGGGCAGTCGACCTCGACGATCTCCGCGCCCTGGCCCCTGAGCTGCTCCAGGGACGCCCGGTAGCTCTCGGCCACGCCGGACTGCAGGCCCTGCACGCTCTCCAACTGCTTGACCACGCCGATCCTCACACCGGTCAGGTCACCGTTGGCGCCCTGCCTGGCAGCCTCGACGACCGGGGCCACCGCACGGGTGGAGGACGTGGAGTCCTGGTCGTCGTGCCCGGCAATGACCTCGTGCAGCAGTGCGGTGTCCAGCACGGTACGTCCGGTGGGCCCACCCTGGTCCAGGGAGGATGCACAGGCCACCAGGCCGAAACGGGAGACCGTGCCGTAGGTCGGCTTCACACCGACGGTGTTGGTCAGTGCGGCGGGCTGGCGGATCGATCCGCCGGTGTCGGTGCCGATCGCCAGTGGTGCCATCCCGGAGGCCAGCGCCGCCGACGAGCCACCACCGGAACCGCCCGCGGTCCGGGTCAGGTCCCACGGGTTGTGGGTCGGCCCGTAGGCGGAGTTCTCGGTGGAGGAACCCATGGCGAACTCGTCCATGTTGGTCTTGCCGAGGATCGGGATCCCGGCCTCACGGATCCGTCGGGTCACCGTGGCGTCGTAGGGGCTCATGTACCCCTCGAGCATCCTCGAACCGCAGGTCGTGGGAGCGTCCGTGGTGACGAAGACGTCCTTGAGCGCGAGCGGCACACCCGCCAACGGGGAGGTCACGGTGCCTGCGGCGATGTCCTTGTCCGCGGCCTCCGCGGCAGCCAGGGCCTCACCCTCACCGATGTGGAGGAAGGCGTGGACGTCGCCGTCGACCGCACCGATGCGGTCCAGGTGGGCGCGGGTGGCGTCCACGGAGCTGACGTCGCCGGCGTGGATCTTCTCCGCGAGATCC
The DNA here is from genome assembly GCF_052107835.1 of Corynebacterium sp. GTDB lineage: Bacteria > Actinomycetota > Actinomycetes > Mycobacteriales > Mycobacteriaceae > Corynebacterium. Next base: position 23,544 of record NZ_JBQEDF010000001.1, read on the forward strand.
GCGGCGGTCCAGGTGGTCAGGTCGGAGTCGTCCCGGGGGCTGACGGTGTGGGTCGTGGTATTCACTTCACTCATTTCGCTTCTCGTCTCGCCTCTACTCGCCCAGGATCCGCGGAACCTGGAAGCGCTGCTGGTCCTGCTTCGGTGCCTGGTCCAGCGCCTGGTCGGCGGTGAGGGAGGTCCGGGGGACGTCCTCACGCATCACGGACACGGCCCCGTCGACGTTCTGGGTCGGGTGGCTGAGCGGGTCGACGCCCTCGGTGTCGACCTCGCGGACGGCGGCGACGGTTTCCACGATGCCGTCGATCTGCTCGGCGTAGTGGGCGATTTCGTCCTCGGCGAGGTCGAGGCGGGCGAGCCTGGCGAGGTGCGCGACCTCGTCACGGGAGATCTCGGACACAGGTGGGTCCCCTTTTCGTGTTCGCGTTGTTTACCCGGACCACTCTAGTAGGACACACCCCGTGCGTGGGTGGCCGGGTGTTGTTGCGGCAGCCCCCGCCGCGTCCCCGCACGTGCGGGGACGCCTGTTCGCTACAATCGGGTGGCTAGTAACCGTCCCCTCACAGCTATGAGGTCAACCTTGTCCTACCTGATGCGCGTCCGCCTGCCTGACGTCCCCGGAACCCTCGGTCTCATCGCCGCCACGATGGGCACGATTGACGCGGACATCCGCAGCGTGGACGTCGTCGAGCATGATCCCGACGGCTCGGTGGTGGACGACATCGTCGTCGACCTTCCGGCGGGACGCCTGGCTGATGCCCTGATCAGTGCCGCCCAGGAAGTGGACGGGGTCTTCGTCGATTCGATCCGCCCGTTCTCGGGATCGGTGGACCGTCGCGGGCAGATCAGTCTGCTGGCGGAGGTGGCCCGGCACCGGCGCCGTCCGATCGAGTCGGTGCAGAAGCTGATGGACACGCTGCCGAAGACGATGTCGGTGCAGTGGGCGGTGATCCTGGAGTCCTCGGAGACGACCCGCCGGATCGCGGCGTCCTACTCCGCCCCGGAGGACGACGGCCGTGAGCTGACGGAGAGCCCGGTCACCTCGCCGCGCGCGTTGACGGACCGGGACGCCTGGGTGCCGGACAGTTGGACGGTGATGGATTCAGCGCTGGCGGCGACCCCGCTGCGCGGCACGCCGTACATCCTGATCGTCGGCCGTCCGGGTGGGCCTGACTTCCTGCTCTCAGAGATCGAGCACCTCGGTGAGGTGGGCCAGATCCTCGGGGCGCTCCTGAGCTGAGCCGGATTCTGGCGGGTCAGGCGACCGCATCGCGGCATCCTAGGTCGGTCTGGAGGGGTCAGAACCAACCCTGGATGCCGCGATGCCGTCGCTGCCATGGACGGATGGAGCGGTGGGACGATGGGGCCACAGAGCCACGCAATGCGCCCACCGACCCCCTACTTCCCCGGTGCCCGGTAGTCCACCGCTGATCCTCCGCGGCCCCGCTCACCGTGAACGGTCCGCTACTCCCCCGCGGGTGCGAGGAAGAGCTGGTAGGACGGGTTATCGGTGACCTCGGTGAAGGGGTAGCCGAGCTCGCTGAGGTGATCCTCGAAGTCGGCTGAGTGCGCGTCCTCGAAGGCGGCGAGCACGCGCCCGTAGTCCATGCCCTGGCTGCGGTAGTGGAACGCCGTGATGTTCCAGGTGGTGCCGAGGACCTCGAGGAAGTGGATGAGGGCGCCGGGGTGCTCGGGGAACTCGAAGGAGAACATCCGCTCGTCGACGAAGGACGGCGGGATGCCGCCGATCATGTAACGGATGTGCTCCTTGGCGATCTCATCATCGGAGAGATCGACCACGTCGTACCCGGCCCCTGCCAGCGCCTCGGCGATGGCGTCGCGCTCGACCGCGCCTTCCTTGAGCTGCACACCGACGAAGATACGGGCCCGACGGTCGTCGCCGCGCTCACCCACCCGGTAGTTGAACTCGGTGACCATCCGACCGTTGAGTACCTCGCAGAAGCGCAGGAACGCACCCTGCTCCTCGGGGATGGTGACGGCGAAGATCGCCTCGCCCCCTTCACCGAGCTCGGCGCGTTCGGAGATGTAGCGCAGGGTGTGGAAGTTCAGGTTCGCACCGGACAGGACGTTGACCAGGGTTTCGTCCTGGATGTCGTTGGCCGTGGCGTACTTCTTCAGCCCGGCCAGGGACACGGCGCCGGCGGGCTCGGCGATGGCACGGGTGTCGTCGAAGAGGTCCTTGATCGCCGCACTGATCTCGTCGGAACTCACGGTGATGACCTCGTCGAGGTAGTCGCGGCAGAGCCGGAAGGTCTCCTCGCCGATCCTGCGCACTGCCACACCCTCGGCGAACAGGCTCACGTGGTCGAGTTCCACCGGCTCCCCCGCCCAGAGTGCGGCGGTGAGGCAGGCCGATTTCTCGGGTTCGACGCCGATCACCTGGATCTCGGGTTTGAGTTCCTTGAGCAGCACGGCGACACCCGCGGCCAATCCCCCGCCTCCGACAGGTACGAAGACCCGGTCGACGTGCCCGGACTGGAAGATCTCCAGGCCGATGGTCCCCTGCCCGGCGATCACGGCCTCGTTGTCGAAGGGCGGGACGTAGACCAGGCCCTCAAGCTCAGCCAGTTCCTTGGCCTTGGACTGCGCGGCGTCGAAGTTCTCGCCGTGCAGGACAACTTCCCCGCCGAAGCCCCGCACTGCCTCGACCTTGATGGTCGGGGTTGTCACCGGCATGACGATCACCGAGCGGATCCCCAGCTCGGTACCGGAGAGCGCCACACCCTGTGCGTGGTTTCCCGCCGAGGCGGTGATCACCCCGTTGCAGCCGCGGAGCTGGTACATGCGGTTGAAGGCGCCGCGCAGCTTGAAACTGTGCACGGGCTGCAGGTCCTCGCGTTTGACCAGCACACGGTTGCCGGTGCGTTCGGACAGCCCGACCATGGTGTCCAGCGGGGTGTGCTTCGCAGCCCGGTAGACGGGCGCGGCGACAATGTCCCGCAGGTAGTCCGCAGATGTCTTCAGTTCCGTGTTCGCCGATTCCGCCGAGTTAGCCATAGTGGTCCATCGTAGTCAACGGCTACACCTGCAATGGCCAGGAGGTGTTCACTGTGGCCGCACGGTCGGCCTGACCCTTGTCCTCGAAGTACTGTTTGAGACCCGACTGCCCTTCGTAGTGCCAGGTCGCCTGGTCCAGCATCAGCTCGTCCGCACTGACGTCGGTGAGTTCCGGGTAGGCCCGCGACAGCTTCCAGGCGACGCGCGCGGCGGCCAGGGCGTCCGCGGTGGCCTCGTGCGCGTTGTCCAGGGTCACCCCGTAATGCTCACAGACCTGTTCCAACCGGCGGCCCCCCTTGCGGAACCGGTCCTTGGCCTTGTCGATCACCAGCGGGTCGACCACCAGCCCGTCGACGGTGAAGCTGGGCTCCAGTGCACGCAGCACGCTCAGGTCGTAGGCGGCGTTGTAGACGATCAACGTCGCCCCGGCGGCCCAGCCGTCGCGGATACGCTGGATGGTCTCGGCGAGTACCTCGTCATGCGGACGCCCGTTCTGCTGGGCGTGCTCGGTGGTGATGCCGTGGACCTTGGTGGCCTGCTCCGGAATGGGGATGCCCGGGTCTGCCAGGAGTTCAAGGTCGTCCCGGCTGCGCCCGTTGATGGTGATCAATGCGCTGGTCACGATGCGGGCGGCGTGGGGATCCGTCCCGGTGGTCTCGAGATCGAAGCTCAGCAGGTGGGAGGGATCGAAGTGTGCGGCTGTCGTCATGGCTGCCACTCTATAGGGGCGTCCGGACACGGTTGCCCGGAAGTGTTCGAACCGGCGGGCACAACCGCGAACGCACGCCCCGTCCCCTCGAAAGGGGACGGGGCGTGCGGGAGATGCAGTGGTTCCAGGGACCTAGACCAGGAAGTCGTCGTGGTCCGGGGTGTCGATGGCGAGGGCCTCGTCGTCACCGAAGAGGTAGTAGCTGGCGCCTGAGGTCATCTCGGAGATCTCTTCACGGCTGAGAAGGTTGAACATGTTCTCGTCCTTTCTGTGGTGCAGCCATTCGGTCTGCGAGTGAGGTGTGCGGTTGACGTGGGTCCAAAGCTAGGTTTCGCCGACGAACCGATCTACCCCTGTCGACACGATCCACCCCTATACCAACATCATCACCTCACCGTTCACGGTGGACACATGCCCGACAGCGCCGGTCGTACTTATATCAACCGCACAGAAACCCACCCCCACCTGCTGTGATGCACCACACAGAAACCCCGCTACCTGTGATGGGGGACGCACCTACGTGTAGAACAGTTTTCCCGGCTACGGAGTGCCACAACACGTCCGGACCGTGTCCATCCTCCCCGCTACACTGGTCCGCGTGAGCGAAACACCCGAGCAGCACGCAACCCCTGAACAGCGATGGGCCGAACTGGCCGCCGAGATCCGCCGGCACCGCGAGCTGTACTACTACGAAGCGCCGGAGATCTCCGACGCCGATTTCGACACCCTCCTGCGCGAGCTCCAGGAGATCGAGGCCGACCACCCGGAGGCCGTCCAGGGCACCAGCCCCACGGAGGAGGTCGCACCGTCGCCGACCAACTCGCCGTTCCGCAACGTCGACCACCGCGAGCAGATGCTCAGCCTCGACAACGTCTTCAGCCTCGACGAGATGCGCGACTGGCTCACGCGGACACCGGCGCCGACCTACCTCACCGAACTGAAGATCGACGGCGCCTCGATCAACCTGCTCTACGTCGACGGCCGTCTCGACCTCGCCCTCACCCGCGGTGACGGAGTCACCGGCGAGGACGTCACCCACAACGCCCGTACCCTCGACGACATCCCCGACCAGCTCACCGGCACCGACGAGTTCCCCGTGCCCGGACTCGTCGAGATCCGCGGCGAGATCTTCATCACCGTCGACGACTTCGCCACGATGAACGCGGACCGGCAGGCCGAGGGCAAGAAAATGTTCGCCAATCCGCGCAATGCCGCGGCGGGGGCAATGCGGCAGAAGAACCCGGAAGAGACCGCGAAACGCCCCCTCCGCCTGATCTGCCACGGCATCGGGGCCCGCCAGGGCTTCGAGCCCGCCAGCCAGCACGACGGCTACCGCGCGATCGAAGCCTGGGGGCTGCCCGTCAGCCCCTACACCAGGCAAGTGCACGACCCGGAGGACGTCCTGTCCGCGGTGGAGTACTGGGGCGAGCACCGCCACGAGGCCGCCCACGAGATGGACGGCCTGGTCGTCAAGATCGACGATGTCTCCGAGCAGCAGGATCTCGGCGCCACCAGCCGCGCTCCGCGCTGGGCGATCGCCTACAAGTACCCACCGGAGGAGGCGGTCACCACGGTGGAGTCCATCCGCGTCGGCATCGGACGCACCGGCCGTGCGACCCCGTACGCTGTCATGACACCGACCTACGTCGCCGGTTCGACGGTCACGATGGCCACACTGCACAATGCGACCGAGGCGCACCGCAAGGGCATCCGCCTGGGGGACCGTGCGATGCTGCGCAAGGCCGGCGAGGTCATCCCCGAGGTCCTCGGTCCGGTGGAGTCGGCGCGCACCGGCGAGGAGCGCGAGTACATCTACCCCTCCCTGTGCCCGGAATGCGGTACTCCCCTGGCCCCCACGAAGGAGGGCGATGCCGACTGGCGCTGCCCCAACACGCGCTACTGCCCCGGCCAACTGCAGAACCGGCTGAACTACCTGGCGGGACGCGGCGCGTTCGACATCGACGCACTCGGTGAGCGCGCGGCACACGACCTCATCGCCTCCGGCGTCCTGCCGGATGAGGGACGTCTGTTCTCCCTGACCCCGGACGACCTGACCACGACCAGTGCCTACACCACCAAGGCCGGGACACTGAACAAACCGGGCGAGATCCTGCTGGAGAACCTCGAGGAGGCCAAGCAGGTTGACCTGTGGCGGGTGATCACCGCCCTGTCGATCCGGCACGTGGGTCCGACAGCCGCGAAGGCCCTGGCAGCCAAGCTGCAGTCGATCCCCGCGATCGACGGGGCGTCGGTCGAGGAGATGGCGGAGATCGACGGTGTGGGCGGGATCATCGCCCAGTCGGTCAAGGACTGGTTCGCCATCGACTGGCACCGGGAGATCGTGGACGCCTGGGCTGACGCCGGGGTACGGATGGAGCAGATCATCGAGGCCTCCGACATCCCGGAGCAGACACTGGAGGGGCTGACCATCGTGGTCACCGGGTCCCTGGCCGACTTCGACCGGACGGAGGCGAAGGAGGCCGTGGAATCCCGCGGTGGCAAAGCTGCGGGCTCGGTGTCGAAGAAGACGGACTTCGTGGTCGCCGGCGAGAATGCCGGGTCGAAGCTGGCGAAGGCAGAGGACCTCGGGGTCCCCGTTCTCGACGAGGCCGGGTTTGAGTCACTGCTGGCAGAGGGGCCGGACGCGGTGCGGTAGATTCCGACGACGGCGGCACGTAGGGTTACCACCATTCTTGGTACGCCGAAATTCGGTGGTACCGTGAATGACTGTAAGCACTTTCAACAAGGAATGTTTCATGATCATCGTCGACCTCCCCCACGCGTCCTGCTGACGTAGAAGAGCCCGCCGCCCCCAAAGAGGTGCCGGTGAGAGCCTCCGTCAGCGTCCCCCGCTGACCCCCCTGGAGGCCGACGATGTTATCCCACTCCCCTGTCGTTTGTGACGACCTCACTTTCTCATGGCCGGACGGCTCCCCCGTCCTGACCGGTGTCACCGCGTCCTTCACGGAGGGACGCACCGGCCTGACCGGGGCCAACGGTACCGGCAAGTCCACCCTGCTGCGTCTGATCGCCGGTGACCTCATGCCCGATTCAGGGCATGTCTCGGTCACTGGCACAGCCAGCGTCGGATACCTGCCGCAACGCCTCACATTGCAGACGACGGGCACCGTCGCCGACCTCCTCGGAATCGGGGGAAAGCTCGACGCCCTGCACAGCATCGAGGCCGGCTCCACCGACCCGGAGGATTTCGAGACCATCGGTGCTGACTGGGATGTCGCCGAGCATGCCCGGGCGGATCTCGACGGTGCAGGTCTGACCGATATAGACCTCGAACGGAGTGTGGGAACACTCTCCGGTGGCGAAACCGTCCTCGCCGCCCTGGAGGGGTTGCGCAGTGCCGGGCACGAGGTCGTCCTGCTGGACGAACCGACGAACAACCTCGACCGGCCCACCCGCGGGCGCCTGTACCGTATGGTCGCCGACTGGCCGGGAACACTCATTGTGGTCAGCCATGATGTTGAGCTGCTCGACCTGATGGACATGACCGCCGAACTGCACGGCTCGTCACTCACGGTGTTCGGTGGCAATTACAGTTCCTACCGCGAGCACCTGGAGCGGGAGCAACAGGGCGCCGAGCAGGCCCTACGTACCGCCGAGCAGGATCTACGCACTGAGAAGCGCCAGCGGGTGGAGGCACAGACCAAGCTCGCCCGACGGCAGAGTTACGCGAGGAAGGACTTCGCGAACAAGCGCCGTCCGAAGATGATCATGAACAACCGAAAGCAGGAGGCACAGGTCAGCGCCGGAAAGCTACGGACCGAACTGGACGGCAAGGTCGATACCGCCCAGGCCCAGGTCAATGAGCGGGCAACACAGGTCCGCGACGACGACCAGGTCCGCATCACACTTCCCGATCCGGATGTTCCCGCCGGACGCGTCATCGCCGAGCTTCCCCTGGCTGGGCGCACACATGTGCTGCAGGGCCCGGAGCGAATCGCGATCACCGGCCCGAACGGGTCCGGTAAGACCCTCCTGCTGGAGGATCTCCTCACGGGACGCCGAGGCGTGCTGCACACCGACCGGGTCGGTTACCTCCCCCAACGCAGTGATCACCTTGACGAGGACGCGGCCATCATCGACCACGTCCGGGACGCCACACCCGAGGCCGATCCACAGCAGGTCAGAGCGGATCTCGCCCGGTTCCTGTTCACCGGCGACACGGTGAACCGCCGGGTGGGTGACCTGTCCGGCGGCGAGCGCTTCCGTGTTGCCCTGGCGCGGCTGCTGCTGGCGAGCCCACCCAACCAGCTGCTGATCCTTGACGAGCCGACGAACAACCTCGATCTCGCGACAATTGACGCCCTGGTGGATGCACTCGCGTCCTACCGCGGGGCGCTGATCGTGGTCAGCCACGATGAGGTGCTTCTCGAACGGTTGGGGACGGTGGAAATCCCGCTGAAGCGATGATCGGTAGGCTCGCGGTCGATCCAATCCCCCATCACCAAGGAGCACCATGTCCGTCGTGAAGATCAACGCCATCGAGGTCCCCGAGGGCGCCGGCCCGGAGCTGGAGAAGCGCTTCGCCGCCCGCGCCCACACCGTCGACGACTCCCCCGGTTTCGAGGGCTTCCAGTTGCTCCGCCCCACCTCCGGCGACGACCGCTACTTCGTGGTCACCACGTGGGCCACCGAGGAGGACTTCCAGGCCTGGGCGGCTGGTCCGGCGAAGGCCGCGCACAGTGGACCCCACGGCGGGGAGGGCAAGAAGCCCGTCGCGTCCGGTGCGTCACTGCTCGAGTTCGAGGTCGTGGATCTGGAGGCCATCGCCGCGCAGCCGGGTTCGTCAGAGTAGTCGACCGGATTCAAAGCCTAGGTAACCGAGCATGGCTTCACTCGCCTATGGCGCAGCGTGCGTGGTGCAGGCTGTGTACAGCGTGGCCGTGGCAATACGGCTACTTCATGTGCCGCCTGGCAGGATCTGACCCTACCTCGTGGCAGCATTAGTGATAACCGCTGTCCTTGCTTGGTTTACTTGGCACCGTCCGCGTCATATTGCCCGGATAACCGGGGCGGCAACCGCTGCCGCTCTCTCATACGCCGGCACCGCCGTGCTTCTGTCCTGGATTGCTGCGCCGCCCACCAGTGTTAACGATGTCACCTGGTCATTGCTGGTCCCGTTTGTGGTGACATGGGATCCCTGGGTCGCGTTCATCATCTGTATGGCCGCAGGTGGAGCTACCACGATTCGCACTAACGATGCTGCACTCACTTCCCTGAAGCGGTGAACACGTAAGAACCGGAGCCGATTCTGTCGATGGCGTTGAATCGAGAGGCCCGAATCGGCCCCCGCCCTTACACCTCCCCAAGGGGTCCTCGCCACTGCGGGTTCCCAGACGTCAGTTCCGGTGCAGCAGCTCCGCAGCACCGCGCACGGTCCGCGCCAACTCGGCCGCGGCATTCGGTGTCAGGACGCCGTCCGCACAAGCCACCAGGTCAATCTGCGGCTCCGGGCTGGCGACGTCGAAGGACCACTGACGCCAGGTGCGCATCACGGACCGGGCAAGCTCCTCGCTGGACCGTGAACCGTCGACCCGCCAGGCCACCGAAGCCCCCGCATCGATGAGCCGCGCAACATCGTCCGTCAACTCGTCCACCACAACGCAGGACGCGCCGGTCTGCATCAACTCCGGCAGGATGCAGCCGGCGTCCAGTGCCACGTCCCGGCCGATCTGCTCCACAAAGCGCCGCTCGACATTGACGGCAATCTCCCGGTCCACGCTCATCGTCTCGAACTCGGTGGCACCCTGCAGTTCAGAGAGCACCTCGGGCAGGCGCTGCTCATGGACGTGCACCACCGAGGCACCCACCGAATCAGCGAACTCGCGGATGCCCTCCCCCAGCGCCAGCGCCACATCGCGGAACGCCGGACGGTCGAAGCACAACGGATGCCCGTGGTACTCGACCGAGGCCCCGAAGGTCCACGGACCGGTCACATGCAGCATCAGCCGCGCGGTGTCCGCGTTCGGCATCGTCTCGGCAACGATGTCGGCCAGTTCATGCTGGCGTCCCAGGAAGTACCGTGCGTCCAGTGTCCTGCCCGGTGCGATCTCCCAACCGCGGGCGTGGGAGCGGAGGTAGGGCCCGCCGACGAGCACGCCCATCGCCGCCGTCGTCGCCAGGGGATCATCCTGCGGCAGGCTCAGCGGCGGTACGACCCCCACGTCCTCGTCGACATCCCGGGTGCGTCGGGTGGCCGCGGACAGCGACGCCCGCAGGTCAGTGTGGTTGGTACGGACATCCTCCCACCAGGCGAAGCGTTCCCCACCGCTCACGCAGAGCGCTCCGCGGCGGTGTCGGCAACAGGGTCGACGTCCGCAGCGTCCGACCACGGCTGGGTCGCCAGAATCGTCCCGGAGCCCAGCAGGATGTCACCGTCGGCATCCGGCAGGTAGACCACCGCGGCCTGACCACGCGCGACACCACTGAGCGGCTCGTGCAGCTCCAGCTCCACGGCGGCCTCCGGTCCGTCGGACGCAGCACCGGTCAGCTCGGCAGTCGCGGGAACAACTCCGCCGTGGGCACGGACCTGCACCTCGCACTCGAACCGCGTCCCGTGCACGGCCGGATCCAGACGCTTGAGCCGGTCCGCGGTGATGTGGCCGATGCGTAGGTCCTCGCGGCGTCCCACCGTCACTGTGCCAGTGGACGCGTTGATGTCCGTGACGTACCTCGGCTGCCCGTCGGAGGCGGGACCAGCCAGGCCCAGTCCCTTACGCTGGCCGATGGTGAAGCCGTACACGCCGTCGTGCTCAGCGAGTTCCTCGCCCTCGACGGACTGCACCATGCCGGGGCGCATCCCGATCTTCGTGCCCAGGAACGCCTGGGTCTTGCCGTCGGGGATGAAGCAGATGTCGTGGCTGTCCGGCTTGGACGCCACACCCATGCCCAGGTCCTTGGCCTCGGCGCGGATATCCGGCTTGACGGTGTCTCCGACGGGGAACATGCAGTGCTCCAGCTGCTCGTCAGTGAGCACGCCCAGTACGTAGGACTGGTCCTTGTTGTCGTCGATGCCACGGCGCATCACGCCGTCGTGCAGGCGCGCGTAGTGCCCGGTGACCACCGCATCGAAGCCCAGGGCGATGGAGCGGTCCAGCAGGGCCTCGAACTTGATCTTCTCGTTGCACCGCAGGCAGGGGTTCGGGGTCTCCCCGATTTCGTAGGACTCCACGAAGTTGTCGATGACGTCCGCCTTGAAGCGGTCGGAGAAGTCCCACACGTAGAACGGGATACCCAGCGAATCGCAGACACGGCGCGCATCGGCGGAGTCCTCCAGCGAGCAGCAGCCACGCGACCCGGCGCGCACGGCCTCCGGGGACTGCGAGAGCGCCAGGTGCACGCCGATGACCTCGTGGCCCTCCTCCAGTGCCCGCGCTGCAGCCACGGAGGAATCCACTCCACCGCTCATTGCCGCGACAACCCGCATGGTTCTTCCCTTCTTGTCCTCTCGGCCCAACGTGGTCAGCCCTTCACCCTACACCCTGGCCAGACGGGATAAAATCGCGTCCGCCAGCACCTCCGCGACCTCCGGGACGATGTGGAAGTGGAAGGCCGGCTCAAAGAGTTCGGCCTCCAGCAGGACGCGGCCGTGCTCGGCGGAGTCCACCATGTCGATCCGCCCGTACAACGGCATGGGAGTTCCGGAGACGTCCCCGACCAGGGCGATGACGTGCTCGGCGAACGCCTGTTCCTCGGCGGTGAACCCCACCACTTCGGGGTGTCCCTGGTAGACGCCGCCGAGGTAGCCGCCGCCGCGTTCCAGTAGCGGACCCTTGGCGATCGCGTGGGTGACGTGGCCGTCGACGAGGTACACGGCCTTCTCCCTACCGTCCGAGAGTTCGGGGACCTCCGGCTGGAGCATCACGGTGCCGCCGACCCCGAGTGTCTCCCGTGCCAGGTTCCGTGCCGCAGGGTCGGACGCGGCGAACAGCCCGGTGTGCGCCGCCCCCGCACCCACTGTCGGCTTGATGACGACCGGGGCCCCACCCATCCCCGCGAGTGCCTCGGCCACGGACTCCTGCGTGTCGTGGTAGGTGGTGGGGATGACCGGGACACCGGCATCGGCGAGTCCGCGCAGATACTGTTTGTCCATGTTCCAGAGGATCAGCCGTGGGTCGTTGAGCAGCCGCGTGTCGGACTCCTCGATCATCGCGAGCCATCCGGCGAACTCCGCGACCCGGTGCACGTAGTCCCAGGGGCTGCGGATGACCAGTAGGTCGTAGGACCCCCAGTCCACCGAACTGTCCCTCCACTGCACCGGGTCCGCTTCCACCCCACGTGCGGCGAGCGCGGCGACAAGGGGCGCGGTGTCATTGTCGGGGTCCTCCGGAGTGAAGAATCCCGGGTCCGTCACAACGATGCCGATGGTGTTCACGACGACCGAGCCTATCAGGAGCTCAGAATGCCATTCCGGCGGCACGTGCCTGGTCGACCACGCCGGGTAACAGCGAGCACAGCCGGTCCACGTCCTGTGGGGTCGTCGCGCTCCCCAGGGTCAGGCGAAGGGCGCCCCGGGCGACGTCCACCGCCACACCCATCCCGGTCAGGACGTGGCTCGCGCGGTTCACCCCGGCAGAGCACGCCGATCCGGTCGAGGCATCCACCCCGGCGACATCCAGGAGCATGATCAGGCTGTCGCCCTCCGCCCCGGGGAATGCCATGTGGACGTGGCCGGGCAGTGCCCCGGAGCCGTCCGGGCCAGGATCGGTGTACAGCTGGGCCTCCGGGATCCGGCGGACCGCGTCCACGATCTGTGCCTGGAACCCCGCCAACCGGGCGTGCTCGGTATCCATCTCGGCGACCGCGGCAGCCAGTGCAGCGGCGGCACCGGCCGCGCCCTGCGGGTTGGCCGTCCCGGAGCGCACACCACGTTCCTGTCCCCCACCACGCAACGGACTGACGAGGTCGGCGTCCCGGCGCGCCAGCAGGAACCCCACCGACTTCGGCCCGCCGAACTTGTGCGCGCTCGCCGCCAACGTGGTCGCCCCCAGGCCGTGGAAGTCCACCGGGAGATGACCCACGGCCTGCACCGCATCCACGTGGAAGGGCACGCCGGCCGCCGCCCCCGCGGACGCGAGTTCGTGCACCGGCTGCAGATTCCCGGTCTCGTTGTTGGCCCACATGCACGTCACCAGCGCATCCGCCGCCGGATCCAGGGTTGGCACCGAACCGACACGGCCCCTGCCGTCCACCGGCAACGGGACGTGCTCGAAGAGGTCGCCGAGGGCCCCACCGCACAGCCAATCCACGGTCTCCACGACCGCCGGGTGCTCGGTCACCGCCGAATGGATACGCCGCGCCCCCGTCCCCCGTGACTTCCGCGCCCCGAAGGCCAGCCCCTGGACCGCGAGATTGTCTGCCTCGGTACCGGACGCGGTGAAGATCACCTCCGCCCGGTCGGACCCCAGCAGCGAGGCGATCTGTTCCCGCGCGTCCTCCAGCACGCGCTGTGCCTCGCGTCCGGACGCGTACTGCCCCGCCGGGTTCAGCAGGGGTGCGGTCTCCTCCATCGCCGCGACTGCTTCAGGACGCAGCGGTGCGGTTGCCGCGTGGTCGGCGTAGATCCTCACTTCTCCTCCGGCAGTGACAGCAGACGTCGGTCGATCTCGTGCATCTTCTCGGCGACGGCCTCCGGGTCAACGCCCTTGCGGTAGCGCGAGGCTGCGAGACTGCGCTGCGCGGCGAACAGGGACTCCCGCCGGACCTTCACCACACGTCGGGCGATCTCCGCATTGCGCCTGCGCCGCTTGCGCAGGGCCTCGGCATCCGGGTGCTCCTCATCGACCTCATCGTCGGAACTGTCGTCGAGGGCCGACACCGAACGCACCACACCGAGGCGTTCGGTGATCCTGGCTGCCTGGTCCGGGGAGAGCCCCTCCTCCACGCCACGCCGCACCACGGCGACAGCGGACTGGTAGGCGTCGTCGAGCGCCTGCTCGGTGACCTTGTCGTCCAGGTCGTGGAGATCGTGGTGGTTGCGCAGGTAGTTCGTCAGCGTCGGCAGCGTCAGTCCCGGGATGACCATGGTGCACAGCAACACCGTGAAAGCGACGATGGTGAACTCGGCGCGCATCGGGAAATCCACCGGGTTCAGTGACAGCACCAGGGCGAAGGTCACCAGGCCACGCATCCCCGACCAGGTCAGCAGGATGACGTCGCTGAAGCGGACGGGGGCCCGGTACCGGCCCTTCCTCGTACGGTTACGCCGGAGCAGGCCTGTCATCCACACCAGACGGACGAGGATCAGCACCGCGGAGATCACCAGGCCCCACCAGACGGGGTCGAGGTGGTTGGTCTCCTCATCGAAGATGGCGTCGCGGACATTCATGCCCATCAGACCGAAAGCCAGGCCGGTCACGAGCAGTTCGATGACCTCCCAGAACGCCGAGCCGGTCAACCGGGAGTCCGCGGCGGTGGCGTCCACCCGTGACGTGAGTTCCACCACGGCGACGACAACGGCGATCACCCCGGAGACGTGAATCTCCTCGGCGGCGAGGTACACCAGGAACGGCAGCACCCAGGTCAGCGCGTTGCCGGCCACCGGCGAGTCCAGCCATCCCAGTGCCAGTGCGGAGATCCGGCCCACGATCCATCCGAGGATCACCGCTCCGATGGCGCTGTAGACGAACGTCCCTCCGGCTTCGACCCAGTGGATATCGTCGTGGAACTGCGCCGCGGTGATCGCGGCCGAGAAGATGACCAGGGACGCCGCGTCGTTGAACAGGCCCTCGGACTGCAGCGAGCCGATGATCCTGCGGGGAATACCGGCGGGCTCGGCCACGGCCTCCACCGCGACCGGGTCAGGGGGTGCCACGGCTGCGGCCAGCGCCATGGCACCGACCAGTCCCACGCCGGGGATCAACCACAGCAGCACCCCGGTGACCACGGCGACGGTGATGAAGACCAGGCCGACCGACAGGCTGAGGATGGTGCGCCATTGGTCGCGGAACATCCCCCAGGATGTGCGGCGGGCCAGCGCCCACAGCAATGGCGGCAGGAACAGTGGGAGGATCAGTTCGGGGTCGATTTCCACGGTCGGTGTCCCGGGAATGAACATGACCGCGGTGGTGACGAGCAGGAGCAGCACCGGCCACGGCAGGCCGATACGGTCCCCGACCCCCACCGTCAACACTGTCGCAGCCATCAGACCGACGAGGACAAGGAGGGTGGTCATGTCAGGACAGCCTACCCCGGTGGTGGACGGCATGATGGACCCGGGGCTGACCCCGGACTGCTGAACTTTCGCACTGTGAGCGTGGACAGCGGAACGGTGACCTGGGGTTTTCCGATGACGAACATCCCGAGAGGTGCGAAACTTTACCGGGTGCGAAAGTTTCGTGGCCGTTCCCCATCCAACCCCGGCCCCTTCCATGAACCCCGGAGTTTCATCGGGCGGTGCGCACAGATCGGTCCCCGGTCATGGTTCTCGCGGAGAACACCATGACCGGGGACCGATTCACCTGCAGCATCCGCGGTGGGTGCTGACACCCCCGCGGGTCCCGGTACCGGGACCGGGAAGCACTAGGAGCGGTTCTTCAGCTCCTCGGTGGCCTGCGGGGCAACCTTGAACAGGTCGCCGACGACGCCGAAGTCGGCGATCTCGAAGATGCCGGCCTCCTCGTCCTTGTTGACGGCGACGATGGTCTTGGAGGTCTGCATGCCGGCCTTGTGCTGGATGGCGCCGGAGATGCCCAGGGCCACGTACAGGTTCGGGGACACGGTCTTACCGGTCTGCCCGACCTGGAACTTGCCCGGGTAGTAGTCGGCGTCCACCGCGGCGCGGGACGCACCGACAGCGGCACCGAGGACGTCGGCCAGCGGCTCGACGACGTTGGTGAATCCCTCGGTGCCGGCGACACCACGGCCACCGGAGACGACGATCTTCGCCTCGGTGAGCTCGGGACGGTCCGCCTTCTCCGCCGGGGAGAAGGAGGTGACGCTCACGGCGGTCGGGCCCGCGGCGGGGAGCTCGACGGCGTGGACGTTACCCGCGGCCGCCTGCGGCTCCGGATCGACGGCGCCAGCGCGCAGTGTGTAGACCGGCGACGCGCCACCGGCGGTGGAGTCCACGGTGAAGTCGCCACCGAAGACGGAGCCCTTGGCGGAGCGGTCGGCGTTGATCTCGATCTGGTCGTACAGCACACCGGAGGCCACGCGGGCGCCGACGCGGCCGGCGATCTCGTTGCCCGCGGCACCGGCGGCGACGAGGACCGGCACCTGGAACTGGGCGGCCAGGCCGGAGACGGCGTCGACGGACGGGGTGACGACGAGACCGTCGGCGGCGTCCGACTCCGCGGCGTAGATGTTCTCGGCGCCGGCCTCGGCCAGGCTGGCCTGCAGCTTCTCGGTGGTGCCGGGGGCGCCGACGACGACGGCGCCGACGGCACCGAAGACGCGGGCGGCGGTGATGAGCTCGCGGGTGGCGTTCTTCAGTTCACCCTGCGTGTGCTCGACGAGTACCAGGACGTTGGTCATGGTTGTGGATGTCCTTTCGTGAAAGGTGCGAGTGTGTTTCGGGTGAACTAGACGAGCTTCTTGGAGACCAGGTACTCGACCAGCTTGGAGCCGCCGTCACCTTCGTCGGTGACGATTTCACCGGCGGTCTTCTCCGGCTTCGGGGCGGCATTGGTGACCTGGGTCGCCGCGGCGGCGAGGCCGACGTTGCCCGGGTCGACGCCGATGTCCGCCAGGGAGACTTCCTGGATCTTCTTCTTCTTGGCGGCCATGATGCCCTTGAACACGGCGAACCGGGGGGTGTTGGCCTTCTCCGTGACCGACACGATGGCCGGCTTCGGGGCCTCGACGCTGTACACGCCGTCCTCGGTCACGCGCTCGCCGGAGACCTTGTCACCGGAGACCTCGAGGCTGCGCAGGTGGGTCAGGGCCGGGATCTGGCGGTACTCGCTCAGCAGGCCCGGGACGGCACCTGCGACGCCGTCGGTGGAGGCGTTGCCGGCGATGATGAGCTCGATGTCATCGACGAGGTTCAGCGCGTTGGACAGGGTCCAGGCGGTGCCCAGGGCATCGGAACCCGCGAGGGCATCGTCGGTGACGAGAATCGCCTCGTCCGCTCCGAGGGACAGCGCCTTGCGCAGTGCGTCCTTGGCGCTTGCCGGGCCGACGGAGAGAACGACGATGTTGTAGTCGCCGCCCGCCTCCTTCAGCTGGAGTGCGGCCTCGACGGCGTTCTCATTGATCTCGTCGAGGACCGCGTCCGCGTTTTCGCGGTCGAGGGTGAAGTCGTCATCGGTCAGCTTGCGCTCGGAGTAGGTGTCCGGCACCTGCTTGACCAGAACCACGATGTTCGACATTCGTAGGCCTTCCTGCTTGGGGTGCTTTTCTCGGACCGAAGTCTACCTGCAAAGGACGGTGACGTTGCCCACAATCCCCTATTTTCCTAGAACCAGTCACGTGGGCACGCCGTCGACCTGCGCTTATCTCCGGCGTTCGCGAAAAATATTCTTTTATCACTACCCCCGCAGGGGAGCCTCCCGCCCGATCACGGCCACCGGGGCGTCGCCGAGTCGTGCCACCACGACCGTCAGGGACGCACTGCCCCGCAGCTTCAGCTTCCGGCGCAGGGCGTCCGGATCCACGTCCACCCCGCGCACCAGGATCTCCAGCCGCCCGCAGTCCAGTCCCGCCAGCGCACCCCGGAGCTTCTTGAGTGGAACCCGGTCGAGCACCTCGAAGACCCGCTGACCGGGCAGCAGATTCTCCGCGACGTCCCCGTCCAGACGGTCGCCACTGAGGTACGCGATGTGCGGGTCAATCCGCCACCAGCCCAGGGCCGCGGCGTACTGCCGCACGAGTCCGGCGCGCACCACGGCACCGTCGGGGTCGAGGATGTACCTTCCCACGTCCGCGACCTCGTGCGATTCCCCGTCCGACGACGTCACCTCCGTCCGCCTGCCGTCGCGCAGCACCACCGCACGACGTTCGTGCAGCGCCAGCCCGGGGCTGTACAGGCAGGCCTCCTTGACCCCGCCGTCCACGCTGACCACATCGACCTGGCCGTCCCAGCCGCTGTAGTCGATGCCCGGCGCGCACTTCACCGCGACCCCGCAGGACACCCGGCCGCGGTAGGCCTCCAGCAGGTCCGGCAATGGTGGGACCAGGTCCCTCGGGTCCCGGATCCGTCCCCGGGCGGTCCGGCGGGCGGGGTCGGCGACAACCACGTCCACCGCCCCGGAGGCGAACACCGGGCGCACCGCGTCCGCACGGACGAGCGGCACAGATGCGGCCTCCGTGCCGGACACCGCCATGTTGTACCCCGCCATCGCCAGCCTGGACGGATCCAGGTCACCGCCGACGACCAGCCCGGAACGTGCCGCGAGATGCGGGAGCTCGGTACCCACCGAACAGGTCACGTCGGCGACGGTGCGGGTGGAGAGGTCACCGAGCACACCGGCAAGATGGGACGCCCGTTCCGCCGCCACCACCGCCGGGGTGGCCTGCTGCGCCGACTCCGAGCACACCAGCCAGTCCCCCGGCATCTTCCCTCCGGCGACCGCCGAGCGCCGGGCGGTGACCAGTTCCGCCACGGCACGGGCATGGTCCCCGTAGCTCCCGCGCAGCGACGTGACGTCCCGCACGCTACTGGACGCCGAGAGGTCCATCGCCCCGGCCTCCGCGACGACTTCCGGGTGTGCCGCCAGCCAGGCGACCTCGTCAACGGTGAAACTCACGCGAGCCGGCCCGGGGTCACGTGAACCGCGACGGAGGCAGGTCCTCCGGATCGACGTTGAACTTCATCCCGGGTGCGAAGACGCGCTCCGGGTACCCGTACATGCGGGTCTCCAGCAGGTAGTACTCCGCCATGTAGGGCACGTCGATCGGCTCCTCGCGCACCGGATCGACGCGCAGCGCCCCGGCGAAGTCCATTACCTCGTCCACACTGTGGAAGGTGTCGATCATCTTCAGCTGCGCCCAGGTCGGGGGCATCAGGTTGATCTTGCGGTTGCGCCATCCGTCCAGCAGCGTGCCGGGACGGAACCACCCGGTCGACGTCGCCTCACGGGTGTCCCCGTAGGCCTCCTGGCCCTCCGGCATCTGGGCCACGAAGAAGGCCGTGTCGTACCGGATGGGCTGGGACTCCGGGGTCACCCAGTTCGCCCAGGGACGCAGCAGGTCCCCGCGCAGCTCCAGGTCGTGCATGCTCAGGAAGTCGGAGAAGGCCAGGCGGTGATGCTCAAGCTCCGCGCGGTACGGCAGGTAGGACGTGGTGTCATGCACCGTGTCCGACTCCGATCCCGCGTGGCCGGCCAGCAGCGTGCCGGTCTCCTCGAAGGTCTCCCGGACCGCCGCACACACCAGCGCCCGTGCCAGTTCCGGGGTGGTCGCCAGTCTCTCGGCCCACCAGTCGGTCGACGGCCCCTGCCAGCCGATGTCCGGGGACTCGTGGCCGTCGCCGTCCGCATCCCCCGGAAGGTCACGGGCGTCGACGCCCCCACCGGGGAAAACCGTCATCTCCGCGCAGAAGCGCATCGTGCTCGCACGCTCCTGGACGTAAACCTCCGGGCCACTGAGCGTGTCCCTCAGGAGGAGCACCGTCGAAGCGTGGCGAGGGGTCACCGGCTCCGAGCCTCCCGGGTCCCCTGAACCCTGGTCACCTGTGCCCTGTGTACTGTCCACCATGCTCTCCACCATAGCGCTCCCCCGCCCCGATCCTCACGCACGGTGGCTGCCGCCCCGGCGCGTGCGGCGGGCGAAGTAGCGGTCACCGTCCACGGTGAGCGTGATCGGCTGGTGGTAGGCACGGGTGAGGTTCTCCGACGTCATCACGTCCTCCAGTAGCCCCTGCGCCACCACGTGGCCCTCGTCCAGGATCATGCCGTGGGTGAATCCCGGGGGGATCTCCTCGACATGGTGGGTGACCATCACCATCGCCGGGGCGTCCGGATCGGCGGCGAAGTCCCCCAGCAGGGTCACCAGGTCCTCGCGTCCCCCCAGATCCAGGCCCGCCCCGGGCTCGTCCAACAGCAGCAGTTCCGGATCCGTCATCAGCGCCCGGGCGATCAGCACCCTCTTGCGCTCACCCTCACTGAGCGTCCCCCAGGTCTGCTCACCGAGGTGCAGCGCACCCATCTGCTCCAGGATCTCCATCGCACGCAGCTCATCGGCGTCGTCGTAGACCTCCCGCCAGCGCCCCATCACGTCGTAGCCCGCGGAGATGACCAGATCCAGGACGAGTTCCTCGCCGGGGATGTGGTGCGCGACCGCGGCCGACGACATCCCCACCGCCGTCCGCAGTTCACGCACGTCGGTCCTGCCCAGGGTCTCGCCCACGATGCGCGCGGTTCCCGAGGACGGGTACTCGCGCGCCCCTGCAATGGTCAGCAGCGATGTCTTGCCAGCGCCGTTGGGCCCGATGACGATCCACCGTTCATCCACCTCGACCTGCCAGTCCACGGGGTGGAGGAGCACTGTGCCGCCACGGACCAGGGTCACGTCCCGCAGGTCCAGGACGAGGTCCTCGTCGAGGGCGTCAGCGGTTGCCGGGGAAGAGATGATCGTGTTGTTCACACCCCCCATCGTGCCCTATCCGCCTCCTGTGACGTCGGAGGCACTCCGCGCTGACACCCTCCCACCCCCTTCGACGGCATCACGGTATCCAGGGCTCGTTCAAAGGTCCCCGGACCAACCCGGAATGCCGCGATGCGGACGCGCCACCCACGGGTGCCCTCAGAACAGTGCCGAGGCCATCCGGGTCCGGGCGTCGATGACCTCCGGGTCGGCGGAGTCGTACATCGAGAAGACCTCCAGCAGCCTATCGCGCGCGGCGTCGCGCTCGTCGCCCGCATTCACCCGGATCCGGTCGATGAGGGTGTCGAAGGCCTCGGTACGCCTGCCCTCCAGCAGCATGGCGTCGATCTCGTCGGCGGTGCCGGCCGCGGTGCGTTGCAGCAGCAGCGCCGTCACCTTCGCCGCGGCTGCTTCACCGGCAGCCTCCGCGGCCTCCGGGTTTTCGGGGTCCGCGGCGGACTCGCTGATGATCCGGTCGTACACGGCGACCGCACCCCCGTAGTCCTCCTCCTCGAGCAGCTCCGCCGCGGCGTCGAAACGGGGGTCGCCGGGTGCCTCAGCGTCGGCGTCGTCCCCGTCGTAGGCCTGCAACGGGTCCTGGTCGGACTCCCCGGCCGTGTCCCCGCCGGCCTCGGGCAGCCCCGGCAGCCGTCCCTGCACGGTGCGTACAACGGCCTCGACGAACTGTTCAACCTGCTCGGCGGGCTGCACACCCTCGAAACTTGTCAGCGGACGCCCGGCGGCCAGCGCCAGCACGGTCGGGACCGCCTGGACCTGCAGCGCCTGGGCGATCTCCGGGGTGGTGTCCACGTTGACCTGCCGGAACACCCACTGGACCGGCTCGTCGCCGTCGTCCTGCGCCTCGGCGAGGCGGGTGAACTCGGCGGCCATCTGCTCGCATCCCTCGGCCCGCGGACTGCCCAGCAGCAGAACCACCGCGACCTGGGTGGAGCGCACCACCAGGTCCTGCTCGAAACTCTCGGCGGTGACCTCCGCGCTGCGCGGGACGCGGGCACCGGAGGTGGCCTCCTCCCTGGTGCGCTCGGCGGCGCGCTGCCGTTGGTCGGACGCCTCCTTCAAGGCGCCGAGGTCAACAGCCCTGGCCGAGAACCTGTCGGGGGCCGATGGGGCCCCGTGGGAATGTCCGGGGTTATTCGGAGTGCTCATGGGGATCCATCCTATCGCTTCCCTCTGCGCCTCCGCTGCCAGCACCCGGAATGCCAGTGGCGCCTGTCGTCGGCACCCCGGAGCGTGTCCGGCCATGCGACGATGTGGGGCACCCCCGGCGGAATGTTCTGGTTGCAGCCCGGGCACAGGTAGTACTTCTGCGCCGCCGACGCACCCATCCGTCTCACCAGGTAGGGCTCGGACTCCCCTCCCGGCAGGTGCGACGGTCCGTCCTCCCGACGGGTCCCCAGGTAGGACGCCCCGTCCCGCGGGAGATCACGCGGCGGCTGGCCGGCGTGGCCGGTTCCCCGGGGCCTGTTACGGCGTGGCATGCGACGGGCCTCAGAACAGCCGGAGCTCGTCGGACTCCACTCCGCGCATCTCCTGGTAGTCCAGGGTGACGCACCGGAATCCACGGTCCTCCGCCAGGGTCCGTGCCTGCGGCTTGATCTCCTGGGCGGCGAACACCCCGTGCACGGGGGCCAGGAGTTCATCGCGGTTGAGCAGGTCGACGTACCGGGACAACTGCTCGACACCGTCGATGCCTCCCCGCCGCTTGATCTCCACGGCCACGGTCTGGCCGTCGGCGTCGCGGGACAGGATGTCCACCGGGCCGATGGCCGTGGGGTACTCGCGACGGACAAGGGTGAACCCCGTTCCGAGGATGTCGATCTGGGCCGCGAGGAGTTCCTGGAGGTGCGCCTCCACGCCGTCCTTGACCAGGCCTGGATCCTCACCCAGCTCATGGGCGGTGTCGGAGTGGACCTCGCTGATACGGATACTGAGGCGCTCCTTCTTCGGGTTCTCCACCGTCCACACCTCGACGATGCCCTGTTCCGCCTGCTCCTCGGACGGGTCCCCCTCCGTGAGCGTGCACGGCGGCGTCATCCAGTTCAACGGCTTGTAGGCGCGGTCGTCGGCGTGGATGCTCACCGAGCCATCCGCCTTCACCATGACCAGACGGTCAGCCTCGGGCAGGTGGGCGGCAAGACGCCCCTCGTAGTCCACGGAACAGCGGCAGATCACCAAACGCATGGGAGTCAGGCTACCCGATGGGCAGGAGCCCGCATCACGTCAGTCCGTCACGCCCGGCCGCGGCGCCGGGTCACCCGCGAGGCCGACCGGATGAGACGCGCCGACGGGGCCGACTCCAGCCAGGAGACCAGGGCGGTGTCCCCCGCGTCGTCCAGTGCCACCTCCCACCGGCGTTCGTGGTCGTCCAGGGTCAGTACGTGCAGCTCCGCCTCAAGGAACTTCGCCTCCATGTCGCTGATCGGGCGCCGGCCGTCAATCTCCGTATCCTGGCGTGACAGCTCCACATCCGACTCGGGACGCAGCGAACGCAGTTTGTAGACCCGCGCCCTCGACGACCCGTAAACAAGAACCCCGTGGCGCCAGTGCCTGCCGTCCGGATTCGGCAGGCTCCTGATCACCACGGGGAGTCCCCGGCTCCTGAGGGTGAGGAAACGCCCTCCCGCGATCACAGCCCCACAGGCGAGGACAATCACGGCCACGGTCACCAGGATGGTCCAGAGCACCAGCCACGCCCCTTCTCGTTCGTCGTCGGCCCCGGTGGCCGTCACACCCACCGGGGAACCTTGCGCACTACAGCTTGAGGAATACAGCTTTCCGACGATGTTACCGGGGCCGCACGACAGCACCAAAAAGGTGCCGGGCACCACGGGACCGACGAAAGCACCGGGGCGGTCCCTTTGTGGAAGGGACCGCCCCGGTGCTCTCACGGGCGCAGGGTGGCCGGCTGTCAGCTCTCCTGCAGGCGCTTCACGGCGCGAAGCTCGGACTCGGCGTCCTCCCGCTCCTCCTCCGACGAGGCGTCCCGCAGGCGCGCCTCGGCAGCGGCGGTGTCGACCTCGTGGGCCCACAGCGCGGAATCGGCCAGGATGGTGATCTTCTCCGTCGACACGGACAGGAATCCACCCTGCACCGCGGCGACGAGGGTCTCACCCTCGGTGGTCCGGATGACCACGACACCGTTCTCGACCAACTGGCCGAAAAGGGGCTCGTGGCCGGGGAGCACGCCGATCTCGCCCTCGGTGGTCTGTGCGGTCAGGGACGTGGCCTTGCCAGACCACAGCATCCGTTCCACGGCCACCAGTTCAGCGGCAATCTCAGCCATGTGCGTGACCCCTTACTTCTCGGTGAGCTTCTTGTAGGCGGCCTCGACGTCGTCGAGTCCACCCAGACCGTCGAAGCACTGCTCCGGGTAGGCGTCGAACTCGCCGTCGCAGATGCGCTCGAAGGCGTCGATCGTGTCCTCGAGGGGCACGAAGGAGCCGGGGATATCGGTGAACTTCTGGGCGACGAAGAAGTTCTGGCCCAGGAAGCGCTCGATACGGCGGGCACGCTGGACGGTGATCTTGTCCTCCTCGGACAGCTCATCCATACCCAGGATGGCGATGATGTCCTGCAGTTCCTTGTTCTTCTGCAGGACGCCGATCACGCGCTGGGCGACAGCGTAGTGGTGCTCGCCGACGATGCCGGGCTCCAGGATGCGGGAGGTCGAGGTCAGCGGATCCACAGCCGGGTAGATACCCTTCGAGGCGATGGCACGGTTGAGCTCGGTCGTCGCATCCAGGTGGGCGAACGTCGTCGCCGGGGCCGGGTCGGTGTAGTCGTCCGCGGGCACGTAGACGGCCTGCAGCGAGGTGATCGAACGGCCCTTGGTCGAGGTGATCCGCTCCTGGAGCACACCCATCTCGTCCGCCAGGGTCGGCTGGTAACCCACGGCGGAGGGCATGCGGCCCAGCAGCGTGGAGACCTCGGAACCGGCCTGGGTGAAACGGAAGATGTTGTCGATGAACAGCAGCACGTCCTGGTTCTGGACATCGCGGAAGTACTCCGCCATGGTCAGGCCGGACAGCGCCACGCGCATACGGACTCCCGGGGGCTCATCCATCTGGCCGAAGACGAGCGCGGTGTCCTGCAGCACGCCCATCTCCTCCATCTCCAGGTGGAGGTCGGTGCCCTCACGGGTACGCTCGCCGACGCCGGCGAACACGGAGGTACCGGAGAAGTTGCGGGCGATACGGGTGATCATCTCCTGGATGAGCACGGTCTTGCCCACACCGGCGCCACCGAACAGGCCGATCTTACCGCCCTTGACGTACGGGGTCAGCAGGTCGATGACCTTGATGCCGGTCTCCATGAGCTCGGTGCGACCCTCGAGCTGGTCGAAGGCCGGTGCGGGGCGGTGGATGCCCCACTGCTCGCCGTCACGGCCGAGGCCGGGCTCGTCGATGCAGTCGCCGAGGGCGTTGAACACGTGCCCCTTGACGACGTCTCCGACGGGCACGGAGATCGGGTTGCCGGTGTCGGTGACCTCGGCGCCGCGGACGAGTCCGTCGGTCGGGGCCATGGACACTCCACGGACGATGTTGTCGCCGAGGTGCTGGGCGACCTCGAGGACGATGGTCTTCGCGACCGCCTCCAGTGTCACCTCCACCTCGAGGGCGTTGTACAGTGCCGGCAGCGCGCCACGCGGGAACTCCACGTCAACGACTGGTCCGATGACTCGGACCACGCGACCGGCAGCGGTTGATGCGGCGCTGTCGCGCTGCACCTCAGTAGCTGTAGTCATAGTTAGTCACTTTCTCCGCTGTCGGCGAGCGCGTTCACGCCACCGACGATCTCTGAGATTTCCTGGGTGATCTTGGCCTGGCGCAGCTGGTTGGCCTCGCGGGACAGGTCGTTGACCAGTTCCGTCGCGTTGTCCGTCGCGGCGGACATCGCGGCACGTCGGGCTGCGGACTCACTGGCTGCGGCCTCCAGCATCAGCGCGAAGATGCTCCGGGAGACGTACTTCGGCAGCAGTTCGCTCAGCAGGTAGTCGGGGTCCGGTTCGAAGTCGACCTCGGCGGAGGCGGGCTCCGCGGCATTGGAGAGGAGATCCTCCCCCGTCTGCAGCGGCTCGTCGTCCACACGGGTCTCGATCGGAAGCATGCGGAACGCCTGGGGCTCCTGGTTGAGCATCGACACGAACCTCGTGTAGACCACGTGGAGCTCACCGAATCCGGCGACCTCCTGTCCTTCCGGGGCCGTGAGTCCCTCACGCCACTCGGCCGTACCGTCATCCCCGGCGGTGAAGGCGTCAATCAGGTGGCGGCGCAGCTGGTGGGTGAGACCGTACTCCGGGTCCTGGGAGAATCCCGTCCATGAACCGGCGATGTCCTCGCCACGGAAGTTGTAGTACGTCAGGCCCTTCGACCCTGCGACGTAGAGCACAACCTCCTTGCCCTCGCCCTCGAGCCTCTTGCGGAGTTCCGCGGTTCGCTTCAGGACGTTGTGGTTGTAGCCGCCGCACATGCCGCGGTCACTGGTGATGACCAGGACCGCTGCACGGCGGGCCTCAGCTTCCACGTCGAGCATGGGGTGCTCGATCGACGATGCGGACGCAAGACGCTGGACGACGCGGTTGATCTCGTCGGCGTACGGCTGCGAAGCAGTCACCTGGGCCTGCGCCTTGGTGATCTTGGAGGTCGCGATGAGCTCCTGAGCCTTGGTGATCTTCTTCGTCGAGTTGACCGACTTGATTCGGCCCCTCAGTTCGCGAAGTGTCGCCATCGCTGCTGCCTCCCTTCTTCTGTGTACTCGGTCTGTGCAGTCATCGTTTCAGGTACCCGCGCCTACTTCTTGCGGGAGACGGTGATCTGGGACTGATCCAGGTCCTCGTCGGCCAGGGCCTGCGGCTCCGGCTCGTTGATGACCGGGGTTCCGTCCGTGGCCTGGAAGCTGCGCTTGAACTCGTTGTTCGCGTCGACCAGGGCCTGCTTCGACTCATCGGTCAGCGGGGTGCCGCCAGCGATCTGGTCGTAGATCTCGGAGTGGCTGGCGTGCATGTACTCCCACAGCTCAGCCTCGAAGCGGCGGATGTCCTCGACGGGAACGGAGTCGAATTCACCCTCGCCCGCGAGGTAGATGGAGACCATCTGGTCCTCGACGGCCTGCGGCTGGGTCTCAGTCTGCTTCAGCAGCTCGACCAGACGCTCACCACGGGAGAGCTGGGCCTTGGAGTACTCGTCCAGGTCGGACGCGAAGGCGGCGAACGCCTCCAGGTCACGGTAGGCGGCGAGATCCAGTCGCAGGTTACCCGCGACCTTCTTCATGCCCTTGGTCTGGGCGTCACCACCGACACGGGAGACCGAGACACCGACGTTGATCGCCGGACGGACGCCCTGGTTGAACAGGTCGGACTCCAGGAAGACCTGGCCGTCGGTGATGGAGATGACGTTGGTCGGGATGAAGGCACCCACGTCATTGGCCTTGGTCTCGATGATCGGCAGCGCGGTCATCGAACCTGCGCCCTCCTCGTCGGACAGCTTCGCAGCACGCTCCAGCAGACGGGAGTGCAGGTAGAAGACGTCACCGGGGTACGCCTCGCGGCCCGGCGGACGACGGAGCAGCAGGGAGATGGCGCGGTAGGCCTCGGCCTGCTTGGTCAGGTCATCGAAGATGATGAGGACGTGCTTGCCCTCGTACATCCACTGCTGACCCAGGGCGGCGGCGGAGAACGGCGCCAGCCACTTGAAGCCGGCGGAGTCGGAGGCCGGGGCTGCCACGATGGTCGTGTAGTCCAGGGCGCCCTGGTCCTCGAGGGTCTGCCGCAGCGAAGCGATCGTGGAACCCTTCTGACCGATGGCAACGTAGATGCAACGCACCTGCTTGCTCGGGTCACCGGACTCCCAGTTCTCACGCTGGTTCAGGATGGTGTCGATGCAGACGGAGGTCTTGCCCGTCTTGCGGTCGCCGATGATCAGCTGACGCTGCCCACGGCCGATCGGGGTCATCGCGTCGATGGCCTTGATGCCGGTCTGCATGGGCTCGTGAACCGGCTGACGCATCAGCACAGACGGGGCCTGCAGCTCCAGGGCACGGTTCTCGGACGACTCGATGTCGCCGAGGCCGTCGATGGGCTGACCCAGGGGGTTGATCACACGGCCGAGGAAGTTCTCCCCGACCGGAACGGACAGGACTTCGCCGGTCCGCTTGACTTCGTCGCCTTGCTTCAGCGACTCGTAGTTGCCCAAGACCACCACACCGACGGAGTCGGTGTCGAGGTTCTGTGCGACGCCGATGACGCCGCCGGGGAACTCAAGCAGTTCGTTGGTCATCACGGAGGGCATGCCCGAAACCTGGGCAATGCCGTCCGCTGCCATCGTAACCACGCCGACCTCCTCACGGGAGGCCTCCGCGGAAGTGCTTGAGGTGTAGTTCGCAATCGCGCTACGGATCTCATCGGAGGAGATCGTAAGCTCCGCCATGTTCTTCCTGCTCTCGGTATCGTCTTCCAGCATTACGTGAATTATCTTGTCGATCGAGGTTCGATCCGGGTGCGGACTAGGCGAAGGCCCGACGCATGCGCTCCAGCTTTCCAGCTGTGCTGCCGTCGATCACTTCGTCGCCGACCCGGATGACCGCGCCACCGAGGAGGCTGGTGTCAACCTCGGAATGGACGGACATCGCGGAACCGTAGATCTTCTCCAACTTCTGGCCCAGCGCCTGCTCCTGCGCCTCTGACATCTGTGCCGCGGCACGGACGCGGGCGACCCTGCGGCCGTCCAGTCCTGCAGCGAAGTCACACAGTGCGTCCAGGTCCTCGACCGGGCGGGCAACAAGCCGCCCGACAACCTGCAGCGCCAGCGCCTCGGTGATTGCGCTGACGTGTCCGTAGAGGACCTTCGCCAGCAGATCACGGCGCTTCTCACCGGGGGTGAGCCGGTCGGCGAGTGCCATTTCCAGCTCGGGTTCCCGGTCGATGAGACGGGCGAGCTCGAAGAGCTCGTTACTCACCGTCTCGAGCTGGCCCTGCTCGTGGGCTGCACGCAGCAGGGCACGACGGCCCAGCTCGACCAGCCCGTGGCGCAGGTCTCTGGTGTTCGACCAGGATCCCTTCACCACGTCGGACGCAAGGCCCTTCGTGGTGTCGGAAACCTTGCCCGCCAGCAGTCCGTCGGCCAGGTCGGCACGACGGTCGGCCGGAACCGCCTGGTCCGCCAGCGCGGTGCGCAGGGACCGGTCACTGTCCAGGAGATCAGCGATCTCGAACAGCTCGGAGCCGGTGGCCGCGGCCTGTGCCGCGGTGTCCGTGGCGCCCGTCAGGACGCCCTCCAGCGACTCGTTCAGCTGGTCCAGGGTTGCTCTGCTCGCTGCGTGCACGGGCCTCACTTCCCCGATCCGACGCTGTCGAGATCAGCGAGGAAGGAGTCGATCGTTCCGGAACGCTTGACATCGTCCGACAGCTGGGAGCCCAGCAGCCGCTCCGCGAGGTTGATGGAGTTCTCCCCCATGTCCTTGCGCAGGTCGGAGACGACGGCTTCGCGCTGCGCCTGCAACTGCTTGTTGCCGGACTCGACGATGCGGTTGGACTCGTCGGTCGCCTGGGTCTTCATGTCAGCGATGATCTTCTGGCCCTGTGACCGGGCGTCGTCGCGGATCTGCGCAGCCTCGGTGCGGGCCTCGGCCAGCTGGGTGTTGTACTTCTCCAGCGCGGCCTTGGCCTCCGCCTGCGCCTCTTCGGCACGGGCGATGCCACCCTCGATCTGGTCGGTGCGGTCAGCCATGACCTGCTTGACCTTGGGAAGCACGAACTTCCAGAAGACCAGGAAGATGATGATGAAGCTGACCAGGGACCAGACGATGTCATACGACTTGGGGAACAGCGGGTTGATGCTGTCCTCCAGCGGCAGCTCATCGGCTGCCAGAATGAGGTAGTTCGTCATAGTCTCCAGCTTTCGCTCTTGAGTGTGAAGGTCTCGTCAGTGTGCCCGGGGCGCCGTTCGTGGTGCCGACGGGAACGTGAGCACCCTAGAACAGGAAGCCGGCGACCAGGCCGATCAGGGCGAGGGCCTCGGTGAAGGCGATACCCAGGAACATGGTCGTACGGAGCTGGCCGGCCATCTCGGGCTGGCGGGCCATGGCCTCGGCGGTCTTACCGACGAGGATACCGATACCGATACCGGGGCCGATGGCGGCGAGACCGTAGCCGACGGTGCCCAGTCCTTCAAAGTTCGTGGTGGAGTCCTGGGCGAGGATCAGCAGATCGTTCATTTGGTTTCCGTTCCCTTTCGTGATGCCCTGCGTTCAGGGCGAGAATGTAGTGAGTGGTTGTCGGGGGTCAGTGCTCGTCAGCGTGCAGCGACTGCTCGATGTAGACCGCCGTCAGCAGGCTGAAGATGTAGGCCTGCAGGAAGATGATCAGCATCTCGAACAGGGTGAACGCGATGGCGGCGACGATCGTGCCGCCCGCCAGCAGCGTCCAGCCGTTCAGCTGCCAGAAGAAGAAGTTCGTGGCACCGAACAGCAGCACGAGAACAATGTGGCCGGCCAGCATATTGGCCATCAGACGGATGGTCAGCGTGACCGGTCGCAGGACGAAGGTCGAGAAGAACTCGATCGGGACCACCAGCAGGTGCAGTGCGGGCGGCAGGTTCGGGATGACCACGGAGGACTTCACGAACTTGCCGAAGCCGTAGCGCTTGGCACCGGCGTAGATCATGGCGATGTACGCCACCGCGGCCAGGATGATCGGCATGCCGATCCTGGCGTTGGCCGAGATGTTCAGAGCCGGAATGATCGCCGGCAGGTTACCGATGAGGACCACGAAGAAGATGGTGCCGATGATCGGCAGGAACCGCCGACCCTCCTTCTTCCCCAGGATCTCCTCGGCGACGTGTATGCGGACGAAGTCGACCGCGTACTCTGCAACGTTCTGCGCACCCCTCGGGATCAGCTGCGGCTTACGGAAGGCATACAGAAAAAAAGCCGCCAGGATGAGAATCATCAGCAAGCGGATGATCATCAGGCGGTCAACTGCGAAAATGCCATTCGCGAAGTCACTGAACCAGAGCTGGTCGGGATACACTTCCCCCGGGAAGAATTCAGGCTCCATTTCGGGCGCGTGGAACTCACCCTTCATGGCCAAGGTTGTAACGCTCAGCGTTCTCTCCCGTGGTTAGGGCCGCATGATGTAACTCAGGCGGTGCGATGGAGGATGTCAGGATTTACCCGGAACCGTGGACTCCGTCGCGCATCCGCACGATACCGGGGGTGATAGACCAGGCTCGTCACGTTTGGCGCACGTTCGTGCGCGGGCCACTCACCTGATTACCCGCACTAGACAATAGCAGTCATACGCGCAGGTGCGCGAACCAGGGACCCCCGCTCCCCCGAAGCGGACGGTTTCCCCCGCTGAGTTGACCGCTGGCACCCCCACTGAATGCGGTTAACCCCGGGTGATCAGACGTTGGTGACCCGTGTCGTGATCAGCCCGACGGTCTCGGAGACGAGCCCCACGACCAGTGCCAGCAGCACGGTGACCGCCATGGCGGTGTGATCGAAGAAGTCCATGTTCTGCAGGACAAGCAGGATCCCCAGCACCACGACAACCTTGAGCAGCCAGGATCCGAGCATCACGATCATCGTGGTCTGCGGACTTGTGTTCGAGGTGAGCAGGACCACGGCGACCGTGGCGAGGACAAAGCCCCCGCCGATCGCAGCACCGATGAGCACACCCCAGATGCCCTCGACATCCCTGGCGTTGCCCCACAGTGCCAGGGAGACCACGGTGATCACCGCGATAGCGATCGCGCCCCATTTCGCGGCGCGCAGCAGCGGCCGGCGGTGGTCGGCGATGTCACCGTCCGCGGACTCGTTGACGTCGGGAAGGTCGGCCGGGGAGGACGGGTCGGATGCGTTGCTCTGGTCAGTCACGGGCTACAGCCTAGCGGTCGGGGTCGGCGGACACCTATCCGGTCACCTGTGTGGTTGCCTGCCCGCTCCCCCGGCTCCGCCACAGTGGGACGGCGGTGAACGCCACCGCCACCAGGATCGCCACACCGAAGACGATCGCCGCGATCCCCAGTGGCAGCACGGTCGATCCCACGGCACCCAACGCGACCACGCCGACCCAGCTGTAGAGCACCAGCACCACCTGCTTCTGGGAGTGCCCCAGTCGCAGCAGCCGGTGGTGCAGGTGCTGCTTGTCGGGGGCGAAGGGGCTCTTCCCCGCCCGCAGCCGGCGGAAAACCGCCATCAGCAGGTCGAGCATCGGGATGAACAGGGCGGCGATGACCACCAGCATCGGGGTCAGCAGGGCCAGGATGTCCACCGGACCGTACAGCGCCATGTTGATCCGTCCGGACGCGGACACACTGGCAGCGGCCAACAGGAGGCCGATCAGCATCGATCCGGAGTCCCCCATGAAGATCCGCGCGGGCGAGAAGTTGTGCGGGAGGAACCCCAGGCACACGCCCAGCAGTCCGGCGGAGATCATCGCGGGCGGGTAGGCACTCACGGTGCCGCCCTGGTCGTGGAGGATCGTCAGCGAGTAGATCAGCAGCGTCCCGGCAGCGATCGCGCCCAGGCCGGCCGCCAGTCCGTCCAACCCGTCAACGAAGTTCATCGCGTTGATAATCGCCACGGTCAACAGCGCAGTCAAGACGGTTGACTGGACCTGATCGAGGATTACCGTGGTTCCCCCGCCGAAGGGCGCGTAGATCAGGTACCAGGACAATCCCGCCATGCTCATCACCACGGAACCGGCGATCTGGCCGCCGAGTTTCAGCACCCACGAAATGTCGAAGAGGTCGTCGACCACTCCGACAATGACGATGACGAAGGCCGCGGACAGCACGGCCATCATGTCCGGCGTGATCGGGGGGAACCCGCGGTTCAGCGCCGGGAGCTGACTGGCCAGCAGGACGGCGACCACGAAGCCGGTGAACATGGCCACGCCGCCCAACCGGGGCGTGGGAACGGTGTGGACGTCGCGCGCACGTGGCGCGGCGAGCCGGCCGAACCGCAGCATCAGCATCCGGATGATACCGGTGGTGAGGTACGTGGTGACCAGCCCGACGAGCACAACCAGCGCCAGTTCACGGAACGGGACTCCCACCCCGGACGAGGTCGCCGCAAGAACGGTCATCCCCTGGCCACCCCGCTATCCGACGCACCGGACCCGTCGTCCAGCAGGGCCGCGGCGGAGACACCGAGCACCTCCGCGACGCGTCCGGCCGGGATCGCGCCCTCGCGCAGGATCCGGGGACGCATCCCCGACAGGTCCACGATCGTCGACGCCGTCCCGATCTCCGCAGGACCGGAGTCCAGGTACACCGACACCGAGTCGCCCAGCTGCTCGGCGGCCTGGGCCGCCGAGAGCGCGGCCGGGTTCCCGGAGATGTTCGCACTCGACACGGCCATGGGGCCGGTCTGCTGGAGCAGGTCGATGGCCAACGGCTGCAGGGGCATGCGCAGGGCCACGGTCCCCCGCGTGTCCCCCAGGTTCCACGGCAGACTGGGTGCCTGGTGGGTGACGATCGTCAGCCCACCCGGCCAGAACGCCTCGGTGAGCAGACGCAGGGTCTCGTTGTCGTCCCGCACCAGTCCGGCGACCGTCGACCAGGATCCGATCAGCACCGGAACCGGCATGTCCGATCCCCGGTGCTTGGCACGCAGAAGGGCACTCACCGCAGCGTTGTCGAAGGCGTCCGCACCGATCCCGTAGACCGTGTCGGTGGGCAGCACCACGAGACGTCCGCCCTTCACGGCACCCAGGGCTGCAGCGAGCCCCTTCGTCCGGCCCTCGGAATCTGTGCAGTCGTAGGTCTGTGCCATGGCCGTCCGGTTCGTCCCTTCACATCGTCTGGTTGCCGTTACACTATCGTGTTCACTCTAGACCCGCGCCAGGTCCGTCCCGTTACCGTGCCGGGCGGTGCCCGGGGTCGCGGTGCACCCGCCCGGTCACGAACCGGTCGCGGCCGGCGAAATCACGGTGCTGGACCAGGTCCCGCACCCCGACGCCGGCCAGCAGGTCCCGCACCCCCTGCCCGGTGCCGTCATCGTGCTCGACGCCGACGACCGAGGTGGGGGCGGCGACCATATCGATGACGTGGGACAACGGGCGCATCAGTTCCAGACCGTCCTCGCCGGAGAACACCGCCTCGCGGGGATCCCGGGCGACCTCCGGAGACACCTCGGTCGTCTCCGGCACGTAGGGCGGGTTGGAGACGACGATGTCGCCGGACGCGACGAATCCCAGGCCGATGACGGCATCGGGGGACGAGACGTCCGCCACGTGGAACTCCACGGCGATGCGGTCGTCCACGTGTCCGGCGTCCTTCCACGACAGTGTGTTGGCACGCGCGGCATCCACGGCGGCGCCGTTGATCTCCAGGCCCACCACACGGATATCCAGGATGTCCGCCAGCCCACGGGCGGTCATCAGGTGGGCGGTCCCCAGGGCGATCGTCCCCGGTCCGCTGCACAGGTCGACCACGGTGAGGGTGCGCGGGAGGATGCGTGCGACCAGTGCCGCGTCCCGCCCACCGGTGCCGTCCGACAGTGCCGCACGCCGCTGCGCCTCCCCCGCGGCCCAGTCGATCAGCAGGTCAGTTTCGGGACGGGGGATGAACAGGCCCGGCCCCACCGCCAGATCCAGTCCGGCCACGGTTCCGGTCCCCAGGATCCACTGCAGCGGTTCCCGGGCCACACGCCGGGCGAGCATCCCGGGGAAGTCCTCCGGTGTGGGGTGACTCCCCCGCAGCACCAGGTCCATCGGACCGACCCGCTCACCGCGGGACTCGGACAGGGCCTGCGCCATCAACGCGCGGGCGTCATGTGCGGCCGACTCCACCCCGGCCTCCGTGAGCTCCCCCACGGCGGACCGGAGTGCCTCCGAGACCGTTGCCACCACGGTTGCCGACTACTCCCCGGCTTCCAGCCGGCTCTGCCGCTCAGCCTCCGACAGGGCACCGAACAGGGCGTCCAGGTCGCCGTCGAGGACAGCGTCGAGGTTATTGGCCTTGTAGCCGATACGGTGGTCGGACACCCGGGACTCCGGGAAATTGTAGGTGCGGATGCGCTCCGAACGGTCCATCGTCCGGATCTGTGCGGCGCGCCCCTCGGCGGCCACCGCATCCGCCGCCTCCTCCTTCATCTGCTGGAGGCGGGCGGCGAGCACCTGCATGGCGCGCGCCCGGTTCTGGATCTGGGAGCGCTCCTTCTGGCAGGTCACGACGATGCCCGTGGGCAGGTGGGTGATGCGCACCGCGGAATCCGTGGTGTTCACTCCCTGACCACCCTTACCCGAGGAGCGGTAGACGTCCACGCGGATGTCCTTGTCGTCGATCTCGACGTCCTCGACCTCCTCGGGCTCCGGGTAGACCAGCACCCCGGCGGCGGAGGTCTGGATGCGGCCCTGGGACTCGGTCACCGGGACACGCTGCACCCGGTGGACACCGCCCTCGTACTTGAAGACGCTCCACGCACCGTCTCGGCCGGGCTGCTTCGCCCGCACGGACATGGTCATGTCCTTGACCCCGCCGAGGTCGGTCTCGTTGACGTCGAGGACCTCGAAGGTGAAGCCGTGCTTCTCGCCGTAGCGCTGGTACATACGGGCCAGTTCCCCGGCGAACAGGGCAGCCTCCTCGCCACCGGCACCGGACTTGATCTCCATGACCACGTCGTCACCGTCGTGGGGGTCGCGCGGGGCCAGCAGGTCGGTCAGCTTCTCCTCGAGACCCGGGATCTCGGCGGACAGGCGCTCGGCCTCGGACGCGAAGTCCGCGTCCTCGCCGGCCATCTCCGCGGCGACCTCGTGGTCCTCGCGGGCCTGCACCAGCTTGTTGTAGGTCTGGATGACCGGCTGCAGCTCACTGAAACGCTTGGCGACCTTCCGCGCCGCGGACGCATCATTGTGCAGTTCCGGGTCCGCGAGCTGCATCTCCAGACCCTGGTACTCCGAGAGGATGTCGTCGACCTTGGAGGGGGACCCCGCAAGATCACTCATCGTCTTCACCCGCCAGCGGCGCCGAGGACGCGATCTGCAGCATGAAATCGCGGTTCGTCTTCGATTTGCGCAGCTGCTTGATCAGCAGCTCGATGGCGGCCTGCGGATCCAGCGCCGAGAGGATGCGCCGCAGCTTGTGCATCAGGCGGGCCTCGTCCGGGCCGAGCAGCAGTTCGTCCTTGCGGGTGCCGGACGGGTTGACGTCCACCGCCGGGAACATCCGGCGCTCGGAGATCTTCCGGTCGAGCTTGAGCTCGGCGTTGCCGGTGCCCTTGAACTCCTCGAAGATGACCGTGTCGCCGGCGGAACCGGTCTCCACCATCGCCGTGGCGATGATGGTCAGCGATCCGCCGTGCTCGATGTTGCGTGCCGCGCCGAGGAACCGCTTCGGCGGGTAGAGGGCGTTGGAGTCCACACCGCCGGACAGGATGCGGCCCGAGGCCGGCGAGGAGTTGTTGTAGGCGCGGCCCAGACGGGTGATCGAGTCCAGCAGGACCACGACGTCCTTGCCCTGCTCCACCAGGCGCTTCGCCCGCTCGATGGCGAGTTCGGCGATGGAGGTGTGCTCGTTCGGCGGGCGGTCGAAGGTCGAGGCGATGACCTCGCCCTTCACGCTGCGCTGCATGTCGGTGACTTCCTCGGGACGCTCGTCGACGAGGACGACCATGAGGTAGCACTCCGGGTTGTTCACCGCGATCGCGTTGGCGATGTCCTGCAGGATCGTGGTCTTGCCGGCCTTCGGCGGGGAGACGATCAGCGCGCGCTGCCCCTTGCCGATGGGCATGATCAGGTCGATGATGCGGGTGGTGAGGATCTTCGGCTCCGTCTCGAGGCGCAGCCGCTGGTTCGGGTACAGCGGGGTGAGGCTGTTGAACTTGGGGCGCTGCTGCGCCTGGTCCGGGGTCAGTCCGTTGACGGTGTCGACCGTGTTGAGCGGGGTGTACTTCTGACGGTTGCGGCCGCGTCCCCCGCCTCCCGCCTGCTGGCTCTTGGCACCGGGGCGGATCGAACCGGTGATGGCGTCGCCCTGGCGCATGCCGTACTTGCGGACCATCTGGATCGGGACGTAGATGTCCGTCGTACCCGCGTGGTAGCCGGTGGTGCGGATGAATGCGGTGTTGGCGTCGGCGAAGTCCAGGATGCCGGCCACCGGGGTCGGGGGCTCGTTGTTGCCGCCGTTGTTCTGGTTGTTCTGGTTGTTCTGGTTCTGCCTGCCGCCGCGGTCGCCCCGGTCATTGCGGTCGCCCCGATCGTTACGGTCGTTGCGGTCACCCCGGTCGTTGCGGTCGTTGCGGTCACCCCGGTCGTTGCGTCCGCCGCGCTGGCGGTTGTTCTGGTTGCCCTGGTTGTCGTTCCCGCCCTGGCCGCCCTTGCCCCTGTTGCGCCGGTTCCGGCGGTTGCGACGCCCCCGGCGTCCACCCTCCTCGGCATTCTGGTCGTCATTGCTGTCGTTGCGGTCGTCCGATGAATCTCCGGCCGTCATGTCCTGGTTCTTCTCCCTGGGCTGATCGTCCTTCACCGGTGCGTTCTCCGCCTCCGGTGCCTTGTCGGGGGCCTGTGCCGGAGTGCTCTCCGGCGGCTCGGCCTTCGGTGCCTTCTCGGGCTGTGCCGGAGCCTTGCGGGCCGGTCCCCCTACCCCGGCCGCGGCGATCGCCGAAACCAGATCCCCCTTACGCATTCCCGACGTCCCGCGCAGGCCCTGCGACGTGGCGATCTGCTTCAGTTCCGTCAGCTTCAGGCTGGCGAGTCCGTCGTTCTGTGCCCTGGAGACGATGTCAGGCAAAGTCACAGGTGTCCTTTCGGTTCACCTCCTGCGCATGGCCCTCACACCCGCACCCGGACACAGCCGTGGGACAGGGGACGCCGCGACGTCCGCACACACCCAACAGCGTGCGCGGGACCACCGGCGACAGGACAACGGGAGGTGACGTGCTCTCGTGAGTCGTCTTATTGTGGACGGATACCACGGGACTCGCTCCCGGTAACTGGGGGCAGACGAGTGAAGCCCGGTGACGATGAAGAATCCCGTGATGCTTCCCGTGGATCCGGATGACCCCCCACCGTCTCGGACCGTTGTTGTTCGGACCTGGTTCCCCAGGAGCCGACGGGATGGCGGTGGGTGGTTCTCCAGGAACACAATACCACCACCGGACGGCAACTCCACTAATTGAGCCCCCGGTGATCCGCGGGCGTTGTCGCAGACCCCACGCTGCCGCCTGTCGTCCACCCGCCCGATTACCCCGTCCCCTATCCTTGACAACCATGGACGGCACTGACGCTACCGACGGCACCCACGACCCCTCAGCCCCGCTGATGGAGTCGACGATGGGGGAATACCCGCTGATCATGTCGCGGATCCTCGAGTACGGCCGCACTGTCCACGGCTCAACCACCGCCCGCACCTACTACGCCGACCACTCCGAGGACACCACGTTCGCCCAGATCGGCGCCCGGGCCGCGGCACTGGCCCACGCCCTCGGCGATCACGCCCGGGTCGGCACCGGGGAACGGGTGGCCACGCTGATGCCGAACATGACCGAACACCTCGAGACCATGTTCGCGGTCACCTCGATGGGCGCGGTCTTCCACCCCCTGAACCCCAACCTCGTCGTCGACCAGCTCGTGCACGTCATCAACCACGCCGGCGACCGGGTGATCGTGGCGTCCCCCCGCCTCTCGTCGCTGATCACCGGGGTTCTGGCCGAGTGCCCCACCGTCCACACCCTGGTGATCACCGGCACCGGCGGCCCCGGGGCACTTGCCGACATCCGGGACACGGTCACGCAGACCGGACGGGACGACATCACCGTCCTGGACTTCGAGGAGATGCTGGACGGACGGGCGACCACGTACGACTGGCCCGAGCTGCCGGAAACCTCGCCGGCGGCGTTGCTGTACTCCACCGGGACGACGGGATCCCCCAAGGGCGTGGCCTTCTCCCACCGCTCGATGTGGCTGCACGCCATGAACCTGCGCACACCGGACTCCTTCGGCGTGCGCAACGGGCACAGTTTCCTGTGCACCGTCCCCATCTTCCACGTCCTGAGCTGGGGTGTCCCCGTTGCCGCGCTGATGGCCGGCACACCGCTGGTCCTCCCCGGCGGAAACGCCTCACCGGAGCACCTGGCGCACGTCATCGCCGATGCGATGCCACGCATGGCCCACGGTGCCCCGACGGTGTGGATGCAGCTCGTCGTCCACTACCAGAAGCATCCCCCGGAGAAGATGAGCCTGCAGGAGATCATCTCCGGCGGATCACCCGTTCCCCCCGCCCTGATCGACGCGTGGGAGGAGCGCTACGGCGTGGACATGACCCACTCCTGGGGAATGACCGAGACGGGCCCGGTGGGTACCGTGGCGCGTCCCCCGGTGGGTGTGGGCGGCGCGGCCCGGCGCCGCTACCGCGACAGCCAGGGGCGCTTCCCGGTCGGCATGGAATTCCGGATCGTCGCCGACGACGGCACCGCGCTGCCCCCGAACGACCGCTCCAGTGGAGAGATCCAGGTGCGTGGCAACTGGGTGACCACGGACTACCACCGCTCGCCCGCCGCGGAGGAGGGCGGCGTCGCCCACCGCTTCCGCGGATCCGACGTCGACGACGAGGACGACGCCGCCGTCCGCTTCACCGATGACGGCTGGCTGCGCACCGGGGACATCGGGACGATCACGCAGGACGGCTTCCTCACCGTCCATGACCGCCAGACCGACACCATCCGTTCCGGGGGTGAGTGGATCTACTCCGCGATCCTGGAGAACATCGTGATGGAGTCCCCCGTCGTCGCCGAAGCCGCGGTCATCGGGATGCCGGACGAACGGTGGGGGCAGCGTCCGCTGGCCGTGGTCGTGACCGTTCCCGGGATCGACCGGGACCGGGAGACCGCCCGACGCTTGTCCGCCGGTGTGGCCGAGAAGGTGCCGCGCTGGATGGCGCCGGAGTACTGGACGTTCGTCGACAGCATCGACAAGACCTCGGTGGGCAAGTTCGACAAGAAGGACCTGCGCAGCCACCTGTCCTCCGACGAGTTCGAGATCATCAAGCTG
The DNA here is from genome assembly GCF_052107835.1 of Corynebacterium sp. GTDB lineage: Bacteria > Actinomycetota > Actinomycetes > Mycobacteriales > Mycobacteriaceae > Corynebacterium. Next base: position 62,821 of record NZ_JBQEDF010000001.1, read on the forward strand.
CGCAGCCCCGGCGAGCGGGACTGACGGCGGCCGGGTGGTTCAGGCGACCTCGACGGTCGCCCGCTGCCCGATGCCCGTCTCGAGCACCGCGATGTCGCGGCCCCTCGCCTCGTCCAGCAGCGCGGCGTCCACCGGTGTGGTCGACAGCACCATCACCGTCGGGCCCGCCCCGGACAGGAACGCGGGGTAACCGAGGTTGCGCAGCCGGTTGACCCACTCCGTGGTGACGGGGAGGACCTCGGCGCGGTAGGGCTGGTGCAGCCGGTCTCGGGTCGCCTCCCACAGCAGGTCGGGCCGGGTACTCAACGCCACCGGCAGCAATGCCGCACGGGAGACGTTGAACCGGGCGTCCTGGTGGGAGACATCGCTGGGCAGCACCCGGCGGACCGCCTCGGTGGACGCGTGGAAGTCCGGGATCAGAGCCGTGGCGGAGACACTGGCGTGGACCGGCACCGGAACGGCGTGGTACTCCGGTGCACTCCGGCCGTCGATCGGGATGTTCGTCCAGGAGACGACTCCCCCACCGAGCACGCAGGCGGCCGCGTTGTCCGGGTGTCCCTCGAAGGCGGAGGACAGCTGGATCACGGTGTCGTCGTCCAGGGCACCGGTCGCGGAGTCGCCGCCGGCCAGGCCACTGGCGGCAGCGACCCCGGCAACGGCAGCGGCCGCGGACGAGCCCAGCCCGCGGGAGTGCGGGATGCTGTTGTGGCAGGTGACACGCAGTCCCCCGACGGTGACACCGGCCTCGCGGAGTCCGGAGCGCAGGGCACGGACCACCAGGTGGCGCTCGTCGAGCGGGACCTCGCCCTCCCCCTCGCCCCGGACGGTGATCTCCAGCCCGGAGTCCACCGCCTCGACCTCGACGACGTCGTAGAGTCCCACGGCGAGTCCCAGCGAGTCGAAGCCCGGTCCGAGGTTCGCTGTGGACGCCGGGACACGCACGGTGACCGTGCGGCCGGTGGGGACGCGCCGCAGCGCACCGGCACCGGGGACCGCGGCCGCGGTGTTACCTGAGGTCATCCCCGGGGTCATGCGAGATCCAGGGCCTCTGCGACGGCGTTGGTGTCCACGTCGATGGGGGTGGGCTCCGGCATCTCGCTCAGCGCGGTCGTCGGATCCTTGAGGCCGTGGCCGGTGACCGTGCAGACGATGCGCTGGCCGGGCTCGATCCCACCCTCGGCGTGGGTTGCGAGCAGTCCGGCGACCGACGATGCCGACGCCGGTTCGACGAACACCCCCTCACGTGCGGCGATCAACCGGTAGGCCTCGAGGATCTTCTCGTCGGTGGCGGCGCGGAAGGTTCCCCCTGACTCCTCCTTGGCGGCGACGGCCTGGTGCCAGGACGCCGGGTTGCCGATCCGGATGGCGGTGGCCACGGTCTCGGGGTTCAGGACCGGTTCCCCGCTGACCAGCGGTGCCGCCCCGGCCGCCTGCACACCCAGCATGATCGGGCGACGGGTGGACACACCGGCGTCGGCGTACTCGCTGTAGCCCTTCCAGTAGGCGGTGATGTTGCCGGCGTTACCGACCGGCAGGGCGTGGATGTCGGGGGCGTCGCCGAGGGCGTCGACGATCTCGAAGGCGGCGGTCTTCTGGCCCTCGATACGCATCGGGTTCACCGAATTGACCAGGGCGATCTCCGGGAAATCCGTGGTGGTCTTGCGGACGAGCTCGAGGCAGTCGTCGAAATTTCCTTTGACCTGGATGATTTTCGCACCGTGCATGACGGCCTGGGACAGCTTGCCCTGGGCGATCTTGCCCTCCGGGATCAGCACCGCCGAGGAAATGCCCGCCCGTGCGGCGTACGCGGCGGCGGAGGCCGAGGTGTTGCCGGTGGAGGCGCACATGAGCACCTTCTTCCCGGCGTGGACGGCGTCGGTGACGGCCACGGTCATGCCGCGGTCCTTGAAGGACCCGGTGGGGTTGGCGCCCTCCACCTTCAGCCACACATCGCACCCGGTGATCTCGGAGATGTGGTTCGCCCTGATCAACGGGGTCGCGCCCTCATTGAGGGTGACGGGCTCCCAGTCGGCCGCGAATGGCATCCAGTCGCGGTACTCGTTGATCAGGCCCGTCCAGTGGTGGAGCACCGGGGTGCGGTTGTCGGTCATCAGTTGCCTTCCATTCGGATCACGCTGCGCACGGAATTCACCGCGTCGATGCTCTTGAGGTCCTCGACGGTGGACTCCAGGTCATGCTCGGTGGCGTGGTGGGTGATGACCACCAGGCGGGATCCGTCGGAGCCGGCCTCCTCCTGCCGCACGGTCTTCAGGGAGACGCCGTGGACCGAGAAGGTCGACGAGACCTCGGCGAGGACGCCGGGGCGGTCCTCGACGATCATGTCCACGTGGTACCGGGTACGCACCTGCCCGAAGTCCCCGACCGGCAGGTTGGCGTAGGTCGACATGCCGGGGGCGCGTCCACCGTGGACGATGTTGCGGGCCGCGGCGACCACGTCACCGAGGACGGCGGAGGCGGTCGGGGCACCGCCGGCGCCGTTGCCGTAGAACATCAGCCGCCCGGCGTACTCGGCGATGACGAAGATGGCGTTGAAGGATTCCGAGACGCTGGAGAGCGGGTGCTCGAGCGGCAGCAGGGCCGGGTACACACGGGCCGACACCGACTCGGCGCCGTCCCCGTCGGTGAGGCGCTCGCAGATCGCGAGCAGCTTGATGGTGCAGCCCGCGGCCTTGGCCGCCTCGATGTCGTCCACGCTGATCGAGCGGATACCCTCGCAGTGCACGTCAGTGGCGGACACCTCCGAGTGGAAGGCCAGGGACGCGAGGATGGCGGCCTTGGACGCGGCGTCGTAGCCGTCGACATCGGCGGAGGGGTCGGCCTCGGCGTAGCCCAGGGCGGTGGCCTCGGCGAGCATCTCGTCGTAGGACGCCCCGCGCTTGTACATCGCGTCGAGGATGAAGTTCGTGGTGCCGTTGACGATGCCCATGACCTGGTTGACCTTGTCGCCGGCCAGGGAGCGGCGCAGCGGGCCGACCACGGGGATCGCCGCGGCGACGGCCGCCTCGAAGAAGAGGTCGGCGCCGGAGGAGTCCGCGGCGGCGGAGAGGTCGTTGGAGTGGGCGGCGACCAGGGCCTTGTTGGCGGTGACCACGGACTTGCCGGCACGCAGCGCGCCGAGCACCACCGTCCGCGGGTAGTCGATGCCGCCGATGACCTCGATGACCAGGTCGATGTCGTCCCGGGTGACCAGGCCCAGGGCGTCGTCGGTCAGCAGGGAGGCGTCGACGCCGGGGCGGGGCTTCGACAGGTCGGAGACGGCGATGCCCCTGACCTCGATCGTCCCACCGGTCCGCGCGGTGAAGTCGGCCTCGTTGTCGGTGAGGATGTTCAGCACCTCGGTACCGACGGTGCCCATGCCCAGCAGTGCTACGCCGACGGTGGACCCGGTGGCATTGTTGTCAGCCTGATCAGCCATTACTCTCCCGTGATTGTGTCGAGTGGGTTATGTCGAATACTTGTCGATGATAAACCATCAGAAATTCTCCAGCGCCAACACGTCCTCGACGGTCTCCCGCCGGATCATCACCTGCGCGGCACCGTCGTTGACGACCACCACCGGAGGCCTGGTCATCATGTTGTAGCGCGAGGCCATCATGTAGCAGTACGCACCGGTGGCGGGGATGACGAGCAGGTCGCCGGGGGCGATGTCGTCGGGCATCAGGGCGTCATTGACGAGGATGTCACCGGACTCGCAGTGGCTGCCGACCACGCGGGTGGGCACCAGGTCCCCGGTGGCCACCCGGTTCGCCAGCCGGCAGTCGTACTCGGCCTGGTAGAGGGCGGGGCGGATATTGTCGCTCATGCCCCCGTCGACCGAGATGTAGCGCCGCACGGTGTCGTCGGAGGTGTGGACGTCCTTGACGGTGCCGACGGTGTACACCGTGACGGTGGACGGCCCAACCACCGCGCGTCCCGGCTCGACGTTGACGACCGGCGGGGTCACTCCGTAGGACGCGGCCTTCGCCCTGACCCGTGCCAGCAGGTCGTCGGCGACCGACTCGACGTCGAGTTCCTCCTGGTCAGGGGTGTAGGCGATGCCGTAGCCGCCGCCGAGGTCAAGGATGTCGATGGTGTTGCCGTCCCCGTCGGCCCTGACGAGGCGGGTCCACAGTCCGAGCAGCCGGTCGGCGGCCAGGGCGAATCCATCCGCGTCGAACACCTGGGATCCCACGTGGCAGTGCAGGCCGCGCAACCGCAGGCTGTCGGTGTCCAGGCAGGTCCGGCAGGCGTTCTCCGCGGAGCCGGAGGCCAGCGAGAACCCGAACTTCTGGTCCTCGTGGCTGGTGGCGATGAACTCGTGGGTGTCGGCGTGGACCCCGGGCTTCACGCGGACCAGGACGTCCTGCGTCCTGCCGAGGTCCCGGGCGACGCCGGCGAGCCGGTCGATCTCGGTCGGCGAGTCGATGACGATGAGCTCCACCCCGGCGGACACCGCTGCGGTGAGGAACTCCACCGACTTGTTGTTCCCGTGGACGGTGATCCGGCCGACGGGGAAGTCCGCGGCCAGTGCCACGGCGAGCTCACCGTGGCTGGCGACGTCCAGGGCGAGACCCTCCTCGTCGATCCAGCGGCACACGGTGCGCGACAGGAACGCCTTGGAGGCGTAGTGGACGTGGTGTCCCCCGCCGAAGGCCGCGGCAAGCCGACGGCAGCGGGCCCGGAAGTCCGCCTCGTCCATCACGAACTGCGCGGTGCCGTGTTCCCCGGCGAGATCGGCCAGCGCGACTCCCCCGATGACCAGCCCACCGTCACCGGAACGGCGGGTGGTGGCGGGGAAGACATGGGAGGGGATCGTGTTGAACTCCTCCAGGGTGTCGGTGCGCTTGCGCAGGGGGGCGTCCGGGAAATGCACGTCCATGTCCATGGGCGCGGATCACATCCTTTCGGGCGCCGAGACGCCCACCAGCGACAGCGCGTTCTCGAGGACGCGACGGGTCGCCGCGGCGAGGGCGAGGCGGGCGAGGAACACCGGGGCGGTGTCGTCCCCGGTGGGCTCGTCCGCCTTCGGCAGGATCTGGCAGGAGTCGTAGAAGCGGTGGAATGTTCCCGCCAGCTGCTCGGCGTAGCGGGCGATCCGGTGGGGTTCACGCAGTTCCGCGGCGGTGGCGACCACGGCGGGGAACTCGCCGAGGGTACGGATCAGGTCGCCCTCGCGGTCGTGGTCGAGCAGGGACAGGTCCAGGGTGGACAGGTCGCTGGGCAGGGAGACCCCGTTGCCGTCGGCCTTGCGTGCCAGGGAACACAGGCGGGCATGGCCGTACTGGACGTAGAACACGGGGTTGTCGTTGGACTGGCTGGCCCACAGCGCCATGTCGATGTCCAGGGAGGAGTCCACGGACGAGCGAATCAACGCGTACCGGGCGGCGTCCACACCGATGGCCTCGACGAGGTCGTCGAGGGTGATCACGGTTCCGGCGCGCTTCGACATTTTCACGGCCCTGCCGTCACGGACCAGGTTGACCATCTGGCCGATGAGGACCTCGACCTGGTCGGCGTTGTAGCCGAGTGCCTGGGCCGCGGCCGTCAGGCGGGAGATGTAGCCGTGGTGGTCGGCCCCGAGCATGTAGATGCACAGGTCGTGGCCGCGCTCGATCTTGTCGGCGATGTAGGCGATGTCGCCGGCGATGTAGGCGGCATTGCCGTCGGACTTGATGACCACGCGGTCCTTGTCGTCGCCGAAGTCACTGCTGCGAAGCCACCATGCCCCCTCGGACTCGTACAGGTTGCCGTTGTCCTTCAGGGTGGTGATGGCGCGGTCCACGGCTCCGGACTCGAACAGGGCGTTCTCGTGGAAGAACACGTCGAACTCGGTGCCGAACTCGGCGAGGGTGCGCTTGATGTGCTCGAACATCAGGTCCACACCCTGGGAGCGGAAGAGCTCCTGGATCTGTGCTGCATCGCCGTCGGCCCACGCCGGATTCGCCGCCGTGACCTGCTCGGCGATGTCGCCGATGTAGTCACCGCCGTAGCCGTCCTCCGGGGCCGGGTCACCCTGGGCGGCGGCGACCAGCGAGCGCGCGAAGCGGTCGATCTGGGTGCCGTGGTCGTTGAAGTAGTACTCGCGGGTCACCTCGGCTCCGCGTGCGGCGAGGATCCGGCCGAGGGAGTCCCCGACGGCCGCCCAGCGGGTGCCGCCGAGGTGGATCGGGCCGGTGGGGTTGGCGGAGACGAACTCCAGGTTGATCCTCTGGCCGGTGAACTCGGTGCCGGTGCCGAAGGACTCACCGGCGGCGAGGATGTCGGTGACGAGCTTGCCCTGGGCGTCGGCGGCGAGGCGGATGTTGATGAAACCGGGGCCGGCGACACTGGCCTCGTCGACGCCGTCGACCTCTGCGAGGGCCTCAGCGAGCCAGGTGCCCAGTTCGCGGGGGTTCGTTCCAGCCTTCTTGGCGGTCTGCAGGGCGATGTTGGTGGCGTAGTCGCCGTGCTCCGGGTTACGGGGTCGCTCAACCGTTGCCTGTTCGGGGACGACGTCGGCGTCGAACCCGTGGTCGGTGAGGACGGCACGGGCGGTGCCGGTGATGATGGAGGCAAGTTCAGCTGGAGTCACAGTCAATGAGAGTAACAAGTCGGGGTGCGGGGACGGTGAATCGCGTCCCGTACGGGGGTTTTGCGGGTGCGCGGTTGGGCGGTGCTATAGTTGCCTGCATTGCCTCCGTAGCTCAGGGGATAGAGCACTGGTTTCCGGTACCAGCGGTCGGACGTTCGAATCGTCTCGGGGGCACACCCGCACGGGGTGCCCACCATCGTTCTTCGGTGGTGGGCACCCCGTTCTCCATGTGTCACACCCCCTGGTTGCGCACGGTGTCCATCGAGGTCATGGTGGCGCCGGGGACGCTGTCGAACCGCGCGGGGTCACAGGTCAGCACAATGATCTGGTGCGACATCCCGAGCTGCGACAGTACGAGGTTCATCCGCTGGACACGCCCGGCGTCGGAGAACCCGAGGGCATCGTCGATGATGATCGGGACGGCGTCTCCCCCGCCGACGATGTCGGCGACCGCGAGTCTGCTGAGCACGGCGATCTGCTCCTGTGCGCCGCCGGACAGTTGGGCGGTGTCGAGGGCGGCCGCGTCCAGCACGCGGCGGGACACCCCGAGGTCCTCGTCGAACTCGAAGTCCACCGCACGGCCGTAGAGGGTCAGCGCGAGCTTCTCGAAGGACCGGCGGAACGGTGCCTCGTACCGCTGGCGGGCATCACTCCGGGCCTGCTCCACCGCCCGGTGGAGCACATCGGCCGCCGTGGCACGCTCGGTGACACGGTCGCGGTACCGCTGTGCCCGCTGCAGCCTGGCCTCGGCCTCCTCCCTGCGTTCGGCGACTCCGCTGTGCTCCCCGAGCGCACCGTTGGCACGCGAGATGTCGAGGCTCACGGACTCGGAACGTTCCCGTAGCCTGTCGACCCGCGACCGGGCGCCGTCTGCAAGCCCCTCGAGGACGCTGAGGTCGGTAACTGCGACGGCCCCGGAACACTCCAGTTCATCGGTGACCTGCTGCAGCGCCTGCTCGGCGGACTCCCTGTCCTGCTCCCCCTGCGCCACCTCAGTGGCGAGGGCCTCGTCCGTCGTCTCCTCCCTCGCCTCGTCGAGGCCGGTGGTGAGTCGGGCGAGCTGGGCGGCCTGCCGGTCGCGTTCGGTCACCCGCCCGTCCAACCGGACCACCGCACCGGCCCGGGCCAGGGCATCAAGGTCCTCGCGCACTGACTCGGCGGCCCGCTCCTCCTGGGCAGCCCGCTCCTGGAGCACGGGAATCCCCACCTGCGGACCGCCGTCCTGCGGCACCTCGTCCTGCGGTGTCTCCGCCCCGGGACCGCCACGCACCGCCGCGATGCCCGGCAGGTCAACCTCACCGTCCGGATCCTCCGTGGTGATGCGTCCACGGGCCTCACCGACACGGGACCGGGTCGCCGAGACCTCCTCCACGCACTCGTCCAGGGCCCTGGCGAGGTCGTCGACCCGGACCCCGCCGGTAACCCGTCCGAGTTCCAGTTTGAGCTCCGCCAACCGCTCGGCACCGGCACGCCGGGCAGCGGCACGCTCCTCCGCCTCCTCCACCGTGGAGGCCCCCACGTCCGCCAGTGCACCGTCCAGCGTGCTGCGTGCACGGTCGACATCGTCCTGCACCTGCCCGAGGTCGTGCGCCGGGGTCACGGTGACGGTGAAATCACCGAGCACCAGTTCCCTGCGGCTGGTGGCGTGGACCGTGGCCGTGCCGTCATCGAGGGTGCGGTCATCACCGTCCACGGTGATCCCCACCCCGGGAATCCCGGTGATGCCCACCGTCGTTGCCGCGGCATCACGCACGCTCTCCGCCCGACGCAGTTCCGCGGCCGCGGCATGGATGGCGGAGACGGCGTCCCCGGTGGCGGGATTGTCCGAGACCTGCCGTTCCATGTCCCGGACCTGCTCGGCAGTGCCCTCGGCGTCCTCCTTCTTCTGCGCCGCGGCATCACGGGCTGCGACGGCGGTGTGGTGGGCCCGCAGCGCCTCCATGTAGCCCACGTAGGCCTTCGCCGTCCAGGACGCCCGACGGGCAGCGGCGTAGCGGGTCCGGAGTTCCTTCTCCTGCTCCCGTTCGGAGTCAGCCGCCTCCCGGGCCTGGCGCACGGCCTCCTCCGCCTGCTCCAGTGCATTCCCGGCTGTCTCTATCTCCCGGATCTTCTCCGTGCGGACACGGTGGCGTTGCTGTGCGAGTTCCAGTGCCTGGGATGCCCGGGTGACCTCACCCCTGTACTTCTCGAGCTTCGCCTGTGCTTCCCGGCCGGCTGCGAGGTCGCTGGCGGCCTTCTCCGCGTCCGCGAGGGCCGCGGGCTCCTGGCGAACGATTCCCTCCTTCTCCGCGCGCAGGCGCTCCAGGTCGGTGATCAGCCCCTGCGCCTGGTCGTACCTGCTCTGTGCAGCGGCGTGCTCGGTCTGCGCATCGGTGAACTCGTCCTCGGCGGCCTTGAGTTCCTTCGTGGGGCGGCCGGTCGCCGTGTAGTAGCGGGCACGTTCCGCAGCGATCCGGTCGACCAGCCCGGAAGCGTCCGGGGCCCCGGCTGCGGATCCGGCGTTGTCGTCCTGACCGGTGTCGCCGGCGGAGGATCCCAGGGCACGTTCGAGCGGTGCGAGCCCGGCCGCGGCAAGCAGCTCCATGCTCTCGCCCTGTTCAATGGTCAGCGCGTCCAACAGGGCTGCGTCCACCTCGGTGGCCATGATGTCGGCGAAGCGGTCGGAGGCCTCACGGCCGGTGAGGTTCTCGGCCCTCGGTGCGGTGACGCGCAGTTCACAGCGGCCGCCGCCCTTGTTGTAGGACTTGGTGATCTCCAGTTCACGGTCCCCGACGGTCAGGTCGGCGGTGATCGTGGTCGGCTCATCGGCGGAGACGTCCTTGAGCGCCTTGACCTCCCTCTTCTTCGAGCCGGTGGGAACATTGTCGAGGAGCAGTCGGATGGCGCGCAGCAGGGTCGACTTGCCCTGCTCGTTCGGCCCGTGGACCACGAGCACCCCGGACTCCGGGATCTCCAGGTGTGCCGTGGCGACCCCTGCGACATGGTCGAGTGTCAGTGAGTTGATCTTCAGCACGGCCGGTCACTCCCCCTGTCCACTGAGCCGGTAGAGGAGGCGGAGTGCACCGCGGGCGTCCTCGTCCCCGTCGGCCGCCCCATCGGCGAGCCCCCGGGCGGCGGTACCGACGACGCCGGTCCAGTCCGCATCGGCGAGTTCCCCGTCACCGGGGACCACGTGGAGGTCCATCAGCCGCTGCCTCGGGTACAACGCGGCGAAGGAGGGACCGAGCCGGTCCATCTCCCGGTCCAGCCATGCCGACGTCGACAGGTCCACCGACCCGGTCAGTGCGTACTTGACCACCGTGGTGCGCTTGTCCGCCAGCGCCCCGAGACGCGCCACCCAGTCGTCGACGTCGTCCCTGCCGTTGATCTCCGCCGACAGCGCCAGGAAGTGCCACGAGCCGGTGGCCACCTCCTCGACCCGGACGTCCGAACCGCCGGCTGCACCTGCCTCCGACGGGGTGACGTCCACGACCAGGGCGTGCCCGGACCTGCCCTCACCCCCGCCGTCCTGTTCACGGAAGTCGGTGACCTCGGGGCTCCCCGAATACCAGACGGTGCCCGAGGGGTGCAGGTTCACCACCGAATGGGTGTCGCCGAGCGCCACCATGTCGATCACCCCCTCGGTACAGGCCGATGCCGCGGCCTCCACATCGATGACGGAGGGGTCCTCCCCGGACCCCCTCGACTGCGTCGCCCCGTGCCCGACCAGGATCCGGACTGTGGCACGGTCGGCTCCGGCGTCCTGCGCCCTGGTCTCCGCGATGGCGGCGGCGACCGGGTCGTTGCTCATGTACTTCGACAGCAGCGGAGCACCGATGATCTGCGCCGTGGTTCCCTCCACCGGCCGTGGCTCCGTGTCCGAGAGGACCTGGACCGTCGGTGACAGGGACGTGAACTCCTTCGACCGGTAGACGCTGGCCGCGTCATAGGGGTCGTGGTTGCCCGGCAGCAGGAACACCGGGACAGGAGCATCCCGCAGGATGTCGACGGCCCGGTGCCAGGTGACCGGGTCGACGAGGTTGTCGTCGAAGACGTCCCCGGCGACGACGACCGCCGAGCATCCCCGGTCATCCGCAATCCCCAGCAGACGCTCGATCACACTGAGGCGGGCCTCCCGGTACCGGGGCCCAGCCTCCTCACCGAGGAACCAGCGGTCCATCCCCAACTGCCAGTCGGAGGTGTGCAGGAACCGGAACGTTCCGGACCGTGGCCGCTGGGGCAGTGTCTCTGTGGCGGTGCTGGCTGGGATGTCAGTCATGGTTCCCACTTCTATCAGCCGGGTCGGACAGCCACGGCTCCCTGTCGAACACCTGTTCCGAATCCGAGACGATTCCGTCGGTGTCCGTGAGCACCTCGTAGCACTGGGTCAGAGTGTGGAGCACGCGGAGCTGGTCCACGTTGTTCCAGCTGAACTTCCTGATCGCCGCGTCCCGCTTGGTGTGGTCCCCCATCTCCAGACCGAAGTCGACGTCGAAGGGCTCCCACTGCGGGACGTCGCCCACGCTGCCCCAGAATTCGGCGGGCATGTACCGGGTCCCGTCGCCGGGATCCGCCGGTGAATCCTGCCCGGCGAACTCCGGTCCGGCGTCCCCGGCGGTCTCCGGCTCGGTGAACTCCACCGACTCCGGGGCCTGTGCCTGCTGTGCCGCCCCTTCCTCCTCGGAGGCCCGCGCCTTCCGGAGCAACGCGTCGGCGTCGATGCCCCGCCAGGCCAGGAACGCCACCGGATCCCGGCTGAACTCCGCCGCGAGGGCGTAGCACAGGCACACCCGGTGCTTGCAGAAACTCCCGTGGTCCGGACAGGTGCACCAGGAATCCATGTACTGGTCGACACCGAAGAGGACCGCGGAGACCTCCGGGAGGGGGCGGGACCCCGCCAGCAGCAGCCTCAGGTTCTCCTGGTGGTCACCGCATTCGCCGATGATGAAGTCGAGCTGGCGGGTGGACAGCGGCCGCCAGCGGATCTGCACCTCGAAAGGTTCGAGCTGGGTGCCCGTGACCAGGCCCGTCACGGACCCGAGCTCATGGTCGAACTGCAGGACACTTCCCTTGTTGAAGTAGGTCCTCCCCCTGGACAGGCGCCCCGAATCGGCGTGCGACGTCGCCGTCCGCATGACGATCGTCGCCGCCCAGCTCTCCTTGGACAGGTCACTGGCATGCGGGACCTCCGCTGACCGGACCGCCGGGCGGGAGGGCACCGTCGTCGACTGCCCGGTCCCCCCGCGGCCACGGCTGAAGTCCGCCGACACGACATTGTCGCCCCAGTGGGGCTGGGGCACACCCAACCGACCGCGGTCGTCCCCCGGGTGCCGGCCCGTACCCTGGCCCCGGCGACGCCGATCCCACCTGTGCGGTGGTTCCCCGTCACTCACTGTCGTCCTTCCTTGTCCGCGCCGACCGACGTCCGTTCCACCGACGACCTGTTCAGACGCCACAGTTCCGCGAGGTCCTCGTCGTTCAACCGGGCGATCCAGCCTTCTCCGGTGCTGACCACGTCGCCGGCGAGTTCCCGCTTCGCGCGCAGAATATCGTTGATCCTCTCGTCAAGGGTACCGGTGGACACCAGCTTATGGACGGTCACGTCCCGCGCCTGCCCGATGCGGTAGGCGCGGTCGGTCGCCTGATCCTCCACCGCGGGATTCCACCACCGGTCGATGTGGACGACCACGCTGGCGTGGGTCAACGTGATTCCCGTTCCCCCGGCGCGGGTGGACAGGATCATCACCTTCGGTCCGTCCTCGGACTGGAAGGAGTCGACGAGACCGGTGCGGGCCGTGCGTGACAATCCGCCGTGCAGCACCGGAACGTCCGTGGCGAACTCCCGTGACAGTTCCGGGGCGAGCATCTCACCGAAGGTCGGGAACTGGGTGAACACCAGCACCCGGCGATCCTCGGCGAGGGCGTCCCGGACGATCTGGAACAACCGCTCGACCTTCTTCGAGCGGTGCTGCCCGTCCCGGAACAACCCGGATCCGTCGCCGATGTAGTGGGCCGGGTGGTTGCAGATCTGTTTGATGCGCACCAGTGCGCCGAGGATGATCCCGCTGCGTCCCCTGCCCTGGGACGCCTCCAGCCGCTCCTCGATGTCCTGGGTGTACGCCTGGTACAGGGAGGCCTGCTCCTCGGTCAGCGGGACGAGGTCGATCAACTCGTTCTTCTCCGGGAGGTTCAACCCCACGGAGCCGTCGTTCTTCACCCTCCGCATGATGAAGGGCTCCACCAGGCGCCTGAGCTTCGCGCGGGCGTCCCCGTACTGGTAGCGCTCCACGGGAATGGCCAGCCTGTTCTGGAACGACTGCGCACTGCCCAGTACCCCGGGGTTGCAGAAGTCCATGATCGAGTGGAGCTCCGCCAGCCGGTTCTCGACCGGGGTCCCGGTCAACGCGAGCCGGTGATCGGCGGCGAGCTCCCGCACCGCCTGACTCTGGGACGTGCCGGGGTTCTTGATGTTCTGGGCCTCGTCCAGCACCACCCTGCCCCAGCGCAGCATGTTGTAGCGTTCCGGGTTGCGCCCCGCCGTCCCGTAGGACGTCAGGACGATGTCCGCGGCCCCGGCGCGCTCCGTGAACTCCTCCGTGGGCACCTTCGCCGAACCGTGGTCCACCAGGACGGAGAGCTCCGGGACGTGGGTGTCCACCTCACTGCGCCAGGTGTCCAGCACCGTGGTCGGGGCAACCACCAGCGTCGGCCCGGACACCAGGCCCGCCTCCCGCTCCCAGGCGAGCAGGCTGAGCACCTGGAGGGTCTTGCCCAGGCCCATGTCGTCGGCGAGGATCGCGCCGATCCGGTGGCGGAACATCCACACCAGCCAGTTCAGGCCACGGCGCTGGTGGTCGCGGAGGTCGGTACGGACCATGCGCGGTGTGGCGATCTGCTCGGGCGGGTCGATGCGTGGCGGCGCGGCGGACGATCCGTCCTCCCCGACCCCGACCCCCGGCATGGCCGCCCTGAGCATCCTCGCCACCCAGCCACCCGCCTCGATACGGAGGTCACCGGCATCCTCGCGCACACCGGTACCCTCCGGTGCGTCGATGTCGGAGGACAGGAAGTCGATGAGCCGGAGGTGGCCCTGCGCATCGCCGTCGGCGGAACCCCCGTCCGGCCCGTACCGGCGGTCCGCACGCCGCATCCGTTCGCGCTGCCGCTCCTTCTCCGCGGTGCGGAGCTGCTTGAAGTAGGCCCTGGCCGTGCCCAGTGACCTGGTGTCCAGCCGCAGGTACCGCCCATGGAGCTCCACAACGGTTTTCGCCGTGTCCAGCAGCTCCACCATCTCGGCCCCGCTGAGTTCCTCGCCGGCGACCGACACCGCCCAGTCGAAGGACAGCACCTGGTCCATCCCCATCTTGCCCGCACCCGGTCCCTGCCCGACAGGGGTGACGCGCAGAGTCACCTTGGGGCGCACCGCCGACCATCCACGCGGGACGAGGACCTCGATCCCGGACCCGGACAGTGCCGGGACCCCCTCGGAGAGCAGGTGCTCCACCTCACCATCGGTCATCGCCAGGAACACCGTGCGGTCCTTCTCCGGACGACCGGTCAGTGATTCCGGGGGTGGGAACCACACACTGGTACGTAGCCACGCCTCGGGGGCCGTGCCGCAGTCCTTCAGCGGGGGCCACGCCTGGTACGCCAGATCGAGCCCCTCCCTCACCGAGCCCCGGACCCCTGACGACGCCTCCGCCGCGACGACGGGCTCGGCCGGCCCGTCGTCGACGGACATCCGGATCCCGACACGCCAGCGCCGTGGGTCCCCGTCACGGTCGGCACCGGTCACTGTTCCCTCCAGGGAATCAGGCTCCTCCACGGAGAGCACCATGCGCGTGGTCGCCCTCCTCGCCGACGTGCGCCACTCGTTCAACGCCTCGGCGACCGCCGGCGTTGCCCGCGGATCCGGATCCCCGGAGACCAGGGACGACACGAAGTGGTTGTCCGGCATACCGCCGATACCGTCGATACGTGAGCCCAGAAGCCGGACACACATGCAGTGGACCAGTTCATCAGCGACCCTGCGCAGCGCATCCGGTCCTCCGTTGATGGTCAGTACGGCCGGTGCACCCGCCTGGAACATGTGGAGCACCCGGTTGTGGTCGCCACTGGAGGCCACGCACCAGGACGGGAACCACTGCCCGTCGGAGAACTGCATCTTCACCATCACCCGGCCGGCGTGGATGATGTCCACCAGGAAGTCGTAGAGCTTCACCAGCCACACCGCCTCGGCGGAGAGTCCACCGCTCGCGGTGGCCCCCTCCTGCGCATCCTGTGCGTCCTGCGCTCCAGGGACCGTCCGCAGGTAGTGGGACAGGCGTCCCAGCACGACCAACGCCTGGTCGGGCGTGTAGGCCTGGGTAGGCAACGACAGCACCTTCACCCTGCCCTTCGGGGTGGCGACGCGGATCCCCTCCCGGCGCCGCAGGGGCTTCGACGACAGCAGACGCCGGAGTTCCCCGTCCAGGTCGCCCTCGGCCACGTCCGCCGCGTCCATGACGGCGGCGTGTCCGTCGAGCCGCTCGGCCCAGAGATGCAGTCCACGGCCAGCGAGCCACAGAAGGTGTACCCGGTGTTCAGTCACCCTCCTTGTGTACCACGCGTGGCGGACACGGTTACACGGGCAGTACTACAACGACGTCCATGACGGAGTCGGCCGGGATACCCCCGGGGTCTCCGGCGACCAATGAACATTTCCCGGGGTCAACATCGACCGTTGCGCTCTTCCCAGTTCACGGATGGTAACGCCGCAGAAGAACCTGGCAGAATCCTGCGCGAATCATGGGTGATTATCGTTAAATGACTGGATATCCGGGCCCGTCCATGAAACGCTCGTAGCAGTGCCGTCTCCGGAAAACCCCCGGGGGCGGTAAATAATTCGAGACGTTACCCGCTACTACACATCGAGGAGGTCCCGGTGAGTGAATCAACCTGGTTCATTATCGCCATGGTGATCTATCTGCTCGTCATGCTCGGCATTGGCGTGTGGAGTTACACCAAGACAACAGAATACGAGGACTACATGGTGGGAGGCCGCGGTCTCCACCCGTTCGTCGCCGCACTCTCCGCCGGTGCCTCCGATATGTCCGGCTGGCTGCTGATGGGCCTGCCAGGGGCGCTCTTCATGTCCGGCTTCTCCGAGATCTGGATGGCCGTCGGGCTCCTTGCCGGTTGCTGGGTCAACTGGAAGATCGTGGCCCCGCGCCTGCGCAGTTACACCGAGATCTCCAACAACTCCATCACGGTCCCCTCCTTCCTGGAGAACCGCCTGCGCGACCACAGCCACACGCTGCGTATCGTCGCCGGCATCGTGATCCTGGTGTTCTTCACCTTCTACGTTTCCTCCGGCATGGTCGCCGGCGGTCGTTACTTCGAGTCCAGCTTCGACGGTGACTACACCGCCGGACTTCTGATCATCGGTGCAGTGACCGTCATCTACACCTTCGTCGGCGGATTCCTCGCGGTGTCCTACACCGACGTGGTGCAGGGTTCCGTGATGTTCCTGGCACTGATCCTGGTCCCGATCTTCGCGATCTTCTCGCTGGACGACCCGTCCCAGATCTTCACGTTCCAGACCGAGAACACCTACGGTGACGTGGCCAACGAGCTCTCCGCGAACTCGCAGTTCTTCAAGCTCTTCTCGTTCACCGACACCACCGCCATGGCGGCGTTCATCATCATCATCTCGAACCTCGCCTGGGGCCTCGGCTACTTCGGCCAGCCGCACATCATCGTGCGCTTCATGGCGATGCGCAAGCCGTCGGACGCCACCGCCGGCCGCCGCTGGGGCGTCAGCTGGATGTTCCTGTGCCTCATCGGCGCCGTGTTCATCGCGGTGGTCGCCCCCGTGTTCTTCGCCCAGACCGGGGACGCGAGCTTCTCCGACACGGCGAACTACGAGACCAACTTCCTCGACATGGCGAAGGTGCTGTTCCACCCGCTGATCGCCGGCCTGATCCTGACCGCGGTTCTCGCGGCGATCATGTCCACGGTCTCGTCGCAGCTGCTGGTCGTCGCCTCCGCCCTGGTGGAGGACATCTACGCCGGACTGATCAACCGCAACGCCTCGGACAAGATGCTGCAGAACCTGTCCCGGGTGATGGTGGTCATCGTTGCCGTGATCGCGGCGCTGGTGGCACTGGATCCGGATTCCGCGATCCTGGGGCTGGTGGAGTTCGCCTGGGCAGGCTTCGGCGCCTCCTTCGGCCCCGTCATCGTGGCCGCCCTCTACTGGCGCAGGCTCAATGCGCAGGGTGCCGCCGCGGGCCTCATCAGCGGTGCCATCGTCGCCTTCATCTGGGGTGGCCTGCCGCAGTTCGGTGTCATGGACAAGCCGTTCGACCTGTACGAGATGATCCCGGGTGTCGCGATCAACGTCATCCTGATGATCGCCGTGACCCTGGCCACCTCGCCGCCGTCCAAGGAGATCACCGATGAGTTCGACGAGGCCATCCGCTTCTCGAAGCTCACCGCCAAGGAAAGCACCGACCTCGACGCGGCCCGTAAGCAGGCCGAGGCCGAGGTCGCCGAGGGCAAGGCCTAGCTTCACCGCATAACCGGCCGACCCCGGTTCCCACCCCCGGGAACCCACCAGCAGGTCGGGAGAGTCTCTCTTCACCATGAGAGCCTCCCGACCTGCTTCTGTCGTCTGCACCGCCCTCCTCTGCGCCCTCGCCGCCATCGTCGGCATTGCCGCCGTTGCACAGCTGCGCCATCCCGGTGGATTCCGCACCGGGGCCGCCCACGACACCGACATGACCGCGGTGGCGGAGGCATTGGACACACTCACGGTCCAGGCACGCCGTGTCCATGTGCTGGGCTACTCACGTGACCATTTCGGCGGGTGGACGGACCAGTGGCACGGCACCGGGACCGATGGGGCGGTATGCACGACCCGCGACATCATGATGCTGGACGTCTTCACGGCGTCCCCGCCCGCCGCCACGGCCCCGGACAGGTGCCCGTCCCCCACCGGCACCGCCGTCGACGTCTACACCGGCGACCCGCTCTCCCCCGACGAGGTGGAGATCGACCACGTCGTGCCTCTGGCAGCAGCCTGGGACCACGGAGCCCACTCGTGGACCCCGGACACGCGGGCCGGGTTCGCGAACAACCGTGAGCTCAACCTGCTCGCGGTGGACGGTACCGTGAACCGGTCGAAGAGCGATGGAACGCTCGGTGAGTGGCTCCCTCCTGCCGCGGACGGCCCGGGGTCACCCTCCACGGCCGGATGCGCCTACGCCGCACGCTACCTGGCGGTCTGCGCCCACTACGGGCTCACCATCAGTGCCGCCGACGCCGGCGTCGGCCGTCGGACGTGCGGGCTCTGAGAAAGCTCCACACACAGGAGAGACCCCGGTCGGCGGTACTGGTCATCAGTACCACCGGCCGGGGTCTCCCGCGGGTCACGCGTGGGGCAGGTCCCCCGCGCTAGTGGTCGTCCCGCCGCTGTCCGCGGTTACCGCGGTGGCTGCCGCGTCCCCCGCGGTCGCCACGGTCCCGGTCACTGCGGTCACGGTCGAAACGACCCCGTCCACCGCGGCTGTCGTTGCCACGTCCGCCACGGGGGCCGCCACGGCTACCACGGTCGTCACGGTCCTGGCGGTTGCGCGCGGGGCGTCCCGCCGGAGCGCCGGGGTCCGGCTCGATGTTGATCAGCTTGCCGGAGATCCGGGTCTGGTCGAGCGACTCGAACACGTCGCGAGAAAGGTCCGAGGGCAGCTCCACGAGTGAGTGCTCGGAGAAAATGCTGATCCGCCCGAAGTCGCGCGAATTCATGTTGCCCTCGTTGGCCAGGGCGCCGACGATGGCACCCGGGCGGACCCGCTGGCGGTGGCCGACGTTGATCCTGTAGACGGCCAGGGTCTTGCCGTTACGGTCGGTGACCGTCGGGGCGTCCTTGTTGAAACGCTCCTTGAACGGCCGGTGCACCCCGGTCTGACCGTCGTTGCCACGACGGTCACCGCGGTCGTTCCGGTCGGTGCGGTCACGGCGTTCCCTGCGTGCCGGCTCCGGCATGTCCTCCATGTAGAAGGGCTCCTTGCCCTGCAGCTTGGCGGCCAGGGCGGCGGCGATGTCAGAGGGGTCGACCTCGTGCTCGGCGGCGTAGGACGACACGAGCTCGCGGAAGGTGTCGACCTGCTTCCCCTTGAGCGCCTCGGTGATCGAGGCGTGGAACTTGGTCTTGCGTGCCGTGTTGACCTCGTCGACACCGGGCAGCTCGATCTCGTTGAGCTTGGACTTGGTGGCCCGCTCGATGTTCTTGAGCAGGCGGCCCTCACGCGGGGTGACGAAGAGGATGGCGCGGCCGTGGCGTCCCGCACGACCGGTGCGGCCGATGCGGTGGACGTAGGACTCGGTGTCCCGCGGGATGTCGTAGTTGAACACGTGGGTGATCCGGTCGACGTCCAGCCCACGGGCGGCCACATCGGTGGCGACCAGGATGTCCAGGCGACCGTCCTTCAGCTGGTCAACGGTGCGCTCACGCTGGTTCTGCGGGATGTCGCCGTTGATGGCCGCGGCGTCGAAGCCACGTTCACGCAGCTTCTCGGCGATCTCCTCGGTGTCGCTCTTCGTCCGGACGAAGAGGATCATCGCCTCGAAGTCGGTGACCTCGAGGATGCGGGTCAGGGCGTTGAGCTTGTTGCGGAAGGTGACGAACAGGTAGTCCTGCGTGATGTTCTCGGCGGTACGCTGCGTGGACTTCACCGTGATTTCGGCGGCGTCGTTCAGGTACTGCTTCGACAGCCGGCGGATCGCCGACGGCATCGTCGCGGAGAACAGGGCGACCTGACGGTCGTCCGGGGTGTCGGACAGGATGCGCTCCACGTCCTCCTGGAAGCCCATGTTGAGCATCTCGTCCGCCTCGTCGAGGACGAGGAAACGCAGACCCGACAGGTCGAGGCTGCCCTTCTCCAGGTGGTCGATGACGCGTCCCGGGGTACCGACGACGACGTGCGCGCCACGGCGCAGGCCGGACAGCTGTGCGCCGTAGGGTGCGCCGCCGTAGATCGGCAGGACGCTCACGCCGCCCAGGTGCTTGGCGAAGGTCTCGAAGGACTCTGCGACCTGCAGTGCGAGCTCGCGGGTGGGAGCGAGGACCAACACCTGCGGGGTGCGCTGGGAGGGATCGATGTTCGACAGCGCCGGCAGTGCGAAGGCAGCGGTCTTGCCGGTGCCGGTCTGTGCGAGACCAACGACGTCCCGGCCGTCCATCAGGGTGGGGATGGTGGCGGCCTGGATCGGCGAAGGCGTGGTGAAACCGACGCCGTTGACGGCGTCGAGGATCTTGGCCGGCAGCCCGAGGGACTCGAATCCCTCGGATGTGTCGGCAGCTGCGGCCTCATCGGCCTCTGCAGCTTCTTCGGTCTTCTCGGTGTTCTCTGTTCGGATGTTGTTCTCGGTGACGTCCCCGTCCACAGTGCTCTCGGGATTTTCTGCGCCCACTACGTCACCGAGGTCCAGCGTCCCGGTGACCGGGGCGGTGGTGTCCTCGTGCAGATTCTCCTGAGGTACTGACGACTGGGATGTTTCCGGCATATTCTCGTCGCCGGTCACGTTCTCAGTTTCAGACATTGTGTTCACAGTACGTTGCCGCGGCCCCAAAAGCGATTCGGCGACTGGTCAGGTCTAGGATATCTCCCCGTGACTGAATCCTCCGGGGCCTCCACCGCGTCCCCCGCCCCCGCACGGCAGCTCCGCCGCACCCTGTCCCACCGGCACATCCACTTCATCGCCCTGGGCTCGGCGATCGGTACGGGCCTGTTCTACGGCTCCTCCGGGGCCATCGGTGCGGCCGGCCCCGGCGTGGTTTTCGTCTACCTGCTCGGCGGGGCGGTGGTCTACTTCATGCTCAGGGCCCTGGGCGAGATGGCGGTCGCCGACCCCGCCCCCGGGTCCTTCGCCGAGTACTGCCGCCGCTATCTCGGGGGGTGGGCCGGCTACATCACCGGCTGGATGTACGCCTTCGAGATGATCATCGTGTGCCTGGCCGACCTCACCGCGATCACGGTGTACATGACCTTCTGGTTCCCGGAGACGGACGGCTGGGTGTGGGTCGCCGTGGCACTGCTGATCGTGGGTGCGGCGAACATGGCGAGTGCACGCTGGTACGGCGAGCTGGAGTTCTGGTTCACCTCGATCAAGGTCACCGCCGTGGTCGCGATGATCCTCGGCGGCGCGGCGATCCTGGTCTTCAACGTCGACACCGGCGGCTCCGCGGGGTTCGACAACCTGTGGAATGACGGCGGCCTGTTCCCCAACGGCATTGAAGGCGTGTTCAGCGCCCTGATCCTGGTCCTCTTCGCTTTCGGCGGCACCGAGATCATCGGCGTCACCGCCGGGGAGGCGGCCGACCACGAGAAGACCATCCCGCGGGCGGTCAACACCGTCCCTATGCGCATCCTGCTGTTCTACGTCCTGGCGATCCTGGTGATCGTCGCGGTAATCCCCTGGCGGCAGATCACCGGGGACGAGTCGCCCTTCGTCCAGATCTTCAACGACCTCGGTGTGGGGTGGGCGGCGGCCGCGCTGAACGTGGTGGTCGTCTCCGCCGCACTGTCGGCGATCAACTCCGACCTCTACGGCGCAGGACGCGTCGTCTTCGGCATGGCGCGCCAGGGACTCGCCCCGAAGGTCTTCGCGACACTCAACTCGCGTGGCGTCCCCGGGACCACGATCGGCGTGATGATCGTGGTGCTGCTGATCGGGGTGGGGCTGCAACTGACCAACGACACCGCGGCCGACCTGTTCCAGGACATTGCCGCCCTGGCGACCTTCGCCACGGTCTTCGTGTGGCTGATGATCCTGCTCGCCCACCTGTCGAGCCGGTACAGGCACCGGGTCGACCCGGCGTCGCTGACCTTCACCGTGCCGCTGTGGCCCGTCGGGCAACTGTTCGCCGTCGCGGTCATCCTGGTCACCTTCGGGACGATGGTGTGGATGGACGAGTACCACTCCGCACTGTGGGCCGGGGTCATCTTCCTGGCGCTGATGAGTCTGCTGTACCCGCTGACGCGCAGATCCACCCCGACACAGGGGGCCGGACCGGGGGCCAACTAGGTCAACAATGTTCCCCTGATTTACCTTTGTAGTGTCCGGCACCCCTGACCCGGGGTACCAGCCGAGCGCCTCCCCACCGGTCAGACAGACCGCCTTGAGACTTTGAAGGAACCGCATCCACATGACTGCACAGGCCCCTGACAACCAGAACGACTGGAGCTCGCGCATCCTGCTCGCCCAGCAGATCCTGCCGCTGCTCTCCCGTCTCCACCACGAGCACAACGTGGTGACCTCGATCTTCGGCCGGCTGCTGATCAATGTCACCGACATCGACATCATCAAGTCGCACCGCTACGCCCGGCTGGTCACCGACCGGGAGATGCCGCTGAGTTCGACCCTGCCGATCCTGCAGGAGCTCGTGGACATGGACCTGGGCACCGCCTCGATCGACCTGGGACGCCTGGCAACCGGCTTCGACACCCGGAACGCGGAGCAGGGTGGGGACCTCGTCCTGCGCGACTACCTGGAGGAGGAACTCTCCGGGGTGGTCGGAGCCCGCACCGAGATCCAGGGGGCGGACATCGTCCTCTACGGTTTCGGACGCATCGGCCGGCTGCTCGCGAGGATCCTGATCTCCCGCGAGGCGACCTACGGCGGCTCCCGCCTGCGTGCGATCGTGGTCCGCCGCAACGGGGACGACGACCTGGACAAACGCGCCAGCCTGCTGCGCCGCGACTCCGTCCACGGTGCCTTCGACGGCACCATCACCGTGGATCACGACAGGAACGTCATCTGGGCCAACGGGACCCCGATCCAGGTGATCTACTCCAACGACCCCGCCACAGTGGACTACACCGCCTACGGAATCGACGATGCCGTCCTGGTCGACAACACCGGGCGCTGGCGCGACCGTGAGGGACTGTCCCAGCACCTGTCGACCAACGGCATCTCCAAGGTCCTGCTCACCGCCCCGGGCAAGGGCGATGTGCGCAACATCGTCTACGGCATCAACCACGCCGACATCACCGACAGCGAGGACGACCGCGTACTGTCCGCGGCGTCGTGCACGACCAACGCGATCACCCCCGTGCTGAAGGTCATCAACGACCGCTACGGGATCGCCCACGGCCACGTGGAGACGGTCCACTCCTTCACCAACGACCAGAACCTGATCGACAACTTCCACAAGGGCCCCCGTCGTGGACGCGCCGCCGGCCTGAACATGGTGCTCACCGAGACCGGCGCGGCCAAGGCCGTGGCCAAGGCCCTCCCCGAGCTCGGGGGGAAGCTCACCGGCAACGCGATCCGCGTCCCCACCCCGGACGTGTCGATGGCCGTGCTGAACCTGTCGCTGGACCGGGACACCACCCGCGACGAAGTCAACGACTACCTGCACAAGGTCGCCCTGCACTCGAACCTGCGCCAGCAGGTCGACTTCATCAAGTCCCCCGAGGTCGTCTCCACCGACTTCGTCGGCTCCACGCACGCCGGCATCGTGGACGGTCTGGCGACCATCTCCGAGGGCCGGAACCTGGTCCTCTACGTCTGGTACGACAACGAGTACGGCTACTCCAACCAGGTCATCCGCATCGTCGAGGAGATCGCGGGCACGCGGCCCCAGGTCCTGCCCCGTCGGGTCTCACCGGCGGAGCTGGGCTGAACCGGCCGGACAACACGTCAGCCAATCATCGAACGGATGTTCGAATTCTGATGGCCCGGCCAGTGACGCTGTCCGGGCCAAGTCGTACATTGCCGGGTATGACCGACACGACATCATCCACCCAGACCCACCGCCCCGTCCGCCGTCCCCTGAGCGCCCTGCGCCCCGCGGCGGCCATCGCCCGTGCCGCTGACCGCTGCGCCAGCCTGCTCCGCCACCCCCGAAGCCGAATCAGGGTCACCCCGGGATGGCGCGCCCCGTCGACGACGGTGCTTCTCCCCGCCGGCAGCGCGACGGTGTTCCTCTCCCGCCACCGGGTCTCCCCCACCCTGTGGCGCAAACTCACCGGCACCCCGGCCCACGTCACCGTCCCGGATTCCCCCCTGTTCCTGGTGACACTCAGTGCCCTGACCGAGCCGTCCCATCTCACCGGGACGGTCCGGGACATGACCGTCAGCGTTCACTCCCTGTTCCGTCTGGTCCTCGACCCGGACTCCGGCACCGGACCCGGGTGGATCAACGCGGAGACCTGCGGCAGGGAGCACCCGGAAGGCTCCCCCACCGAACGGACGCTGGAATGGACCTGGCATGCACTGATGACCGGGACCCAGCTGGAGGACAGCCCCGGCGGTCTGCACCGCGGGACCACGTCCGGGGAGGACCGGGCGGCGTGACCGGACGTCAGGCCTGGTCCTCCCCCCAGAACACGTCATCCGGGTCATCCTCCGGGTCCTCGTCGTCATCGTCCTCCCAGAGCTGCTCGAGCGGGACCAGGAGCTCCTCCCAGTCCTCCGCCTGCTCCCTGGCAACCGCCAGGACGTCGAAGAGCTTGTCGAAGTCGGTGAACTCACCGAGGTCGAGAACCTCCTCGGCCAGATCCGCGACGTCACTGACCAGCCCCTGGAACATTGCCTGGCGCTCGACCTCCGACAGGCCCTCGCCCGGGGCACCGTCATCCCAGACCTCGGAGATCGCCTGGTCCATGAGGTCGTCGAACCCATCCCCCAGAGTGATGAACTGGACCCGCGCCGAGGGAACCGCGGACTCACCGTCGAGGACAACCACGAGCTCCGAGTTCTCACCGATCTCCGCGGCGACCCGCAGGGCATCGGTGGCGTCCTGCACGAACTCGAGATCCTCGATCCGGGAATCCGTGCCGTCGATCAGGTCGCGAATCACCGTCACAACCTGGTCGGTCGCGATGTGCCGGGCCACGGTGGACACGGCATCCTCCACGGAGAACACCACCCCCACCAGGGCAGCCTCGAACTCGTCATCGTCCTCGGACACATCCGCCATGGCCAGGAAGACATTGGCGGCATGCATCCCCGTGCCAGCGACCTCCTCGATCTCGACGAACTGGATCTCGAGATCGGCGGACACGGGGACGAACAGGATGCCGTCATTGACCCTGGACTCGATCCCCTCCGCATCGAGGGATTCAGCGATGTCCTCATAGAAACCCATGACGGGCACCTCCTTAACGTACGTTCTCCGGGAGAGGGTCAGCCGGAACGTCCCCAATGCTAGCCCGATACCACCCGGAGCGGTTGCGGCCTAGAATGAACATCCTGACAACTTCACCCCCGTGAGAGAGGACGGCACCGTGCTGCGTCGACGTCGGAACAAGGATTCATTCGTCACCCGGAAGTTCATCGGAGCCGTTGACAGGGCAGTCCAGATCCAGACCGCCCCCATCCGGGCCTACACCGACGCCACCCTGCGCAGCAACGACGGTGACCTGGGCGCCGCCCAGCGCGCCATCGACAAGCACTTCATGGGATTGGCCACCGGCACCGGGGTCGGCACAGGCGGAGTCGCGGTGGTCCCCGGGATCGGCACCGTCGCCGCCGTTGGCGCGGTCGGTCTCGAAAGCGTCGTCCTTCTCGAACTCTGCGCATGGTACGTCGTCGCCTCCGCACGGCTGCACGGCGTCGACATCTCCGACGCTGCCGTCCGGCGTGACCTTGTACTCCTCGCCTTCGCCGGGGCATCGGGATCCAAGGCCCTGTCCTCGATGACCGGGCAGCGGGGGCTGCGGGGACTGATGAGCCTGCCGACCTCCGGGAGCGCGGGAAACCTCTCCCTGAATTCCACGCTCGGCACCCTCGCGTTCCGCAACATCCGGCGCCGTCTCGGAACCTCCATGACCGGCAAACTCCTCCCCTTCGGCGCCGGCGCCTACCTCGGGGCCCGCGCGAACCGGGCGACCGCCAACCGTCTCGTCACCGATGTCCACGGAATCCTCGGCGACGATCCGGTGCCGACCACGTAGGCACGCGATTGAGCACACAGCACCCTCGACTCCGCGACCAGTACCGCCGCCACCCCGTCTGGGTCGGCCTGGCGTTCGGGTCCGCTGTGCTGGCATCACTGGCCCAGGTTGTCCTGCCCATCTTCGCCGGATCCGCCATCGACGGCCGGGACGGCGCCATCTCCGGGCTGGTGGTCGCCGCAGTACTGCGCTACGCGTTCCAGGCGGTCCGCAAGTACACGGGCGGGCAGTTCTCCACCCGGACCCAGCACGAACTGCGCACGGGCCTGCTGGCATCACTGCAGCGCACCACGGGCGGCCAACGTATGCGACTGCGGTCCGGGCAGCTCGTCAGCCGGTCCATCTCCGACCTGAACCAGATCGAACGCATGCTGGAGATGCTGCCGATGGCGGTCGCGGCGATGGTGGAGATCGTCGTCATCGTGGTGGCAATGCTGTGGCTGTCACTGCCGATCGCCCTGGTCATCCTCGTCCAGGTTCCATTGCTGGGAGTGGTGGTCGTGGCCAGCCGGCGTCGTCTGTACGCCGCAACGTGGGCCAGTCAGCAGCAGAGCGCCGACATCGCGACGCAGGTCGAGGAGAGCGTGACGGGCATCCGCGTGGTGAAGGCCTTCACCCAGGAGGAGCGGGAACTGGGGGCACTGCGCCGTCTGGCCGCACGGATGTTCTCGCTGCGCATGAGGGAGGCCAGGCTCACCGCCGTTTTCCAGCCCGTCCTGTCCAGCCTGCCGAACGTCGGCATGGTCGCCACGATCGTCATCGGTGGCTGGCTGGCACTGGAGGGGCACATCACCGTCGGTGAGTTCCTGTCCGCGAGCACGTTCGTCACCCTGATCGCGCGGACCACCCGGCAGGCCGCCGGGATGATCGTCACGGTCCAGCTGGCGTCCTCCGCGGTGTCCCGGGTGATGGACATCCTCGCGCTTCCCGCCCGCCCCACCGGCACACGGAGCACCGGAAACGCCACCGGCATACGCGGCAGTATCCGCACCGGCCCCCTTGACCTGGACATCGACATCGAACCGGGGACCACGGTGGGGGTCCGCGGCCCGGCAGGGTCAGGGAAGACCCTGCTTCTGCATACCCTGGCGGGACTGCACGCAACGGACGGTGTCGACCTCGCCCTCACCGACGGCAGTGACGCGGTACCGCTCCCCGACGTCCGCGACGACGACCGTCCCACGCTGGTGTTCGACGACCCCTTCCTCTATTCGGCGCCCATCCGCGACAACATCCGCATGGGCACGAACGCCACCGATGACGAGGTCCGGCAGGCCGCCCGCGCCGCCTGCGCGGAGGATTTCATCGACGAACTCGGCGGCCTTGACACCGTCATCGGGGAACGCGGCCTGACACTGTCCGGTGGCCAGCGACAGCGTATCGGCCTTGCCCGGGCGTTCCTGCGCTCACCACGGATCCTCATCCTGGACGACGCCACCACGGCAATCGACGCCAGTACCGAGGCCCGCATCCTCGACAACCTCCGGAACCTGCACAGCGCCCACTCCCCCTCCTCCCCGCTGACCCTGGTCCTCACCGGACGACGCCACTCCGCTGTGGAACTCGCCGATGTCCTCATCGACCTCCCGGAACCCGCACGGGGATCCCTGTGGCCGACCGGCAGCCGCACGGTGGACAGCCCTGGCCGTGCTGCCGACGAACCCCGGGAAAGGACCCGGGAGGAGGCGGATCTGGAGCGATGGGCCACGGAACTCGAGGGACGCCCCGACATGGCCCGGCAGTTGCGGTCGCTCCCCGCCGCCCGCGAGGTCCCGTCCGTCCCCGACTACACCGCCCCCTTCTCCCTGCCCAGTCTGCTGCGGCTGGTCCGGGGACTGGTCATCGCCATCGTCGGCGTGCTGCTGCTGTCCGTCGCCGCGGATGTCACGCTGCCCACCCTGGTCCGGCACGCCATCGACGGTGGGGTATCGACCGGGAACATGGGCACCGTCCTGGTCGCGGCAGGTATCGCGTTGGCGGTCGTCCTGGTGAGTTGGGCGGCGCAGTCGGCCACGGAGATCCTCACCTCCCGCGCCGGTGAACGTCTGCTCTACTCACTGCGCCTGCGCAGCTACCGCCACATCACCGGTCTGGACATGAACTACTTCGAGACCACCAGCGCCGGGCGCATCCTCACCCGGATGACCACCGACATCGACACCCTGTCCAGGTTCCTGCAGACCGGTGTCTCCCAGTCCATTGTCTCGGTGGCGATGCTGGCGGGTGTCCTGGTGATGCTGGTGACCACGAACCTGGCCCTGGCGGGCATCACCGCCCTGTTCATCCCGGTGACCCTCGCAGCGGCGCTGGCGTTCCGCAGCATCGTCCGGCCGCTCTACCAGCAGGCGCGGTCGACCGCCTCCGAGGTGAACGGTTCCTTCCACGAGAATGTCGCGGGGCTGGCCACCAGCGAGGTCTACGACTACGACGCCACCACCCTCGCCCGGTTCACCGGGGAATCCGACCGGCTGCGCTCACTGCGGATGAAGGCGCAGACCGCCGCCTCCGTGTTCTTCCCCGGCATCCAGTTCCTCGCCGAGATCTCCCAGGCCGTCGTCCTCGGTTTTGGCACGGCGATGGTGACGCGCGGCGACATCAGCTCCGGGGTCCTGGTGGCGTTCTCCCTGTACGTCACCCAGTTGTTCGGGCCCATCCAGCAGCTGTCCCAGGTCTTCGACCAGTTCCAGCAGGCCAAGGTGAGCCTGCAGCGGATCAGTGAACTCCTCGCACGCCGGTCGTCGATGACCGACGGCACCCGGGAGGTCTCCGGCACTCCGTCGATGGACGTGACCTTCGGGTACGGCGACTCCACCGTCCTCGACGTGGACCTGGAGTTCCACGGCACGACCGCACTCGTCGGGGAAACGGGGGCCGGGAAGTCGACGGTGGTCAAGCTCCTCTCCCGGCTCTACGACCCCACCACCGGTGCCGTCCGGGCCGGCTCCACCGACCTGCGGGACGCCAGGATCGCGCTCTGGCGCCGACAGCTCGGGGTCGTACCCCAGGAGGCGCACCTGTTCTCCGGCACGGTGGCGTCCAATGTCGCCTACGGGCGCCCGGACGCCACCCGCGACGAGATCACCGGGGCGGTCGAGAGGATCGGCGGACAGGACATCATCGCGACCATTCCGGGCGGGTTGTCGGCACCGGTCCGCGAACGTGGGGTGGGGCTGTCCGCCGGCCAGCGGCAGATCATCGCCCTGGCACGCGCGGAGATCACCGACCCGAGGATCCTGCTGCTCGATGAGGCGACCGCCTCCCTCAACGATGACGTGGAGCACCATGTCGTCGACGCCATCTCCGCGGTGTCCCGGGGACGCACCGCCGTGATTGTCGCGCACCGCCTCGCCACCGCCGCCCGGGCCGACAGGATCATCGTCCTCGACGGGGGCCGTGTGGTCGAGAGCGGGGACCACGTGAGCCTGCTCGAGGCCGGCGGCCCGTACGCACGTCTGTGGCGCGACGCCACCGAACCGATGAACGAGCGCAAAGAATAATACTGAAAACATAGGCTCATCTGCTGTTTTTGACGCCGCCCCCGACACACCGCGTATGGGCTGCATTGTAGTAGTGTGGAACGTCGAGATTGACCACATCATGAAATGAGGCGAGGACCTGCTGTGAACAGCACCAATTTCGGCCAAAACGAATGGCTGGTCGACCAGATGTACCAGCAGTTCAAGGAAGACCCGCAGTCCGTTGACCAGGAATGGCGGGATCTTTTCAACAACCGGCCGGACAAGGTTGAACAGCCCGCCGCAGCCGGCAGTCCCGGCGCAGACAGCACCGGAACCTCCACGAAGAAGGCAGCGGCCACGAAGAACACCCCGGAGAAGGCACCCGCGAAGGCCCCCGACAAGGAGCCGGAGAAGCCCTCCAAGCCCGTCCCGCCGATGGCGTCCGGTACGGAGGCCGGAGCCGCGGCCAGGTCACTGCCAGCCTCCGTCAACCCGATTCCCGAGCGCGTCGCACCGCCGGCCCCGAAGAGCCCGGTCGAGGCGCCCACCTCCGGCGACCACCCCCTCAAGGGCGCACAGAAGTCCATCGCCAAGAACATGGACATCTCCCTCGAGATCCCCACAGCCACGACCGTGCGCGACATGCCGGCGAAGCTGATGTTCGAGAACCGCGCCATGGTCAACGACCACCTGAAGTCCCGCGGCAAGGGCAAGATCAGCTTCACCCACATCATCGGCTGGGCAATGGTCAAGGCCACGCAGGCCCACCCCTCGATGAACAACAGCTACAAGGTCGTCGACGGCAAGCCGGTGATGGTCACCCCCGAGCACATCAACCTCGGCCTGGCCATCGACATGGTCTCCAAGAATGGCGCGCGCAACCTCGTCGTCGCCGCCATCCGTGAGTGCGAGACCCTCTCCTTCGACGGCTTCGTCGACGCCTACGAGGACATCGTCAACCGCGCCCGCATCGGCAAGCTGACCATGGACGACTTCAGCGGGGTCACCATCCAGCTGACCAACCCCGGCGGCATTGGCACCCGTCACTCCGTGCCCCGTCTGACCCGCGGGCAGGGCACCATCGTCGGTGTCGGCGCCATGGACTACCCGGCGGAGTTCGCCGGCGCGTCCGAGGACCGCCTCGCCGAGATCGGCGTGGGCAAGCTCGTCACGATGACCTCGACCTACGACCACCGCATCATCCAGGGTGCGGAGTCCGGCGAGTTCCTCCGCGACATCAGCCGCCTGCTGATCAACGACGACTTCTGGGACGACATCTTCACCGCCATGTCGGTGCCCTACGCCCCGGTCCGCTGGAGCCAGGACCTGCCCAGCATCGGTGTGGACAAGTCCACCCGCGTCATGCAGCTCATCGAGGCCTACCGCAGCCGCGGCCACCTCATCGCGGACATCGACCCGCTGCAGTGGACCCAGCCGGGCCTGCCGGTCCCCGACCACTCCGACCTGGACATCGAGACCCACGGTCTGACCCTGTGGGACTACGACCGCAGCTTCAACGTCGGCGGGTTCGCCGGCCGCGAGAAGATGACGCTGCGCGAGGTCCTGGCGACCCTGCGCAGGGCCTACACCCTGAAGGTCGGCTCGGAGTACACCCACATCCTCGACCACACCGAGCGCCAGTGGCTCGAGGAGCAGATCGAGGCCGGCCAGCCCAAGCTGTCCAATCCCGAGCAGAAGTACCTGCTGCAGACCCTGAACTCCGCCGAGGCGTTCGAGAACTTCCTGCAGACGAAGTACATCGGCCAGAAGCGCTTCTCGCTGGAGGGCGCCGAGTCGCTGATCCCGCTCCTGGACGCCGCGGTCGACTCCGCCGCCGAGCAGGGCCTCGAGGAGGTCGTCATCGGCATGCCGCACCGCGGCCGCCTGAACGTGCTGGCCAACATCGTCGGCAAGCCCTACTCCAAGGTCTTCACCGAGTTCGAGGGCAACATCGAGCCGTCGATCTCCGGCGGTTCCGGTGACGTCAAGTACCACCTCGGGCAGACCGGCGAGTACACCCAGATGTTCGGTGACAACGACATCGACATCACCCTGACCGCGAATCCCTCCCACCTGGAGGCGGTGAACCCGGTCATGGAGGGTATCTCCCGGGCGCACCAGGACCTCTCCGAGAACGGCAACGACTTCCCGATCATGCCGATTCTGATGCACGGCGACGCGGCCTTCACCGGTCTCGGCATCGTCCAGGAGACGATCAACCTCGGAAAGCTCAACGGCTACTCCGTCGGCGGCACCGTCCACGTGGTCGTCAACAACCAGATCGGCTTCACCACCACGCCGGACGCCGGCCGTTCCACCCACTACGTCACCGACCTCGCGAAGGGCTTCGACGCCCCGATCTTCCACGTCAACGGGGACAACCCCGAGGCCGTGGTCTGGGTCGCACGCCTGGCCGCCGGGTACCGCCGCCGTTTCGGCAAGGACGTCTTCATCGACCTGGTCTGCTACCGCCGGCGTGGCCACAACGAGTCCGACGACCCGTCAATGACCCAGGCCGCGATGTACGACCGGATCCACGACCGTCCGACCGTCCGTGCCCTGTACCACGACACCCTGGTGGGCCGTGGCGAGCTGACCGACGAGGACGCCAAGCGCGCCGCCGAGGACTTCCACGACCAGATGGAGACCGTGTTCAACCAGGTCCGCGAGGCGGAGAAGGGCACCGCACCGGCCGAGCAGACCGGCATCGCCGGATCCCAGTCGCTGACCCGCGGCCTGGACACCTCGGTCAGCCCGGAGACCCTCGAGGCCGTCGGAGACGCCTTCGCCAACGTCCCGGAGGGCTTCAGTGTCCACCAGCGTGTCAAGCCGGTGGTCAAGCGCCGCCACGAGATGTCGGTCAATGGCGGCGTCGACTGGGCCTTCGCCGAGCTGCTGGCCTTCGCCACACTCGCGGAAGACGGCCGTCTGGTCCGTCTCGCCGGCGAGGATTCGCTGCGCGGTACGTTCACCCAGCGCCACGCGGTGCTGTTCGACGCGGAGACCTCCGAGCCGTACAGCCCCCTGGAGAAGCTCGCGGCGGACCACGGCAACGGTGGCTCCTTCCGCGCCTACAACTCGCCGCTGACGGAGTTCGCCGGAATGGGCTTCGAGTACGGCTACTCCGTGGGCAACCTGGACGCGGTGGTGGCCTGGGAGGCACAGTTCGGCGACTTCATGAACGGCGCCCAGACCATCATCGACGAGTACGTCTCCTCGGGCGAGGCGAAGTGGGGCCAGCTGTCGAACCTGATCCTGCTGCTGCCCCACGGCTACGAGGGCCAGGGGCCGGACCACTCCAGCGCCCGCATCGAGCGTTTCCTGCAGATGGCCGCCGAGGGCTCGATGACCATCGCACAGCCGACCGCCCCGGCGAACTACTTCCACCTGCTGCGCCGGCACGCCATGGGCAGCATGCGCCGCCCGCTGGTGGTCTTCACCCCGAAGTCCATGCTGCGCAACAAGGCCGCCACCTCCCCGGTGGAGGACTTCACCGAGGTCACCAGCTTCCGCTCGGTGCTGGACGACCCGCGGCTGGAGGAGACCTCCGGCACGCACGACGACATCTCCACCGTGATCCTCTGCTCCGGCAAGATCTACTACGACCTGGAGAAGAAGCGCGCGGCCGATGAACGTGACGATGTCGCGATCGTCCGCGTGGAGATGCTGCACCCGCTGCCGCACAACCGGATCAAGGACGTCACCGACCGGTACCCGAACGCGGAGTTCCGCTGGGTGCAGGACGAGCCGGCGAACCAGGGTCCGTGGCCGTTCGTCGCCCTCCACCTGCCTGAGCGCATCCCGGGCTTCAGCATGAAGCGCATCTCGCGCCGTGCCCAGTCCTCCACCGCCACCGGTGTGGCGAAGGTGCACAAGCTGGAGCAGGAGCAGCTGCTGAACGACGCCTTCGCGAAGTAGCGGCTCCCCTTCTCCCTGTCGGGCACGTCGGGGCGACCTCGTCACTGCTGACCCCGCCGGCGACATTGTTCAGGGCCTTGCGGTCCTGCCGGTCGAGCTCGGTGTTGCGGTACAGCGCGACGATGTTCTGCGGCAGGGAGTCATCGTCACAGCCCACCGCCTCGCCGGGGTCGCTGGCCTGCAGGTCCGTGGGAAGCGCGGAGAACATCGTCGAATGGGTGATGTCACGCCACTGCGAGGGGTCCACCTCGCCGCCGTCCGCGGCGGCCTCGTCCTTCGCCTCGGCGTAGCGACCACGCATCTCCTCCCCCTTGGCCGGGTCGAGTTCGTCCAGCAGCTCACCGACGCATCCCACCACCATGGTCAGTTCACCGCTGAGCAGGCGCGGCAGACGGTCCTGCCCGGACACGTCCGAGGCGTCAACGCTGCGTCCCACCGCGGCGAACTCGCTCTCGTAGCTGTCCACCAGGCGTTGCTGGACCGGATCGTCGGTCACCCCGAGCACCACCGTCCCGGATGTGTCCGCATCCAGCTCCGGGGCGGACGGTCCGGTGGCGTCGCTGGACGTGCAGGCCGCCATCGCGGGCACCAGGGCACCGGCAGCCACCGCCACCGCACCCGTCCTGAACCGTGCCATCTGCCGCACCCCGCGTCCTTCCATCATCACCACCATGCCACCACGAACACCACGACGAGTGCCACCCACGGCACCACTGCCCACAACCGTGCCCTGTCCGACAGCAGTGCTGCGGCCGCGGCGACGACTCCCCCCACGGCGTGGGGAATCCACAGCGGGCTGCCGGGCAGCGCCAGAATCACGGCCATGCCGCAGAGACCACCGGCGATCAAGCGGGTCATGCCAACCTCCCTTACTGCACCCTCACTATCCGTATCCGTCTAAAGGATAGCCGTCCGCGCGACATCTGCTTAACTTGCCACCATGAGTACGGAACCGAGTTCGGACACGTTCCACACCGCCGACAGCTGCACCGTGTACCAGAGGCGCCCCGATGCGTCGGTGACCTCCCGGCACGTGACCCTGGAGAATGTGTCGGACGTGCAGCAACTCCACGACGGCATGACCACCGACGAGTTCTGCTGGATCAGCACCCGGGCGCCGAGGGTCTCCCACATGCGCACGCTCGCCGAGGTGTTCGGCATCCACGAGCTGATCGTGGAGGACGCGGTCCTCGGCAGGCAACGTCCCAAGTTCGAGCGCTACGGCGACCAGGCGGTGCTGGTGCTGCGCTCCCTCAGCTATTCCGGGGGTGACGGCGGCGGCGACGGCACAGGACGTCCGGAGGCGGCCGTCGGCGAGGTGCAGCTGATCCTCGGGCAGGGGTTCCTGATCTCGGTCACCCACGGCCCCGCAGCGAGCATCCCGGACATCACCACCCGCCTGCAGGGGGACCTGGACCGCTCCTTCAGCCCGCATTCCCTGCTGTACGCCTACACCGACGACGTGGTGGACAACTACCTGCGCATCGCCGAAGAGCTCGAGGACGACATCAACGCCCTGGAGGACGCCGTGTTCGACCCCGACGGCGACTTCTCCATCCAGGACGTCTACGTGCAGATGCGGGAGGTCCTGACCATCCGGCACGCGGTCGAACCGTTGACACCCGCCCTGAAGGGCCTGGACGGGGCGTCCGACCTGTTCCCCGAACACGACCACTCCTACATGCGCGATGTCCTGGACCACCAGCTCCAGACCGCCGCGCGGATCGACGGCTACACCGACCGGCTCTCCGGGCTGATCGACGTCGCGTCCGCCCGGATCTCACTGCAGCAGAACACGGACATGCGCAAGATCTCCGCCTGGGCTGGCGTGATCGCCGTGCCGACCCTGTTCACCGGGTTCTACGGCATGAACTTCGTGCACATGCCGGAACTCGGGACGTCCTGGGGCTACCCGGCGGTCATCATCGCGATCGTGGCATCGGTCGTCCTGCTGGTGCGGGTGTTCCGCCGCAACGGCTGGCTGTGAGGTGAAGTAACCTCATTACCCATGGGCACAACACGGGTGTACGCGGGACGACTGGCCGGGATGCTGCTCCTCGGCTCCGACGGGGAATCGCTGGGGAGGGTCCGGGACATCGTGGTGACCATTCGTCCCTCCCGCGCACAGGCCCTGGGTCTGGTGGCCGAGGTCGCGGGGAAGAGACGCATCTTCCTGCCCATGGGGAGGGTCGCCGCCATCGACCCGAAGGAGGTCACCCTGAACACCAGCTCGGTGAACCTGCGCCCCTTCCGGTCGCGGGCCGGTGAGCTGACCGTGATGGAGGACCTCGTCGGCGCGAAGGTCCACACCGACGACCCCGCGTACGAGAACCTGGCCGGACGCGCTGTCGAGATCTCCGACGTCGAGCTGGAGCTCACCCGGACCAGGGAGTGGGACCTCAGCCGCGTCGCCGTGATCACCCGCCCCCGTCTCGGACGGCGCAGCACACCCGCGATCATCCCGTTGAAGCACGTGCACGGACTGTCCGCCTCGGGGACGGGTCCGCGCGACGTCGACGCCGAACTCATCGCCGAGTTCACGGTGATGCGCAACGCCGACGTCGCCATCGCACTGCGCGACCTGCCGGCGGAACGCCGGTTCCGTGTCGCGGGAGAACTGGACGACGACCGGCTCGCCGACGTCATCGCCGAGCTCCCGGATGACGAGCAGACCGAGATCCTCGAGGCGCTCAACATCGAGCGCGCCGCGATGATCCTCGAGGAGATGGATCCGGACGACGCCGCCGACCTGCTGGGCGAGCTGCCCGACGACAAGGCGGACGTCCTGCTCGAGCTCATGGACCCCGAGGAGTCCGAACCGGTCCGGCGCCTGATGAGCTTCTCCCCCGACACCGTCGGTGCGCTGATGACCTCGGACCCGATCATCCTGACGCCGCAGGCCACCGTCGCCGAGGCACTGGCGCACGCCCGGAATCCGGAGGTGCCGCTGTCGCTGAGTTCGCTGATCTTCGTCGCCCGTCCCCCGCAGGCCACACCGACCGGACGCTACCTGGGGTGCGTCCACCTGCAGAAGCTCCTGCGCGAACCACCGTCGTCACTGGTCGGCGGACTGCTCGACCTCGACCTCCCCGCGCTGCACCCGGACGACAGTGAGGAGACGGCGGCCCGCTATTTCGCCACCTACAACCTGGTGTCCGCACCCGTGCTCGACGAGGGACACCACCTGCTCGGCGCCGTCGGCGTCGACGACCTCCTCGACCACCTTCTGCCCGAGAACTGGCGCGACGACGACTGGCGCGAGAACCGCACCACCAACCGCCCCACGACCGACCCCACGACCCGCACCGCGTGAGGAGAGACATGCCGGACAACTACCCCAGGACCGAGCTGGACACCCCGATCGCCGCGAACCGGCGCAGGCTGTTCGCCCTCAATGATGACGCCGTCGGTTCCGGCGCCGAGAAGGTGGCCAGGTTCCTCGGCACCGGACGCTACCTGATGTGGCAGACGGTGATCGTGATCGTCTGGATCTGCCTGAACATCGGCGGATTCTGGTGGAACTGGGACCCCTACCCCTTCATCCTGCTGAACCTCGCCTTCTCCACCCAGGCGGCCTACGCCGCGCCGCTGATCCTGCTGGCTCAGAACCGGCAGGACGACCGGGACCGGGTGTCGCTCAACGAGGACCGGCGCCGGGCCGAGGAGACCAAGGCCGACACCGAGTTCCTGGCCCGCGAGCTCGCCGGGCTGCGCATCGCCGTGGGTGAGAACGTGACCCGCGACTACCTGCGCCGCGAACTCGACGACCTCGGTGACCTGCTCCGCAGGATCGAGGACAAAATGGAGGACCAGCGCCACGACGAGCAGCGCGACGAACACCGGGACGACGACCCGGTGTGAGGGCCAGTGTGAGGGAAACCATGGTTTGTTCCGGCCCAGGCCGGGCGTACCATCGGGGATGATGTCTACAGTCACTGAATCAGCGGTCCGCAGCGCCCTCGACGCCGTCGAGGACCCGGAACTCAACAAGCCGATCACCGAGCTCGGCATGGTCAAATCGATCGACATCGACGGCGGGGACGTTGCCGTCGAGATCTTCCTGACCATCGCCGCCTGCCCGATGAAATCGACGCTGACCTCCCGGACGCAGGAGGCCACCGAAGGTGTCGACGGCGTCCAGCGGGTCACCGTCACCACCGACGTGATGAGCGACGAGCAGCGCCGGGAGCTCCGGACGAAGGTCCGCGGCGGGGCCGCCGAGCCGATCGTCCCCTTCGCCCAGCCGGACTCCACCACCCGGGTCTACGCCATCGCGTCCGGCAAGGGCGGGGTCGGCAAGTCCTCGGTGACCGTGAACCTGGCCACCGCACTGGCCCGGCGTGGCCTCAATGTCGGCGTCGTCGACGCGGACATCTACGGCCACTCCGTGCCCCACATGATGGGCTCCAATGACCGGCCGCACCAGGTCGACGACATGATCCTCCCGCCCCAGGCCCACGGGGTGAAGCTGATCTCCATCGGCCACTTCCTCGACGGCAACTCCCCTGTCGTGTGGCGTGGGCCGATGCTGCACCGGGCGATCCAGCAGTTCCTCGCCGACGTGTTCTGGGGCGACCTGGACATCCTGCTGCTCGACCTGCCGCCGGGCACCGGCGACGTGGCCATTTCGGTGGCCCAGCTCGTCCCGAACGCTGAGTTGCTGATCGTCACGACGCCGCAGGTCGCGGCCGCGGAGGTCGCCGAGCGCGCGGGCAGCATCTCGCAGCAGACCCGGCAGCGCATCGGCGGCGTGATCGAGAACATGAGCTGGATGGACATGCCGGACGGCACACGGATGGACATCTTCGGCACCGGTGGCGGCCAGGTCGTCGCCGACCGACTCAGCGAGATCACCGGAGGCGAGGTGCCCCTGATGGGTCAGATCCCCCTGGACCCCAACCTGCGCATCGGCGGGGACCTGGGTAATCCGATCACGATCTCCGAGCCCGGCTCAGCCTCGGGCGAGGCGCTGGGAGACATCGCCGACCACCTGGTGACCCGTCGCCAGTCGCTGGCGGGGCGTTCCCTGAACCTGGGTGTCGCCGGGTCCTGATCCATGATGCGCGTGCCCGGGGCTCCAAGGTCACCGGGGCGTCGGTGCCCCCTCACCGACACTTTCACACCC
The DNA here is from genome assembly GCF_052107835.1 of Corynebacterium sp. Lineage (GTDB taxonomy): Bacteria > Actinomycetota > Actinomycetes > Mycobacteriales > Mycobacteriaceae > Corynebacterium. The sequence continues at coordinate 100,813 of NZ_JBQEDF010000001.1, forward strand.
TGAAAATTCCCACGATGTGATACGCGCAGGTCACAGCATCGCATGGGAAGGTCAGAAATCCGGTCGGGTGTGAAAGTCCGTCACCGGCGGGGCTGCGGGACCGCGGCAGCTACATCGCGTCGTCGTAGCCCCTGGAGTCGGTCCAGTCCGGGGCGCGACCTGCCTCCCCCTGACGGGGAAGGCCGGTGTGCGGCTCAGAGGCCTGCGCGACAGGTTCCTCCACAGGGGCCACCTCCACCCCGGACTCCGCCGGAGCATCCGCGGCCGGCACTCCCGCCTCCGCCGGTTCACCGGTCGCTCCGGAGGTTCCCCCGGAGACCGTCCCCGAGGACGTCCCAGAGGCCGCTCCGGTGGCCGGGGCCCCCTTGTCCGGCGAGGTCTCCCGCACGGGGTGCCGGACCGCGTCCGCGGTACCCTTGAATGCCCCGGTGACCTCACGGGCGGAGTCCTCGAAGTCGGACAGGAAACTGTCGTCGTCATCGAGCAGGGTCTTGGTGATGAACCCGCGGGCCCCCATCTGCCGCACACTGTTGAGCTGGTTCAGCGGCTTGCGGAACTCCTCGAAATCCTCCCCGAAGTCCTCGTCGAACTCCTTGCGCGCGTTCGACACCGTCCGGCGTGCCGCCAGCAGCAGTGCCTTGACGTCATTGATCAGCCGTGGGAGACGCTCCGGGCCGACCACGACGATGCCGACGATGATCACAACGAGGATCTCGCCCCATCCGACGCTGGAGAACACCGTGCACGCGCCTTTCCTTCGACTGTTCCGACCCCGACGATCCTACCGCTCCCGGCGCTTGCGCGGCGACTTGGACTGTGCCGCCGATCCCATCCGCTGCACCCGGCGTGCCGCCGCCGCCATGCGTCCGGACAGGGTCGCCGGCCGGCGGCGTCCGTCCGGGCCCACATCCCCCGGCTCATCCTCCGCCTGCTCTGCGTTGTCCCCGCACACCGTGGGTATCTGCGTCAGCCGGTCCAGGAGGCTACCGGAGACATGGATCCCGTCGAGGGGGTCACTCCCCCTGAGCCGCTCAGCGGCCTGCCGCTGGGCACGGACCTCTGTCCGGCACTCTTCGCAGTGGACCAGGTGGATGCGCGCCCGGTGCTCGGCCCCTTTCCCCAGTTCCCCGTCGACAAGTGCCGCGACAACTTCCGGGGTGAGATGTCCGACGTCGGAGAAACCGCCCATATCCGTCAAGGTCCGGCCTCCTCACGCTTTCATCGCGCCCGTCATGCACACCGGGCGTCGAACATTCATCCAACGATCCCCCATGGTACCCAGTGACGCCGCAGCGTGCCGCAAGCCTGCACTCCCGCGCACAGGTACACGGCCCGTGTCAGGCCCGCGGGACGTAGTTCAGCTCGCCGGACGAGCGCTCCAGGCTCTCGCGGAGCTGACTGCGCGCCCGGTGGATGCGTGAGCGCACGGTGCCCATCTTCAGGCCCAGCGTGTCGGCGATCTCCTCGTAGCTCAGGTCGAGGCCGTCACAGAGCACCACGGCGACGCGGAACTCGGGTGCCAGGTCATCGAGTGCCCGGCCCAGCGCCGGGTCGATGTTGTTCATCTCGAACGCCCGCTCCGGGCCTTCCCGGGTCCCCTCCACCCGGTCGTAGTTCTCCGGGAGGGCCTCCATGCGGATCGTGGCCCGGTGGCGGACCATGTCCAGGAAGAGGTTGGTGGTGATCCTGTGCAGCCATCCGGAGAAGGTGCCGGGACGGTAGGTCTTCAACGACCTGAACGCCCGCATGAACGTGTCCTGGGTGAGGTCCTCCGCGTCCTGCGGATCACCACTGAGCCGGTACGCCAGGCGGTAGACGCTGTCGGCGTGCTCCCCCACCAGGTCGGCCCAGGACGGCATGTCTCCCTCGCCACGGTCGTAGGCACCCGTGACGGACTCAGACGGAGTAGGCTCCGGGTGCGAGTCAGCTGCAGCGTTCATGGGATCCATCCTGACGTACGTGCATTGTCGGGGAGTTGCGGGCGACTGGAGGTTTCCTGTGAACCACAGCCACACGACTTTCCACTCCAAATCTATCCGGTCGCCCACCACGGTGTCCAACGGTTACCCGTCCGCACCCCGGGCACTGTCACATCAACCCCAGCAGTCACTGTCCTCCCATATTCGGGCCCGTCACACCCGACTCGCCGCACAGGTCACCCCACCGGCACCGGAGGCGACCTACAGTTGCACCCGTGAACGCGAAATCCAGCTCCGCCCTCGACGCCGTCCGCGACTACGTCAACGAATCGGTCGTGACCGACGAACCACTCGCCGCAGCCCGCGATTCGGCGGCCGAGTACGGACTGCTGACCCCGGACTCCATCACCGGGGAATTCCTGACCTTCCTCGCGGCCCGCGCATCGTCCACCCCGCCAAGTGCCGTGGTGATGTCGCCGGCCTACGGTGTCATCGGCCTGCACCTGTTCACCGGTTTCAGCACCGGCGGACGCACCGGCCACGTCACCTGCATCGACCCGGAGGTCCAGCACCAGACCCTCGCCCGGCACGCCTTCTCCGCCGCCGGCGTACGACCGAACTGCTACCGGTTCCTGCCCTCCGCTCCCCTGGACGGGGTGACACGTCTGGCCAACGACTCCTACGACATCATCGTCTCCGAATCGGAGATCGAGCATCTCTCCGCCACCGTCAACGCGGCCCTCCCCGCCCTGCGGCCCGGCGGTGTCCTGGTCCTGCTCGATTCACTGCTGGACGGCACTCTCGCCGACCCCGAAAGGACCGACAGGCAGGCCCGGGCGGCCCACGACGCCGAGGAGCACCTCGCGTCCCTGGCCACCGACGACGTCCTGACCGTCGCCCGGCTCCCCCTCGGCGCCGGGACGACCATCGTCACGAAGCACTGAGAACGCTGGTATACAGGGGTGTCGTGAATCGTTACCGACCCGAACTGCACGTCACCGCGGAGGTCGGCGTCCTCGAAGCCCCCGCAGGTGCCCTGAACAAGGGCGACGCCCTCCATGTCTTCCACCAGTTCCGGCCCCGCCCGGACGCCGGGGCACGCTGGGCCCACCAGGTGGCCACCGGAATCCCCTACGGCTGGGACGTCTGCGACGACGTCCTCGCCCCCGCGGAGGACGAGATCGACTGCCTCGCCGGCTCCTCGGTGCCGGTCGACAACGGCGTGGAGCTGTACTTCGTCACCACCACGGCCAGCCCCGGGCAGGACGCTGCCGGGCTCCGCTCCAACACCGTCCCCCACGGCCACCGCGGAGACCGCCGCTTCGCGGTCCAGAGGGCGCGGATCGCCGATCTCTCGGCCACCACCGACGAGATCTCGGACGACCCCAGCGTGGTCTCCCCCCTCGTTGAGAGGCTCGGGACCATCAGCGTCGACGACTCGGCCCACCCCGTCCCCGACCTCGTGACCCCGTCGGTGATCCGGCGCGGCGACCGGTGGCTGATGATCGCACTGGCGCTGGTGGACGAGCAGGACGCCAGCATCGTTGTCCTCACCTCCGACGACCGGCAGCACTGGACGGTGGAGGGGCCGTTGACCTTCAGTGGGGACGGCGCCACCGTCCCGGAGGGTCGCCCCTTCGCGCCCCGCATCGCGGTGATGACCGACCTGGACACCGGTGAGAAGCACGACGTCCTGTTCGTCACCTACCCCGCCGACGGCACCGTCAGCGACGGGAGCACGGAGACCACCGGCTACGTCGTCGGGACGCTGGAGGGAACCGTGTTCCACCCGAGCAGTCCATTCCAGGTCCTCGACCACGGTCATGACTTCACCCGGCCGCGCCTCGTCCAGGGTGACCGACCCGTCCTCTCCGGCCTGGTCGGGGCCTTCCCCACCGCCCCCGAGGGCGAGGGGACGTGGGCGAACTGCCTGTCCGTCCCCCGCTTCCTCAGCCTGCGTGCGGGCCACCTCTACCAGGACGTCATCGGACTCCCCACCGCCGTGCGCTCCTACACCGACCGTGCGGCGGTCTTCACCGCCCAGCTCGAGGTCACCGAGGAGGGCGACGCCGGCCCTGGCGGGTCGGTGACCGTGGACGTCAAGGACGACGCGGGCAATGTGCTGGTCAGTGTTCGGCATTCCGGCGACAAGGTCACCATCGAGCGGGACGGGGACGTCCGCACCGCACCACTGGCGGACGGGGACAGTGACACCCTCACCGTCTTCGTCGACGGGCCCGTCTGCGAGGTCTTCGCCGACGGCGGCCTCGTCTCCCTGACGACCGCACTGACCGGTGAGGGGTCCTTCGACAGGTTCAGCGTCGCCGCCAGTGGACAGGCACACGTGATCTCCGCCATGGAGTCACTAGGGCGCCAGCTCCAGCGCCGCCTGGCCCACCTCGACGATCCGGAGGAGCAGGAGAGGCTGATCCGCGAGGCCGTCCTGGCCGACCGCGACCTCGAGGCCGGGATCGACCCCGGCGAGGACTAGGGGAGAGCCGGGAGCGGGGCAGCGGGAACGCTCAGCCGAGCGCAGGGTCCCGCTTCAGCCGGGTGATCGACGCCTTGGCGGAGACCGTCATCGTCTCCGGCAGCTCGGAGATACGTTCGGCCAGCACACGGGGGTGAATGTGGCGGGCCGACGGGCTCATGCCGATCTGTGCCGCGATGGATGCCTGGTCCAGCGACATGCTGAACTCCACGGTCTGCGGATCCCCGACCGGGACCAGGTGACCCGATGCCTGGGAGATCATCCGCTCGACCTTGCCCTCCTCGACGTCGATGATCCCCAGCGGCCCGCGCAGCTCGGCGAGGTGCCCGGCATCGGCGGTGAGCACCACCACCTGGCCCTCAGGGGCCAGCACCCGGGCGAACTCCGCGGCGTTGCGCGGGGCGAAGATGACCGTCACCGCATCCACGGACCCGTCACGCAACGGCAGCCTGGACCAGGCGTCGGCGACAACGGCGCCCACCCGGGGATGGCAGCTCGCCAGCCGCTTGGCGGCGGGAACGGACACGTCGATGCCGACCCCCCGGGAGTGCAGGATCGAATCGAGGGTGTGCGACAGGTAGTAGCCGGTGCCGGCACCGATCTCCACGATCGCCGGGGAGGTGTCCTCGGCGACGTCGGCGTCATCGAGGGCGTGCGAGACATTCTCGGTCAACTGCTCGACGAACGGACTGAAGTGGCCGCCGGACAGGAAGGTCTCGCGGGCCTGGATCATGTCCGCGTCGTCGCCGGAGTACCGTAGGCCAGCACCGCCGGCGAGGGTGACGTAGCCCTGCCGGGCCACGTCGTAGCTGTGGCCGGATTCGGAGACCAGGGTCCGCCAGGATTCGTCGCCGTGACGGAGCGGGGTGCCGTCCACGGGGTCGGCGAGCAGGTCGATGACATCAGAGAGCACGGTCGCTGGGTCTCCCCTCCAAGGAAAAAGGTCGGATTACTTCCTGAACCACTCTACAAGAGTCCTGGCGGCGAAACCCGTGCTGCCCCGGTTGACCTCACCGACCACGGCATCGGACCGGGCCGGGCCGAAGGTGTCCAGCACAGTGCAGGGCACCTCACCCGCGAACCTGCGGAGGAACATCGCCGCAGTCAGCGCGTCCGGACCGTCGGACTGCACCACCGCGTCCGCTTCCCGGGATGTCACCCTGCGCTCCAGATGGGCGGGGGTGGGCATCGGCCACCACCGCTCCCCCACCCGGGCACCGCGCAGCGTGACCCGGCGGACCGACTGGGAATCCCCGAACACCGCCCCGGTCCGCTCCCCGAGTGCGATCTTCGATGCGGCGGCCACCGGTGCGACCACCACCACCCGGCGCGGGTTGTACCGCTGCACCCCGTAGGCCACGGAGTCCGCGAGTGCCAGCCGCCGGGACGCCCGCGACCGCTGGGCCCCGTCCGCCGTCAGGTTCAGGCGGGTCGTCATCCCGTTGACGTGTTCGACAACCGCGTCCGTCCGGTCCGGGAGTGCCTGCGGCAGGGTGCTGCCGTACACCGGGACCAGTCCGACCACCTTCCTGGGCCCCCGGAGCTCCGCCAGTGCCCGGATGACGGCGGGGGTCTCGGCCCCGCCGACGATCAGCACGTCCGGGCGGTCGTCGGTCAGGTCCCCCTCGGCGGCCGCCGGGTCCCACTGCAGTTCGACCATTCCCACGTCCCCGTCAGGGTCCCGGTCGGCGGGGGCGCCCTCGGCCACGGCGGTGGCCAGCAGACCGCCGAAGCTCTTGCGCTGCAGCCACCCCGCACCGTGGGTCTTCACCCGGGTGCCGGGGATGTCACCGATCGCGGACTTCGCCTGGCGCTTCCACCACTGCAGCGTCGCGTCCGACTCCGGCACGCTGGCGAGGTCGCGCGCCAGTGCGGTCGCCGACCCCTGGACCCTGCCACGGGAGACGCTCTCCGCCGCCTTGTCCACCACCGTGGGGTCGTCGATCGCACCGATGTCGATGTGGATCGTCCGCACCTCCGGGGACGGCTCCTTCCTGGTCACCACGATCGGACGGCCACCGAGGACCAGCCCCTGGGCGAGATTGCGCAGGTTCAGTGCGGTCGTGCCGGACGGGACGGAGACCTGCACCGTGTGCCTTTTCGCCCGGACCGGGTGCCCGGCGACGACGACCCCGAGCCGGCGGACGAGGACCGCCGCAGCCGCCCGCCACCCGTCCTCGCCCAGCCGGGGCTCCTCGGACAGGTCCGTCAGGTCGGTCAACGGCACCGGCTCCGCCGGGACCCGGACCTCCCAGACCCCGTCATCTGCCAGGTGCGCCCCCGTGCCGGTCTCCGGCACCTCTCCGACGACCACGCGGCACCCGATGACGTCCGTGCCCTCGACGGCGGTACCCACGGTGATCTCGGGGACCTGGCGGGGCAGATTGGGGATCCTCTTCACTGCGCGTCCTCCGTTCCAACGGTCTCTGGGTGCCCGTGCTCCGGTTCTGCAGCCGGATCCGGCTCCGCAGGCGCATCCGGTTCACTGTCGTACGGCACACGGTCGAAGACGGCGTGGACGAGGTAGACGAGAACCAGTCCCACCAGCAGTGCGGCGGCAATGGTGATGAGCAGGTACATAGGTGTTGAGACTACCGGGTTCCGGGGTCCTGTGCGCGTTCATGCCCGTTCTGCAGCCAGTCGGCGTGGCCCTCGAGGTCCTGGAGTTCCTTCTGCAGCTCACCGCGCCTGCGCTCCAGCTCAGCGACCCTGCCCTGGTGTGCGTCAACACAGTACGCCACCGCCTCCTCCGGTGAATCGGTGACCAGGAACAGGTCCGGGTCCCCCTCGGAGACCATCCCCTCGTCCACCAGGCGGCTGCGGATCCAGTCGACCAGCCCACCCCAGAATTCACAGCCGAGCAGGACGATGGGGAAACGGCGGACCTTGCCGGTCTGCACCATCACCAGCGCCTCGAAGAGTTCGTCGAGGGTGCCGAAGCCACCGGGCAGGCAGACGAAGGCCTGGGCGTACTTCAGGAACATCGTCTTGCGGACGAAGAAGTAGCGGAAGTTCAGCCCCAGGTTCACCCAGTCGTTCAATCCCTGCTCGTGCGGCAACTCAATACCCAGGCCGACCGACAGCCCACCGGCCTCGGCCGCCCCACGGTTCGGGGCCTCCATCAGTCCCGGTCCGCCACCGGTGATCACCGCGTAACCGGCCTCGTGCAGCCGGCGCCCCAGTTCACGCCCCATCGCGTAGTAGGGGTGGTCCTCCCCGCTGCGGGCCGAGCCCCACACCGTGACAGCCTTCGGGATCTCGGCGAGCGCGCCGAACCCCTCGACGAACTCCGACTGGATGCGCATGACCCGCCAGGGGTCGGAGTGGAGCCAGTCGGAGTTCGGCTGTTCGTCCAGCAGCCGCTGGTCGGTGGTCGAGCGCGGCACCGGCCCACCGGTCACCGAGCCCCCGTCGCCGTCACCGGCGGTACCCACCCGGCGACGCATCACCGGCCCCTGGTAGACGAACGGTTCGGTGTTGTCCCTGTCCCTGTCGTTCACGTTGTTTCTCCCGTCGGGGTAGTCAGGTAGCTGATCAGCTGGTCACTGACCGTCTCGATCATCCCCACAGGGCAGTTCTCCTGTGGGGTGTGGCACAGCCCGGGGTCACCGGGGCCGAAGTTCACGGCCGGGATGCCCAGGGACGAGAAGCGGGCGACATCGGTCCACCCGAACTTGGCCCGGACGTTGCCCCCGGTCGCCTCCACCAGCGCCGCCGCCGCGGGACGGTGCAGCCCCGGCAGCGCACCGGGCGCCAGGTCGTCGACGTCGAGGGTGAAGCCCTCCGCCGGAGCGTCCGGTGTCCCCACCCCGAGCACCTCCCAGGTGTGCGCCAGCGCCTCGTCCGCCGAACGGTCGGGGGCGAAGCGGAAGTTGACGAACATCCAGGCCTCGTCGGGAATGGTGTTCGTGGCGACCCCGGACTCCAGGTGCACCACGTTGAGCCCCTCCCGGTAGCCGCACCCGTCGATGTCGACGGAGCGTGGCTCGTAGGCGCCGATGCGCGACATGACCGGACCCAGCCGGTGCGCGGCGTTGTCGCCCAGCCACGCCCTGGCCGAGTGCGCCCGCGTCCCGTGGGCGGTCACCCGGACCCGCAGCGTCCCCTGGCACCCGGCCTCGATCACCGCGCCGGACGGCTCGCCCAGCAGCGCGACATCCCCGGCCAGCCACTCCGGGTGAGCCTCCGACAGGTGGTTGAGTCCGTTGTAGCGGGTCGCAACCTCCTCCCCCTCGTACAGGATCAGGGTCAGGTCGTGGACGAGCTCCCCGGACGCCGCCAGGGTGGCGAAGGCGTGGATGTAGACCGCGTCCCCCGACTTCATGTCCACCGACCCGAGTCCGTGGATGCAGTCCACGCCGTCGGCGTCCGGCCCCCTGAAAGAGGGGAGGTTGTCGGCGGGCGGGACGGTGTCGATGTGGCCGGCCAGCACCACGCGGGTGGGCAGGCCACGGTGGGTCCGCGCCACCAGCGTGTTGCCGTGCCGGTCCACGGTGATGCCCGCGGATCCGCCGGCAAGCCTGCTCAGTGCCTGTTCCAGGGCGTCGGCGATGGTGCGTTCCTGGTGGGACCGGCTGGGGATGTCGACCAGTTGCCGGGTGAGGTCTACCGGGGAGGACGCCAGGTCGAGTGTGACGTCCGGGGGAAGGTCCGTGTTCGTGGTACTCATCGTGCCCCTCACTGTAGTGACCTGTGCCGGGGCGTGCCGGGGAGGTGTGCGAGAATCCGGAGGTATGAGCACTGAGCACACCACTCCCGGTGGCACGACCCCTGCGGGCGCCACCGGGACCACCGAATCCGGGCTGGCGAACGCGGAGACCGGCAACAAGGATCTGGGACACGGACTGAAGGTCCGGCACCTGACGATGATGGGGCTGGGCTCCGCCGTCGGCGCCGGCCTGTTCCTCGGCACCGGTGTCGGCATCAACGCCGCGGGCCCGGCCGTCCTGCTGTCCTACATCGTCGCCGGGATCATCGTCGTCTTCGTGATGAGGATGCTCGGTGAGCTCGCCGCGGCACGGCCCGCGTCCGGGACCTTCGCCACCTACGCCCGCCAGGCCTTCGGTGGCTGGGCCGGGTTCTCGCTGGGCTGGCTGTACTGGTTCATGCTGATCATGGTGATGGGCACGGAGATCACCGGTGCGGGCGCCATCATGGGCAACTGGTTCGGTGTCGAGAGCTGGGTACCGGGCCTGATCTGCGTGGTGCTGTTCACCGTCGTCAACCTGTTCGCCGTGCGCGGCTTCGGTGAGTTCGAGTACTGGTTCTCCTTCGTCAAGGTCGCGGTGATCATCTTCTTCCTGGCGGTCGGCGTGCTGCTGATCCTCGGGCTCCTGCCGGGCCACGAGACGGTCGGCACCGACAACTTCACCCCGTTCGCCCCCAACGGCGTCTCCGGCATCGCCGCCGGCCTGCTGGCCGTGGCCTTCGCCTTCGGCGGCATCGAGATCGTCACGATCGCCGCGGCCGAGTCCGAGAAGCCCGCCCAGGCGATCACCGCCGCCGTGCGTGCCGTCGTGTGGCGCATCATGGTGTTCTACCTCGGCTCCGTGCTGGTGATCACCGCCCTGCTGAACTACTCCACCCTCGACGAGGCGGACGTCGCCGCGGACTCCCCGTTCACCCGGGTGCTCTCCATGGCCGACATCCCCGGTGTCGTGGGATTCATGGAGGCCATCATCGTCCTGGCACTGCTCTCGGCGTTCAACGCGCAGATCTACGCCACCTCCCGCCTGATGTTCTCCTTCTCGCACCAGGGGAACGCCCCGAAGGTGTTCCGCCGGGTCTCCGGCCAGAAGGTCCCGATCGCCGCCGTGATCTGCTCCCTGGTCTTCGCCTTCATCTCCGTGGGCCTGCAGATCTGGGGCCCGGAGGACTTGATCAACATCCTGTTCAACGCGGTCGGTGGCTGCCTGCTGGTGATCTGGGTGATGATCGTGCTCAGCGAGCTGAAGCTGCGTCCCCGGCTGGAGGCCGAGGGCTCCCTGAAGATCCGGATGTGGGGCTGGCCGACCCTGCCCATCCTCACCCTGGTCGCGCTGGCCGGCATCACCGTCCTGATGCTCTTCGACGACGCGGCCCGCGACCAGGTCTTCACGGTGGCCATCGCCTTCGGCCTGCTGTGTGCCCTCGGCTGGTTCGTGAGCCGCCACAACGCCGGCACCACCTACACCACAGACAGCCTCTCCGACGTCACCGGGGACGCAACACGCTAGACTGTGCCACCATGACTGCCGCTTACGGAACCGGAATCGCGACCCTGACCGCCGACGACACCGTCCTGGACGTGTGGTACCCCGAGTTCGGGCTCGGTGCCGCCCCCGCACAGCCCGCGGATTACTCCCACCTGGAGGGTGAGGACGCCGACCGCGGCGTGCACCTGACGGTGGTCACCACCGTCATCGACGACCTGGACACGCCGCCCGCCGACGCCGCGGACGCTTACCTCCGCCTGCACCTGATCTCCGGACGGGTCCTGCAGCCCCACGGCTGCAACATGGACGGCCTGTTCGGAGCCCTGACCAATGTGGTGTGGACGAACTTCGGGCCGTGCGCGGTCGAGGGGTTCGAGGCGGTCCGCGCGACGCTCAGCCGCCGGGGCCGGGTCACGGTGTACTCCATCGACAAGTTCCCGCGGATGGTCGACTACGTCGTCCCCACCGGTGTACGCATCGGGGACGCCGACCGCGTCCGTCTCGGAGCCCACCTGGCCGAGGGAACCACCGTGATGCACGAGGGCTTCGTGAACTTCAACGCCGGGACGCTGGGATCCTCGATGGTCGAGGGTCGCATCTCCGGCGGTGTGGTCGTCGGCGACGGCTCCGACGTGGGCGGCGGCGCCTCGATCATGGGCACCCTGTCCGGTGGCGGCAAGGCCGTGATCTCCATCGGCGAGCGCTGCCTGCTGGGCGCCAACGCCGGGGTCGGTATCTCCCTCGGTGACGACTGCGTGGTCGAGGCGGGTCTGTACGTGACCTACGGGACGAAGGTCAGCGTCAACGGTGAGGTGGTCAAGGCCTCCGATCTGTCCGGTGTCCCCAACCTGCTGTTCCGCCGCAACTCGGTCAGCGGCGCGGTCGAGGCCGTGGCCCGTGAGACCGGTTCCGTGGAACTCAACGAGGTCCTGCACGCCAACTAGCTGCTCCCCGCCGGTCCCCCTCACCCAACTTTCGCACCCCACCGACGGACCAGGCCGACGAAACCCCAGTTCACTGCTCGCCACGCGGCCACAGGGGTGCGAAAGTTCCCCGGGCCCCAACACCACACACCACCTCCCTCACTCCCCGACCGAGAGCTCTCCCCATGAATTCTCCCGCAGCCCGCACCGTCAACCTCAGCAGATCCTTCGGACGCGGCGAAGCCGCCGTCACCGCCCTGGAGAAGGTGTCGCTCGACATCGCAGCCGGCGAGTTCACCGCCATCATGGGCCCGTCCGGATCCGGCAAATCCACCCTGATGCACTGCATGGCGGGCCTGGACAGCCCCACCGGCGGCTCGGCGTTCATCGGTGACACGGACCTGGCCGTGCTCAACGACCGCGACCTCACCACCCTGCGCCGGGACCGGGTGGGGTTCGTCTTCCAGTCCTTCAACCTGGTCCCCACCCTGACCGCCGCCGAGAACATCACGCTGCCGGCCGACATCGCGGGACGCGCCGTCGACGCCGACTGGTACGCCGAGATCACCGGCAGACTCGGGCTCGAGGGACGGCTGACCCACCTGCCCTCCGAACTCTCCGGCGGCCAGCAGCAGCGCGTCGCCTGCGCCCGTGCGCTGGTGACCCGCCCCGAGATCGTCTTCGCCGATGAGCCCACCGGCAACCTCGACACCCGGTCATCCTCCGAGGTCCTCGACATCCTGCGCACCGCGGTCGACGAGTTCCACCAGACGGTGGTGACCGTCACCCACGACGCCACCGCGGCCTCCGTCGCCGACCGGGTGGTCTTCCTCGCCGACGGGCACGTCACCGAGGAGGTCAGGGAACCGACGGCCCCGGGCGTCCTGTCCGTGATGACCCGTATCGGGGAGCAGTGATGGCTGCGGGGTCACCGCTGAAAGCAACGGCCACCCTGGCCAGACTGAGCCTGCGCGGGATCCGTGCCCACGCCGCCCGCCTGCTGCTCACCCTGCTCACCGTGGTCCTCGGCACCGGCTTCGTCGCCGGCACGCTGATGCTCACCGGCGCACTCGACCGGACCTTCGAGTCCGTCTCGTCCTCGGAGTACGACGGTGTCGACGTCGCCGTCCAGCCCGGGGAGGGGCAGCGGACCCTTCCACCGGACACCCTGGAGAGGGTCGATGCCAGTCCCCTGGTCGGGGAGGTGAACGTCCACGACCAGCGCAGCGTGGTGCTCAGCCAGGACGGTTCCACGGTCCCGACCGGTGGCGTGCCGGTGCGTCCGGTTCCCTGGTACCCGCCGGAAGCCACGGTCGGCCCTCCGATGGAGATGACCGAGGGTGCCCCGCCCGGGCCCGGTGAGGTCGCCGTGTCCACGGACGTCGCCGCCGACCACGGTCTCGGTGTCGGCGCGCAGGTCACCGTCAACGACAACGTCGGGGACCTCCCCGTGACCGTCAGTGGCACGTACCCCGGCGACAGCACCACCTTCCTCGGCCTGGCGATGAACGAGGGCGAGTACCTCGAACGCTACACCGGCAATGGCCTGCCCGGGCTCACCGTCTCCGTCGCAGAGGGGCAGGACGCCACGACCGTGGCCTCCACCCTGTCCGACGAGATCTCCGGCGGTGATCCCGAGGCCCCGAAGATCAGCACCGGGGAGGAGCTGGCGGAGTCCGACGCCCGCACGGTGTCCGCCGGTCTCGGGTTCATCCAGTACTTCCTCATCGCCTTCGGCGTGATCGCCCTGCTGGTGGGCATGTTCATCATCGCCAACACCTTCGCGATGACCGTCGCCCAGCGCATGCGCGACTTTGCCCTGCTCCGCGCGCTGGGGGCCTCCCGCGGGCAGGTCACCGGCTCGGTACTTGTCGAGGCGCTGCTCATCGGGGTGCTCGGCTCCGCCCTGGGCGTCGGTGCCGGGGCGGGGCTGGTCACGGCGATCCTCGCTGTAATGCGGCGCACCGACCTGGGTCTGCCCGAGGTGTCGGTGGATCTGTCCGCCACCGCCATCCTGGTTCCGCTGGCACTGGGGACCGTGGTCACGCTGGTGAGCGGATGGGCCCCGGCCCGCCGGGCCGGCTCCGCCTCGCCGATGGCGGCTGCGCAGGACGCACCGCTGCCGGTTCCCGTGGTCCGCACCGCGCTCGGCGTCGTGCTTGCCATTGCGGGAACGGCTGCCACTCTCGTGGCCTCTCTGAACGACGGATGGGAGACCGGCACACGGGCGGGACTGTGCGGGGTGGGTGTCGCTGGTCTCCTGCTCGGCCTGTACCTGTTCTCCCCCGCCTTGTCCGCGCTCGTGGTGCCACCGGTGGGCAGGCTCCTCGGAGCCCCCTTCGGCAGTGCCGGACGGCTTGCCGCGACGAACGCACGGCGCAATCCGCGCCGGACCGCCGGAACCGCCTTCGCGCTGTCCCTCGGACTCGCGTTGGTGACGATGACGGGGATGCTCGGCTCCTCGATGAAGTCATCGGTCGCCGATGTCGTCGAGTCCGAGGTCACCGCGGATGTCGTCGTGGGCCCGCCCGGCGGCGCGGTGGATGTGGCGGTGCCCGGCCGTGCGGTCGATGCGGTGCGTGAGACCCCCGGGGTCGGGGCAATCTACACCATCGGCAAGGCCGTCGCCGTGGTCGGCGACCCCTCGGACACCGAGCGTCCCGCCCCGTCGCTGATCACCGTGAGCAACGGTGACCCGGGCAGCGTGCTCGACCTCGGGGAGACCGAGGGGAACCTGGACCTCGGCGAGGGCGAGGGTGTGACCATGTCCGCGTCCTTCGCCGCGGAGAACGGCTGGGAACCCGGGGACATGGTCCCGGTCGGCGTTCCGGGTCAGGTCAGGGCTGTGGAGATGCCGTTGACGGGCACCTACGAGGGCTCCCGGCTGCTCGGGGACGTGGTGATGGGTTCCAGCGCCTTCTGGGACCTCGCCCCGGGAGACCAGGGCATGGGTGGGAACCGCATTCTCGCGGTCGCGGTGTCCGGGGACGGCACCGTGGACAGCGGGACCCTCACCCGGAACCTGGAGGACGCCACCGCCGACGTCCCGGTGGTCGAGGTCCAGACCCCCGAACAGTTCGCCGGTGGGCAGACGGTCCTGGTCGACCGTCTGGTCGCGGTGGTCTACGCCCTGCTGGCCCTGGCGGTCGCCGTGGCGGTGCTCGGGGTGGTCAACACGCTGGCGCTGACGGTGGTCGAACGCCGCCGGGAGATCGGCATGCTGCGTGCTGTGGGCATGGGACGCGGTCAGGTGCGCCGCATGATCGTGCTGGAGTCCGTGCAGACCGCCCTCTACGGTGCGGTGACCGGCATCGCCGTGGGACTGTTCGCCGGGTGGTCGTTCCTGGAGCTGCTCTCCGGGGTGGGTATCGGGAGCATTACCGTGCCCTGGGGCCAGGTCGCCCTGGTCCTCGCGGGCTCGGTGGTGGTCGGTGTGGTCGCCGCGGTGACCCCGGCCGTCCGCGCCGCCCGTACTCCCCCGCTGGAGGCTGCGGAGGAGTAGCCGGAACTCACCGGGATCGTACCGGACCTACAGTTCCGCCAACTCCCCGAGCCGGTCGGCGGCCTTCACGATGTCGGAGTCGGTGGCGGTCAGCCCGATCCGCACGTGCTGCTCCCCGGCGGGGCCGTAGAAGTCCCCGGGGGCGACCAGGATGCCCAGCGCGGCGAGACGGTCCACCGTCTCCCGGCACGGACGCCCCTCGGTGGCCCAGAGGTACAGCCCGCCCTCGGAGTCGTCGATGCGCAGCCCCGCCTTGCGGACGGCCGAGGCGAGCACCTCCCGGCGCCGCCGGTAGCGCTCCTTCTGCAGGATCTCCTGGCCGTCGTCCTCCAGGGCCGCGACCATCGCCGCCTGGATCGGCCCCGGCACCATCAGACCCGCATTCTTGCGCACGCTGAGGAGCTCGGCGATCAGTGCACCGTCGCCGGCGAGGAACCCCGCCCGGTAGGACGCCAGGTTCGAGGTCTTCGACAGCGAGTGCACCACCAGGAGATTGGCGTGGTCACCACCGCAGACGCGGGGATCGAGCAGGGAGAACGGGGCCGGTGAATCCGCCCCCTCCTCCCGGTCGGTGGACCAGCCGAGCCCCAGGTAGCACTCGTCGGAGACGACGATGGCGTCGCGCTCACGGGCGAACTCGACGACCTTGCGCAGGTGGTCGACGCCGAGCACCCTGCCGTGGGGGTTGGCCGGGGAGTTCAGGAAGATCATCGCGGGCGTGCCGGGCCCGAGCCTGACCAGGGAATCACTGCGCAGCACGTCCGCCCCGGCGAGCTTCGCACCGACCTCGTAGGTCGGGTACGACAGCTCCGGGATGACCACGGTCTGGCCGGGGACCACGCCGAGGATGAACGGCAGCCAGGCGATGGCCTCCTTCGTCCCCACGACCGGCAGGACGGCGTCCTGCCCCACCCCGGTGACCCCGAAACGGCGGCCCAGTGCGGCGACGATCGCCGCGCGCAGTTCCGGGGTCCCCGCTGTCTGCGGGTACCCGGGTGCACCGGCCGCCTCGGCCAGGGCGAGCTGGATCGACGGGGCGACCTCATCCACCGGCGTACCCACCGAGAGGTTCACCAGTCCGTCCGGGTACGACGCCGCCGTCGTCTTCGCGTCCGCCAGGGAATCCCAGGGGAAGTCCGGCAGCTCACTGGAGAGGGTTCTGCGGTGCGGTCGGGGCATCACGGCGTCCTGTTCTGGGGGTACTGGGGTTCTAGTCCTGGTTCTGAGGGGGAAGTTCGGCGATGCCCTCGACATCGAAGTCCTGCGGGCCCAGCTTTGCGGCTCCGCCCGGGTCACCGAGGTCATCGAAGAAGGCGACGTTGTAGTCGATGTAGTCCTCCCACTCATCGGGCACGTCGTCCTCGTAGAAAATCGCCTCGGTCGGGCAGACCGGTTCGCACGCGCCGCAGTCCACACACTCGTCCGGGTGAATGTACAGCATGCGCTTGCCCTCGTAGATGCAGTCGACAGGGCATTCCTCCACGCACGCCCGGTCCAGCACATCCACACACGGCTGTGCGATCACATAGGTCATCTGGCAGTCACCTTCTGGTTTTCGTCACGCTTAATCGTTCTTCCGTCCATCGTCGTGCACCCCGGAGTCACCGGGGCCGACCGGACACACTGAGTTGTTGTAGCTGATCTTCTCACTTCAACCGCAGTAATGCCCAACCGCCCCCGGCTGCTCCGAAGGGGAGCAGCAGCAGGCCCCAGATCGAGCTGCCGAGAACGGTGTCGCCCCCGGTGCCCGGCAGTACCGGCCAGAACACCAGGAGCCCGTAGCCGATGAGCCACACCCACAGCGGGATCGCTGCGATGCTCCGGTTGTCCGTCCACAGCATTGCTGTTTTGACCAGCACGTAGTTGAACCACGGCGCAGCAAGCAGCGGCCAGGGGACCGGGATGCTCGTGTCGCCGACGGTGATCCTCGACCCCAGGTAGAGCACGGCGAGGAGCACCGCCACGACCGCCCCGATGGAGAGCCACGTGATTCCCGCCACTCTCTCGGAACGGCTCGTGTCCCGACGGGGCTGCGAGCGGTTTGGGTTGCCCCAGTCCGGCTCGAGTTCCGCCACGCTGCGGACGCTGCTGCTGTTGTCGTTCCTGCGCTCGGTAGCCACGTGGTCACCTCCCTTCGGCGAATAGACAGTCTAGTCTGTCCAGCGTCTCCGGGGAAAGCCCCCCGGGGTCCTGCGGTTCCTCGGCCAGGGTGAAGCTCTCCGTGCCCAGCAGCGGCTGGGCGATGAGGTTCGACAGGCAGTACGCCGTGGGCCCGGCAGAGAACCGCGGCCGGTCGTTGACGTCGGTCACCGACCCGTCGGCGACCCAGAGCTGTGTGGCGTGCGCCGCCATCGCCCGTTGTTTCGCCGCCAGGTCGCCGTCGCTGCCGACCAGCCGGACGTCCACCGAGGAGGACGGCACGGACGCCAGCTCACCGGGCTCCGGACGGCGCCACCCGTCCGGCGGTCCACCGGCCGTGTCGAGTGCCACCAGTCCGGCATCCACCAGCTCCCGCTCCTGCACCGCCCAGTAGATGCGCGCGGGTGTCCAGCCGCCGTTGTCCCGTCCGGCCCGGGCCGCGGCATGGGTGATCTCGTGGGCCCTGATGTGGTCGGGGTGCCCGTAGCCGCCGTCGGGACCGTAGGTGACGACCACGTGGGGACGCAGCCTGCCGAACAGCGCTGACAGCTGGCCGACAGCCGTGTCCCCGGAGTTGACGAAGGCTCTCGGGTTCTCCGCCGTCGGGGTCCCGGCCATGCCGGAGTCACGCCAGCGCCCCGGCCCACCGAGGAACTCCGGCCGCCCCAGCCCCAGGGCGCCGAGGGCGCGCTGGAGTTCGGCGATGCGGTAGCCCCCGAGAATGTCGCGGGCCTCCGACACCAGGTCAGCGTACTTGTCGCCGATCACCTCCCCCTCCTCGCCGAGGGTGCAGGTGACCACGGTGACCTCCGCACCGCGGCGCGCCCAGTTGCTCAGCGCCATGCCCGTCCACAGTGATTCATCGTCGGGGTGGGCGTGGACGGCGGTGATCCGCAGTCCGGCCAGGTCATTCATTGCTGTCCTCCTCCGGGACTTTCGTGTCGTCGGGGTCGCTTCCGGTCGTGTCGGTCGCGGCGCCGGGGCCCGCGGTTTCGGGGGACGTCCCAGGGGAGGTGGTCTCCCCATCGTCCCCCGCACCCTCGCGCCGCCACTCGCCGGCGGAGACGAAGGGGCCGGTCCGCTCCCCCATCGGCCACTCGTCCAGGGTGCCCGCCGGGCCGGTGATGTCACCGGTGGTGGCTACCACGATGCGGTCGGAAGCCAGAGGGAGGGACAGCTGCAGGTCCCCCAACCTGGCGGCGACGCCGTCCGGGACACCGTCCAGTGCCCCTCCGCCCTCGGCGAGCAGGCCATCAAGCTCGTCGTCGCAGATGCCGGAGACGTTCGCCGCGCGTGCGGACAGTTCGCCGTCGGCGGTCCCGTCCCCCGCGGAGGACGCCGGGGATGATGCGGACGCCGACTCCGACGGTGCGGTGTCCGACGGTGCCGTGGTCGACGGACCGGGCCCCGCGGTCTCGGTCTCAGTGGGAAGTTCCTCGGACGGATCGGTCACCGGACGGTCCTCCCGGTCGCAGGCGTAGCGGCTACGTAGATCGGACCAGGTGCGTGCCTCACCCTGCCAGGACACCACGGCATCGACCTCACCGCGGGGCAGGAACGACGAGTAGAGGTCCGAGGATGACGGGGTCACCGCGGTTGCCGGGATTCCCTCGTCCACCAGACTGTCGGCCACCCGGCGGGCGGCCTCCACCGCGTCGTCGTCGAGGGTGTCGGCGGCGATGCGCAGCGGACGGCCGCCGGTCACCCCCCGGAGCCCGGTGGCGTCCGTCCCCTCCACCCCGGTGCCTCCCGCGGCGGCGTCTCCCGAGGGGGCGGTGGCACGGGGATGGCCGGTGACCAGCCGGGCGACCCGGTCGGTGTCCACCGAGGACAGCACCTCCCGGCGTGCCCCGGGCTCCTCCAGCCGTTCGGAGGCGGTGTTCAGCGACAGTGTGAGTGCGTTGTCCAGGCCCACGGTGCGCGTCGACACACCTGGGACGGAAGCGAGGTTCTCGGAGGTCACCGCACCGTTGCGGGTGGTGAGCATCTGGAGCTGGTCGGCGCGCAGCATCTGCGCGGAGGTGTCCACGTCCCCGGCGGTCGAGAAGACCAGTTCATCGGTGCGCGCCGGGTTCTCCCCGCCGTACCGCGCATTGCGCTCGAGCACCAGGGTGCCGCGTCCGGGATTGAACTGGCGCACGGTGTAGATCCCGCCGGACGCCGCGGGAACCTCCCCCATCATCGAGGCGAAGGGGCGGTTCTCCGCACCGTAGATGTGGCTGGGCAGCAGGTGCGCGAACAGTTCCCGCCAGTCCTCGGTCGGCCTGTCGAAGGTGACCGTGATCCTGGTCCCGCCGGCGGAGACCTCGAGGTCGTCCACCGCGGAGTAGACCGAGGTCTCCAGTGCTCCGGGGGCCGAGGTGATCTGCCGGTGGAGGTAGTCGAAGTCGGAGCCGCTGATCGGTGTCCCGTCCGACCACTGCGCCCGGTCGGCGATGGTGTAGCGCACCTCGGTCGGCGCGTCCTCCTCCCCCTCCAGGACGTCGACGGAGTCGAGCAGCGCGGAATTCGGCACGGTGCGCGAGCCGTCCGGCCCGATGCCGAAGGCGCTCGGCAGGGTCAGCTCCCCCACCATGGACGTCAGCATCGACTGGGAGCCCACGAGATGCGGGTTGAGGTCGGCGGGCACCGAGTCCACCCCGACCTCGATGGTCCGGTACTCCTCCGGGACGGGCGTGGGCGAGCCGTCCCCGGTCTCCGGACCGTCCTCCGCGGGGTCACTGTCGGACTCGGCGACCGCGGTGTCCTCGACGGGGTCATCCACCGTGGGGGCGTCGCCCGGGTTCGCCTGGCACGCCACGAGCAGCAGGGAGGTGACCAGGACAGTGGGCAGTGTGGCCGACAGGCGGCCGTACGTCACCAATCGACCTGCTCCTTACCTCGGGCGTACCACGGCGGTCGTACTGCCGTGCATCCTACTTGTTGCGGGCCTTCATGCGCGACAGCGCGCGTCCCCGCTCGGTGGCGCCCAGGATGACCTTACGCACGCGGATGTTCTCCGGGGTCACCTCGACGCACTCGTCGCCGCCACAGAACTCCATGGCTTCCTCGAGGGTGAGGTTGCGCGCCTTGGCCAGCGTCACGGTGGCGTCCGCGTTGGCGGAGCGCATGTTCGTGAGCTTCTTCTCCTTGGTGATGTTGATGTCCATGTCCTCGTCGCGGTTGTTCTGCCCGACGACCATGCCCTCGTAGGTCTGGGTTCCGGGCTCGACGAAGAAGTTGCCGCGGTCGGCCAGCTGGGTCAGCGCGTAGGCGGTGATCTGGCCGGTGCGGTCGGAGACCAGGGAACCGTTGGGACGGTCCTTGATCTCGCCGGCCCAGCCCTCGTAGCCGGCCGAGTAGTGGTTGGCGATGCCGGTGCCACGGGTCTCGGTCATGAAGATCGTGCGGAAGCCGATCAGTCCACGCGACGGGACGGTGAAGTTCATCCGGATCCAGCCGGAGCCGGTGTTGTCCATCGACTCCATGCGGCCCTTGCGGCCGGCCATGAGCTGGGTGACGGCGCCGAGGTGCTCCTCGGGAACGTCGATGATCATGTGCTCGTAGGGCTCCTGGAGCTTGCCGTCGACGGTGCGGGTGACCACCTGCGGCTTACCCACGGTGAGCTCGAAGCCTTCGCGGCGCATGGTCTCGACCAGGATGGACAGGGCCATCTCGCCACGGCCCTGGACCTCCCAGGCATCGGGACGCTCGGTCGGGAGGACCTTGATGGAGACGTTACCGATGAGCTCCTGGTCCAGGCGGGCCTTGACCACGCGGGCGGTGAGCTTGTCGCCGCCGCCGCGTCCGGCCGTCGGGGAGGTGTTCACACCGATGGTCATGGAGATCGCGGGCTCGTCCACGGTGATCCGCGGCAGGGCGACGGGGCTCTCCGGGTCGGCGAGGGTGTCGCCGATCATGATGTCCTCGATGCCCGAGATCGCGGCGATGTCGCCGGCGATGACCTCGTCGGCGGGCACACGGGAGACACCGACGGTACGGAGCAGCTCGGAGATCTTCGCTGTCTTGGTGTGCTCCTTGCCCTCGGCGTCGTAGTGGATCCACGCGACCTGCTGGCCCTTGCGGATCGTGCCGGCGAAGACGCGGATCAGGCCGATGCGGCCCAGGAAGGAGCTGGAGTCCAGGTTGGTGACGTGGGCCTGCAGCGGGGCAGCGATATCGGCGGAGGGCTCCGGGAGGACGTCGTAGAGGACGTCGAACAGGGCCTGGAGGTCCTCGGCGTCGGGCACGTTGCCGTTGCCGGGGTTCTCGGTGGACGCCTTGCCCGCGCGGCCGGAGGCGTAGAGGACCGGGAGGTCGAGCAGCGTCTCCGCGGCCGCTGCGGCCTCCTCGTCGTCCAGCGCGGCGGCGAGCTCCAGGAGCAGGTCCTGGGCCTCGGTGACGACCTCGTCGACGCGGGCGTCGGGACGGTCGGTCTTGTTCACGCAGATCATGACCGGCATCTTCGCCTCGAGGGCCTTGCCGAGCACGAAGCGGGTCTGCGGCAGCGGACCCTCGGAGGCGTCGATCAGGAGGACGACACCGTCGACCATGGAGAGGGCACGCTCGACCTCGCCGCCGAAGTCGGCGTGGCCCGGGGTGTCGATGACGTTGATGACGAGGTCTTCGCCACCCTTGCCCTGGCCTGCACGACGGATGGCGGTGTTCTTCGCCAGGATCGTGATGCCCTTCTCCTTCTCCAGGTCACCCGAATCCATCACACGGTCCTCGACCTCACCGTGGGCGTCGAAGACTCCCGACTGACGCAGCATGGCGTCAACGAGGGTGGTCTTGCCGTGGTCGACGTGAGCGACGATGGCGACATTGCGGAATTCAGTCAGTGACACAGATCCTTCAGCTTCCTATATATGGGATGGCGAGCACCCGATCAGTGAACCGGGGGCAACGACGTTACAGGGTACTCGACTGGGCCCGGTTTTCTCTCATTGGAGTCCAATCGGCTGCGGGTGAACATTCCTCACTGCTATGGTAGACAAAACAGATGCTTTGTTGCCATTGTTACTCGTGTTACTGTTGTGACTGATGTGACTACGTTCGTCCCCGAAAGGCCACCAGTGTTCACCCAACGTCTTCCGCAACGATCCCCCCGGCGCTCGTCCCGTGTGCGCCGCGCAGCACTCGCCGCGCTGACTGCTGCGTCCGTCGCCACGGGTACCGCACTAGCCGCGGCACCTGCAGCTCAGGCGCAGCCGGCGCTGCCGGGTCTTCCGGCACTGCCGATCGACGAGCTGGGACGCCCCAACCCGGAGATCCTCGCCCAGATCGAGAACTTCGCCAACAGCCCCCAGGTGCCCGATGACATCGGTGACACCCTGATGCGCGTGGTCGGCTTCTTCCGCGGTGACGGCGAGCCCGGCGTCCCGCTCCCCGAGAATGGCCCCGGTTTCACCCAGTTCGGCTGGCCCGCCCCCTCAACGGGCTGTGTCGGCAGCGACGGAACCCCCATCGGCATGGGCATGGGCGTGCCCGGCCCGGCGGACCTCCCCCTCCCGGGCGTACCGGGCGGCCACACCTCCTTCGTCTTCACCGCGCTGGGCACCGGACCGCTGTCCGAGAACCAGGGCAACGGGATGCGTGTCCACTGGGTCAACATCGACAACGGGCGCACCGGGCAGACCCCGCTGAAGAACGGCGGCATCAACGCGGAGGGCCCCGGCACGGTCAATGGACTGGCGAACACCGGCCGCGGCAACGTCGTCGCCGTTCTCGAGGGCGCCGTGAGCACCGACGAGGACTCCGGACGCGTCTCGTGCTCGTACATTCCGACGGCCGGCGTCTTCAACGTCCGCTGACCGTCCGGCGGACTCCGCGGTGCCCCGGTAGCATTTCCCGACATGGTCGACATTCACCCGCCCAAGCAGGAGACCTTCGACGTCACCGCGGGGATCAACATTGACCCCAAAGGCTTCAGCAGGCCGGTGGACCGGTGGGAACGGACCGACCGCGCCCTGTACATGGCACGGCCCGCCGACCACCCCAGGTTCGGGTACCTGGAGAGCTGGCTCATCCCCGACCTGGGCATCCGGGTCAGCAGGTTCCACTTCCGGGAGGGTGAGGGCGGCACGTTCCCGGGACAGGAACTCTACGTGGACATCGCCGACATCACTGTCGGTGACGGGGACACCGACGGGGACGTCTGGCACAGCACCGACCTCTACGTCGACGTGGTAACCTACGCGGGTGGGCGCTGGGAAATCCTCGACCTGGAGGAACTCGGTGGCGCCCTCGCACACGGCCACGTGGACGCGGACACGACGAGCCGCGCCCTGGAGTCGTCACAGCGACTGGTCAGCGGAATGCTCACCGCCGGAGGGGTCGAGGAGTGGCTCGCAGCGGAGGGAATCAGCGTCGGCTGGGCGGACAGTGTCACACTGGCTCCCGCCGAATGACTACTACGTGAACCCGAACGGACGCGTCAGCGGCCTCCCAGCTTCCTCCAATCGTCGGCCCCTAGATTGAATATCAGCGCCACCGAGAACGTTTTCTGGCAGACGGTGGCCGACGCAATCGGAAGGAACCTTTCGTATACGGCAGTTGAGCATTCTCCTCTTGAAACGTCAGCAGTGAGCCCCCGGCCGACTCTCGGTCCGGGGGTTTACTGTGTGCGGGGCGGGGTATGT
>NZ_JBQEDF010000002.1:0-120693 GCF_052107835.1 Corynebacterium sp.
GAGGAGGGGCCGCATCCGGCCGTCGGGGCGTCCTGTTGACTTTCACACCTCTCGACGGTTCCACATCGTGAGACCTGCAGGTCAGGTCGTTGCCGAGGCTAGCGAGATTCTCGCGCCGGTGTGAAAATCGGCGTGGGCAGGCAGAGTGCCGCTGTAGGGTGTCCAACTATGGCAACAATGTTCGGGGTAAAAGGTATCGCGGCGGCACTGGTGGTGGCGGGGGTCGGGATGGCCACCGCAGGGGTGGCAGCGTCCGGCATTGCACATGCGGGGGAGGCCCAACCGACCAGCGCCGCGTCCGGCGCCTGTCCCGGGGTGGTGGCCCTGCTGGCCCGGGGTAGCGAGGAGAATGACGTCTACCCGCCGACCGCCGCGAACGGCTGGTCCAACGGCTACGAGGGCGATACGCTGCACCGGTTCCTCGACTACACCACGCAGATCCACCCCGATCTCTTCGGCGAACGGGACGGCGGCCACGCACAGGTCCTCGCCGTGGACGCCGAGCGCTACCCAGCGAAGTTCCCTGTCGGGGAGGCGGGGGAGGACGTCGACCCGCTCACCGTGGTCACCGGGGTCGGAGAGTTCGTCGACTCCATGGCGCTCGGACTACCCGGCGGTATCGAGACGGTCGAGGAGTACGAGACATCCACCGGCTGCGCGCCGGACTACGTGGCACTGGGGTACTCGCAGGGCGTGGCGGTGCTCGGCCCCGTCCAGCAGCAGCTCGCGGAGCAGGGGAGACTGCGCGGGGCGGTGTACATGGGCAACCCATTCCACCGCACCCCGGAGCTGATCACCGGTGGGGCCTTCCGGGCGCACAGTTACTGTGTCCCCGATGACTTCGTGTGCGACTTCGGGCCCCGCTCGGCATTCCTCGCCCTGACCGACGAGGACGATGCGGGCGTCCACGCCGGGTACTTCAGTGCCGCCGCCGGGGACCCGTCCCGGGCCAGTGCCGGGGACCGGCGGGCGGCGGACGCCTTCGCCGCGCTGGTGCGCGACCCGGGCTAGATGAACAGCACCAACGGGCCGCTGAAGAGCAGCGCGGCCATGATGCAGGCCAGGGCGACACCGGCGTGCAGCGGTATCTCGCGGGTGCCCACCTTCTTCGGCGGCCACGGGGTACCGGAGGCCGCCGATGCGGGTACCGCCCGTGAGCGCCACAGTGCGGCGGCGGAGACGACGACAGCCACGATCCACGCCGCCCAGTGCACGTGGTCCACGGCGATGGACGCGGCCACCAGGACCAGGGCGAACAGGTGGAAGATCTGCGACCCGACGAGCCAGGCGTTGTTGCCCTTCTCGCGGATCATCGTCTTGACGTAGGGGATCGTCCCCACCGTGTACAACAGCAGCCAGGCGGTGGTCACCCACACCGCAGCGGGCAGCGCGTCCACCACCTCGGTGGTGAACAGGTTGGACGTCCAGGTCACCCCGCCACTGACCGGGGCGGATGCCCCGAGGCCGATGGTCGCACCGACCGGAATGATGAACACGGAGGCCGCCGTGGTCGCCACACCCGAGGCCAGCGAGCGCGGTGTCCCGCGCCAGGTCTCGTACACGGCGATGGCGGTGAGCGGGCCGAAAACCACGACCCACCACAGCAGATGCGTCTGCAGCAGCACCGCGGCCAGCGCCGCGACCGCCGCGACCACCCCGTAGACGAGCGACGGGGTGACCGCGGCACGGCGCACCGTGCCGTTGCGGGCGCGGATCCAGATACCGAGGGCGAAGAAGGCGTGGTAGCCCACGACCCAGGCGACGGTCACCGCGAGGTACGCCAGGACCATCCCCGTGGTCCCGGACAGCCCGTCCGCACGGTCGGCCCCGGTGAGGGTGTCCCACACCTTCAGGCACCAGAAGATGCCGATGACCGGCGGAATCGCAACCATGGGCCAGGCGCCGTGCTGGTTGGGCTTCCACGGGTTGATGCCGCTCTTGGAGGTGCTTTTGCTCATGGATAGAGAGTATCGCGGACCGGGGTGCGCGTCCGGCACCTCCACGAATCCCGGGCCTCACTGTTCCATCCGGGGTGGTGCTCCCCGTAGCATGGGACATCGTGACTGACACTCCCCAGAGCCCGGCACCGGGTCCCGCCGTACGGCCGGACCGTTTCCCGGACAAGCCGCCACGGCGCATCGGCGTGATGGGTGGAACCTTCGACCCCATCCACAACGGCCACCTGGTTGCCGGAAGCGAGGTCGCCGACCGGTTCGCACTGGACCTGGTGATCTACGTCCCCACCGGACAACCCTGGCAGAAACGCGACACCTCGGTGACCGCCGCGGAGGACCGCTACCTGATGACGGTCGTCGCCACCGCGGCGAACCCGCAGTTCCTGGTCTCCCGGGTGGACATCGACCGGCCCGGCGACACGTACACCGTGGACACGCTCAAGGACATCCAGCGCCGCTACCCGGAGGCCGAACTGTTCTTCATCACCGGCGCGGACGCCCTGGAGCGCATCGTGACCTGGCGGAGGTGGGAGGACGTGTTCAACCTGGCGCACTGCGTGGGGGTGACGCGCCCCGGCTACAGCCTGGAGGACGCCGGCGAGGCACTGCGCTCCCAGGTGGATTCCGACCGGCTGAGCCTGGTGAACATCCCGGCGATGGCGATCTCGTCCACCGACATCCGGGAGCGCGCGGGGGACGGCCGGTCGGTCTGGTACCTGGTGCCCGACGGTGTGGTGCAGTACATCGCGAAGACCGCCCTGTACCGGCGTCTCGGATCCGGTGGAGGACTGCCGTGGGCGGTGGATGATGTGCCCGGGTCGCCGACATCCGGCGTCTCCGCGGTGGACCCGGAGGGGCCGGACGTCCCGGCGGAGCGGGACGTGGACTGGGACCCGGAGGGGGAGGAGGACCGCTTCCCCCACGGCTGGTTCTGATCCCGGATGCGGTAATCGACGTCGGGGCTAGTAGAATCGTCCCCGGATTAATCTGTCCGACGAACTCTACTGCAAGGATCCGTACACCACGTGACCGCTAGCTCCGACGCCATCACCCACGCAGGTATCGCCGCCCGCGCTGCCGCCGACAAACTCGCCGAGGACATCGTCGTCGTCGACGTGACCGAAAGAATGCCGCTGGCGGACTGCTTCGTGCTGGCCACAGGGGACAATGAGCGCATGGTCGACTCCATCGTCGACGAGGTCGAGGAGAAGCTCACCGAGACCGGTGTGAAGCCGCGTCTGCGCGAGGGGCACCGCGACAACCGCTGGGTGCTGCTGGACTACGGGACGATCATCGTCCACGTGCAGCGCAGGGAGGAGCGCGCCTACTACGCGCTCGACCGTCTGTACCGTGACTGCCCGACCGTCGAGGTCGAGGGCGTGGAACAGGCCGACCGGGGCTTCTGGGCCAGCGGGGCCGACGATGTCACGGACCTCTCCGAGCTTCTCGAGCACGACGACCCGTTCTCCGCCCGGAGTGCCGGGGACCTGCCGCTGGCGGGCTCGGAACCCGACGAGGGCGAGCTCTAGGAGCTGGTGGCGGTGCAACCGGGAACTCCGACCGATGTGCGGATGGGCGGCTCCGGCAGCTCCCCTGGGGGACGCCTGCCCGAGCGCCGGCTGATCCTGATCCGTCACGGTCAGACGGAGTTCAACCTGGTGGGGCGCATGCAGGGGCAGTTGGACACCCCGTTGACAGACGCAGGACGCGCCGAGGCCCGTGCCGCGGCGGCGGAACTGGCGTCCTGGCCGATCGGGACGGTGGTCAGCTCCGACCTGGAGCGTGCGAGTGACACCGCCGGTGTGCTCGCCAGTGCCCTGGGCCTGGAGTTCACCACCGACCCGCGGCTGCGGGAGACCGATCTGGGCGACTGGTCGGGCAAGGCCCACGAGGACGTGGACGCGGTGTTCCCCGGCCAGCGGTCCCACTGGCGCCTGAACCCGACATGGGCGCCGCCCGGCGGCGAGACCCGTGTGGAGGTGTCTGCCCGGGCGGCGGAACTGGTCGGTGACCTGATGGGGGGTGCGGCCTGGAACGACGGCGTGGTGATGCTCGTCGCCCACGGCGGCACCATCGGTGCGTTGACCTCGCGGCTGCTGGGGATCCCCACGGAGCACTACCCGATGTTCGGTGGTCTGGGGAACACCCGCTGGTCGCAGCTGGTGGCACGTCCGTCGCTGTCGACGGCGGATGGTTTCGAGCCCTCCGACCCGGATCTGTGGCGCTCCCCGCGCTGGTTCCTGGAGGGCTGGAACGTCGGCGTCACGGCCCCGTCCCCGGCGACGGTGGTCAATGCCGACGAGGGCGATGGCCGGGGGGTGCGTGGCTGATGACTGTGCGGGTTGTCACGGATGCATCGTCCTGCCTGCCGGACGCTCTGGCGGCGGAGTACGGCATCGAGGTGCTGGACTTCCACGCCGAGGGCCAGGGGGACGACGAGACCACCGCCGGGCTCGGGGCACTGGAACTCACCGCGCGCTACGCGCGGCTGCTGGAGCGCGGCGGGGATGAGGGTGTGGTCGCCGTCCACATCTCCAAGGAACTGTCGGGGACCTGGTCGGCGGCGTGCCAGGCTGCCGCGGTGCTGGACGGCCTGGTCGAGGTGATCGACTCCCAGTCCGGGGGCATGGTTGTCGGCCAGGCGGCGATCGCGGCTGCGCGGTGCGCGGATGACGGTGGTTCGCTGGACGAGTGCCGTGGTGCGGCGCAGCACGTGATCGACACCGGGCACCTGTGGATCTTCCTGAGCCGGATGGACTCGATGGCGCGGGGCGGTCGGTTGTCGGCGGGGCAGCGGCTGCTGTCGACGGCCTTGGCGATCAAGCCGATCCTGCACCTGACCGGCGGGAAGCTGGAGTTGGCCGCGAGGACACGGACGCAGGCCAAGGCCATGGAGCGTCTGGTGGTTCTGGCTGCCGATGAGTACCGCGCGGCTGCGGGGGAGCTGGTTGAGGGCACGGACGACGCGGACACTGCGGACGGCGAGGACGGCACGGACGGCCCCGTTGAACCGGTGCCGGAGGAGGCGGCCGGGGATTCCGACGCTGCCGCGGGTGATGACGGCGATACCGGCAATGACACCGCTGTCACCGGTGACGGCGGGTCCACGGTGGCGGCTGAGCCGTCCGATGAGGTCGTCGCCGATGCCGACCCGGATTCCGCCGGGGCCTCCGAGGACGAGGTCTCCGGGGATGAGGTTTCTGGCCGGGACGATGCCGAGGACTCCGAATCCGGTGACCCCGACGCGTCGGAGGAGGATGCTGAGGGTGATTCCGCCGGGGACGCCGACGACGCTGATGACGTTGATGCCGCTGACGCTGATGACAGCGATGACGCGGATGCCTCCGGCGAGGCCGAGGAACGGCCCCGCATTTTCAAGCTCGGCGGCCGGGACAAGGCCGAGAAAGCCGAGAAGACCGACAAGACGGAGAAGCCGGACAAGGCAGACAAGCCTGAGCAGGACCACCACAAGCACCGTCGCCACGCCGAGGATCAGGTCCCGCTGGCGGATCTCCCGCGGGTGCCGATGCACCTGGCCGTTCACCATTACGGTGCCGAGGACACCGCGGAGGAGCTGCGCGTATCACTGCGCGAGGTGCTGCCGGAGTGCGTTGTGATCTCCGTGGTCGACATCTCCCACGCCATGGCCGTGCACACCGGCCCCGGGGCGATCGGCGTCTCACTCGTCCGCGACTGACGGGGAACGTGCTGGCCGTCCACTGTGCTGACGTGCTGATCGGCGGCAGCCTCTGAGCACTGACTGGGCGCAGTGCCATCGCAAGCGGTCGAGTGCCCTTGGAAACTGTCGGTTTTGACAGTCCAAACCGACATTCTGTGATGGCACTGTGCACGATGCGATGGCAGTGCTGATGCACTGAGCATCCGGGGCACAGAGCGTTCGGGGGCACTGGGTGTCCGGTGCAGTGGGAGAAGGGCCGCGACGTCACTGGACACCCGGCGAACGTCTGTGCAGTGGTGGGTCGAGAAGAATCTGCACACCGTAGCCAGATTCCTTCATGGGGCCCGCATATGCGCAGGTCAAACATGCTTGATCTGGGTTATCCACACGCCTGGGTTATCCACAGTGTCCTGGGGGAACGCCAGCTGTCCCGGGAATGTGTGTCCGGCGTTGCAGTTACATGATGGCCATGGGCGGAGACGCGGAGAGCAGGACGAAGGCACGGGCCGGAAACACACGGCGAGTGGTGGCTGACAGGGTAGAGGCCCTGACCCAGCCGGTGCCGGGCCATGAGTTGGCCGACGTCCGCTTCGAGCGTCGGACCGCGATCGGTCCCCGGTCCGCCCGTGTCATGGTGATGGTGGTGGCGGCTCTGGTGGTCGTCGTGGGAGGGGTGATGCTGATCAACGAGATGACGGGTGACGCCGGCGGCAGCGGTGAACGGGGGGACGTTGTCGCCGGGCTGTCACCGGAGGTGTCGGGGGAGGCCGGGGTAGAGACGGCCGGGGACACCGGGGGACCGGGGGACACAGGGGAGCAGGACGGGGACGATGGCACGGGCTACGCGGAGGACCCGCAGGGTGCGGATGCGGGTCCCTTCATCGTGTCGGTGCAGGGGTTGGTGCACCGGCCCGGCCTGTTGACCGTCGACCCGGGGGTCAGGGTCGGGGAGGTGATCGACCGGTCCGGCGGGGTGCGTGCCGACGGTCGGTTGGAGGGGGTCAACCTTGCGGAGCAGGTGGTGGACGGACTGCAGATCGTCGTCGATGCCGACGGATCACAAGTGGTCTACCCGGGCCAGGCACCGGAGGCCCAGGCCCAGGAGCAGAGCATCCCGGGAGGCGGAGCGGGTACAGGTGGGGGCAATTCTGCGGCAGGTGGCGCGGACGGCACGGTCAACCTCAACACCGCCGACGCCACCATTCTGACGACTCTGTCGGGGGTTGGCCCGGCGACGGCGGAATCGATCCTCGCCTGGCGGGAGGCCAATGGCCCCTTCACAGCCACGGAGCAGCTCCTGCAGGTCAAGGGCATTGGCCCGGCCAAGTTCGAGGCATTGCGGGACAGTGTCACGGTCTGAGGTTGGGTCCGGCTACCCCAACCCGGATCTCACGCCCGCGCCGGGCAGGGGTGACCCGTGGACGGTGACGGACCGGGATCCGGGCAGCCCCGATGTGGTCCGCCGTCGCCGGGGACCCGACCTGCGGCTGGTACCCGTTGCTGCGGCGGTGTGGGCGGCGGTTGCGGTGACGGTGGGTGTGCGGAACCCGTGGATTGCGGCGTCCTGCCTGGTTGTTGCCGTCGTGGCGGTGGTCGTCATGTACCGGGCGGGGCCGTTCCGCGCCGGACGCAGCGTTGCGGAGGATCCGCGCCGGGTGGCAGTGCGGACCGTGGCTGTCACGGGCCTGATCGCGGCGGCGTGGGCAGGACGCGCCGCGTGGCTGGCCGCGCGGGTGGACGATCATCCGCTGCGCGCACAGGGCACGACGCGGATGGATGAGGAGGTCCTGCTCGCCACCGCACCCAAGCAGCTGGACGGCGGGACCATCCTGCTCAACGTCACCGTCGATGACCTGTGGACGATGCCGCTCTTCGTCAACGAGCGGCTGGTCGACCATGCTGCCGCGGACACCCTGCTCGGCCTGCAGCCGGGAACCACGCTGCAGGTCGCTGCGTCGGTCGATGAGACCGACCGGGTCGCGATGGTGCCGATGCGCGCCTCGGCACGCGAGCTTCCCCAGGCGGTGGCGGAACCCGGGGGCCTGTCCGCGGTGACCGCTCATCTGCGCGCCGGGTTGGCGGATGCCGCGGAGTCACTCCCGGCGGACACCGGGACCCTGGTCCCGGGCATGGTCGTCGGTGATATCAGCATGCAGGATCCCGCCACCCGCGTGGAGTTCCTGGCGACAGGGCTGACGCACCTCACGGCGGTGTCCGGGGCGAATCTGGCGATCGTCACGGGCAGTGTCCTGGTGCTGGCCACGGCCCTCCGCGCACCACGGTGGGCGAGGATCGCGGCAGCCGCGGTCTGCCTGGTGGCCTTCGTCCTGCTGGTCGGCCCGGAGCCGAGTGTGCTGCGGGCGGCGGTGATGGGTGCGGTGGGGTTGGTGGCGGTGCTGTCGGCGCGCCGGGCGCACGGGTACGCGGCCCTGTCCGCGGCGGTGATCGTGCTGCTGGGTGTGGAGCCGGGACTGGCGGTGGACTACGCGTTCATCCTGTCGGTGGTGGCGACGGCGGGGATCGTGGCGCTGGCGCCGTTGATCTCGCGGCGGATCCTGCAGGCGTGGACGGACCGTCGTACCAGGAGGCGGGGCGAGCATGATCCGCCGGTGCGGTGGCAGGCGATGCTGGTGGGCCTGGTGTCGGTGAGTCTGGCGGCGGACGTGGTGACCGCGCCGGTGATCGTGCACATGACCGGGGTGGTCTCACCGACGGCGGTGCTGGCGAATGTGCTGGTGGGTGTCGCTGTCCCGCCCGTGACGGTCATCGGGATGCTCGGGGCGCTGGTCGCCGGGGTGCACACGGGTGCGGCGACGGTGGTTCTGTTCGGTGCGGCGGCCCCGGCGTGGTGGATTCTTCAGGTCGCGTCAGTGCTGTCGGGGGTCGATGTCCTGCACACCCCCGGCGGCTGGTTCTTCGCGGCGGTGGTTGTCTGTACCGGGGGTGCGGTGGTGGTGTGCGTGGTCTTGCGGCGCTGGCGGCCGTCCGCGTCCGCCGTGATTGCGGTGGTGGCGTTGGCCGCGGTGTGGGGATGGCACCGGGGCATGCTGACCACCGGGCCCTACGCGGAGGCGACGGGCGGCGACGCCGGGTTGAGCAGGTCCTGGGCGGAGGACCTGGACGGGGTCGACTGGTACCTGGGTGTGCGGCCGGGGGAGTCGGGGCAGGACGTCCCGGAGGTGTTCACGTCCGACGGCGCGTCCGACCATGAGGTGGTGGTGCTGGAGGATGAGACCGCCGTCCTGCTGCACGAGGCAGCCCGGGAGGCGGGGCATGAACACCCCGACCTGTATGTGGTGACCGCGTGCGGACGCAGCCGCGGAATGCCGTCGCGGACGCCGGACGGAGTGCCGGTGGCGTTCCCGTGCCGGGACGGGACGGTGGTGCTCGGGCAGGACGGGCTCCACGCGGAGGGCCGGTAGCGCGGGAACTATAGGATGGACGCCATGGCAACCAGCACGCAGTCGGGCCCTCCGGCCCCGGTGAACCTCATCGTCGGCACCGACGGCTTCCTCGCCGAGCGCGCCCGGCACCGCATCGTCGCCGCCACGCGTGAGGCCGCCGGGGTGAGGGACCTGCCCGTCGACATGCGGAAGACCTCGGAGATCAACTCCGGCGAGCTGGCGGAACTGCTCAGTCCGTCACTGTTCGCCGAGGACCGCATCGTGGTCATCACCGGGGTGGAGGACGCGGCGAAGGAGACGGTCGCGCTGATCGAGCAGGCCGTCTCCGACCCTGCGCCGGGGGTGGTGCTGATCCTGCAGCACACCGGCAAGGGGCGCCAGAAGTCCCTGGTCACCAGCCTGCCGAAGAAAGCCCCGAAGGGGACCGTGGAGGTGCATTCCGCCGCGGAGCTCAAGGGGCGTGAGCGGCAGGGGTTCGTGGAGCAGGAGTTCCGCGACCTCAGGGTGCGGGTCACCCCGGACGTGACCGCCGCGCTGCTGGATTCGGTGGGCACCGACCTGCGGGAGCTGGCCAGCGCGGTCAGCCAGCTCGTCGCGGACACCGACGGCAAAGTCACCGCGGAGGCGGTGCACCGCTACTACCAGGGGTCGGCCGAGGTGTCCGGCTTCGATGTGGCGGAGCAGGCCATCGCCGGACGCGCCGATGCAGCACTCGGTTCGGCGCGCCGGGCGCTGCAGCTCGGGGTGCATCCGGTGCTGCTGGCCTCGGCCCTGTCCGGGATGGTGGGGGACATCGCCCGGGTGCACGGTGCGCGGGTGAATCCGCGGTCCCAGGCCGCGGAGTTCGGCATGCCGCCGTGGAAGCTGGAGAAGACGGTGCGTTCGGCGCGTGGGTGGTCGTCGGCATCGGTGGCTGCGGCGGTGCAGATCGTCGCGGAACTGGACGCCGGGGTGAAGGGGCACGCCGCGGATCCGGAGTGGGCGGTGGAGAACGCGGTGCGGCGTATCGCCACGCTGGCGCGGGGGTAAAAATCCACCCCCGACATCAGGGGGACAGTGTGTGTCCTGTGACACGTCACTTTGTCGTCAAACTTTCTTGACCGGCTGGCTTAGGGTTGCTTGCTGTTAATAGGGGGTAACTACGGGGGTGATAACGGGCAGGTGAGGGCAAAAATCAGACATACCGTGGAGACATGCAGAAACAACGTTCCCGCCCCCGTCGCCGAGGAGTCCTCTGATGCCCAGCAATGCCGGTACCGCCACCGGTACCCGCAACCGTGTTCTCGCGGGAACGGTCCTCGCCCAACTGGGCCTCGGCACCGTCTACTCGTGGTCGATCCTCAATCCGGCACTCGCCGACCATTTCTACGGCGACCACACCCGGACCTTCGGCATCGCCATGACCTTCTCGATCATGATGATCTGCCTGTCGGTGTCCACCCTGACCATCAACGTCCTGCAGGCCAGGTACGGCGTCCGCAACGTCCTCGTGGCGTGCGGCGTCGTCCTGGCCGCCGGTCTGCTCGCCTCGGGTTTCGTCCCGAACGTCTGGATGCTCTACATCACCGCCGGCGTGATCGTCGGCTCCGCGGACGGCATCGGCTACCTGCTGAGCCTCACGAACTGCCTGCGGTGGTTCCCGGAGAAGGCGGGAACCATCTCGGGGATCTCCGTCGGTGCCTACGGTGCGCCAGCATTCATCCTCCCCTTCGTCGTCGCCCCGGTGCTCGGCGACGCGGACAACGGTTACGCGGGACTGCGCGCCTGCTTCATCCTCTGGGCGGTCATCGCCGGGGTGCTGATCGTCGGCGGAGGCCTGCTGCTGAAGGACGCCCCGCTCGTCAGCAACGCGGATGCGGCGGCCTCCGGGGAGTACAGCATCCCGCAGATGCTGCGCCGGCCGCAGGCCTACATGCTCTTCTTCGGCATCACCGCCTTCTGCTTCGCCGGCCTGTTCATCATCGGAAACGCCGGCAGCGCCGCCGGGGATGCGCCGGACCCCACCCGCTACCTGATCGGTACCGCGGTCACCCTGGTGTCCCTGGTCGCCCTGTTCAACACCGCGGGACGCTTCCTGTTCGGCTGGTTGTCCGACCACATCTCCCGCACCCTGATCGTCGCCGTGGCACTGACCGTCCTGGCTGTGATGTCGGTGGTCGTCGGACTGACCTGGCGTCCCGAACCGTGGCTCTACATCGTCGCCTTCCTGCTGTTCGGTGCCGCATTCGGTGGCTGCATCACGATCTACCCGGCGATCGTCGGCGACTTCTTCGGCCACAACAACCAGTCGAAGAACTACTCGGTGATCTACCAGGGCTTCGCCGCGGGCGCGGTCATCACCCTGATCTTCAACACCCTGATGTCCGAGGACGTCCTGGACTTCGGCAATGCGCTGCTGATCGGCTCCGTGTTCCTCGCGATCTCGGCCGTCATCCTCTTCGTCGTCAGGGCCCCCGGCCCGCCGCCGGAGGAGAAGGCCCCCACCACCTCCCACGACAACAAGGAGAAGAACCATGTCTAAGAGAACACCATCCATCACCCCGATCGTCGATTTCGCGGCGATCAAGGAGAACCTCGGCAGCGAGTTCGCCGGGCCGGTGCGCGTCCTCGACGCGTCCCACCGGGTCGTCAACCAGGAGGTCTTCGACACCTACAGCGACGACGACCTCGTCCACTTCCTCGAGATCATGCTCTACGAGCGGGTCCTGCATGAGCAGACCACGATCTTCTCCAAGCAGGGCCGTCTGGGCTTCTATGCGCCGACCAACGGGCAGGAAGCCAGCCACATGGGCAGCGTCACGGCCTTCGAGAAGCTGGACTACCTCTTCCCGACCTACCGTGACCTGCCGCCGATGATCCAGCACGGGGCGATCACCCCGGCGCAGGGTTACCTGTGGTCCCGCGGTCACGTGCGGGGGAACCGCATGGCAGAGGGGGTGCGGAGCTGGTTCCCGCAGATCATCATCGGCGCCCAGCACATCCAGGCGGCCGGGGTGGCACTCGGGATGAAGAAGAACGGTGAACCGCACGTCGCCTTCTCCTACTCCGGGGACGGGTCGACGTCCCAGGGTGACACCTACGAGGGGATGAACTTCGCGGGCACCTTCCAGGCGCCGCTGGTGATGATCATCCAGAACAACGGCTGGGCGATCTCCGTCCCGCGGGAGAGGCAGACCGCCAGTCTCACGCTCGCCCAGAAGGCCACCGCGGCGGGCATCCCGTCCGTCCAGGTCGACGGGATGGACGTCCTGGCGGTCAACGCCGTGTCGACGGCGGCCCGCGAGTTCGCCGCCGCAGGCAACGGCCCGGTGCTCATCGAAACGCTGACCTACCGTTTCGGCGCCCACTCCTCGGCGGGGGACGACCCGTCCCGCTACCGCAGTTCCGACGAGGAGCGGCCCTGGTTCGAGCAGGACCCGCTGAACCGGCTGCGCGACCTGCTCACCGAGAAGGACCTCTGGTCCCTGGAGCACGAGAACGAACTCACCGACAGCTACAAGAAGGAGTTCCGGGCGGCGATCACCGAGGCGGAGAAGACCCCCGCACAGACGGTCACCGACTTCCTGGAGAACACCTTCGAGGAGCCGACCCCGAATATCCGCACGCAGCTTGCTGCACAGGAGGCCAAGTAACCATGAGCACCAAGAGCTACATCCAGGCGATCACCGAGGCACTAGACAACGTGCTCGCCGAGGACGACCGGACACTGATCCTCGGGGAGGACGTCGGTCAGAACGGCGGTGTCTTCCGCGCCACCCAGGGACTGCAGGCGAAGCACGGCGAGGACCGGGTCTTCGACACGCCGCTGGCGGAGTCCGGCATCCTCGGCCTGTCCATCGGACTGGCCGCGATGGGCTGGCGGCCCATCCCGGAGATCCAGTTCGCCGCATTCACCTTCGAGGCCGCGGATTCGCTGGTCGGCCAGATGTCCCGTAACCGGTTCCGTACCGGAGGGGACGTCACCCAGCCGATCACCGTGCGCACCCCCTACGGCGGTGGCACGCACACCGCCGAGCTGCACTCGGACAGTATCGAGCACCTCTTCGCCGGAGTGCCGGGGCTGCGCGTGGTCGCGCCGAGCTCCGCCTACGACGCCAAGGGCCTGCTGGTCTCCGCGGTCGAGAACAACGACCCCGTCCTCTTCCTCGAGCACCTGAAGCTGTACCGCTCGGTCAAGGAGGACGTGCCGGACGACATCTACCGCATCCCACTGGATACCGCGAACGTGGTCCGTGAGGGATCCCAGGTGACCATCGTCGCCTACGGTGCGATGGTCCAGCAGGCAGTGGAGGCCGCGTCGGCGCTCGCCGGGGACGGGGTGGACGCCGAGGTCATCGACCTGCGGTCCCTCTCGCCGATCGACACGGACACGATCTTCGCCTCGGTGGAGAAGACAGGACGGCTGGTGGTGGTCCAGGAGGCGCAGAACATGGCGGGCGTGGCAGCGCACGTCGTCTCCGAGGTCGCCGAGAACCGGATCCTGTCGCTGGAGGCGCCGATCGGCCGGGTGTCCGCCCCGGACTCCGTCTACCCCTTCGCCGCGGACGAGAAGTCCTGGCTGCCCGGCGCCCCGGACATCGAGGCCACGGTCCGGGAAATCCTGGACTACTAGGGCCACCAGCCACAAGTTACTGAGGAGAAGCAGTCATGGCGTACACATTCACAATGCCCGAGCTGGGCGAGGGCCTGGCCGAGGGAACGATCTCCAACTGGCTGGTCGCCGAGGGCGACACGGTCGAGGAGGACCAGGACCTGGTCGAGATCGAGAACGACAAGGCGGTGACCGAACTGCCGTCGCCGGTGGCCGGCACCGTCACGACGATCCACGTCGCCGACGGGGAGACCGCGACGGTGGGCGACACCCTCGTGGTCATCGACGACGGTTCACCCGATGAGCCGGACGCGGCGTCCGACAAGACGACGTCCGAGGAGGACGTGGAACCTGAGTCGGAGGAGGCACCGCAGCGGGACGCCGCGCCAACCGAGGCGCCCGTCGCACCGCATGTCGCGGCGTCCGCAGGCGAATCCACAGAGACGCGCGTGCTCGCGATGCCGTCGGTCCGTCGGCTGGCCAGGGAACACGGCGTGGACCTGGGTACGGTCACCCCGACCGGGTCGCACGGGCACGTCACCCGTGGCGACGTCACGAAATTGCTCGGGGCGGAGACGACCGGGACGGCCCGCGCACAGGAGGCCCCCGCGCCGGACACCGCCGCGTCCCCTGCCCCGGCACCTGTCCCGGCGTCCGGACCCGTCGCCGGCCGCGACGGCGACCGCCGCGAGAAGTACGCGGGGGTTCGCGCGGCCACCGGCCGGGCGATGAGCACCTCGCACGCCACGATCCCGCCGGTCACCACCTTCGGCGAGGTCGAGGTCTCGGCGTTGCTGTCGCAGCGGAAGAACCACAGGGCCCTGGCCGAGGAGCGGGGCGTGCACCTGACGATCCTGCCCTACATTGTCAAGGCCCTCGTCGCGGCACTGAAACAGCACCCTGTGCTGAACAGTTCACTGGACACCGAGACGGACGAGATCGTCCACCACTCCACCTGTGACGTGGCCATCGCCACCGACACCGACCGCGGGCTCTACGCCCCGGTGGTCCACCGTGCCGAGACCCGCAACCTGCTGGAGATCGCCCAGGCGGTCAGCGACAACGCGGAGAAGGCCGCCGAGGGCAAACTGACCTCGGAGGACATGAGCGGGGCGTCGGTCACCATCAGCAACCTCGGCGGCGTCGACGGTGGCTGGTTCACCCCGATCATAAATTCCCCGCAGGCCGCGATCCTCGGGGTCGGACGGGCAACGAAGGCACCGTACGTCGACGACGAGGGCGAACTGGCGGTGGGGCAGATGATGAAACTGTCGCTGACCTACGACCACCGCATCATCGACGGTGTGCGCGGCCAGGAAATCCTGAACACGGTCATGCGACTGCTGCATGACCCGAACCTGCTGATCATGGAAGGGTAGGTCGGAGAAGAACAATGGCCAAGGAACTGGAACAACACGGCACCGTCATCATCGGTGCGGGCCCGGGCGGCTACGTCGCGGCGATCCGCGCGGCAGAGCTCGGACAGCAGGTCACCGTCATCGAGGAAACAGACTCGCTCGGCGGCATCTGCCTCAACGTCGGCTGCGTTCCCAGCAAGGCGCTGATCTCCGCGGGCAAGCGGCTGCAGCAGGCGAAGGACTCCACGATGTACGGCATCACCACCGGTGAAGTCTCCCTGGATTTCGGTGCGCTGCAGGAGTGGAAGCAGACGCAGGTCGTCGACCGGATGACCCGGGGAGTGGCCGGGCTGCTGAAGAAGCACGACGTCGAGGTGGTCAGCGGATCGGCGATGCTCGTCAGCGACACCGAGATCCAGGTGATGCCGGCTGGTCCGCAGCAGTTCATGAGCGTGACCGAGCCGCGGCGGATCGCCTTCACGGACCTGATCATCGCCACCGGCTCGCGTCCGGTGGACATCCCCGGGTTCCGCATCGACGGCCGCGTGATCGACTCCACCGGTGGACTGGGCCTGACGACCCTCCCCGACGAGATGGTGGTCATCGGTGGCGGCTACATCGGCACCGAGTTGGCCGGGGCGTACGCCGACTTCGGGACGCACGTCACCATACTCGAGGGCACCGGCCAGATCCTCCCGGCGTTCGAAGCGGACCTGGTGAAGGTGGTGGAGAAGAAGCTCCGGGACAAGGGTGTGACCATCGAGACCGGGGTGCGCGCCAAGCACGCCGAGCAGACCGCGGACGATGTCTCGGTCTCCTTCGAACGTGAGGACGGCTCCGTGGAGGAGGTCGTTGCCGACTACTGCATGATCACCGTCGGCAGGACGCCGAACACCGACTCCCTGGGCCTGGACAACACCAGTGTGCAGCTCGACCGGCACGGACTGATCAAGGTCGACGACCGGGGCTTCACCGGCGTCGAGCACATCTGGGCGGCCGGGGACGTGACCATGGGGCCCGCACTGGCGCACATGGCGTTCATGGAGGGGAAGACCGCCGCCGGTGCGATCGCCGGACGCGCCGACGCCAACGAGTACTTCGCCGTTCCGGCGGTGTGCTTCACCGACCCGGAGATCGCGACGGTCGGGATGACCGTGGCCGAGGCAGAGAAGAACGGGTTGACCGCGAAGGCATCCACGTTCCCCTTCGGCGGTAATGCGCGTGCTGTGGCGCTGGGGGAGCCCGACGGCTTCGTGCGCCTGGTGTCGACCGCCGACACTGGGACCGTGGTCGGCGCGCAGATCGTGGGGTCGGGGGCGTCCGACCTGGTCTCCGAGCTGGGTGTGGCGGTGAACTGCCAGCTCAACGTGAAGGACGTGGCGCTGACGATCCATCCACACCCGACGCTCTCGGAGCCGGTGGCTGAGGCCGCGGACATCGCGATGGGGCTGCCGACCCATATCTGAGTGAGGTGCGTGCGGGGGTGACCGTGGTCACCCCCGCTCGCTATCCGGGACGTGATGTAGCGGGTGTGCTGACCTTAGTTGATTCTTCAGGGAAAGTTCTACGGGCACAGTTGTCTGGATATCAGGGTCGTGGGGGAGGGGGTCGGCTACCTATGGTGGTCCAGGTGTCGCCGGGATAGTGATGGCCATCACACGATGGCACCATCTGCGACCCCCGGCACATCCGAACCCCTCAACAGCATGAGCGTCAATGCCGCCTTGAAACATGGAGGATCCATCTTGTCTGCACCCACCCGCACCACCGGAGCCGAGCAGGACTCCAACGATCCCGAGGCCCGAGTCCTCTCCTGGTTCCAGGAGTTCGCCGACGCGCTGAACGAGCCGGACGCCGCCACGTCCGCCCAGCGCACGGCC
This sequence comes from Corynebacterium sp., assembly GCF_052107835.1. Lineage (GTDB taxonomy): Bacteria > Actinomycetota > Actinomycetes > Mycobacteriales > Mycobacteriaceae > Corynebacterium. The sequence goes on from NZ_JBQEDF010000002.1 coordinate 16,868, forward strand.
GACCTCTTCCTGGAGACCGGGTTCTGGCGTGACCTGGTCACCTTCACATGGAACATCCACACCTCGGAGGGCCGCGAGGACATCGCCGACCTCGTGGAGAACAACCATGACCGTCTCGAGATCACCGATGTCGCCCTCGACGGCGAGGCCGTCGAGGACGAGGACGGTGTGACCACGGCATTCGTCACCTTCAGTACCCCGCTGTTCAATTGCCGCGGCGTGCTCCGGCTCCAGGACGGCAAGGCCTTCACGCTGCTGACCTCCGCCCGCGAACTCCACGCCCGTCCCGAGTACAAGGGGCGCAAGCGCGTCCTCGGCGCCCAGCACGGCGTCCACACCGACCGGAAGAACTGGGCCGACCGCCGCGCCGAGCGGCAGGAGAACCTCGGCTACACCGAGCAGCCCTATGTGGTGATCATCGGTGGTGGCCAGGGCGGTATCGCGCTGGCTGCACGGTTGAAGCGTCTGCGGGTGCCCACCCTGGTCGTGGAGAAGTCCGAACGCCCCGGTGACCAGTGGCGTGGCCGCTACTACTCCCTGAGCCTCCACGACCCGGTCTGGTACGACCACCTGCCCTACCTGCCCTTCCCCGATGACTGGCCGGTCTTCACCCCCAAGGACAAGATGGGGGACTGGCTGGAGCACTACACCGGCATCATGGACCTGGACTACTGGACGAAGTCCACCTGCGAGCGGGCGTCCTACAACGAGGCCGACGGCACCTGGGACGTGGTCGTCGACCGCGACGGCGAGCAGGTCGTCCTGCACCCCACCCAGCTGGTGATGGCCACCGGAATGTCCGGTGTGCCCAACCGCCCGAGCTTCCCCGGCCAGGAGGAGTTCCGCGGCGAGATCCGCCACTCCTCCGAGCACCCCGGCGGCGAGACCGACCGCGGGCGCCGCGTGGTGGTCCTGGGTGCGAACAACTCCGCCCACGACATCTGCGCCGACCTGTACGAGAACGGCGCGCACCCGGTGATGATCCAGCGCTCCCCGACGTACATGGTGCGTTCGGAGTCCTTCATCAAGCACGTGGTCGCGCCGCTCTACTCGGAGGACGCCCTCGACGCCGGCGTGGACACCGACCGTGCGGACCTGACGTTCGCCTCCCAGCCGTACAAGATCCTCCCCGAGGGGCAGAAGGCGGCCACCGCCGCGATCAAGGAGGAGGACGCCGACTACTACGCTGCGCTGGAGAAGGCCGGGTTCATGCTGGACTTCGGTGAGGACGAGTCCGGCCTGTTCCCGAAGTACCTGCGCCGCGGCTCCGGCTACTACATCGACGTCGGCGCCGGCGAGCTGGTCGCCGACGGGTCCATCGAACTGCACTCGCATGTGGGCATCGACCACTACACCGCAGACGGCGTGGTGCTGACCGACGGCACCGAACTGCAGGCGGACGTGGTGGTGCTGGCCACCGGCTACGGTTCGATGAACGGCTGGGCGGAGAGGCTCATCAGCCCGGAGGTCGCCGACAAGGTCGGCAAGTGCTGGGGCCTCGGTTCGGACACGGCCAAGGATCCGGGCCCGTGGGAGGGCGAGCTGCGCAATATGTGGAAGCCAACCCAGCAGGAGAACCTCTGGTTCATGGGCGGCAACCTGCACCAGGGCCGCCACTACTCCCGCTACCTGTCGCTGCAGCTCGCGGCACGGCACGAGGGAATCGACACCCCGGTGTACAAGCTGGCACCGGTGCACCACACGAAGTAGCGCGCCCCTCCGGGATCGTGCCTGGGGCAACCCCGCACGGTGGACGCCACGACCACCGTGCGGGGTTCACCCATGTGTGGTCAGGATGGCTCGCCGGTGCGCCTGCGGAACACCCAGAAATTCTGCAGCAGGAAATTCAGCACCGTCGCCGCCGCCTGCGAGACCACCCAGGAGATCTCCACCACGTAGGACAGTTCCGGGAACAGCTCGGGCAGCAGTGCACGGGACAGCTTGTCCACCAGAACAGCCGTGCAGAAGCACAGGACGTAGGACGCGGCCGCCCGCAGCTTCTCCGCCCGCGACCGGTCGCCGCCGAAGGTGACGGCACTGTTGAGGTAGTAGGCGACCGTGCTGCCGACGATGTAGCTGCCGCCGCGGGAGACGGTCGCTGGGACCCCGAGTGCGAGGAGTAGCGTCCGTGTCCCGAAGTCGGCGACGGCGCCGACGACACCGACGAGGGTGAAGCGGGTGATCTTCCGGAGGATCCCGGACTCGGCCGGATCCGTCACTTCGCCCGCTGGGTGGCGGTGTCGATCCAGTAGCGGCGAGTCACTTGCCCGTCCTGCTGAGGCCGCCTGTCCTCGAGGACGCCACCGCAGGCCTCAATGACGCCGATGGAGCCGGTGTTGTCGTCGTCACAGGTCAACAGGGCACTTTCGATGCCATTCTCCGCCGCGAGCGCCAGTGACTGACGCAGGATCTCCGTGGCGTAACCCTTCCGCCGGTGCTCCCGGGCGACCGCGTAGCCGATGTGCCCGCCGTAGTTCAGCAGGTAGTCCGTCAGGGCGTAGCGGACGGAGCTGCGTCCGACGATTGTCTCGTCCTGACCGTCACCGACCACCGCCAGCAGGAAATCCGCGCGCACGCGGTCAGGTGGCAGGTCAACGCCGAGGTGCTCGCGTTCGATCGTGGCGAGGAAGTCCTCCCACGCCACGCCCCCGTCACTGCCGGCGAGGAACGAGAAGTCCTCGTCGGCGAAGGCGGCGTCCAGCTCGCGGGCGCGGGCCTCGTCGTCAGGAGTGGGGAGTCGGAGGGTGAGGGGCATCGGGTGTACCTACGGGGTTGGTCACGTTGGTGACATGGATCGACAGGGTCGCGGTAACTACGGGAGCCGATTCTGTCACGGCGAGTGAGTCGGCGCGACCACATTGGCTCCCTTGCGAACACCGGACCACCACCGAGATCGGACCGTCCTACCCGGTGAACAGCCCCACGGCGGTGCTGCCGGTCTGGATGACACCGTAGGCCAGGGCGATAATCACGATGCCCGCGAGGATCGAGGCGACCGTGGTGTGCACACCGCTGGAGGTGGCCTTCGTGTCGCGGTTCTGACGGGCGTTCGATGCCTCGGATGCGGCGGCGCGGTCGGCCTGGGCCTTGGCCTCCACGATCTCGGGGTCCTCGTAGTGGCTCTCCTTGACCCGGCGGACCAGCAGGTTCGCGATGAACCCGACCACCAGCACACCCACCATGATGAACAGTGACAGCCGGTACAGGTCGAAGCCGGAGTGGCCCGCGGACTCCTGGGACTCCACGACGGAGTTCACGATCAGCGGACCGGCGATGCCTGCCGCGGACCAGGCGGTCAGCAGACGGCCGTGGATCGCGCCGACCTGGTAGGTGCCGAAGAGGTCCTTGAGGTAGGCGGGAATCGTGGCGAAACCGCCACCGTAGAAGGACAGGATGATCAGTGCACTGATCACGAACAGTGCCAGCGAGTTCGATCCGAAGCTGGCGAGGACGAAGTACAGGACCGCGCCGACACCGAGGTACATGATGTAGGTGTTCTTGCGTCCGATGTAGTCCGAGACGGTGGACCAGATGAAACGTCCACCCATATTGAACAGGGACAGCAGGCCGACAAATCCGCCAGCAGCCACCGCCGTGATCGCGAAGGAGTTCTGGATCATCGGGGACGCCGACTCCAGGATGCCGATGCCGGCGGTCACGTTGGTGAACAGTACGACCCACAGCAGCCAGAACTGCGGCGTCTTCATCGCCCCGTTGACCGAGACATTGCCGGTGGATTGGATGGCGCGGGCCGGGGTCTTCGGCTTCGTGTAGCCCTCCGGGACCCAGTCCGGGTGCGGCAGGCGGATAACGAAGGCGCCCAGGGCGATGATCACCAGGTAGATGATCGCCAGGGTCAGGAACGTCGCCGGCATGCCCGGGGTCAGGGAGTCCGGGTCGTCGCTGAAGAAGGACATCAGGTCATTGGACAGGGGGCTGGCGATCAGGGCGCCACCGCCGAATCCCATGATGGCCAGGCCCGTCGCCAGGCCGGGACGGTCCGGGAACCACTTCATCAGGGTGGACACCGGCGAGATGTAGCCGATACCCAGGCCGATGCCACCGATGAAGCCGTAGCCGAAGTAGACCAGCCACAGTTGACCGGTCCAGATACCGAGGGTGGCGACGAAGAACCCGAGGACCCAGCAGGTGCCGGACGCGACCATCGCCTTCCGGGGGCCCACCTTCTCCACCCAGGTTCCGAAGAGGGCCGCGGAGATGCCCAGCATGGCGATCGCCAGGGAGAAGATCCAGCCGGTGGCGACCTCACCGACATTGAAGTGGTCGGCGAGCGGACTCTTGAACACGGAGAATGCGTAGGCTTGGCCAATGCTGAGGTGGATGGCCAGGGCCGCTGCCGGGATGAGCCAGCGGTTGAAGGTGACCGGTGCGATGATGGCGTCGCGGTCGAGCACGGACATGGGGGAGGAGCTCCTTAGGTGTGACCTCTGTTACATCGGGGCACCTTACCGTTTGTTCGGGTGAACATGTACCCGGAGGTCTGACCACTCCCCCTCGGAGTAACCCCGGGGGTGGAATGCCGGGGCAGCCGGGGGAACGGAGATGGTCCACGGGTGCCCGTGTATGAATTCTGTGTAACCGCAGGGCCTCCGGTGCCGTATACATGCAGCGGATCACCGCGAACAGGTTTAGTCTCACTAACCATGACTGACACCCACCATCCCACGGCGGATCCCGCCGGCACTGCCGGCACTGCGGATGCTGCGGATCCGGCGCAGATCTCCGCGGCGAACTCCGACCCCGCCCTGTTCAACTCCGACCTCGCTCCCATTCCGAAGGAGAACCGGAAATGGGGAGCGTTCGAGATCTTCAACGTCTGGACGAACGACGTCCAGTCCCTCGCCGGCTACACGCTGGCGGCGTCCCTCTTCATCGGTGCGGGCATCAGCGGCTGGTACGTCTTCGCCGCGATCATCCTCGCCGGAGTCATCGTCAACTGGCTGGTGAACCTGTCCGGTGCTCCCAGTGTGAAGCTCGGCGTCCCGTACGCGGTGATGGCACGCATGTCCATGGGCGTCCTCGGTGCGCGCTTCCCCGCGCTGGTCCGCGGCATCGTCGCGATCTTCTGGTACGGCGCGCAGACCTACTTCGCGTCCACCGCGGTGGCGCTGGCGATCAACGCGGTGCTCGACTCCCCACAGTCCAGGGAGTTCCTCGGGATGAACGTGGTCGACTGGATCTCCTACATCATCGTCGCGATCCTTCAGGTCGCCCTGTTCGCCCGCGGGATCGACGCGATCACCCGCTTCCTGAACTTCGCCGGTCCGGCGGTGTACGCAGTGATGATCGTCCTGCTCGTCGTGATCTGGGTGCGCGCGGGCTCGGAGATGCTCCCGGCGGTCGGGGACATCTTCAACAGCGACGACGTGACCGGATGGGGCGTGGTCACCGCCTTCATCGGCGTGGTCGGCACGATGGTCGCCTACTTCTCCGCGGTGATCATCAACTTCGGTGACTTCTCCCGTTTCTCGAAATCGGAGAAGTCGATGAAGCTGGGCAACTTCACCGGACTGCCACTGTCGCTGGCCTTCTTCACCTTCCTCTCCCTGTTCATCACCGCCGGCGCCTACGTGGTGTTCCAGGACGGTCAGGGCGATCCCTACGACAACCCGACGGACATCGTCGGTCAGACGGAATCCGTCCTGTTGTCATTGGTCGCCGCCGCCACGTTCCTGGTGGCCACGATCGGTGTGAACCTGGTCGCGAACTTCATCCCGCCGGCCTATGACATGGCGAACCTGGCACCGTCGAAGATCAGCTTCCGGATGGGCGGGATCATCACCGGCGCCTTCGGCTTCGTGATCGGAGGACTGTGGGTCGCCCTGATCGAGGACATCGGACTGCCGACGTTCGTCGACACCCTCGGCGCGATCCTGGCTCCGCTGTACGGCGTGCTGGTCGTGGACTACTACGTCCTGCGGCGCAAGCGGGTGAACCTGCAGGAGGTCTTCACCCTGGACAAGGACGGCCCCTACTACTACGTCAAGGGCTGGAACGTGAAGGGCCTGGTGGCGGTCGCCTTCGCTGCGGTGTTCGCGGTGTGCACGGTGTGGGTGGATGCGCTGAGCTCGTTGGAGGGTTTCTCCTGGCTGATCGGTGCAGCCCTCGGTGGGGCGCTGTACTGGGCCGTGATGCGCGGGGACGGTCAGGACGCGCCTATGCCCCGGTCCGGAATGCCTGCTCGCCGGTGAGGGCCTGGCCGATGGTGAGCTGGTGCATCTCCGCGGTGCCCTCGTAGGTCAGCACGGATTCGAGGTTGTTGGCGTGGCGCATCGGGGAGTACTCCAGGGTGATGCCGGACGCGCCGAGCAGGGTGCGGCATTCCCGCGTGATCTCCAGAGCGACGCGGGCGGAGTTGAGCTTCCCGACGCTGACCTGGGCGGGTTGCAGCGTCCCGGCGTCCTTCAACCGGCCGAGCTGCAGGGCCAGCAGACAGGACTTGTCGAGCTCCACCGCCATGTCCGCCAGCTTCGCCTGGGTGAGTTGGAAGGAACTCAGCGGCCGGTCGAAGACCTCGCGGGTGGAGGTGTACTCGATGGTGGTCTGCAGTGCATTGCGGGCGGCACCGAGCGCACCGAAGATGATGCCGAAACGGGCCTCGTTGAGGCAGGTCAACGGCCCGCGCAGCGAACTCACGCCGGGAAGGCGCTGGGAATCGGACAGACGGACGCCGTCGAGCACGATTTCGCCGGTGACTGAGGCACGCAACGAGAGTTTGCGGTGGATCTCCGGTGTGGAGAAGCCGGGGGTGTCACGGTCGATGATGAAGCCGGCGAAGCCGTCGTCGCGTCCTTCCTGGTCGAGGACGCGGGCCCAGACGACCGCGGCATCGGCCACGGGAGCATTGGTGATCCACATCTTCGTTCCGGTGAGGATCCAGTCGGCGTCCTGACCCGAGCCGTCGCGGACCGCACGGGTCCGCATGTTGGCGGGGTCGGAGCCGGCGTCCGGTTCGGTGAGTCCGAAGCAGCCGATGCTGGTGCCCGCGGCCATGGCCGGCAGGTAGCGCTGCTTCTGTTCCTCGGAACCCCAGTGGTGGATGGCGAACATCGCCAGGGACCCCTGCACGGACACCAGTGAACGCAGGCCGGAGTCCACCGCCTCGACCTCCATGCAGGCCAGGCCGTACTCGACGGCCGAGGCGCCCGCGCAACCGTAGCCGTCCAGGTGCATGCCGACGATGCCGAGTTCGCCGAGCTTCGGCGCCAGGTCGCTTACCGGCAGGGTGCCGTCCTCGAACCAGGTGCCGACGTGGGGTGCGAGCTCGCGGGCGGCGAAGTCGGCGACGGTATCGCGCAGCAATCGTTCGTCGTCGCTGAGCAGGGAGTCGAAGGCGATGAGGTCGAGTGGGGTGGTGGTTCTAGAGGTCATGGCAGTCTCACTTCCAGCACGTGTCCGAGCAGCGGCAGGTGGATCAGGATGGCCGCGGGTTCCCGGCCGTCGATGTCGGTCAGTGCCCGTTGGTACGTGGCCATCTGTCCGATGTAGTTCTCCCGTACATGGTCGACGGGGTTCTTGCCCGGGTAGGTCTTGTGGTCGATGATCACCCGGGATCCGTCGGGCAGGGTCAACAGTTCGTCGAGCCAGCCCTCGGCACGTTGGTGGTTGTCGTTGGTCCAGGTGAACGGGACTTCGGAGGCGGCATTGGCACCGGGGAACCGCTCGCGCAGCCAGGTCGTCCACCGGTCACCGGTCTCGATGACCGTCTCGGGTGTCACGCGGTCGCCGACCTTCCACGAGGCAACAAGCCGGGATGCCACGGTCTTCTTCTGGTCATCGTCGAGCGCGTCCAGCGGTGCGGCCAGGTAGGAGTGGATGCAGTCGCCGACCCTGTTCCATTCCGGTCCGCCACCGTCGACCAGGGCGTCGCCGAGGTCCGCGACCGGGGTGACTGTGGCAGCGGCTGCGAGTTCCCCGGAAGCCTCCACACCGCTGGCGGCGAACGTGGCGGGGAGTATCGGTGAGCCGTCTGCGGGGTGGTCGGCCGGGGTCGTCCGGCGGTCATCATCGACCAGCGCCGACGGGTGCACAGGACGCTGCGTCCGTTCCCGCAACAGATCGGTCAGGGCGTCGACGTCGTGCGACACCTGCCTCACCGGGCAGTCAACCACGTCGGAGCACTGTGCGACCTCGTCATCGGTCGCGGGGCCATCGGGATCGGGCAACAGGATCTGCAGGCCGGACGCCGGGGAGCCGGCGGTGTCCCCGTCCGCATCCGCCAGCTCGACTCCGTTGACCTCACACAGCCCGAACGGGCTGTCGGCGAAGGCCATGAGATCCTTCAGCCCGCGGTGCGGGGCAAGCACCGTCCGTCGCCTGGAGCGCGTCATCGCCACATACAACAACCGGCGTTCCTCGCGCTGTGCGGCTCTGTGGCGTTCCTCCTGGACCGGCGTGGCGGCCAACGTCTCGGTCAGGGCAGTGCTGGTCAGCAGGGTTTCGGGCCAGAACCGGAGTTCGCGTCCGGCCAACGGCTCGGACAGCGACAACTGCTCCGGCGCATCAACCCATACCCCGGCGGCGCGGAAACGGTCGGAGGGCAGGGGAGGGGCAACCACCACCGTGTCCCACTCCAGACCCTTGGACTGGTGGATGGTGCTGACCACGATGGCGTCCGGGTTCCGCGCCGCCCGCGTGGAAGGGACCGTGTCCTCCCGCTCGTGGGAATCGGGGTCGAGGGAGAGCAGGAATCCGGGCAGTGTCACCGGCTCCCCCGCGCCCTCGGCATCGGAGGAGTAGTCGGACACCGCCTGTAGAATGCCGTTGACCGCACCGGTGCGCTCCGCGGGATCCGTCCAGGACGCCACGCGCCGCCGCAGGTCAAGGGCATCGATCACGGCGACCACGGTCTGCATCACCGTCAGCTGCGGCAGGGCCGGACGCAGGGCAGCCAGTGCCGCCAGCGACTCGTCCTGCGCCCATGTCCGCAACCATTCCTTCCGGGCGTCGATGTCCGGTGCCTTCTCCGCGGAGGTCAGGGTGTCGAACCAGGTGGAGTGTGCGGCATGGTCGGAGAGCACGGTGATCAGCTCGACGAGCGCCTGGGTGTCGGCGTCGTCGGTCAGCCAGGCGCAGGCGGCGCGCACGGTCGTCCCCTCGCGGGTGCTCAGCAGCGGGGTGCCGCCGCCCTCGGTGGGGATGTTCCAGCGGCGCAGCGCCTCGCGCAGTTTGTCCGCGTGGGAGTTCGTCCTGGTCAGCACCGCCCGTCCCCTGGCGGGAACACCCTCGGAACGCTCCAGGTCGTGCAGGCCGCGGGTGATGCGGGCGAACCAGGGGTCCAGCGCATTCCACCGCGCACCCTTCGCCGGCGTCCACACCTGGACCTCACCGGGGTCTTCCCCGGCGTGCCTGTCGGTGAGCTGCTCGGGGATGTCCAGCCACACCTCGCTGTTGGGGTTGTCGGGGCCGGGCTCTCCGGGGAAGACACGGGAGAACAGCCGGTTGGTCAGGTCCAGGGGCACCGCGTGGGTCCGCCAGGAGTGGTGCAGGATGTCGGTGGCCCCACCCTCGGCGGTGATCACGTCCAGCGCGGAGGTCATCAACGAGGGGTCGGCCCCGCGGAAGCCGTAGATCGACTGCTTCGGGTCGCCGACCCAGATGACCTCGTCCACCAGTCGTCCGAGCTCGGTGAACAGCGCGAGCTGCAGCGGGCTGGTGTCCTGGAACTCGTCGACGACGAGGATCCGGAAGCGGTCGGCCAGGGTCTCGCGCACGACCCGTCCCTGCGGGGAGTCCTCCCGGAGCAGGTGCAGGGTGAGCTGCTCCTGGTCGGTGAAGTCGATCAGCCCGAGGGAGTCCTTGTAGTCGGCGTAGGCGTGCAGGCACGTCGCGGCGGTGGAGAACACCAGCCGGGTGAGGTCGGCCAGATCGGAGCGCAGACCGGGATCAGCGGCGAACACCGGGGCAGGCACGGCATCCGCGAAAGCAGTCTCCCACGGCTTCGTCGTGTTCCTCGTCGCCGTCGGGACGTCGCCGTTCGCGGCGGCGAACCATTCCTTCCAGGTCACCCGCTCGCGCGCGACGGGACTGGAGGTCATGTCCAGGACGAAGCGTTCCGCCGGACCCAGGAGTTCCTGCAGCGGGACTGCCGAGCGCTTGGCGATGCTGCCCTCGTCGAGCTGCGACTGCAGTGACGCGGTGATCTCGCGGATCCTCCCGGTCACGTAGCTGCGCGCATCCCCGGCGCCGACCTCCCCGCTGGACTCCGCGGCGGTGTCGAGGGCGGCGTAAAGACCCTGCAGACTGACCTCGGCCAGGTTGTCGAACTCGGTGGGGTCGATGTCATTGGACCGGGCCAGGTCGATGACGTCACGTACGGTCCTCGCCCAGTTCACGCGGCCCGGGTTGTACGTCGGATCATCGTTGGGGCCCAGGTCGTAGCCCATCCGCACCAGGAGTGGACGGTGGGCGTCCTCCGCACCGGCGATCACGCTGTCCACCGCGAGGGAGAAGGCGCGCGCCTGTGCGGTCTCGGAGAGGACGTCCAGGTCGGGGGAGCGTCCGGCGTCGACGGCGAACTCCTGCAGGATCCGCCCGGTGATCGAGTTCACCGTGCCGATCAGTGCGGTGGGGACGGCGGAGGCCTGGGTGAGCTGGCCCTTGTCCACGAGACGTTCGCGGATGCGTCCGGACAGTTCGGCGGCGGCCTTGCGGGTGAATGTCGTGGCGATGATCTGGGACGGGCGGACCTCCGGGGTGCCGTCGGCGTTCACCCGGGCGAGACGTTCGGTGAGTTCCTCGGTCAGCCGGTACGTTTTCCCGGAACCGGCGGAGGCCTTGATCACCGTGTAGTGCGAGGATGGGGTGTCAGTTGGCACGGTAGTCTCCCGTCAGTCCGGTGATCAGGGCGTAGCCGGTGTACCTGGTGATCTCGAGCGGCAGGAAGTCGCGGTGCACGGCCACGTCGATGGCCCCCTGGTAGGCGTTGACCTGCTCGCGGGTGAAGGGGGAGTCCCGGATGATGTCCTCCGGATCCTTCTTCAGGTCCTTCCTGGCTTTCTCGAGCTTCTTGACCAGGTCCTTCCAGCCATCCAGTTCGATGATGTTGCCCACATCGGTGATCCGGCCGTCCCGCAGGTCATCGAGGATGCGGTTCAGCCCGGAGACCGCGCGGAACCACAGGGCATCGGGGTCACGGGCACCGTTGTCGCGGGGGTTGACCTCGAGAATGTCCGGTGCGCCGAAGTCCGGGGACGAGGTATCCATCCGGTCCTGCTTCAGGGAGAAGTAGCCGACCGGGATATCGAAGAGGTGCCGCGTGTGCGCGGTGTCGCCACCGGCCACGGAGCCCGACACGGAGTAGGCGTACACGGCGAGCTGCAGCGCCGCGCCCTCCTCCACGAGTTCCCGGTACTTCTTCTTCGAGTTCGTGTACTTCAGGTCGATCACGCCGGTGCGTCCGTCGGGGAGGACGATGTCCAGGTCACGGTACCCGCCGAGGGAGAGCGGTTCGCCACCTGCACCGCGCGAGTCAGGGATGGTGGTGCGGTACTTCGCCTCGGCCCCGGCGACGAGGATCCCGGCGGTGTCCAGCATGGTGAACAGGCCCGTGATCGCGGTCAGGCCGGACTCGAGGACGATGCCACGTTCCCGTCCACGGCCGGGAAGCAGTAGTTCGGACGCGTACTGGGGGAGCAGGGCAGTGAGTTCGTGGTTGATCTCGTCCCTGGTCGGCATCACGCTCGCCGGGCCCTTCCCGCTCTCGAGGTGGCGTTCAACGATGCCCTCCACGACGGCGTGCAGGTAGGTGCCGATCATCTGGTTGCCCTCCGGCAGGGAGGTGAGCCCGCCGGCACGGATACCGAGCTGTCGCTCCAGCAGCCACTCCAGCGGATGTGCGAGCAGGCCGGTCCACTGCGAGTAGCTGAGGTAGCCGGGGATCAGGTGCTCCCCGGGATCGACGGCGCGTTCCACAGGGTCGGGGCGGACCGGGTCTGTGGGTGCCGGTCTGTGCGCGGCGTCCGGGACCAGGTCGGTGGCGGACACAATGACGCGGGCGAGGACGTCCTCCAGATTGTCTGTGCCGTCACGGTCCCGTAGGTCATCGGCGAGGAAGGTCAGGACGGGGTGCGGTGCGGCAGTTTCGCCGTCCACCTCCGCGGGTAGTACAGCGGTGACCTCGCGTCGGCGGCGTACCGCGCGCAGCTGCGAGTCGAGGGTGAGGCTCGACAGCGCCTCCCGGTCGGGGAGTTCGACCCCGGATTCGGCGAGTGCGGCGATCTCGGAGGGGCGGAAGGTCCGGGCGGGGCTGGCCTGGTCGTCGACCGGTACGCACCACAGCACCGGGGTTGTGCCCATGCCGAGCTGTGCGGGGTTGGAGACGACATCCTGCAGCGTGGATGCGGTGGCGCCGGAACCACTCGAGGCCGAGGTCGCTGCTGAGGCGGTGCAGTCGGCGACGATGCCGGTGAGCTCCTTGAGGGAAACGGTGTCCCCGAGATCCGTGATCAGTGCGCCGGCGGTCGCCGTGCCGCTGGCGACACTCTTGAGATCCTTGTCGCCGTTCGGGCGGGCGAGGTCGTGGAGTCGCCCGGCGAGCCAAGTCAGGTGGGTGGACACGAGGCCGGTGGGGTAGCCGGGTACGTCACCGTCCTGTTCAGCCAGCGGCGTCTCGCGGATCATCCGGTCGAGGTCCCGGGCCAGGTCTGAACCGTCGTCCACGGCCTCGCGCCACAACGGCCCACCGACGCCGGGCTCATTCGACAGTGCCTGGATCAGCGCGTGGCGCAGTTCGCCCGGAACCAGGCGGATGGGTACCGGGTCGCTGTTACGGTCGGTGCCGGTGGTGACCGTGTGCTCCAGCAGCGCACCGATGGCGTGGACGTCCGGAGGGGAGGTCACGGCGGCGAGGAACACCGGCACGATCTGGGCGAATCCGCGTTCGCTGGATCGGTCACGGACCCCCAGTCGCGGCAGGTCGCGGCGGGCGAGTTCCCGGTCGACCAGGTCGGTGGCACGGGACGCCACGACAGTCACCGGCTCCTGCTTCGTGACCAGGGTGTCGGCGAGGATCCGGGTTGTGGTGGACGCGGCGTCCCACTCCGCATCGGTGGTGATGATCCGCAGGTTCCCGATGGGACCGGGGGCGTCCTCCTCCGTGATCTCGACGCCGAGGACGGCGAGGTCGTCAAGGATCGACCGCCAGACCGGCGGCAGATCGGCGATCGTGTTGTCGACGGTCACCCGGTCAATGCCCAGGGGCCATGCCGCGCCGGGGATGACCGGTTCGGACGGGGCAGCAAGGTCGCCGAGGATACCGGCGATGGTCCGCAGCTGGTCGGAGGGACCGGTGGCCCACCGGGGGTCGGCCGTCACCAGGGCATCGACCCGGGAGAGGAGGGTGAGCCGGGGTGATGCCTCCTGTGCGGACGTACCGTCCCACCCGGCGGAGACCAGCTCGTCGCGCCAGGCGAGGACGGTCCGGGCCAGCGACCATGGGTCGGCGCGGAAGCTCCTGAGGAAGGGGTCGTCGTCCCCGCGGGAGGTGAGCACCGTGGACAGGGCGGTGCGGACGGCTGCGATGCGTGTGGGCTGCTCCGGCTCGGGGGCGGTGCAGGCCAGCCGGGTGGCGAGCAGGTCGGCGAAACGGGCAGGACCGACCACGACCGTTCCCCGGGTCGCCGGGGTGTCGGAATCACTCCACCGGGCGCCGTCGTAACCCCAGCCGAAGGTGATGTCCATGTGGCTCCTCGTGGTTTCGTGCAGTCGTGCGGAAGTCGGGCATCGCGTCCCGCCCAATCTACCTCGGGAACGTGGGCCGCTGATGTGCGGTAATCGTTCTCGTACGCTGCAGGTGCTCCGCGTAATCTTCATGCCTCCAGGCAGCCTTTGGCATCGGAGACGTGCCCCAGGGCATGAAAATTCCGTATCGGGTCACTGCTCGGACCACTCGCGCGTCCCACCATCGAGCCGTTCCAGCAGATCATCGCGTGGCTCCGTCGCCACGGAGACGATGATGTCGATGACCTCGGCGAACTCCGAGGACTTCCGCTTCAGGAACGACACATGGTCCCCCTCCTCGAGCAGTACCAGCTCGGCGGGGGCCCCGTCCTCGGACGCCGCGTGCACGTAGCGGCGCGAGTTCTCCGCGTCCACCAGTGAGTCGTCCGCCCCGTGCACCGCCACCACCGGCACGTCCCGGTCGATGTTCTGGATCGGGTCGATGCTCGCGTAACGTTCCGGCTCCTCCGACGGCGGCCCGCCGAGAACTTCGTAGGTGTTGTCGTCGCCGTTCCTCGCGTCCCACTCCAGGTCCAGCGGCCCGGCGAGGGAGACCACGCGACGGGGGATGAAGACCGGATCCGCGCCGACCTCGTCCTCAGCCAGGTTGTCGCGCGTCGCCGCCCAGGTGGCGAGCTGTCCTCCGGAACTGTGGCCGGCCACCGTCGCGTCCTCGGTGATGATCTCCGGGAACTGCTCATCCAGCTCCGGGACGTAGTCGATCGCATCGGCGACATCGGTGTAGGTCTCCGGCCACCCGTGGTTCCCGCTGTCACGGTCGCGGTACTCCACGTTGTAGACCGCCACGCCGCGTTCTGCCAGGCTGCGGGCGATGTCACGGACATCGTCGGCGCCGTTGGACCGCTCATTCCACGCCCCGCCGCGCAGCAGGATCACCAGGGGCACGGAGTCCTCGTCGTGGTTGCCCTCGGGGAGGTAGACCTCCGCCCAGTTCTGCTCCGGATCGGCCTCGCCCTCGCTCACCGGGTACTCGACGCGCTTGGCGGGGGAGGACGCAGCGTTCTCCGTGCTCGTGGGCTCCCCTGACCCTTCGGCATCGTCGTTCCCGCAGGCGGTCAGCGAGGTTCCGAGGAGCACACCGGTGAGTGCGGTGGCGGCCAGTCGTCTCGCGGGCCGGGGGAGGGGAGGGACGGATACATTCATCCTGAAATTCTACCCACGCAGAAAACCCCACGCCCGGCGGAACCGGGGGTGGGGTTGAACTGTTGTGCGCTGTGCCTGCGTCTGCAGGACGAGGTGCTTAGGCCTCGAGCTTGTTCAGCAGGGCAGCCAGGCCGGACTTCTTGTTGGCGGCGTTGTTCTTGTGGATGACGCCCTTGGTCGCGGCCTTGTCGTAGAGACGGGCGGTGGCGCGGAACTGGGTCTCGGCGGCGGCCTTGTCGCCGGCCTCGATGGCCGCGTGGAACTTGCGGGTCTCGGTGCGCAGGCGGGCGCGGGCGGACTGGTTACGCTGGCGGGCGGCCTCGTTGGTGAGGACGCGCTTCTTCTGCTGCTTGATGTTGGCCATGTCGGCTTACCTCTTTCTGAACGGTGAAAATCTTCTGATCGTTCGCCACTCCCACCCGGGTTTGCCGTACACACGGTCTCTGACAACCGACCCAAGGTCCTGCCGGTTGCGGTGTGCACGCCGCGAGTGGTCGCGGGTCAACCCGACAGACACTACCAGCAGGATGGGTGCGCAGTGTAATCGGGGAGTCGGGCGACCTTACGGCTCGTTGAGGTCCCGGGTGCGCCGGTCATCCGGCGGCGGGTACACCATCCGCCGCGGCATCGTGCCCGCCAACAGCGACTCGACCTCCTCCGCCGCGGACAACACCGCGTTCCACCGGAACTCCTTCGGTATCCGGTCCACCGCCCCCAGCTCACCGGACTCCGGCAGATGCTCCAGCAGCCCCGCCCTGCTCACGCCCACCATGCCCGCCACCACGGCCTCGGCAGCCTGGGACTCGGTGAAATGACGGCTGGTCAGCAGATCCGGGTCCACCAGACGCGATGGCATCCACCAGTGGCTCGTCGGCGGTGTCTCCGAGGGCCACGGCGACTCGTCCCCCGACCAGATCCGCGGATCCGACCACACCTGCGGCGCATGGCCCAGGAAGATATGCCCCAGTACCTCCGCGATCACCGCGGCGGCCGGCGTGGTGGCGGAACCCCCACCCAATTTCGGTGCCAGGCGCAGGACGTACCAGGCCGACGCCGTGTCCCGCTCCACTGGCGGCACCGACCCCGGCACCGCTGTGTGCACGTTCAAGGTGTACGCCCCGGTGCGCTCGACGACCTCCGGATCGTCCTGCGTCTCCACGACCATGCCGATCCCGCCCAACCGTGACAGCAGCAGCGTCCACGCTTCAGTGGGGTCAACGGCGGGGCTGGAGTCCTGCCGGTAGCCGGAGTCCTCCACATCGGCGATGAGGTCGATGTCCAGCACATAGGGCTCGGGCAGCATCACCCGCGCCGCACCGTCGGAGGCCCTGTAGCCATTGGAGTAGGCCTCGATCTCCGGCACCAGGTGTGCCGAACGGGAGGTCACCGCAGCATCCCGGCGGTAGCGCGAACGGAAGCGGCGGAAGATCTGCAGGGTGGCTTCGATGGCGTCGTCCAACCCCAGGGATCGCTGCCGGACCGCGAAGTCCAGCAGCACGGGGACGGTGGCGTACCGCTCGCGGGCATTGCGCAGTCCCCATATTTCCAGCTCAAAGGCCTCGTAGGGGGTTATTTCCTTCGTCATCGTCAGCCACCTCCACTGTGCGTCACACACAGATCGATTTTGACTGCAATACTACGCGGGCGAACCGTCCGCGTTCCACAATCCCGAGCAGCCGCGCCGGTGCGAGCCGAGCAGGTGCGTGTCGATGAGCCCCGCGGCCTCCATCAGCGCGTGCATGGTGGTCGGCCCGACGAAGGTGAACCCCTCCTTCTTCAGCGCCTTCGACAACGCCACGGACTCCGGCGACGTCGTGGGAACCTCCGCGATGGTCCCCGGGCGCGGCGTGGCGTCGGGACGGAACGACCACACGAACTCGGCCAGGCCCTGACCCGGTCCGTAGCGTTCGCGCAGGGCAACCGTGGCCTGTGCATTCTGGATCGTGGCGTCGATCTTGCGGCGGTTGCGGACGATCGCCGCGTCCTGCATCAGGCGTGCCACGTCCTGCCCCCCGAAATTGGCCACGGCGTCCGGCGAGAAATCCGCGAACGCCGCGCGGAACGCGGGCCGTTTGCGCAGGATCGTCGCCCAGCTCAGGCCCGACTGGAAGGCCTCGAGGCTCAATCGCTCGAACACGCCGCGCTCGTCGGTGACGGGCATGCCCCACTCCGTGTCGTAGTACTCCTGCAGCAGCGAGGAGGATTCCGCCCACTCCGGACGCGCCAGTCCGTCGGTGCCGGTCACCAGCTCGCCCATCAGAAGCCCGTCTCCCGCAGCGTGATGTTCAGCCGCCCGTGGACACCGCAGTCGTGCGGCGCGGTGTTCGGGTACACCTTGGTCACGCCGTGGTAGTTGCGCCGCGCGGGCCCGCCGAACACGAACAGGTCGCCGGAGGTCAGCCACACGTCCGTGTACGGCCGGTTGCGGGTCTCCGCGTTGCCGAAGCGGAAACGGCAGGTGTCGCCGATGGACAGGGACACCACCGGGGACTCCGCGCGCTCGTCGGCGTCGCGGTGCATGCCCATCTTCGCCGCCTCATGGTAGTGATTCACCAGGGCGACATCGGGGGTGTAGGACGCGGCAAGCCGCGCGTCCCCCGTCGACTCCGCGACGGCGCGACGTCCCAGGGTGACGAGCCATTCGGGCACGGGCAGGACGGGCCGGTTGTTCACGTCGTGCGCCCGCCTTGAGTACCCGGTCGACGGGGTCCAGTGCCAGCCGAGGCACAGCATCGACACGCTCATCTCGTGGCCGTGGACGGTCGGGGAGTGCGGCGGGACCGGCCCGTTGGACCAGGCGGCGTACTGGGCGGTGATCCAGCGCTGCTGCTCGGTGGTGAGCCAGGCCGAACGGTGGTGCGCACCATCGGGCAGACCGGTGGCGGGCGCGTGCAGGTCGAAGAGGGTGGGCTGCTCGTTCATCGTTGCCTCCTATGCCCAGCCGTAGTCGTTGCGCAGGATATTGGCGATGCGCTCGTAGCGCCGTTCGGGCATGGAGACACCGCGGCGCTGGATGTCGGCCTCGGGAATCTCGATGATGCGGTCCACACGGGTCCAGCACTCGTTGCCGCGCGGGTCCCAGAGCCCGGCACCGATGGCGACCCAGTTGTCCTCGTCGCTGTGCGCGGGGTTGGAGCTGATGATCATGCCGAGCAGGGTGTGGTGGTTGCGTCCGACAACGATGCAGGCCCTGAGCTCCGGCGTGGCCTCCCGGTGGGTCAGGACCTTGTACCAGATGACCTCACCGGGGTCAGCCTGCCCGTCCATGTCGGGGGCGTAGATGACCGGGCGGGCGTGCTCGTTGGTGGGGGTGGCGGCGGTGACGGCCTTGACCGTGGTCTCGGTGTGGGTGGACTGGTCCAGGCCGAGGTTGGCGTGGAGTTCGGCGAGTCCTGAGTCGAGGTTTCCGCGGTGGTGGAAGAAGCGCTCGAAGAAACGACGCACAGGGTTCATGGGTCCACAGTGTAGCGCGGTTGTCCGGGGTCCTGTGGACGCCTGGGACAGGGTATGGCGGGTGACCACTTGTGTGGTTTCTGCGTTTATCCTGCTCATTCGCCGCCCCCGTTCAGATGTTAATGGTTTTCCCCGGCGTAGCGTTGGAATCAGAGAAGGAGATTACAAGGAGAGCGCCCTTGCAGGAAGAGGAGCCTGCCCGCGGCAATGCTCTCCAGAGACGCTGGAGGAGACACTGTGACTGACCGACGTGCCCGCACAAAGCTGACGAAGGCCGTGGCAGGTGGTGTCGCTGCCCTTGGGCTTGCCGGCGGGCTCGCCCTGGGAGGTGTTGCGGCACCGGAGGCGGAGGCCCAGACGGCGGCCGCCGGGGCGCCAGGCAACATCGTCACCTTCGGGGACTCCTACACCTCCAATCCGGACCAGGTGCTGAACACCTTCCGTGGGGTCCTGGAGATCGTCGGCGACTACCCGCAGCAGGCGGGATGCCTGCAGGCGCCGAACAACTGGCCGCGCAAGGTCGGCGCGAAGACCGGCGCGCCGCTGTCGGACTGGTCATGCACCGGGAACACGTCGCGGACGATGCTGGGACGCATCGACCACGCTGTTGCCATCGGTGACCTGCACGGCGGGACGCGCAGTGTGGTGCTCGCCGTGGGACTGAACAATTACGGACCCTTCGGGGTGGCCGACGGGGTGAACATCGTGGACCCCGGTGCGGTGCGCGGTGGCTTCCTGGCGGACCTGCATGCGGCAGCGGACAAGATCCGGGCGGTCGCGCCGGGTGCGCAGATCGTGGTGCCGGGGACGCTCACTATCGCTGATCCGGGTAACTCGATGTTCTGCCCGCTCAATGTTGTGCCGGATCTGCCGGCCGGGATCCCGGTGCCGCTGCTGCGTGATGTGGAGAACTGGAACCGCCAGAACCAGATCGATGCCGCCGCCGAGATCGGTGCGACGTACGTGGAGGTCAAGAACGGCTCAGCGGGCAATGGGACGTGCGCCCCCGACCAGCAGCGTTTCGTGTCCGGGGTGATCGACACGACGACGCCGGACTACAACATGATCGTGCACCCGTCGGACGCAGGCTCCGAGTTCATGGCTGACCGGGTTGCTGGGGTGGCTTAGGGCGGGGTCCACTACCGCAGGACTACCTGCCCCAACCATGTGCAGGCTGTTGTGACGTTGGCGTGGATGGCGCTTGAGGTACACGGGCCGTTTGCGTTGCTATCCGGTCCTGGCCGACTTCATCTAGAATCCCGCGGTCATCGAGACGCCAGCGGGTCCCAGAGTTGTCATGGAAGCTCAGCGCGAGCACCCGAAACTTGTCGGTGTTGATGTATGGCTGGTACCAGCCATCTTCTTCAGCGATTATCCGTTCCGGAAAGCTGAAGGGGTACTTCTCGCTCTGGGGGTTCTTCGGGATAAAGATGTCGCCGGGAGGGCATGTGCGAAGTCGGGTACTTAGGACATCCTCCTCACTACCCAGCTTTACGGTGATCTCCACATCCCCGAAGGTGAGGTCGGAGAAGTTGTGGATCCTCACCCCCAGGGTATAGCCGCCATCGGTGTCGTTGCTCCGCTTTTCGAGCCACGCAGAGAGCTGCGATGCGTGCTCCCTGTGCTCGCGACGCCGTTCCCGTGTGAGTGCCTCTTTCTGATCTTTCCACTGGGTCCAGGCGACTACTGCTGCAACGCCGGCGACCGCAAATGTCAGCCACGTAGGTAGGTCTCCAATGAATGTTTCCATAGGAACACGTTCTCATAGACTTCTGTGCCGTATGGGAAATTCATTGGTGCGCCGAGACTCGAGTGGCGGATGGCGGGTACTGCTCCTTCGGACAGTAGACGGACTTATGTTACATAAGCGACATATGTGACTGGAGTTATTGAAGTGAATCGTTACGGTGCGGACACGGTCTGGAAAGACGGCCCTCATAGCGTGGCCCGACGTCACTGACGTTTCAAAGGAAAGGCCATTCCAGTGAGTCACGCTCAACAAACACCGGCATCCCCGTCGACGGAGACACCACGACGCAGAAGGCCGGGGATTGCCGCCATCGGCATCGCCCTCGCAACGGCGTTCGCGGGCAGTCTCGCTGCACCGGCAGCACACGGCAATCCGATTGCGGATGCACTCGGCATCACGTCCGACCGCTACGCTGCGGCAACCACCGACACGAAGCTCGACGGTCCGGAAACCGCCGAGAAGCCGAAGATCGTCGTCGTCGCCACGGGCGGTACGATCGCAGGCCAAGCGGAGGGGCGAGACACCTTCACCGACTACGCGGCTGGCACGTACCCGATGGACGAGATGCTTGACACACTGCGTCCTGAAGTGGATGCGGTTGCGGATGTGAGCGCACTCCAGTTCGGCAACGCGGGTTCCTCCGGCTACACGATGGAGGAGTTGCACTCCCTGACCGGCGAGGTCGAGAAGCAGCTGGAGGATGCCGACGGAGTCGTTGTCACGACCGGAACGGACACCCAGGAGGAGTTCGCCTACTGGCTGGATCAGACGGTGCAGTCGCGAAAGCCGGTGATCACCACCGGATCGATGCGCCCGTGGGGCGCGGGCGAGACCGCTGCGGACGACCAGGTCTTCGGCGCTGATGGCCCGGCGAACCTGTTCAACGCGATCAAGGTCGCGGCATCTCAGCAGACCTACTGCTTCGGAACCACCCTGATGCTCAACGACGAGATCCACGCGGCGCGTGAGGTGACGAAGACCAATGCCTACCGGACGGACACCTTCGAGTCCCCGGGGTACGGACCACTGGGCTGGATCGACGGGGACGACATCACGCTCGGGCGTGCGCCGGCTCGTGTCATGGACTGCGATAGCGAAGAGTGGTTCACCCCGTTCGAGCTGGCTGAGGTCGATGGTGCGGCGCTGCCGCGTGTTGAAGTCCTGACGTCCTACCAGGAGGCCGGGGCGGAATCGATCAAGGCCTTCGCGGACGCCGGAGTCAAGGGTATCGTCACAGCCGGGACAGGCGCGGGCGGTATCTCCCCTGCGATGAGTGCCGCGCAGACTGAGGCGTACGAGGACAAGGACGTGTGGTTCGTCTCGACGACCCGGACGGGTACCGGCTCGGTACATGACGGGGGAGAAGGAGTGATTGCCGGAGGTGACCTGACCGCGGTGAAGGCCCGGATCCTGCTGCTGTTGTCGCGGGCATTCACCGATGACTTCGCTACTGCCGAGGAGTGGTTCGCCACGTACGGCACACCAAGCTTCGATCAGTCGGGCAATGTCGGAGGCGGTGAGGATCCTGCTCCGGAACCCGAGCCGGAGGAGCCGGCGGGGTCGCTGCCGGGGAGCGGTGAGGGAAGTCTGGCGGGGAGTCTGTAGATCCCGAATCCCACGGCAGGAACAAGTCACCCCGGGGAGCTTGTGCCGGGGACGTTTTACCTCACCAAGTGACCTTCACGTCCGCTTTGCGAGCTCATAGATGGCGGGTGCGCAGTACCGCAGCAGGCATGCTCGCCGCCCGGCAGCGGAAATCGGTGCCTGTAGTTAGAACAACCGCTCCTGGCTGCGACTGTCAACCTTTTCAGCCCGCTGTGAGCACGCCGCGGTCGACTGCCGGTCCACGAGTTCCACAGGTATCACCGCCGACTCGGGAGAGTTTCCGGTGTCAAGCCAGGTCAGCAGTCTGCGAGCTGCTTCGGCACCCATTTCGTGCGAGTTCTGTCGAACCGTGGTGAGCGTGGGCGAGACGAAACCGGCAAGGTCGATGTCGTCGAATCCGATGACGGAGACATCGTCGGGAACGCTGAATCCGCGTTCGCGCAGGCACTGGATCGCACCGATTGCTATGAGATCGTTGCCGGCGAAGATGGCGGTGAAGTCGAGCCCGCTGTCCAGAACGTCCGACGCGGACCGGTAGCCCGATTCGATATCGAACTCTCCGTGAAGAACCAGGGATGGCGGGAAACTCTCCCTGAACCCCTGAACACGTTCAACCTGGGACTTCAGTCCCTGGGGCCCGCTGAATACCACTGCCTTGTTATGGCCGAGGGCCAGGAGATGTCTGCCGGCCACGCGTCCACCCTCGAGATTGTCTGAGGCGACGAAGGGTGCTGTGAGGGCGGGCATCTCCTCGTCGACCAGTACTACCGGGCCCTGGTCCGAGAGGCGTGCAAGATCGTGACTCGGCTTCATGTCCCGCGACCCTGTGTACAGCAGCCCGTCCACGGAACGTGTCCGCACCAGGTTGAAGTAGCGGGATTCTCTGTTCGGGTCCGAGTCCCCTGTGCTGCTGACCAGGAGACCGTAGCCCCGGCGGTCAGCCTCCTCCTCCGCTCCACGCGCAATACTTCCGAAGTACCGGTCGGAGACATCCGGTACGGCCAGTGCGATAACTCCACTGCGACCTGTCTTGAGTCGCCGACCCGCTGCATCCGGCACGTAGCCGGACTCGTCGACGATACGGCGGATCCGCTCTTGCGTTGACGCGCTCACCGACCGTTTCCCCGACAGCGCATGGGACACGGTCGTCACGCTGACGCCGGCAGCGGTGGCGATGTCCTGCATTGTCATCGGTCGAGTGTGGGCGTCCTCCATGGCGATGACTATAGCGCACCAATCGTTTTGTGCCGACCAGTCCCTTGCCCGGGCGAGGGACTTCCGGCGTTACATGCGCTTACACGCCGTGAAACAGGCGGGAAACGTAGCGTCCATAGTCTTGCGTGAGCATATGCAAATCGGTTTGGTCACATTCAACTGCAGCCTTCCGACGACTTGACACCACCGAGGAGTGACCGTGTCCCGACAGTCCCGATCCCGCAACACATCAACCGCCCGCCGGGCGACCGCTGCAAGCACCGTCGCACTATCCCTTGCCGTCACGGGATGCTCAGTCTCCGACGACGGCGCAGACGGCGACGGCGGAAACACACCGATAACCCTGCAGACGTCGTGGGTTCCCCTCGTACAGTTCGGAGGGAGCTACATCGCCGACAACGAGGGCTACTACAACGACAATGGGGTCGACGTCGACATCCTGCCGGGCGGGCCGGATGTCGACGCGATGTCCGCGGTCGTCTCGGGGCAGGCTGACATCGGTATGTCCAATGCGGACACCGTCGCCCGGGCGAACGCCGAAGGCGCGGACTTGGTCATCGTGGCGGCGGGCTTCCAGAAGAACCCCCTGTCCCTCTTGTCGACGCCCGAGGACCCCATCAACGAGCCATCCGACATGGAAGGCAAGCGAATCGGGGTGCCCTCCGGGGATGATGCGGCCCACAACGCCCTGATCGAACACAACAACGTCGATGAGGCCCAGGTGGAGAGCGTGCCGGTGAGCTTCGACATCGCCCCGTTGACGTCCGGCGAGGTCGATGGCCTGTGGGTCTTCTACGCGGAGCAGCCCGTGTCGTACCTGGAGTCAGCCGGTGAGGAGGGGAACGTCATGATGACCTCGGATTTCGGCTTCGACAACTACGCTCAGGTCTACGCCGTTGACCGGGCCTCGCTCGAGGACGACGACAAGAGGGAGTCGATCACCGGTTTCCTGAAGGGGGAGATCCAGGGCTGGGAGGACTACGTCGACGATCCCGCGGAGGCAGTTGATCTCACCGTCAACGATTACGCGGCGGACAGCGGCCTCACCGAGGAGAACCAGACGGAACAGGCGGAACGGCAGATGGAGCTCCTGGTCACCCCGGAGACTGATGAACGTGGCCTCCTGCAGATCTCCGAGGAGGGGATACGGAACAACGTCGCCACTCTGACGGAGCTCGGTATTGACGGGGTCGACGAGAGTCTGTTCGACACGTCGATCCTCGAGGAGATCTACCCCGAGGACGCGGAAACGGATGATGCGGCATGACCGGGCCCGAACACGACACCGGGGCATCCCACGACGTCGGTTTCACGTTGGACGCGGTCTCCAAGGTCTATGAGTCGGCCAGAGGAGACGTGCATGCGCTCGACAGTGTGTCCTTGACTGCGGAACCGGGGTCCATGACCGCCCTCCTCGGCCCGTCGGGCTGCGGCAAGTCCACGATCCTGCGGATGTTGGCGGACCTCGAGGATCCCAGTTCAGGTGCGGTATCAATTCATGGTGAGACTCCCGAAACCATTCGTCGCTCGCACCGGCTGGGCCTGGCCCTCCAGGATCCCTCCCTGCTTCCCTGGCGGACCGTCCGCGACAATATCCGTCTGCCGGGCCAGGTGATGGGGAAACCGGTCCCCAAGGAGCGTGTGGAGGACCTGATCACCCTGGTGGGTCTCGAGGACTTCACGAGTGCCCGACCCGGTGAGCTCTCCGGTGGAATGCGGCAACGTGTTGCCATCGCCCGGGCGATAGCCACGGATCCCGAGATTCTCCTGTTGGATGAACCCTTCGGAGCGTTGGACGAGATCACCCGCCAACGGATGAACATCGAACTCCAACGGCTCTGGCTGGAATCCGGTGCCACCGCCCTGCTCGTGACACACTCCGTGTCGGAAGCCGCCTTCCTGGCCGACCGGGTGGTGATCATGTCACCACGTCCGGGGAGGGTCATCGGGGACATTCCCGTCGACTTCCCCCGTCCGCGTACCCGTGACCTGCTGACCACCCTGGAGTTCCACGAAGTCTGTGACCACCTGAGTTCAGTGCTCTACTCAGGATCCACCGCGGAGACCGCGAATGCTGCAGCGGGTGGTACACCGTGACCCCGACGACCGCCACAGTGGATCGGCCAACGGAAATGGACGCACCGTCACGTGCCCTGCAGCGGGACCTCGCCAGGCAGAAGCAGAACGTCAGGAAGGCGAAGCGCACGAGTTGGTTGATCACGGCAGTTGCCTCGGTGTTCTTCATCGTGCTGTGGGAGATCCTGGCACGGGTGTGGCTGACTGACCTCGGCGTCCTCGCCTCACCGTCGGATATCATCGCGAGCCTCGTCGAGGACTCACAGCTTTATATCCGCAACGCGACCATCACGGCGAACGTGGCGGTTCTCGGCTGGTTCTGGGGGAACCTTGCCGCGATAATCGTGGCCGTTCTCTTCGTGCAGGTCCCAGTCCTGGAGACTCTCTTCCTCCGGCTGGCGATCACACTGTTCTGCCTGCCGCTGGTTGCGGTCAACCCGATTCTGCAGCTGACCTTCGAGCCGGAGAATGCCAGGATCATACTGGCGGCGTTGGCCGTCTTCTTCACCACGCTCATTGGAACGATGCTTGGACTGCGCTCCGCGGACGGTGGTCCCATGACGATGGTGACGGCGTGGGGTGGAGGTCGCTGGAAGTCACTGCGCTTCGTGCGGTTCCCCTCGGGGTTGCCGTCGATTCTCACGGGCCTGCAGGTAGGGATTCCGGCAGCGGTCCTCGGCGCGATCTTCGCGGAGTTCATCGGAGCCCAATCCGGTCTGGGGGTTCTCGTGGTCAACGGCCTGATGTCCCAGAACCTTGCACGGGTCTGGGCCGTTGTTGTCGTGGTCACCGTCGCTGCAGCCGTTCCCTACGCTCTGCTGGGGCTTCTCCGGAAGAAGCTTTCCCCCTGGTCGGCATCGATGAGTACGAGCGCGGCGCCGGCCAAACCAGCCTCCGGAACCGCGGGACGCCGATTCGTGCGGGCAGCCGTGTGGGTTGTCGCGTCCCTGGTCATCATCGTCCTCGCTTGGTACCTGTACCTCGCGGCGTTCGATGTGTCGCGTTTCGTCGGCAAGACACCGGGGGACGTCGTCTCCTACCTTTTCTCGGGGGACGCTGCCTCCGGCCACCGCTCCGAACTCCTCGGGGCACTGGGGACGACCATCCTGCACGCCGGTGTCGGTTACATCGCCGGACTGTTCTCCGGGGTTCTCGCCGCGGCGGCATTCGTGACCTTCCCGATCGCGGAACGGGTGTTCACGCCGTTGGCGGTGGCACTGCGCTCGGTCCCGATCATCGTGCTGATCCCCGTGCTCATCCTGATGTTCGGCCGCGGGCTCGGCGGCGTGGTGGCCATCACCGCCATCGTCACGTTCTTCCCGACGATGGCGAATGTGCAGACCGGACTTCAGCAGGTGTCCAGGGACGGCATGACACTGATGCGCAGCTACGACGCATCGTTGCTCACCCGCATGTGGCGGTTCCAGTTACCGTCGGCGCTTCCGTCGATCTTCGCCTCCGCCCGCATCGCGGCACCGAACGCCATCCTCGCCGCGACCCTGGCCGAGTGGCTGGCCACCGGAAACGGGCTCGGCCATATGATCGTGATCTCCCGGGCGCACACCGACTACACGGCCCTGTGGGCGGCAGCCGTCATTCTCACTGTTGTCTCCCTCCTGTTCTACGCAGCTGTCAGCGCCGCTGAACGGCGCGTCCTGGACCGGTACGCGCCGGGGCAGGCGCGTTAGAACCCACAACCATCCACCAGTACGTACCACTCCGAATCAACACGACGAAAGGCCTCAGATGCCCACGCCACATATCTCCGCCGACTCAGCCGACTTCGCTCCGGACGTTCTGATGCCGGGCGACCCCTACCGTGCCCGGCATATCGCCGAGAAGTTCTTCGACAATCCCACGCTCGTCACTGAAGTCCGCGGAATCCTCGGATACACCGGTACCTACCAGGGGCGCCCGGTCTCGGTCCTGGCCTCGGGTATGGGGGTGCCGTCCATATCCATCTACGCCACCGAACTGGCCCGGGTTTTCGGTGTCCAGCGCATCATCCGCGTCGGTACGGTCGGTGCGATCCAGGACTATCTCGAGGTCGGAGACGTGGTCGCGGCGTCGAGCGCCCACACCAATTCCATGGTCAGTACCCAGCTTGCACCAGGCGTCACGCTGGCCCCGACTCCGAGCTTCGACCTGCTCCGCAAGGCCGTGGACTATGGCGATACCTCGGACAAGACAATCCACGTCGGCCCGATGTTCACATCCGACCTGTTCTACGGGACGGGAACCGGCGACGACGTCATTGGCCATCTGAAGAGACTGGGGACGCTTGGCGTGGAGATGGAGGCCGTCGGCCTCTACACCGTCGCCATGCGGGAAGGCATTGAGGCGTTGATGCTCGGCACGATCAGCGACAAGCCGGGCAGTGACATGACTGCACTGGAAAGGGAGACCATTTTCGAGGACGTCGTGACGTTCGCATTGGAGGCACTGGCATGATTACTGTTCCCGGATACCCCCGTTGGTCTGAGGACAACGAACCGTGGGCCGCATTCCCGAAGATCACCCTGCACGACCATCTGGACGGTTCCCTGCGCCCGGAGACGATGGTCGAGCTGGCACACGACAAGGGCATCGACCTGCCCTACGACGATCCCGAGATGCTGAGTCAGTGGTTGTCGGGGATTATCTCCGAGCCACCCGTGAAGCACTGGGATGACAAGTTCGCACTCACGACCTCAGTGATGCAGACCGAGGAGTCCCTGTTCCGCATCGCCCGTGAGTGGGTGATCGAGGCGGCGGCTGACGGCGTCCTGTACGGCGAGACCCGCTGGGCTCCAGAGAAGCACATCCTTGGTGGCCTGCCGCTCCGTGTCGCTGTGGAGGCGGTCGCAACCGGCCTGCGGGAAGGTGAGGAGGAGGTTGCTGCTGCTGGCGGGAGAATCCGTGCCCGGCAACTCCTGTGCGGGATGAGGTCGTCGACCCTGAGTTTCGAGATCGCCCGACTCGCTGTGGACACCTACGGCGAATGGGGTGGAAGCGTCGCCGGTTTCGACATCGCTGGCCCGGAGGACGGTTTCCCTGTGCGTCATCATCTGGACGCGACGACGCTGCTTCACCGTGAGGGAGTGCCGTACACGATTCACACGGGTGAGCACGATGGGGCGCACAGTGTGTGGGAGACCGTGCACCTTGCCCATACGCAGCGTCTGGGGCACGGGGCCAGGATCATTGAGGACGTGACGCTCAACGGGCGTCCGCTCAATGCACGGACCGCGGTGAAGACCGTCGCTGCGGCACGGGCGGAGGGTGAGGCGGAACTGTCGTTGGGCCGCACAGCACAGTGGGTGGTCGATCGAAGGATCCCCCTGGAGATGTGCGTGACCTCGAACTCCAAGGGCTCGGTGGTTCACGGCATCGAGAATCACCCGATTGACCTGCTTCGGGAACTGGGGTTCACTCTGACCGTGAACCCGGACAACCGCGGCATGTCCCGGACGAACTGCAGCGTGGAGTTCCGTCGGATTGCCGAACAGTTCGGTTGGGGTGGAGACGAATTCGCTACGGCTGAGCTCAACGCTGTTGAGGGGGCCTTCCTGACGGGAGCGGAGAAGGATCAGCTGCGTGAGCGCGTTCTCGTGGGGGTCGAGGACTTCGTGACGCCGTCCACTCCCTGAATCTCTACCCGGGATTCAGAGTCCTGATCACGGCCCAGCCGGACCTCCAGAGTTCATGATCTCCTCCTCTGTCAAGTTCGGGTCGACATTGCCGAAGGGGTAGTCGGGGGACTGGACGCTGGACTCCATGGCATCCTCCATCTGCTGCTGGCATGCAGCGGTGTACCCCCTCGTGCCGTCGCTGTAGAACGTGGTTCCGGGCTGGTACAGGGTGAGATCGGTTGCACAGGTTGCGGTGGGTTCTATCGAAGCTTCGGAAGTCTCGGTCTCTGACGAGGATGCGGAGAGTCGAAGGCGGGCTCTGTTCGCGGAACCTATTTCAGACGGAATACTACTTGCTGTGCCGAGCGGCTTCCGCTCCAACCCGCGCGACTCCAACCCCCACACCCCCACAAGGTAGGCTCGACACATTCACCCACCATCCACAGGAGGACTGACACCCCATGGCCCCCAAGCAGGAGAACTACGCCCGCGAGACGTTCACCGACCCCTCGCGGATCCGGAACTTCTGCATCATCGCGCACATCGACCACGGCAAGTCCACCCTGGCCGACCGCATCCTGCAGATGTCCGGAGTCATCGAGGACCGTGACATGCGCGACCAGTACCTCGACAACATGGACATTGAGCGCGAGCGTGGCATCACGATCAAGGCGCAGAACGTGCGCCTGCCGTGGATACCGAAGTCCGGTGCGCACAAGGACGAGGAACTCGTACTCCACCTGATCGACACTCCCGGCCACGTGGACTTCACCTACGAGGTCTCCCGCGCCCTGGAGGCGTGTGAGGGTGCGATCCTGCTGGTGGACGCCGCCCAGGGCATCGAGGCGCAGACGCTGGCGAACCTGTACCTGGCGATGGAGAAGGACCTGGAGATCATCCCGGTCCTGAACAAGATCGACCTGCCGGCCGCGGACCCGGAGAAGTACGCCCTGGAGATTGCCAACATCATCGGCTGCGAACCGGAGGATGTGCTGCGCATCTCCGCGAAGACGGGGGAGGGCATCCTCGATCTCATGGATCGGGTGTGCGAATTGGTGCCGTCACCGGAGGGGGATCGGGACGCCCCGGCCCGGGCGATGATCTTCGACTCGGTCTACGACATCTTCCGCGGTGTGGTCACCTACATCCGCATGTTCGACGGGAGCTTGCAGCCGCGCCAGAAAATCACGATGATGTCCACCGGTTCCACGCACGAGGCCCAGGAAGTTGGGGTTATCTCCCCGCAGCCGGAGAAGTCGAAGGGCCTGGGCGTCGGCGAAGTCGGCTACATCATCACCGGTGTGAAGGACGTCCGCCAGTCGAAGGTGGGCGACACGGTCACGTGGGCCATCAATGGCGCAGAGGATCCGCTGCGCGGCTACAAGGAGCCGACACCGATGGTGTACTCGGGCCTGTTCCCGATCTCGGCGAACCAGTACCCGGAGCTGCGCGAGGCGATCGAGAAGCTGCAGCTGAACGACGCCTCCCTGACGTTCGAACCGGAGACGTCCACAGCGCTGGGCTTCGGCTTCCGTTGTGGCTTCCTGGGCCTGCTGCACATGGAGATCACCCGTGACCGCCTGGAGCGAGAGTTCGACCTGGACCTTATCTCTACTGCCCCTAGTGTGGTGTACCGCGTGGTGGGGGAGGACGGCGAGGAGATGCATGTCCAGAACCCGTCGGACTGGCCGGAGGGAAAGCTCAAGGAGATCTACGAGCCGATGGTGGATCTGACGGTGATTGTCCCGGAGGAGTTCCTTGGCGGGACGATGGATCTGTGCCAGCAGAAGCGTGGGCAGATGAAGAACATGGACTTCCTGTCCACGGACCGTGTGGAGCTGCGCTACCGGATGCCGCTGGGGGAGATAGTGTTCGACTTCTTCGACATGCTCAAGTCCAGGACAAAGGGCTATGCGTCGCTGAACTACGAGGAGAACGGGGAGCAGGAGTCTGACCTGGTGAAGGTGGATATCCTGTTGCAGGGGGAGCCGGTGGACGCGTTCAGTGCGATCGTGCACCAGGATCACGCACTGCATTACGGCAACAAGATGACGGCGAAGCTGAAGGAGCTGATCCCTCGTCAGCAGTTCGAGGTGCCGGTGCAGGCCGCAATTGGTTCTAAAATTATCTCTCGCACGAATATTCGCGCTTTGCGTAAGGACGTGCTGAGTAAATGCTACGGTGGTGACATCTCCCGCAAGAAGAAGTTGCTGGAGAAGCAGAAGGAAGGCAAGAAGCGCATGAAGTCCATCGGATCGGTCTCTGTCCCCCAGGAAGCGTTTGTTGCTGCGTTGAGTACGGATGAGGGGTGAGGAGTAGAACAGCATATATGAAGGAAAAGCTACAGTACTCGGCGAGTGCCAACGACGGGAAAAGGAAAAATATTATATGGAAAAATCAAGATGATACCAGGTCGATGAAGTATTCGGAATTGGCGTCGGGCCTGACACACCTGCCTATGTTGATCGGGGGGAATTGGATAAAGTTTTCAGGGAAGGACTGTCGTCGTCAAGGCACGTAAGCGTACACGGTGGAAGTAAACAAGGAAAAACTTGGTTGCGGAAGCGTGGGCTATCTTCAGACGATTCGATTGTCGTACAGGCAACTATAACCTCAAAGGCTGAGTCGCTACTTGAAGAGGCTCTTGAAGATATCGGCGTAAGTGCCGAACTTAGTCGAAAGAAGAATGGGAAGCTGGCTGGCTCTGTATCGGTATCAGCTGAAGCGAAAGCTAAAATGAAGATCCCTTTCCTGGGGGGTGGAGATGCTGCCGCTGGAGCCGTGGTTGAAGGAGAATCTGAACGGCAAACGGAGACCCTGGAAGAACTTATCGGACAAAGTATTGCTAATTTGAACTGGGTAGCGAATGCTTTCACTTTCTCTGCAAAACAACTGGTTATTGAAGATTTTCATTATCTTCCCGAGGATGAACAACGAGTATTCGCGTCTTGGATGAAGGCGCTTGGAGAATATGGCTGCCACGTAGTCATCATCGGAGTTTGGTCACAAAGTCATCTTTTAACATACTTCAATGGTGACTTGGACGGGCGTGTCGATGATATTCACTTGAATTGGTCAGATGCAGATCTCAAAGAGGTCCTACGGCGAGGTGCCGAGGCCTTGAAGATTAGTTTCTCGGATGATTTGGTACAGTCCCTGGTTAAAGACGCGTACGGGAATGTTGGCCTATTGCATAGGCTAGCGAGCAGAATATGCAAGATAGAAGACGTGGATGGGCGGCAGCCGGGTATCACAATTGAAGTCGGTGACTCGTTGAGCCAGGCCCGCCAGAAAGTTTCCGATGAAATGGCCGGGCGATTCGATACTTTTGCGAACAACTTTGTGCGTGGTATGCGCAGACTACCCGAAGGGTTGGTCGTTTATCTCCACCTTTTAAGGGCCTTTACTTCAGTGGAAGATTCGGTCCTGCTCTCAAAGGGAATTGATTCGAAAGCGTTATTGGATCAGATAAATGAGATTAATCAAACAATTCGGCCTAGTGACCTTACGCAGTCTCTCGATCGGATCGACAAGCTTCAGGAGAAGATTAAAATAAGTCCACCGGTGCTAACCTACCACCGCCCAGGTCGTCTAGTGCAACTGGTTGACCGTTCCTTTCTTTTCTACAGAAAATACTCCACGCAGATGTGGCCGTGGGATCGTGAGGATGAACCGATCGAAAACGATCTCGCGGATTCTGATCCACTGATTACGGATTAGATTGTTTGGGTGTTTTTGTGACTTTCCGAGGTTGGCGGCAGGCGCGTTTTCTCTATCCCCAATACCGTCAATTTCGGCTCCATCGACAGGTACGTTGCAGAGGCCGACCACTCCGACTTGTCCACATAGGCCTAGCAAGTTGGTGAATGGCCCGGCCAATTCGTGGACGTGGGTGGCGCGGAATCTGACGATGGTGGTACCATCGGAAAAAACTTGGCTGTGACGGTGCGCAAAGCGGTGGCCGCCCGGTGGGTGCTTCGATATTGCGGGAGGACACGACATCGGCACAATAGGCCGCAGCATTGATGTATTGAGCGCACGGATCGGCAGCATTTCTGCGTAGTAAAGCTGCCCTCCAAAAGTGGGTGTATTTTCTAAAGGTGGATTCGGCCGTGGCCATCGATAACGTGGCGGGGATGAAAACACCGACCAGCTCGTGGGAGGAGCCCAGGGCTAAACTGGCCCTTCGCGTTTTAGAGTGCGTTGATCTTGTCCTTCAGCTGGCCTGAGTGAATCAGGGACCTCAAGATGTAGTGGTCCAGATTCCTGAACCCCAGAGCGATGCCACGCCGATGCTCCAACTGTCCGTTGATCGCCTCGACCGTCTCATTGGACGCGCCGAGGTCGAAGTAGGCCAGGATGTCGTCGCGACGGTGCCACAGGGTCCGGCCGAGTTGCGCCAGCTCCTCCAGTCCCGCAGGCAGTTCCTTGCGCAGGGTGCTAATCACCCTGGCCATCAACTTCTTCCCCCTCGATCTGTCCGGCTGACCATACGCACTGACCCCTGACTTGGCTCACCTTCAGAGGTTGATACGACCACCAACGCTGTGACCTGGTATCTCGCTCTGGAATGTGCCGAAAAACCGTACTAACCGGGCCCGGTAATCCAGGTGGAATCGGGCGAATGACGTCCCGGATCCGCACTGTGCGCACTGCCTCCGGGGCCACCGCGGTGCAGATCATCCACTCCTACGCTGGTGGAACGACCTCGATGGACCATGTCGGCTCGGCCCACAGTGACGCCGAGCTCGCCGCACTGAAGGCAGAGGCCGCCCGCCGTATTCAGGGCGACCAACTCGACCTGGGCCTGGAGTTGCCCGACGTAGAGCCCGACCAAGTTACAGGGACTGCGGAGACCCCCTGGACGGTGACCTCGCAGCGCTGCGGCTACCTGCTCGATGCGCTGACCACCGCGTACCGGTCAATCGGCCTGGACGACGCCGCTGACGGTGACGAGGTGTTCAAGAACCTTGTGCTGGCTCGGATTCTGGAGCCTGGCTCGAAGAAGGACTCGATCCGGGTGCTCAACGAAGCCGGTGCAGACTCGGCGAGCTACGCCACGATCAAACGCCGGTTGCCGCGCTATGCCACCGACGAGTTCCGCGACGCAGTGACCAGCGTCTGTGCCGATCATGCTGGGATTGGACCAACATCGTTGGTGCTCTACGACGTCACGACCTTGTATTACGAGGCGGATGAGGGCGACGGGTTCCGGGAGCCGGGATTCTCGAAGGAACGCCGCATTGACCCGCAGATCACTGTCGGGATGCTCACCGATGCCGACGGGTTCCCACTGCGGATCCAGGCATTCGAAGGCAACAAAGCAGAGACCCACACCTTCATCCCGAGCGTGCAGGCGTTCATGGACACCTACGACCTCGCCGATGTCACCGTGGTCGCGGATGCGGGCATGATCAGCGAGGCCAACCGCGCCGAGCTGGATGCTGCCGGACTGTCGTACGTGTTGGGCGGCAAGACCCGGCAGCTGCCGTATGTGATCTACAACTGGCGCAAGCAGAATCCGGGTGTCGAGTACGTCCATGACCAGATCTGGCAGCAGACAGATCCCGGCCGGCAGGCCAAGGGCATCAAACCGTGCCGGGAGATCTACCACTACTCGGCCGACCGGGCCCGCCGCACCATCAAAGGCATCGACGAGTCGCTGCGCAAGGCGAATAACATCGCCGACGGTCAAGCGCGACCGGTACGTGACAATGGGTGCGGCGACCAAGGACGTCAACCTGGAGCTGGCCAGCAAGCATCGTGAGTTGGCGGGGATCAAACTGTACGTGACCAGCAGGTTGGATGATGATCCGATGGTGATCATCGGCTACTACCGCCGGCTGTTCCAGATCGAGAGGTCCTTCCGGATGGCCAAGAGCGACTTGGCGGCACGTCCGATCTTTCACACGAAGAAGGATTCGATTGATGCGCACCTGACCGTGGTGATGGCTGCGATGGCCGTGGGCCGGTGGATTGAGTCGGTGACCGGGATGTCGATCAAGCGGTTTGTCCGGGAGCTGAGGGTTCACCGTGAAGTGCGGATCAACGTCGGCGGGCATGAGGCAGTCGCGGCGAGTCCATTGCCGGAGGGCCTATCCGAGCAGATTCTCAAGATCAGGCGTCGGGGCGGTCGGTCGTCGTACTAAATTGAGCCAAGTCAGGTTGGGGTGGACAGCCATGCGTAGAGAATTTTCAATGCCAGCCGCATCTGTTCAGCAGAGTAGCTGTTGGGATACCTGTAAAACACGTACATGGTGAAGAGGCGAGCATCCTTCGCGAAAAGGTGGAACACTAGGTAGACGCACAACACATTCAGCGCGTGCTGGCTCTCATCGGAATCCGGATCCAAGTACTGGGCGCGCAGTAACTCCTAGAGCTTGCCGACCAAGGTTCCGGCATGCACAGGCACTCGCTGCTCGCGGACACGACGGGCACGCTGCGGATCAATCAGGAAATCCAGCAGGGAGAGATTGTCCGGCAGCTCGTCTAGGGTGAGCCTGATGTAGTGCTCGCCAGGTTTCTCCGTACCCAGATCATGGATGTGGAACTCATTGAAGCCGCAGACGATGACGGTGTATGGGCGTTGCGAGTTCGGCATGGAATCGGCGTAGTTCTTCGCTTGCTTAAACGGGGTGACCATGCGGCCCTGGCGGGTCTCTTCCTTGTCCAAGCTGATGCCGGGACACTTCTGCTCGATGATGGTCTTGGTGTCCGCGATGGCCAGGTCAATGTAGCCGCGGTCCACGGTATATTGCTCGAAGCGGACAGCAGTGGTCACATCGTCCATGCCGACCACATCACGCGACTGCTCCAACCAGAAGCTCTGAGTATCTTCCTTCTCATTACCGCGCCTCTGCCATGTGCCCGCAAAGTCACGGGCAGCTTTCAGCTTCTGCGCAGGATATGATTCCATAAGGGAAAGTGTACTGAAGAGCTAGGGAAGGTGCCGCTCTTTGCGTGAAATGACGGGGTGCACACCGACGTGAGTCTGCCGTGCGCCTGGTTTTACATACTGTTTACGTTCTAGCTCTTGAGCTGGCCCGCACCCCTTCTTATGATAGTTGACAGTTGTAGGACAACTAACAATGGAGGAGAAATGGAAACAAGTCTGCTCATACGCGGTGCTGACGTCGTAGTGGGCAAGCGGGTCGACAAGCTCGATGTGGCGGTCGACGACGGGCGCATCAGTGCTGTGGGGCCTGACCTTCCGGTGTCATCAAGTGGCGAGGTCATCGATGCGTTAGGGCATCTTCTTCTCCCTGGCTTCATTGACCTGCACGCCCACTCGGCACTGCGGGTATTCGATGATCCGCTGCTCGGTCCCAAGGTTTCCCAGGGATTCACCACCGAGCTGATCTGCCCGGACGGACTCGGGCCCGCCCCAGTCAGTGATCAGTTCTCCCAGGATCGACAGCTCTACCTTCACGGTCTTGAGCCCAGCAAGAAAGCGCCGTGGGATTGGCGGAACTTCAGTGAGTACCTCCGCTCAGTCTCGGAAGCACGCCCGTCCACCAACATGGTGAGCTGCGTCCCCCACAGTGCTGTGCGCGAAGTCGTGATGGGACCGGCAAACCGGCCGCCAGACCGTCATGAAATTGCCGAAATGAAGAGCCTGGTCACAGAAGCTTTTGAAGCGGGCTGTCGGGCATTGTCTTTTGGCTTGATCTACGCCCCCGGCCTCTACGCCGATACCGAAGAACTCCTGCAGCTCGCAGAGATAGCCGCGAACTACGATGCCCCCTTGGTCCCGCACGTGCGCAATGAGTCCAAGGAGATCGTCGCCTCGATGCGTGAGTTCATCGATGTGGCACGTCGCTCCGGGGCACCGTTGCACATCTCACACCTCAAACTCGTCGGCTTCCCGGAGCTCCTCTCCGATCTGCTCGACGTCCTCACCCGTGAAGCGGACGATATCCGCCTCACGGTCGATCAGTACCCCTACGGCGCAGGCAGCACCATCCTGTCCGCGCTGCTGCCTCCTTATGCCAACGAGGACGGCCCCGCCGGGCTGTTGGAGCGGCTGTGCGACCAGTCGGAGCGCGACCGCATGGCCAGGGACATGGCAAAGGGCCTGCCACGGTGGGAGAACCTGTTCGGGGCGTGTGGTGCGGACAATATCGTCATCACGCAGGCCGCAGGCGACCGCAGCATCGACGAAGGAAAGTCCGTAGCCCAGATCGCCAAGGAACGAGGCGTGGAACCCGAGTTCGCCGTCATGGACCTCCTTTCCGACACCGGCCTCGATGCGGCGATGATCGACCACTATTCCTCGGAGAAGGTCGTGCGTGAGATCTTCGCGTCCTCGAACTCCATGGTGGGGTCGGACGGTGTGTTCAACCCCCATCCGCACCCGCGTCTCTACGGCACCGCCGCGAGGGTTCTTGGACGCTACGCGATCCGGGAGAAGCTCATCTCCATCCCTGAAGCCGTTGACCGGCTGTCGGTTCGTCCTGCCGCCCTCCTCGGGCTGGGGGACCGGGGTGTCATCGAGGTGGGGAAACGAGCGGACCTCGTCCTCATCGATCCAACCGTCTTCGTGGACACCGCCACCTTCGACTCCCCGCACCAGAACCCGCCCGGGGTCGACCTGGTGATGGTTGGCGGCACCCCGGTATGGCGCAACGGTGCGCACACACGTGCACGCCCCGGGGTCGTCACCCGCGAAGCAAAGTTCTGACCAATCTGACGCGCAAGCACTCAAGAATCGGAGAAGACAATGGATGTCGGGATAATCGCCATCGTCGTCGTATATATGGCGGCAATGATCGGAGTCGGGCTGTATGCCCGGACAAAAATCAAGGACTCGGAGGACTATCACCTGGCGGGTCGCCGACTCGGGGTGGTCATGTTGGCGGGAACGCTGGCAGCCACCGAAATCGGCGGAGGCAGCTCTGTTGGTGTCGCTGAGCGTGCCTACGGCGACTGGGGTCTGTCAGCGGGCTGGTACGTGGTCTCTGCGGGAATCGCCCTCGTCCTCGTGTCCTTCGTCGCGCCCGCCATGCGGAGGTCAATGGCGACCACTGTGCCCCAGGTCATCGGCAACCGCTACGGCACCGCCAGCCAGGTGATCACAGCCACACTCGCACTCGTCGCCATGGTGGCGCTCACCGCCGTGCAGATCACTGCGACCGCAACAATCGTCAGCGTTCTGGGCGGATTGAACTTCGAGCTGGCGATCATCATTACAGGCGTCATCGTGGTCTTCTACACCTGGCTCGGTGGCATGTGGAGCGTCACGCTCACCGACTTCATCCAGTTCTTCATCATCATCTTCGGTTTCGCCCTGGCCGTGCCGTTCGCCATCAATAACGCGGGCGGCTGGGACACCATCACCGCCAACCTCCCCGAAGGCCAACTCGGATTCACGAAGATCGGGTGGCCGACGATCATCGGCCTGATCATCATGTACACGATGACCTTCTCGACCGGCCAGGAAGCCGTTCAGCGCTACTACTCAGCGCGGTCGCCGAAGGTCGCGGTGCGGGGATCCCTGCTGGCCGGGGTGTTGATGGCTCTCTACGCCTTCATCCCCGCAATTCTGGGTCTGGTCGCCCTCGCCGTCTACCCGGATATCGAGGGCAACAATGCCCTGGCAACGGTGGCCACAGGGCTTCTTCCCACGCTGATGGCGGGACTACTGCTCAGTGCGGTCATGTCGGCCACGCTGTCCAGCGCCAGCGGAGACATGCTCGGTGCGGCATCGATCTTCGTCAAGGATCTTCTCCCCAGGGTCAAGAAGGACGTGACGGCGACGCAGGAACTCAAGATCAGCCGCTGGGCCGTGATTATCAGTGGCGCCATTGCCACACTGATCTCCCTCGGTAGCCAGGCGATTATCCCGCTGCTCATCTTCGCTTTCACAATGAGGTCCGCTGGGCCGTTCTCCGCCTATATCTTCGCACTGATGAGCAGGAGGACCAGCCGCCGTGCAGGTCTGGTCTCCATCATCCTGGGCACCATCGGGGGCGTTGGCTGGCAACTCACGGACTCGCTGTGGGGCATTGACCCGATCATTATTGGTGGCGGACTCGGCCTGCTGTCCTTCCTGCTTATCAACTGGATTGATGGACGACGCGGAAACCTCAGCGGCGATGAAAGAGACCTCGGGGCAGACTCGGACGACACCCCGGAAGGCGATGACGTCCCGCGAGCCCAGGACTCAGAGCGCCGGACGCCGACGAAGATGGAACCGGAAGAATTCCGGTGATATCCAGGCATCGCTGCGGTTGACCAGCTTCCCTGCCGGGCTCCGGGTCAGCTCATTCATCAGTAGAAGCGCCCCATCCGCTGGCCTGTCGATGTGCTCGGCGATGTCGTCATCATGAACAACCGGGACGAGGGTGCAGTCCGTGTAGCCGACGAGCCCCTCGGTCTCCATGAGCAGGTCGAGGACCGAATCAGAGAATCGTGATTCTATCTCGCTGAAAGGCATGACATGCTCGGGAACGTAGTCGGCAATGTAGCCGACATTGCGGCCTTCCACCATCTTCGAGCGGCGGACCCGTGTCATGGGGCCCGCATCGAAAATCCTGGTGGCTTCCAGATCCGTCCCGACCTGGTCGATACGGATATCCGTGGTCGTGATCTCACGGCCTGCGGCGCGTGCGAACTCGTCGAAGGAGACCAGCCGGTCGATTCCCGACGCAATCGATTCAGGTCGTGGCAACACCAGGGACCCGGAGCCGCGGGCGATGCGGATGTAGCCCTGGTCCCGGAGGGACTGCAGCGCCCCGCGGACGGTCACCCTCGACGCGCGAAAGGTATCGGTGAGTTCGTGCTCGGACGGGAGTTTATCGCCCGGGGCAACCCGGCCGGAGAGGATGTAGTCGTTCAGGATGGCCTCCCGGATCTCCTCCTGCAGCGGTCGTCGGTCCCGGATCCGGGAAATGTCGTTATGCACTGTTGTCCTCTCGGTAGTCGTGCGCGTCGTCGGGGGAGGCTTCGCTTGGCCAGCTTAGTCAAAGCGGCCCACATTATGTATCGTGATAGTTGTCCTACAAGTTGAGGAGTAAGTGATGGTTCAAAGTACCCGTAAACGGGCCGTGTCCAATCCGACGAAGGACGCCACGGCGGTGTCTGCTCTGGACGCCCGGAGCCGCGAGTTCCATGAGAGGTTCCCCGGTTATGCGCCCACGGCGTTGCGTCCGGCGCCGTCGGCAGCTGAGGCGCTTGGAGTGCAGGCCGTCTACGTCAAGGACGAGTCGACGCGACTCGGCACCCCCTCGTTCAAGATCCTGGGTGCGTCGTGGGCGACCTGCCGGGTACTGCTGAGTCATCTGGGGCGGGAGGATCTGCTGGATGCGGGCACGGATATCACCGCGCTGCGCGAGCTTGTTGAGGCATCCGGGCAGAAGCTGTCGCTGACCGCTGCCACCGATGGCAACCACGGTCGTGCGGTGGCGATCATGGGGCGGATGCTGGGCCTGCCCGTCCACATCTT
The DNA here is from genome assembly GCF_052107835.1 of Corynebacterium sp. GTDB lineage: Bacteria > Actinomycetota > Actinomycetes > Mycobacteriales > Mycobacteriaceae > Corynebacterium. Next base: position 56,925 of record NZ_JBQEDF010000002.1, read on the forward strand.
CGTCCCCTCGGACATGGTCCAGGCACGTATCGACGCCCTGCAGGACGAGGGCGCGACCGTCGAGGTTGTCGACGGCGGTTACGACGACGCGATCAACCGCAGCGCCGAGGAGGCGTCCCCGACCGATCTCGTGGTTTCGGACACCTCCTGGGAGGGCTACACGGAGCCTCCGGGCTGGGTCATCGATGGTTACTCCACCATGATCCGTGAGGTCCTGGAGCACCTCGGGGAGGACGTCCCGGAGCCGACGGTGGTCGCCACGCAGATCGGTGTGGGTGCTTTCGCCGCCGCTGTCGCCCGCGGATTTGCGGAGCGTCCCGCAAGCCGAGTAGTCGGCGTGGAACCGGAGGACGCGGACTGCGTCACCACCAGTATCGAACAGGGTGGGATCACCACCATCGAGGGGCCGCAGACCTCGATCATGGCCGGTCTGAACTGCGGCACACCGTCGAAGATCGCCTGGAACGATGTCTCCCACGGCATCGATACCTTCGTCACCGTCACCGATGATGAGGCGCGGGATGCCATGCGTCTGCTGGCCACTGACGGCATCGTCTCCGGGGAGAGCGGTGCAGCGGGTCTCGCCGGCCTGATGGCACACAAGGATGACCTGGATTTCAAGCCCAATGATGTCGTCCTCGTCTTCTCCACCGAGGGTGCGACCGACCCCGAGGCCTACAGGGAGATCATTGGTGCGGGGGCACAGGCGCAGTTGCACGAAATCACCGGCCGACTCCGTGTGGACAAGGACAGGCTGTGGAGCAGCCTGACTGAGCTGGGGCAGATCGGTGCCTACTTCGATGAGGATGCCGACCTGGATGGCGTTCGGCGTCTGGCGCTGACTGATGAGGACATGTCAGGACGAAAGCTCGTCCTGGGCTGGATGCGGGACGCGGGGTTGACCGTGAGCATCGATGCAATCGGCAACGTTTTCGGACGGCGTGAGGGGACCGACCCTAAGGCCGCCCCGGTGATGATGGGCTCGCACATCGACAGTGTTGAGACCGCAGGACGGTTCGATGGTTGTCTCGGCGTCCTTGGCGGCCTGGAGGTGATCAGGACCCTCAACGATGCTGGCGTCACCACCTCGCGTCCGCTGGTACTGGCTATTTTCACCGAGGAAGAGGGTGTGCGGTTCGGGACCGACATGCTGGGCAGCGCGACCGCGGCTGGCCGTATTGATCTGGACGACGCGTACGGCCGGGCAGATCGTGACGGGGTCACCGTCGGATCCGAGCTTGAACGGCACGGTATGAAAGGCGATGTCCCGTTGCCGATGACGGCCCCCCACGCCTATGTGGAATGCCATATCGAACAGGGGCCGATTCTTTCGGAAGCTGGCACTGGCATCGGCATCGTCACTGGTGTCCAGGCGATCAACTGGAAGGAGATCGTTATTCACGGTCGGGCCGCGCACGCCGGTACCACGCCGCATCAGCTGCGTCGCAATGCGGGGTTGGCGGCCTCGCTGATCAATGTTGCGGTGACGGAGATGGTCGAGTCGGGTGAGTACGGCCAACTGCTTGCCAATGTTGGGCGCCTCGATATCGCCCCAAACTCCGTCAACATCGTTCCCTCGCGAGCGCTGATGACCGTTGATCTGCGAAATACCCGTGATGATGACATGGGGCGGGTTGATCTGCGGCTTCAGGAGATCATTGCGGAGGTCTCGGAACGCTGCGGAGTGGATATCGAGGTGGAGACAACGGCCCGCACTGGCTCGGTGACTTTCGCTGACGAGGTGAAGGACAGGGTCGCGAAGTCGACGGCGGACCTTGGGCTGACTGCCCAGGAGATTATGTCCGGTGCAGGGCACGACGCCGGAGAGATGGCTCTCATCGCGCCGACCGGCATGATTTTCGTGCCGGGCCTGTATGACGGGATCAGCCACAATCCGCGCGAGTACTCGACGCCGGAGGCCTGTGAGGACGGGATCAACGTCTTGCTGCAGGTTGTGACCGGACTCGCGGCAGAATAGTTGTGAGACCGCGATGCTTCGGCGCGGTGCTGTTAGCGCAGCGCGGTCTCAGAACCCACCGAGCACGAGGGCGATGACAACAACGACCGCAAGACCGACGAGCTGAGAAGGCCGCTGGAACCGGTTGGCGGCTTTCAGGTCTGATCCCGGAACGACCGGGATTGTCGTCGACAGTGCCGCCACCGGGCCACCGGTGAGGAAGTACTGGGTGACGGCCGTCGGGCCGGCGGCTGCCACCGCCAGCGCCAGGGGGTCCACGCCGCCATGGGTAGCGATGATCGTGGCCACAGGGACGATGATCGCAGCGGATGCGGCATTCGACTGTGTCAGGAAGCCCGCTACTGCAGAGACGACGATCATGGTGACAATCGGTGCCGTTTCGATCAGGGGCTCGGCCCAATCGATCAGCAGTTCATCGATATCGATCGCATTGATGGTGCTGGACAGGAAAAGGAAGCCGACCACGGCTATCAGGGGAATGGCGATCCTCTGGACCGAGGTCAGCATTGCAGCCTCGGCGTCCCGCGGGTTGGATCGGGTCAGGATCATCACCAGTACAGAGACAATGAAGCCGACGGCGAAGACCGGCAGGCCAGCGCCGAAGCCAACGACCAAAAGGATGAAGGGGATGATGGCCACCCACGGGGACGGCTGATCGCCCTCCTGCTCGAACTCCTCCATGACCTCCCTGGTTTCCTCGTCGGACAAGGTGACGCGACCATTGATGTGGCGAACCATCCTGAAGAAGGAGAATCCGAAGATGGCGAGCGCTGTCACCAGGCCGACGAGGTTGATCCATCCGAATCCGATTCCGGCTATCGCCAGAATCGCCAGCAGTGTCGGGTGGGTAAATCCGGCGAAATTCCCGAGGTGCCCGGCATGGGCATGTGTGCCGGCGGATTCGTTGGGGTTTACGCCGAGCTTCACGGAGGCCGGACCAGTCACCGCACCGGTGATGGCCGGTTGCGTGAAACCAGTGAAGCCGCCGATGAGACCGGCGGCGATGCCACCTCCGGTAGCGATTCCCGGCCCGCCGCCAACACGGTTGCTGAAGCGGATGATTGCCATGATGATGGCTTGCAGGTAACCACACTTCTCCATCACCCCGATGAAGAGGAGGACGCCGGCCATGTCGGCGAGCACTGGGTGCATGCTGTCGGTGATGAGCGAAGTGATTGTGGTGGCTTCTTCATCGTCAGAGGTGAAGGGGATACCTGCAACAAGTGCCGCGAGGACAGAGCCGACAACGGCGGTGGTGTAGAGCGGGAGTCTCTGGATCATCATGAGGACCAGGGTGAGAGCCATGATGACTTGCGCAATGACGACCATGGAAATGATCTCATCACTTATATGTTGAGTTTCAGGATCGAGGGCATTTCCACGCAGTTAAGTTGGCGTCCGGCATGGACCGGGGCGCGCGAACGAGCGCAACGAGGTTGAGCAGATCAACTCACCGCAATCTCTCGGTGCTTGCCCTTGAGCTCAGTCACCTCTGCCACCATTCATCCGGGATGACGGCATTCGATGCGGAATGCGAGATGGTGAGTACAGGTTCACCGGTTTCAGACTCAGTGAGAAAAAGTCCTTCCTTCGACTGGTGACGCTGTCCGGAAAACAACAACAGTCGCCGCTCGAGCTGCCCCGTCGGCAATCGGGTCTTCCGACTAGCGTCAGCCCGGCTGCGGGCCCAGGCCATCGCCGAGCGAAGAGCAGCGAGATTCAGTGCCGCCAGACTGTTCCGCAACTCGTCCTGCCATGCTGGGGGAAACTTGGTCCACCTTGCTCGTGGGTTGGCCAGCGGCGAGGAGTCGGACGCTGTCGTCGACGATGATGCCGTGGCTGTCTGCGCAGCGGTCGAACCAGCCTGGCTCTGTTGTCGGGGGATCAGATACAGGTCGTACCGGCTCGCCATTTCCCGCATTCCGCCAGAGCCAGGGCAACTCGGACCAATTATGTCGGGCGTTATCGACGAAGAGCAGGCTAATCGATGCGCATGCCGTGGCATCCTTTAGCGTTCCGCTTGTCACCGTGAGGCAGGGCTGCTTCTTCGTGGTGCTGGTCTGGCCGAACACTGCAAGTACGACAGTGGTTCGTGGGCTGGGACGCCCCTTGGCATCCAGCGGCCAGTGCTCAGACAGGACGTCCGGGTCCACTGACCTCAGCAGATTCGCCAGTGCGGAGGCGTCCTCGGGGCACAGTGACTCTTCTCCTGGCAACGACTCTGGGATGTCGATGGTCAGCCGGACCGATCCCCGGAGGGGAGAGGAAAGGCCCTCTACGGTTAACTCGATCGGGTTCGGCACGGGTGGGTGGAACCACTGGTCGAGGAGAGCTGCGAGTGCTGCGGGATCCGCAGACTGTCGGGACAAAAGCTGTTTGTCAGCCGAATCCTTGAGGTACATCCAGAGGTGCACATGCTCACCTGGTTCCGGTGATTGGTCCGCCGTCAGTCGGCGCATCGACGTCCGGTTGGTAGAAACGGCGAAGCGATCCACCATGAGTGAGCAGGAGGGCCAAGTTACTGTGAGGGAGTCTTCGGCGTCGACCTCGATTGGCGCTCCGTTTTCCGGGAGCAGGGGACGAATATGTCGGAGCAGTTCGTCGAAATCGGAGATCATGTCGGCCATGGTACGTGGCATCTTCGAGTGCCTTCGGAAGAATCATTCCTGGGGCGTTACACCGAACTCGGAGAAGCTCCCCTCACTCCACGTTATCGGAAACTACGAGGACCGCCGTAAGCGGTATTGTGCGACGCCATCTCTCAGGGAGTTTGTCGTAATTGTCCATTACCAAAGTGACGATGTCCTCCCCTGAGAGTAGGCGAAGTCCCGGGCGCTGCCGTTCTATTGCCAGGGCCTCGCGGCTGTACGTTCCGAGAGTGAAGAACAGACATAATTCGCCATCGCCCTGCGTGCCAGCGAGCTGTTGGACCTCCGGCGAACCTATCGTGGCGACCTTTTGTTTGCACTGTGCCTTGATCTGCGGCGGTTCAATCCCAAGAGGATCCTTGTGCGCAATAACGTCGACTCCGCCGTCCTGGGAGTACTGCGTTACACGGGCTTGATACCCGATCACACGAAGAAGATCAGCCGCAAGTTCTTCGAACTCGCGTGGGTTGATTTTGTTGGTGAGGGCTTCAAGAATGAAATCTCGTGTGTGGCGTTCGATCCGTGAGGCCCGTGGCTGGTCAAACTCCTCATCGTCGCTAGCATCGTCGATTGGTGTAGGGCCGGGGAGCGTGTCGATGGTTTCTGCCATCTGGTCGGCATCATCGGTGTCGGCCTCGAGGACTGTCTCGACCTCTTTGGTGTGACGAGCGATCTTGAACAGTGTGAGAGCCGAGCCAAATTCGTAGAGTGCAGACTGGCTGAACACAGCACGTGGTAAGCCAGTCTTTACCCATCGTACTGATCGACGGTGTCGATGGGTTGGGGCGTCACCTCGATAGTGGTAGGGCCCAGTAACAACTCCGATGTTGATTGTGCTGTCGGGTTTGTACGGAGCGAGGATGATGTCTCCGAGAGCAATTTCCGACGAAAAGCGATAGAGGACACCGGCCTGGCCGGCGATACTTCGTGGTTTGTCGTCTGGGTGCAGAGCAGTAAGATTCTTCTTAATCCCGGTTCGCCCGTTACGGATTTCACTGAGGTCACCGAGTTCGTCCCAGCCGATGCTGATGAAGCCTTCATCGACAAGCTCCTCGGTCAGAGTGTCATTGTGGATTCCCCACATCGGTGGTGTCATGTGTTCCTGCCTGTCATCGTCAGTATCAGTCAGCGCAATGGTACCGGCAGTTGTGTGGGGGAGAGTGCAAGTGTCTTGGACTACAACCCTGCCGTATCCTGTCCGTCCCGCCCGATCTCATGCACCCGGTGCCGGCACAGTTGCAGCCGCAACCATTCCTCGACCGGAGGGAAGCGTCGGTCTCGGCGCCACAGCACATCCACATTCTCCGACCAGTCCGTGTGTGGGTACGCGCCCAAGTTCAACTCCACCAGCTCGCCCGAGGCAATCTCGGACAAGACCAATTGTCGCGGCACCGTCGCCCACCCCACACCAGCCAACGTCAGGTGGATCAACGACTGGTAGGAATCCGAGAACCACGTCTGCGTCGACTGCAGATACTCACTCGTCGGCAATGTCGCCGCATGCGCCGTATACGCCAGATGCCGCACATCCCGCATGTCCTCGAAGGACGGCCGCTGCAACCGAGCCAACGGATGGTCACGGTGCACCACATGCGAGATGATCAACCGTCCCAACTGCCGAAACGCAATCCCCTCCGGGTACTGCGGCACAGCCAACGCGACCCCAAGCAGCGCCTCGTCCTGCAGGACGAGTGACGCAACATCACCGTTCGTCGGGTTCTGGATCGTCAGGTCCACATGCGGGTATTCCTGGGCAAAGCGGGCGAACACCGGGGCGACCTGTCGGTGGGGGACTCCGACAGCGACAGTGATATTCGTCGGTTCGCCCGCCGCCAGCGCGTCCCCGTGCCGCTCGAATTCGACTCCGCGGTTGTACAGCGCCTTCGCCTCCTGAAGCAGCGCAACCCCGGCCGGTGTCAGCTTCGGGAACCGCGACGTCCTGTCGAACAACTCCGTATCCAACGCGATCTCCAGGTTTGCGATTGATGTGCTCACCGTCGATTGGCTGCGTCCCATCTCCCGTGCCGCGGCGGAGAAGGACCCGTGTCGTTCGGCGAGGACGAACGCCTCCACCTGCTCAAGTGTCAGTCGCATGCTGGAAGGGTACCGCGAAATACAGTGACCCATCGGATATGTCGATGGTTCTTCACTTCCCGTATCGCAATCACCGTCATACCCTCACCTCTCGTGACGACTGCAGACAACCCCACCGACAATGACCTCCGTTTCCTCAAGCACGCCATCGACCTCTCTGACAAGGCCAAGGCCGACGGCCGGCACCCCTTCGCCTCCCTCGTCGTTGACGCCGACGGGGAGATTGTCGCTTCACGGAGCAACAATTCCATGCCCCCGGGCGACCCCACCCAGCACGCCGAACTGACCGCCGCGGCCGAGGCGTCCCGCCACCGAACCTCCGACCAGATGGCCGCGTCCACCCTGTACACCAGCGCCGAACCCTGCGTGATGTGCACCGGCGCGGCCTACTGGACCGGCATCGGACGCATCGTCTATGGACTGTCCGAAGCCCGCCTGCTGGAACTCACCGGCGACGACCCCGAGAACCCCACCATGAGTCTCGACTGCCGCACCGTCGCGTCCAGCGGACAGCGCCACATTCAGGTCATCGGCCCACTGCTCGAGGACCAGGCCGCCGCACCCCACATCGGTTTCTGGAACCACTGAGCTTGTACCACCGAGGAGAGAACATGAAAACCTTCCGCACCATCAGCGCCGCCGCACTGGCCACTCTCACCACCGTGTCCCTCGCGGCCTGCGGCGACGACAGCGCATCCACCAACAACGCCTCCGGCTACGACGGCGAGATCGGCTCCACCGACCTCGCAGCGTCCTGCCCCGAGACCGTCACCGTGCAGACCGACTGGTTCCCCGGTGCTGAGCAGGCACACCTCTACGAACTGCTCGACGCGAAGGGGGAGACCGCCGACTCCATCAACATCGACACGGACGCCAAGGCCGTCACCGGCCCACTCGTCGACGGCGACAACGGCTACACCGGTGTTGACCTAGAGATCCGTTCCGGTGGGCCGGCCATCGGCAACCAGGCCGTCACGTCATTGATGTACCAGGACCCGGACATCATGCTCGGCTACGTGAACATGGACTCCGCCATCCAGCACTCCGAGGACATGCCCACCACATCCGTGATGTCCACCCTGGACGTGAGCCCCCACATGATCATGTGGGATCCGGAGACCTACCCGGACGTCGAGACCATCGCCGACCTGAAGGACGAGCGGGCGGACGTCCTGTACTTCTCCGACGAGACCTACATGAAGTACCTCATCGGCGAGGGCATCCTCGACGAGTCGCAGACGGACTCCAGCTACGACGGCTCTCCGTCGAACTTCGTCGCCGCTGACGGGGCCAAGGCACAGCAGGGCTTCTCCTCGACCGAGCCCTTCCAGTACGAGAACGAGGTCGACGGCTGGATGAAGCCGGTGGACTACCAACTCGTCCACGAGACCGGATTCGAGACCTACAAGTCCACGCTCTCCATGCGCAGCGACCAGGTCGAGGAGCAGTCCGACTGCCTCTCCGAACTGGTCCCGGTGCTGCAGCGCGGCCTCGCGGACTACATGAATGAACCGGACGCCACCAACGACTTCGTCGTCGACATCGTTGAGCAGTTCGATGCCGGCTGGATCTACGGGCCCGAGCTCGCCGACTACGGAGTAACCACAATGCGCGAGGAGGGCCTGGTCGCCAACGGCACCGACGGCACACTCGGGTCCTTCGACGAGGACAGGACGTCCACCCTGATTGACCAGCTCACGCCGATCTTCACCGAGCAGGACGACGCGGTTGCCGACGACCTGAGCGGCGAGGACCTGTACACCAACGAGTTCCTCGACCCGGACGTGGCCCTGTGACCCACGAGAGCGCGGTCGGACACGTCACCGGTGCGGCGCTGTACACCGATGACCTGCAGGGGCGTCTGTCCGGCGTCCTGCAGGCCTGGCCGGTGATGTCACCGCACGCCCATGCGCGCGTCCTGTCCCTAGGGGTGGACGCGGCGCTGGCGATGCCCGGCGTGGTGCGGGTGCTGACTGCGGCGGATGTGCCGGGGGTCAACGATGCCGGCGTCCGCCACGACCAGCCGCTGTTCCCCGGCGGGGACGTGGAGGTCATGTTCCACAGTCAGCCGGTCGCCTGGGTGCTCGCCGAGACACTCGAGCAGGCCAGGATGGGTGCCGAGGCGGTGGAGGTCTCCTACGAACTGCTGCCGTCACTGGTCTCCCTGTCCGATGCGATCGCGGCCGGGAGCTTCCACGGGGCGCGCCCGACGATGGTGCGCGGGGACATCGATGCGGGATTCAGCGAAGCGTCCTACGTCCTGGACGGTGAGTCCGAGATCGGCGGGCAGGAGCACTTCTACCTGGAGACCCAGACCTGCATCGCGCTGGTCGACGAGAACGGGCAGGTCTTCATCCACGCCAGCATCCAGCACCCCAGCGAGATGCAGGAGATCGTGGCGCACGTCCTGGGGATCCCCAGCCACGCGGTGACCGTGCAGTGCTTGCGCATGGGCGGCGGCTTCGGCGGCAAGGAGATGCAGCACCACGGTTTCGCCGCCGTCGCCGCACTCGGCGCGGTGCTGACCGGGCGTCCTGTCCGGATCCGTCTTCCCCGGGCGCTGGACATGGCCCTGACGGGGAAGCGCCACGGCTACCACTACACCTGGAAGGCGGGGTTCGACGCGGACGGACGCATCACCGCGCTGGACGCCACGATGACCGCCGATGGTGGCTGGTGCCTGGATCTGTCCGAGGCGGTGCTGGAACGCTCGCTGTGTTCGGTGGACAGTGCCTACCACCTGCCCAATGTGCGGGTGCACGGGCGCATCGCGAAGTGCCACAAGACCTCGCAGACCGCATTCCGTGGCTTCGGGGCGCCCCAGGGCATGGTGCTGATCGAGGAGATCCTGGGGCAGGCGGCGCCGGTGCTGGGGCTGTCGGGGTCAGTGCTGCGCGAGCGGAACTTCTACCGTGAGGGGCAGACAACGCCGTACGGGCAGACCGTCACGCAGGTTCCACGGTTGGAGGCGGTGTGGTCACAGGTGCACGCAGAGGGAGACGTTGCGCGGCGGCAGACGGAGATCGCCGCGTTCAATGCCTCGCACACTGACCGGAAGCGCGCCTTGGCGGTGACGCCGGTGAAGTACGGGATTTCGTTCACGTTCATGACGCTGAACCAGGCCGGCGCGCTGGTGCTGGTGTACAAGGACGGCTCGGTGCTGATCAACCACGGCGGGACGGAGATGGGGCAGGGGCTGCACACCAAGATGATCGGTGTCGCTGCACGAGCTCTGGGGGTGCCGGTGTCGCGGGTGCGGCTGGCCCCGACGCGGACCGACAAGGTGCCGAACACCTCGGCCACCGCGGCGAGCTCGGGGACCGACCTGAACGGTGGGGCAGTGAAGAACGCGTGCGAGCAGATCCTCTCGCGGCTGCGGGGCGTGGCAGCGACCATGATGGGGACGAATCCTGATGACGTCCGTTTTTCCGGCGGTCGGGTGTTCGCACCGGGTGCTGGATCAGTGTCCTGGGAGTCGGTGGTGGCGACGGCGTACATGCAGCGCGTCCAACTGTCGGCGTCCGGCTTCTTCAGGACGGACGGGATCCACTGGGACGCTGAAACGGTGACAGGCTCACCGTTCCGCTACTTCGTCTACGGTGCCGCGGCGGCCGAGGTGGAGGTCAGCCGGTACGACGGCTCGTACGAGGTGCGGCGGGTGGACGTGGTGCATGACGTGGGGGAGTCACTGGCGCCACAGATTGACCGAGGGCAGATCGAGGGCGGGTTCGTGCAGGGGTTGGGGTGGCTGACGCTGGAGGATCTGCGGTGGGACGAGTCCGACGGTCCGGGGCGGGGCCGTTTGCTGACGAATGGCGCGGGCACCTACAAGATCCCGAGCCTGTCGGAGATGCCCGGGGAGTTCACTGTGTCCTTCCTGGACCAGGATCGTGTCAGCGGCGCGGACGGCGGGCAGGAGAGTGCGGTGTACGGATCGAAGGCGGTGGGGGAGCCGCCGCTGGTGCTGGCGCTGTCGGTGCGTGAGGCGTTACGGGAAGCGGTGGGGGCTTTTGGTAGATCGGCGGGTGACGGTGGGGCTGCTCCTCGGGTTGCTCTGCCGCTGCCGTCCACGCCCGAGGAGGTCTTCTGGGCCGTCGATGAAGTTCGGCATGGAAGCGGCGCTGCTGCATCCCCGGAGCGCCCCGTCCTGGGCGTGGCGCCGTAGGGCGTTTTCGCCCCGCTGTTCCACCCTGGGACGCCACACATCGAGTGCGGACACCCCTAACACCCCGGGGAAGTCGACACTGTCGCGCCCTTGCTACCCTCCCAGGCGATACCTACTCACAGCCTGTTCCACCTCATACACCGGTCGATCGTGCCGGCCGCCGTGAAGACCATTCGAAGGCGAACGTCGCCGGGGATCTCCGCGCCATCAATCCACGGTTTCAGTGCCGACGGCGGTGGAGTCTGGGGCTTTCGTCGGCGTTCCAGGATCCATGCCACAGCTTCCCGCTCGAAGAGAAGTGCCTGAGGGTCGATACCGTTGCGGTGCGAGCCTGTGATGGCTCCAGGTTTGAGCCCGAAGTGCCGGAGGTGAATACCGGCAAGTGTGCGAATCAGGGCATCCCACACGGTACCCGGGTCAGCCGTCGTTGAAGATCGCAGTAAGTAGGAGTAGCAGCCAATGACGTGTCGCTTCTTTCCCGTGATCTCTTGACGTTGCAGGGTCACCGGTTCGTCCTGCCCATCGACGAGATGGAAATCGATCCCCATCATCCCCGAGTACATGAGTCTGTGGAGGTCCTCGGACACATCGATGTGCAGCCCGTCCAACATCTTCCTGCGTTCGGCCCGCGGATCGGTCACGTCGTGGTGTTGGTCAAGAGGTACGGTGTCGGCGATACCCCACACGAACTCGATGGGGCCGTTCACACGCAGCGCTACAGCAGGGTGTGTCTCCGGTAGGATCCGCCGTCCGAGCGTGCGCCAACCCGTGGCGGATTCGAGGTGCGTGGCCCGCGGAAACGTCTGGAGTGCGATGGCGTTGTTGAAGATTCCCTGGTTGAGTCTTCCCACGTTCCCGACCATGTCCATCGCCAGGGCATGTCTCTTTGTCCGGGACAACTCAAGCTTTGCGTCCATGAACTGGTCGGGTGGGTTGTCGCGACTCTCACCGTCGAGGCTGATGTCGTCCACCACGTGAGGACTGTAGTGGTAGAGGGGATCGTTCGGGTCGTGACCTGGTTCGCGAGAAGAGGGGTCCAGGTTGTTGTGGTCGAACAGCATGCGAGTTCCCTTCAGAGTCCGGTGTGATTCGCGGCACCCACATGTCTACGGCAAGGGGCGGACATGGCCGGCGTGCTGTTCGAAAAGCCCGGGAACCGCGAATACCCTGTGCGGGGACGTCGGCATGTCATCGATCGACCAGTCGGCGACGAGAACGCAGACCCCGCCCCGCACCAGAAAGGACACCGCATGCACACCCGCTGGGCAGAAGAACTGGACCCGGAGGATCCACTGCCGGAATATCCTCGTCCGCAGCTCGTCCGTGACAGCTACCTCAACCTCAACGGACGGTGGGACTACGCGATTACCGACGGTCCAGCGCCACACCACGGTGAGCGCGGCGACCACGGTGAGCGCGGCGAGCGTGTCGAGCACGGTCCAGGCACCTGGGACGGGAGCATCATCGTCCCCTTCTCGCCCGAATCCGAACTCTCCGGCGTTGGGCGCAGCCTCAAAGTCGGCCAAACGCTCTGGTACCAGCGAGTTATCTCTCTGCCGCAGGATTTCCGCACGACGTCCACGGACCGGGTGCTCCTGCATTTCGGCGCGGTGGATCAGGACTGCACCGTCCTGATCGACGGTGTACGCGTCGGAGCGAACCGTGGTGGCTACTGGCCCTTCACCTGTGATGTGACCGACGAACTCGCCGACGGCGCCGAGCACGAACTCACCGTGGCCGTCACCGACGACACCGATGCCAGCCACCGGTCGCGTGGCAAGCAGTCCAGCAACCCCGGCGGGATCTGGTATACCCCGCAGTCCGGCATCTGGCAGACCGTCTGGCTGGAGGCGGTGCCCGCAGTTCACGTCGGGAAGTTGCGGACCCGTCCCCACCTGGTCGATGGCACACTCAGCATTGTCGTGGACGCGGGCGCCGGGTCAGTCGCCGGCACCAGCACCGGCACCGACGTGCACGTCACCGTCCTCGCCGAGGGTGACACCGTCGCCGAGGTGAACGCACCTGTGGGGGAGGAGGTGCGGATCCCCATTCCGGACGCGCACCCGTGGACACCGGAGGACCCGTTCCTCTACGACCTCGAGGTCACTCTCGGCGACGACCACGTCACCAGTTACGCGGCGATGCGCTCGGTTGACATGCAGCCCGACTGCAATGGGGTTCCCAGACTCTTTCTCAACGGTGAGCCGTACTTCCACGCCGGTGTCCTTGATCAGGGTTATTGGCCGGACGGTCTCTACACGGCGCCGTCGGACGCGGCCCTCGTCCACGACATCACAGCCATGAAGGACCTCGGGTTCACGATGCTCCGCAAGCACATCAAGATTGAGCAACTGCGCTGGTACCACCACTGTGACCGGATCGGCATGCTGGTCTGGCAGGATTTCGTCAATGGCGGACGGCGCTACGACCCCACCGTCATTGATGCTCCCGCGGGCATGTCAGAGCAGCTCGATGACAGTCGTTACAGCGTGTTCGGACGTCAGGACGCTGACGGCCGCGAGGAGTTCCGACGCGAACTCGACCGCACCGTGGAATTGCTCGGCAGTGTTCCTTCGATCGTGTGCTGGGTGCCGTTCAACGAGGGCTGGGGCCAGTTCGACGCCCTGGAGGTCACGGACCGCGTCCGTCGCCTAGACCCCGACCGCATCATCGACCACGCCAGTGGCTGGCATGACCAGGGCGGCGGTGACATGCGCAGCCTGCACATCTACTCCCGCCCGATCAGTCCGGACAGTGGGTGGGGCAGCGACGGGCGTGCCGTGGCGGTGACGGAGTACGGCGGGTACAGCCTGCGACTGGAGGGCCACGAGTTCAGCGGCAGCGAGGAGTTCGGCTACCGGAGTTTCCGGACTGCCGTTGAGTTTGCGGACGCTGTCGACCGCCTGCACCGTGACGAGGTGCTGCCCGCGATCACCGCCGGGCTTTCCGCTGTCGTCTACACCCAATTGTCCGATGTCGAGGACGAGCTCAACGGCCTACTGACCGCCGACCGGTCCGTGGTGAAGATCGACGCAGAACGGATGCGCGAGCTGAACCGGCTGATGTCGGAAGAGTTCGCCCGGGCGACCGTGCCGCAGGAGGGTTGATCGTATCCGGCTTAGCTCCTAGCAGACCGACTCCAGGTCCACCGCGTCCGTCATGGCCGTGTAGCCGGCGTCGTTCGGGTGCAGATGGTCGCCGGGGTCGAGCTCGGGGTCGATCTGTCCGGGGTTGGAGGGGTCTCGCACCGCGTGATCGAAGTCGATGACGTCGTCGAACTCGCCGGAGGTGCGGATCCATTCGTTGACGGCCAGACGCGTTTCCTCGCCGGCATCGGTGTACCGGTCGGACGCCCCGAACGGCGTGAGCGTTGCTCCGATGACGCGCAGGCCGTTGTCGTGGGAGCGGTCGATGAATTCGCGGTAGACCTCGATCAACTCCTCTGCCGGTACAGTGCCGTCGGTCGTCCTGATGTCGTTGATGCCCTCCAGCAGGACGACGGTCTCGACACCCGGCCGGTCGATCACGTCTGTGTCGTACCGCAAAATCGCGGCATCGCCGTTCGTGCCGGCGTCGGTGAGGAGGCGGTTGCCACTGATCCCGGAGTTGAGCACGCCGCACTGCTGGGGGACGGGACGCTCCAGCAGTCGGTCGGCCACTTGATCGGGGTAGCGGAGATTGGCGTCCACCGTGGACGAGTGACCGTCGGTGATCGAGTCGCCGAAGAACACCACAGAATTCTGGGCGGACGAGGTCACGTCCACCCCGCGGAGGAAGTAGCGTCCTTGATCCAGCTCGGAGAAAACCTGGGTTCCTGCCGAGGTCTGGTCGCCGTCGGCGATGTAGGACGTCGACATTCCCAGGGGGTGGGTGGTGGCTGGACCGGTCGGGCCGGGCAGGTGCATGCTGACGACCAGGTCGGAGTTCGGTTCGACGGACAGTGGGACGGGATCAGAGAGCAGTTCGTGTCCGACCGGGACAGTGGTGGAGGGTGAGCCGTCGAAGGTGACCAGGGTGATCTGGTTTTCGTCGACTTCCGAGAGTGGCGTGCCTGGTGCGACGGTGACGGCACCGACGTCGAGCGGAGTAGTGCCGTAGGCGTTGCTGAGGCGGAGGCGCACTGACTGGCCACCGATGGACAGGTGCGCGGACTGCCGCACCGTGGTGTCGGTGAATCCGTCGCCTGAGATGGTGCCCTCGACATCGGGTTCGGTCATCGCGGCGCTCCAACTCCCGAGCCACGTGCCTTCGTCCGGAGGGGACGGGATAAGCGAGCCACCGACCGATGATGACGAGGAGGAGGATGAAGAAGGGGAGGAAGAGGACCTCGATGACGGTAGTGCGGTGGCTGATACCGCCAACCCGAGGGCGAGTGCAGCGCTGCAGAGGAGACCGAGGCCTACCCTCGTTGTTCCGGGTTTCCTGGTCACGTGTGAGGGCCCTTCGTGGCGGTGGAGTTGTGGATGGATAACAGTATATTCCGGTTCGGGACTCAGCGCCCATCCGCACTACATGAACGCCGAGTACTGCACCGGTTTCTCCTCCCGTCTGTTCGCCCGTGCCCGGTCCGCGATCGATGTGTGGTTGAAAATCAGGTTGAGCAGCACGGCCGTCACGGCCGTTAAGACCACGCCGTCCGCCAGGATGCTCTGCGACCAGTCCGGGAACTCGTCCCACATCGTCGGTGCGAATTTCGTCATCAATCCCACGCCCACAGCGAGCGCCATGATGGTCGAGTTGATCGTGTCTGACGTGGACACGCTCTTCAGCGTCCCCACACCAACAACGGCGATCGACCCGAACAGGACCAGGCCCACACCGCCAACCACCGGTTCCGGCAGTGCCGCGATGACCGCACCGGTCACTGGCATCAGCCCGAGGATGATCAGGAAGATCCCGGCGAAGCCCGTGGCGTAGCGGGAGTAGATGCGCGTGGTCTTCACCGCACCCACGTTCTGGTTGAAGACGGTGTCCATGAACCCGTTCATCACACCGCCGAGCACGCCCGAGAAGCCGTCGACAGCCAGCCCGCGTGCTACATCTCCCTTCGACAGCTTCTTCCCGGTGATCTCACTCAGTGCGGAGAGGCTCGCGATGGTCTCGGCGAAGATCACCGCCATGATGATGGCCATGCTGATCACGCCCACCGGCGGGAATTCAGGGGCGCCGAAGTGGAACGGGGCGATCAACCCGAAGATCTGCGCGTCGGTCACGTCGCTGAAGTCCACCATCCCGAAGGGGATGCAGATGATCACTCCGCAGATCATGGAGATGAACAGGGAGGCTTTGCTCAGCATCCCCTTTCCCAGGGCGCTGACGACGACGGCGATGATGATCACGACGAGCGCGATGGCGATGTTCCGCGGGTTGCCGTGGTCGGCCGAATCGGGGCTCCCGACCACCAGGTCAGTCGCCACGCTGACCAGCGATACTCCGAGTACCAGGAGTACCGACCCGGTGACCATCGGCGGGAAGAACTTGAGGATCCTGCTGAACGGCCATGCGAGGAGCATCCCGATCAGGCCACCGGCGAGCATGGAACCGTAGACGGCCTGCAGCCCGTACTGCTGACCGATGGAGATCATCGTTGCCACCTGGACGAACGTGGCACCGCCGATGATGGGGAGCCGGGCACCCGCGATCTTCCCGACGCCCAGACTCTGGAGCACCGTGATGATGCCCGCCACGAACAGGTCGGCGTTGATGAGCAGCGCGACCGTCTCGGAATCCAGTCCGAGCGCCGCACCGAAGGCCAGCGGGACAGCCACGCAGCCGACGTACATGATCAGGACGTGCTGGATGCCGAACATCGAGTTCAGCTTCCAGCCGAGGGATGTGTCGACGTCCGAGCCGATGAACGCAGCGTCCTGCGTGGTGTCTGGTTTCTGTTTCGTACTGTTCTTACCCATGGGTTCCTCCTGAACTCCTGAGACAGTGGCTGCTACCGCGCAATGTCGGTGGCGTAGGACGAGCGGCCGGGGAACCAGCCTTCGCCCTGGTGGTAGGGGCCGATGAAGCTGACTTCCCGGTCCTCGAACTCGCGGAACTCCGACATCATCCGGGGCCAGTTCTCACGGGTGATGTCGGTGCTGATTCCCCAGCCGAGACGTTTGACTCCGGCGTAGATTCCGGACAGTTGGTGGCCGGCCAACCCCATGGAGGCTTTGGCCCCGGTCGAGAAGTGGTAGAGCCGTGTCACCCATGCCAGATCGGGGTCATCGGTCACCGGTGTGAACCCGAAACCCGGGCCAAGGTAGGGGCTGTTGCCCAGAGGCTGTCCGTCGGAGGGTTCGAACCGGTCCTTCCACAGGGCGAGGGAATCCACCACCTGACGGAGCTCCGGACGCCGGTGCAGATCGGTGTCGTACCCGGTTCCGGCGATCACCCAGTCCACCCGGTAGACACGGGCTTCCCCGTCCACCGTGGTGGTGATCTCGACCTCCCGCCCGCCGGGGGCGTCGGGGTTGTCGACCACGGCGACGGCATCCCACCCCTGCCCGAGCTGGAGGGAGAATCCGTCGAGCCCGAAGCATCTCCACAGGGTGTGCTGCGTCGGCGGCTGGGGGAGACCGCCGTTGAACTGGGAGAACTCCCACTTCTGCTCATCGGTGAGGTCGTAGAAGTGCTCCTGCATCCCGGGGAACTCCATCCACCGCAGGGAATTGTGCACGGGAACCTCCTGCCGCCTCATGAACACGGTTGCCGCGGACGCCCCGTTCTCCAGCGCGAGGGCGGCATTGTCGAAGCCGGAGGATCCTCCGCCGAGGACCGCGACGCGACGCCCGGCGATCTCGCTGAAGTCAATCCTCTCCTCGGTGTGGAACCACCGCTCGCGCGGGAGGTTGTCCGCGATGATGGAGGGGACCCGCGGACCACCGGCACCATTGAGGCCCAGCGCGAAGACCACCCGGCGGGCCCGGACGATCCCCGTGGTGTCCCCGGACTCGACGGTGAGGGTGAACGGCGCGTCCGGACCGGTGGACCCGTCCGGCGGATCGACGTCGGTGACGGTGGTGTGGTCGCGGACGCTGACACGGGTCACCCACCGGTACCAGCGGAGGTAGTCGTGCCAGTCAACGCGGGGGATGAAGTCGATCTCCTCCCAGGCGGCTGCACCGTACGCGGCCTCGAACCACTGCCGGACGTGCAGGCTGGGGACATCGAGCTCGATTCCCTTGAGCCACTTGGGGCTGCGAAGGGTGTGCATCCGGGCGTACCGGGTCCAGCATCCGATCTCTCTGTCGGACGAGTCGTCGATGACGAGGACACGGTCGATCCCCTCCCGGGACAGGGCGAAGGCGGCCCCGAGGCCGGCCTGTCCGCCGCCGATGACGACGACGTCCAGCACGGAATCATCATCGTGCGGCACCCAGGGGCCGTGGTGTGAGGTCACGTCAATGTCGGTGCGGACGCGGTCGGACAGCGCGGCGACTCTCTCATCTCCGTCGGGGAGCAGTTCGCCGCTCGGCAGCGGCATGCCGGTGGCGGTTGTCAGGTTCAGCGAGGGTTCCATGGTGTTCTCCGTGGGGTGGTGGGTGGTCACGGGGTGACTCCGGCGGGTTGTGGCGATGTCGCGATGCGGCGTGCCACCGCGGCGCCGATGATGAGCTGGACGACGTGGTAGATCATGAGCGGGACGATGACGAGACCCCCGGCCGGGAACAGTGCCCCGGCGATGGGGAGTCCGGTGGTGAGGGATTTCTGGCTGCCGCAGAACAGCACCGCAGTACGGTCCGGTCCGGGGAGCCGGGTGGTGCGGGTGGCCAGCGTGATGAATCCGCTGACCACGAGGAGCAGACCGAGGGCCACACCCACGACCACCGCCAGGGAGGTGAGACTGACCGTCTCCCAGACACCGGCGAGGGTGGCGGCGCTGACAGCGGAGTAGACGATGGTGAGGATCGCGGTGCGGTCGATGTACTTCAGCCGTCCGGCGTGACGGGTGGCCCACGGTCCCCACCAGGGGCGGAGGAACTGCCCGAGGCCGAACGGGAGGAGGATCTGGAGGACGATGCTGACAACGGTTCCGGTGCCCATGGACACGTGCGACCCCAGCATCAGCAGGACCAGCAGCGGGGAGAGGACCAGCGCGAGAAGGTTCGAGGCGGTGGCGGCGGTCAGTGCCGCAGCCCCGTTGCCGCCTGCCTCTACGGTGTAGATCACGCAGGTCTGCACCGTAGTGGGCAGGGTGCTGAGGAAGACCAGTCCGGCCGCCAGATCCGGGTCGAGAACCCCGGACGCGGCCAGGGTGACCGCCAGAACCAGGACGGGGAAGACGACGTAGCCGGTCAGCAGGATCAGCCCCTGGACCCGCCAGTTCCGCGCACCGTTCCAGACATCCGCCGGGGACATGCGCAGACCGTTGAGGAGGAACAGGGTGACGACGGCTCCGGTCGCGATCCACGAGACCGCCTGGGACGCGCTCCCGCTGGCGGGCAGGACCAGCCCGACGGCGAGGACGCCGAGGAGCGAGACGATGAACCAGTCGATCTTCATGGTTCCGCAGCCCTTCTACCTGCGCACCACGGCGGCGACGGGGTTCGCGCCGGGTGGCCCCATGTGGGAGTTCTTCTCGCCGCCGGAGACGAAGGCGGTGGTTTTTCCGGTGACCGAACCCACGATGGCGGCACCGAGTGCCTTGGCGACGTGATGCGCTTCATGGTCGGCGTTGAGGACGATGGGGGCGCCGCGCAGTTCATTCGACGCGGGGATGCAGACCTTCGCGAAGACCTGGGCGATACGTCCCCGTTCATCCCCGGTGGCCTGGGGGCCGACGTCGAGACCGGCGTTGGCGAGGGCCCTCCGCACCCCGTCCGTGTCCAGGAGGTCGGTGATGAGGCTGTGGCCGATGCGCAGCGGAGACAGGGAGTCGGCACGGTTGGCGAGGAGCAGGACCTCGCCCTGCTTCTTCTCCCCGCCGGCCGATGTCGCGGCGACGGAGCTGAAGAGGCTCCAGTCCTGCCGGATGACCTCATCGGTGACCGCGGAGTCCGGCACCTCGCCGAGGGCGACGGCCACGCCGAGGGCGGAGGCGTCGTTGGAGAAGCACATCGATCCCTGCGGGCCGATTCCCGGATCAGTGGTGACCACGCTCTTTCCGGACGCAAGGGCCTCGTCAATGGTCCTGGGGGTGAGCGCGGGCCCCTTCACCATCACGAGGTGGACGTCCGAGGGATCGGCGACGCCCGCATCGGACATGGCCGCGGCGACGGCGGTGGACACCGTCTCGACCTGCGCACGGCGGCCGACATGCTCCGGGAGGATCGGTTCGGTGGTGGCCCGTCCGAGGACGAGTCCGCCACCGTCCGGTTCCGGCTCCGCAGGACGTTCCGGGTCGGCCGGCACCCAGCGTTGCGCGATGACGGTGACGTGCGGGCTGAGGACGCCCGGTGATCCACCGGAGACGATGACCGAGGTGCTGGCGGACACCTCATCGGTGTCCGTACCGCGGAGCGTCGCGAGGCTGGACTTCAGGGACTGCTCGCACAGGACGCGGCCGTAGTCATTGGGCAGGCCGTGGCCCTCGGACTTGGCCACGAGGGCGATGACGTCTGCGGGGGAGAAGTCGGCGTCCTCCACCGCACGCTCCAGTGCGGAGGTGTCGGAGGGCGCCGTCATGGGGCAGACGATCATCTCGACAAGGGGTTGGGACTGTTCTCTACTCATGTCTGAACTGTCTACAGAACTGAGTTTGCAGGTTTGTGACCTTTGGTTTCATACCGGTTAAATGTCGGATCCCCATGCTTTACTGGACGCATGAAGCAGCAGCAGAGTCTTGTGGAGTCCGCCGCCGAGAAGATCACCGAGGAGATTCTCGGCGGTCGGCTCCGCCCCGGGGACAGGGTGAGTGAGCCGCGGGTGTCCGAGGCGATGGGGATCAGCAGACCCCCTCTCCGGGAGGCCCTGCGCGTCCTCGAGACCCGCGGTCTCCTGACACATCTGCCCCGGCGGGGCCACCGGGTGGTCGACATGACGCACGGGGATCTGGGGGAGATCTACGACCTGCGGCATGCCCTCGAACGGTTCGCGCTGGAGAAGATCCTGCATGGTGCGGCTGGCTCCCCACCGTCGATGGCGCAGGCGCTCACCCCTGCGCGATCCTGGCTGGGAAAGATGCACAAGGCCGCCACATCGGGCGACCCCGTGGCGTTCACCCGGACGAACATCGGCTTCCATACCGCGGTGGTGGACGCGGCGGACAGCGGACGGCTCAGCAACTTCTACCGGCAGCTGATGACCCAGATGCAGGTGTGGATGTCGTGGAACCTCAAGAACGAGGCCGCGGAACACGGCGATCTGATGCATGGCTACCAACGGCACGTGAACCTGTTGAACGCCATGGAAACCGCCGACAGTACGGTCGCCATGGAGGAGTTCGAGAATCACGGCGAGCGCTCCTACCTGGACCGGGACCCCGGGATCGATGATCCCCGCTGGCTGTCAGCGGGTGACATCGCCGACGGGGTGCAGGAACGCCGCTTCACCGCCCGCTCAGTCATCGAGGCCACACGGCGACTCCATGCGGCGTCCGCCCGGCTGAACGCCTACATCTCCGTGGATTTCGAGGCGGCACTGGATCGCGCGGACACGATCGACCGTGCCGTTGCCGCCGGTCGAAGGGTTGGACCGCTCGCGGGGGTTCCTGTCAGCATCAAGGACGTCATCGCTGTCGCGGGGCTCCCGCTCACCGCAGCGTCCCGCGCGTTCCACGGAGAGATCGGCACGGTGACGGCAACCGCCGTGCAGCGGCTGGAGGACGCCGGGGCGATCATCATCGGCAAGACCAACTGCCCGGAGTTCGCCTTCGGGGTCACTTGTACGAGTCCGGAGGGAGGGAGGACGGAGAATCCCCTGGCCGCCGCGAAAAAGCAGTCGCTGGCGCCCGGAGGATCCAGCGGCGGTGAGGCGGCGTCCCTGGCGGCTGGTCTGTCGGCCCTGGGGGTGGGGACGGATTTCGGCGGTTCCATCCGGTGGCCCGCCCAGTGCACGGGGATTGTGGGACTGCGTCCCACGGCGCCCTGTGCCATTGGTGATGCGGAGCTGGGTGCGATGATGCCGTCCGACGGGCAGGTTCCCGGGAAGGGCGGGGCGATGGGAATCGACGAGGAAGGGGGGACGGTGGAACCTGCTGATTCGGTGCAGGGGCTGCTGCAGGTCATCGGGCCGATGGCCCGCACAGTCGCCGACGTGTCAACGGCCTGGCAGATCATGTCCGGACACACGGTGACGGCGGATCGCGAGTCGGTGGGTACCCCGCTTCGCATCGCCTGGAGCACTGGCGAACGGATCCAACCGGTGAGTGCGGAAGTTGCTGCAGCCGTCGCCGCTGTTGCTGGTCACCTGGGTGGTGCCGGTCATTCAGTGTCCGAGAACTCCGCGGTATTCACTGGGCTTGTTGAGGAGTACAACGCGTGGCGTGACGCGGAACCGCTGCTGGACCACCGCGCAGCCGTCGTCGGGAGGGACGCCCTGCTGTCTCCGGGAACGGCGGCATCGATCGCCAATGATCCCGTCGGGGACGCGGAAACTGCGAAGCCGACGGCGTTGGCGTCGCGGGCGGAGGCGCTGCGGGTATTCGACGAAGTGGATGTCGTGGTGCTGCCCGTCGCTCCGGGGCCGGCATGCGGTCACGATGGAACCATGACCGTTGACGGTCATGTCCTCAGTGGGTGGGAGCTCATGTTCCACTGCCGTGCGGTCACGCTGACGGGCTGCCCGGTGGTTTCCGTCCCGGTCGCTGTGGACGGTGAGTCGGGGATGCCATTGTCCGTGCAGGTGGTCGCTGCCCCCGGACGGGAGGATCTGGCGTTGGCTGTGGCGGGGGAGTTGGAGATGATGGGGTATTCAGTCCCGGTAGTGGATAGCTGAGTGGCACCGCTCCGGCAACATCAACCGTTAACGGCCGTCGGTGTCCTCTTCTCCGGGCTGTTGGCGAGTGGCGGATGCGCCGAACCCCCTGTGCACGTCCGGCACTGATCCATTGACCGTGAAGTCACCGACCGTGCGAGCCTTGTAGATCACGGGGTTGTGGGACGAGATCGTCCGCGCATTCCTCCAGTGACGGTCCAATGCCAAATCGCCGTTGGTTGCGGATGCGCTGGCCGCATTGAAAAGGTTCCACGTCGCTTCCCCCGCTAACCGGGTGTTCAGTACCTGTGTCTGCGCGGATGCAACGATAGCCTGCGTCAACTTGTCCGTGTTCTTGTTGGACGATCGGTAGTTGTCAAAGGCACGTGCCAGCGATTCCACGTTCGCACGTGCTCCGAACTTCGCGGACGCTACATCGCCGACAACCTGGAGAACTTCCGGGTCATCTCGAGGAACAGCCACGGTCGCCAGGGGATAGCTCCTCTTCCGTTTACGAACGACCTCCGCGAGATCCTCGGTCGCCCGTTGGATGATTCCGGCCTGGGTCGCGGAATGAATGAACTGATAGAAAGCACCGAGATATGCATCAGTCCCAGACTCGTTACGGGCGAACACGTAACCATCGCGCACGCTGACGTCGTCGAAAGTTGTTGTTCCGCTTGCTGTGAAGCGCTGGCCGAACCCGCCCCAGTCGTCTACCACGGTCACGCCGGGATCATCGCGGCGGACCAGAACCTCTTTCGCGCCGTCCTCGTCCACGACGGCAACGGCTATCCAGTCCGAGTAGAGACTGCCTGTTGTGTAGAACTTCGTTCCGGAGAGCAGCGTGTGATCGCCCTCTTTCCGGAGTGTGGTCGTTGAGTCGATGATGACTGCGGGGGCCGCCCCACCGCCCGGCTGCCCAGTGGCGGGAACCGATGCAGCGGGACCAAAGATCTCTCCGCGCCCAACGGCATTGAGGAGATCATTGCGTACCGGGGAGTCCGCCTGATCGAGGAGGAATTCGACGAAACCGAAGTGCCCACGGAAGATCTGGACGAAGTTTGAATCCGCCGCGGCCAGAGGTACCAGCAGTTCCAGCAGATCGGCTACTGAACCGTCCGCACCGCCAAATTGAGACGGGACACGAAGTCGTCCCAGACCAGCTTTCGCGAGGGCTCTCACCTGGGGTTCGGGCGACAGGCTGGATAGCTCGCGCTGCACGGCATCCTCCCTGATCCCTTTCGTCACCTCCGTTACCCGGTCGGAGATTGAGGCTGGCGAAGTGGTTGTTGCCGTCGTCATGGAGATTCCTTCCTGAAGGTTCACGATGCGATCGTGTCGGGTGTGCGGGCTGCGTCGAGCCGTGGAAGCGACTCGAGGAGTTGTTGGGTGTATGGATGCTGCGGAGCGTTGAAGACCGTGTCGGCAGGTCCGTGTTCGACCAGGTTCCCGTCCTGAATGACGAGAACCCGGTCACTCATGTGGTGAATGACTCCGAGGTCATGGGAGATGAACAGGTAGCTCACGTTGAGTTGGTCCTGTAGATCGCTCAGAAGGTCAAGTATCTGAGCTTGAATTGAGACGTCAAGGGCAGATACTGCCTCGTCGAGCACGATGATCTCTGGATCGGTCGCCAGAGCACGTGCAATCGCGACGCGCTGAC
The DNA here is from genome assembly GCF_052107835.1 of Corynebacterium sp. Taxonomy (GTDB): domain Bacteria; phylum Actinomycetota; class Actinomycetes; order Mycobacteriales; family Mycobacteriaceae; genus Corynebacterium. The sequence goes on from NZ_JBQEDF010000002.1 coordinate 81,323, forward strand.
GTTGCCCGCCGGACAGGTGAAGCGGCCAGACATCAAGATGATCAGAGGACAGTCCCACGATCTCCAACAGTTCTACGGCTCTGTCCCTGGGTTTACTGGCGTATCTGGGATCCCCGAGGTGAATGGCGTCCGTGAGGATTCTGGACACCTTCCATCGTGGGTCAAAGGAACTCAGTGGATCCTGGAACACCACCGATATCTTGCGACGAATCGCGCGTTGCCGTGGTTCAGAGGCATCGCTCCACCGTTCACCGTTGAAATAGGCGTGACCGGAATCAGGCTTCACCAGGGCCAGTGCGATACGTGCCAAGGTGCTCTTCCCGGAGCCGGACTCACCGACGATGCCCACTGTCTCTCCCCGGTTGAGGTGGAAAGAAATATCCTTGACAACTCGTCTGTACTGCCGATCAGGGCCACGGTAGGACTTGGACACATTCTGGACGTCGAGAACAGGCCCAGAAGTTTCGGAGTGAACAGAGTCGGGATTGGCTTCATGTGGGGGGAAGAGACTCGAGGCGGAGCGGTGCGACCGTGCAGGGGTGGTCAAGCGACCGCCTTTTGTCCGTTCACTGGGAACTGCGTTGATCAACTGGCGTGTGTACGGATGTTGTGGTGCCCGCAGGAGCTCTTCAGTAGGGCCGGACTCCACGACTCTTCCGCCGTTCATGACCAGTACTTCATCCGCCAAGCGAGCAACCACAGCAAGATCATGGCTGATGAGAATGACACTTGTACCTGCGGATATCATGGTCTCCAGCACGTCAAGAACCTGTGCCTGGACAGTGACGTCCAGTGCAGTTGTCGGTTCGTCGGCGATGACCAGAGACGGGTTGAGAGCAATCGCTGATGCGATCAGGGCCCGCTGGCGGAGCCCACCGGAAAGCTCGTCGGGTCGCTGGCGTGCACGAATCTCGGGTTCGGGTACGCCTACCTCGGCAAGAAGATTCGTGACCGCGTCGTCTCGTGCAGACCGCTCGGGTACGTCGACACCCCTCGTGCCCGCATGAAGTGTGAAAGCCTCGGAGATCTCCTTGCCGACGGGCCGAAGGGGATCCAACGACACCAGCGCGTCCTGGAGGACGAAGCCGATTCTTGAGCCGCGAATGTCCTGCCACCAGGAGTCCGGGCGCCCCTGCAACTCGGCTCCCTCGAACTCCAGCGCGTCGGCGTTGACTACCGCACCTTCCCCGGTGAGCCCGACCAGTGAGCGGGCAGTCACAGACTTCCCGGAACCGGATTCCCCGACGAGTGCGATACACCTCCCGCGGTCGAGCGTGAAGCTGATGTCCTTGACCACAGGCTTCAGCTCATCCTTGCTAGTCCGACTGCGACCGGAGTTCGCAAAGGAGACGTTGAGGTTCTCAACTCGAAGTAGTGGGGTGGTGGTCATGATTGTGAAATCCCTTCCGATCGATCCTGGATGAACCGTCCGATCTGTGTGAATACGAGCGCAGTTACCGCGATGGCTAGACCAGGCATGATCACCAACCACCAGGCGGTGGCGATATCGCCCTTGCCGGCGTTGAGTAGCGCACCCCACTCTGGCGACGGAGGCGCAACGCCGAGCCCGAGGAACGACAGCCCTGAAGCCCAGACCACGCTCTGTCCGATACCGAGGGACACCAGTGCCACAAGTGGTCTGAAAGCGTTGGGGAAGATGTGCTGGGTGAACAGCACTCGACGGCTGTGTCCGAGAGCCCGCGCCGCTTCCACATACGATGAGTTCCGGACCCTCATCCCCTGTGCGCGGATGAGTCGGGCGTAGCCGGGGGCGGATCCAATTCCCACGGCGATGACCAGGCTGGTCGCTGAAGGTCCGAGCAATGCCACGAATAACAGGGACAGCAACAGGACCGGAAACGCGAGGAGGACTTCGAGAAGTCGATCGACTACCGAAGCAATCCATTTCGGCCCGAGAGAAGATGCAAAGCCCAGGATGATCGCCAACACCAGCGCCAGAAGCATGGCCAAGGCACCGATCAGAAGCGAAGTCTGGGTTCCGTGGATGATCCTGCTGTAAAGGTCACGTCCGATGGCGTCGGTCCCCAGCCAATGCTCGGTGGACGGAGCTGCCAGAGGACTCTCCAGGCTGATGTCGGACGGTGAGTGGGTGGCAAGAAGGGATGGTGCGATCGCAGCGACAAGAAGTACGAATGCAATGGCTCCGGACACCGCAACGGAGAGCGGTACGCCCAGTTTCGGTAGTCGGTACCGGGCCCGGATCGTGGACTGGGACGCTACCGGGGTACTCATTGCGTCTCCTTGAGTCTCGGGTCAACGACGGTGTAGACGAGATCGACGATCAGGTTGACGACCACGTAGAAGAGGCTGATCAGGACAACGATCCCTATCACGAGGTCGAAGTCCTTGTTGGACACGGAGCGGACCAGGACCGAACCGAGCCCCGGTCGTGCGAAGACCTGCTCGACAAGCACGGCACCTGAGATCAGGCTGCCCACGGCCCATCCGGACAAAGTGATCCCGGGTATGAGGGAATGGCGCAGGACATGGCGTGCACGGACTCCGTTCTCGCTCATGCCACGGGTTCGCGCAGAGGTCACGAATGGCTGGCGGAACGCGCGGTCGAATTCGGTCCGCGTTGCCTGTCCGAGGAAGCCTGCCAGAGGAATCGCCAGCGAAAGGGCGGGCAGGATGGTGTCTACGAATCCTGTGCCGCCGATAACGGGGAACCAGCCAAGTTGTACGGCGAAGACGATGAGGAGGATCGCTCCAAGCCAGTACTGGGGCAGTCCTGCGGCGATGGTCTCCACGCCCGAACCGATGGAACCTGTGCGTGAGCCGCGTCCGGCTGTGATCAGTGTCCAGAGGACCGACAGTATCCATGCCAGCACCAGCGCGAAAACTGCCAGGGAAATCGTCGGCCACAGCTGTTCGGAGATGATGTCGACAACTGACCTGCGCAATTCCCAGGATTCGCCGAGATTGCCCTGCAGAGCATTCCAGATGTAGTCGAAGTACTGGACGATCACTGGGCGGTCCCAACCGTACTCCGCTTCAACCGCCGCAATTTCGTCACCGGTCCGCACGGTCGTCAAGCCCGATTGCACGTTCAACACGATGGTGGCCCGGTCACCTGGCAGGACGGACAAGACTATGAAGGTGACGGTAAACGCTCCCCACAGGACGAAGACGGAGGAGAGCACTTTCCTCCCGACTATCGCCAGTAGGCTCTTCCTTCTCGACGCGGCAACTGACTGTGGGTCCTCGGTGGCAGCGGACAGGGGGCCGGAGGTTGTTGTGGTGGCCATTTATCCGTCCTCCAACGTCACGTCGTTGAAGATGGGCATGCCATTGCTTCCCTGGTCCTGCTTGAACCCTTCAAGGTCCTTCTGCGTGACAACATTATTGGTGAAGTCATAGAATCCGACCGCTATCGCTTCGTCGTTGAAGTAGGACTGGAGGTCGTGGTACCGGTCTTCCCTGACGGAAGGGTCGGTCTCTCGTTGGGCGGCCATGATTCTTTCCTCAACCTCCGGGTTGCTGAAGTGGCTCTTGTTGTTTCCGTTCGGTTCCTCCTCCGTGCCGGCGTTGTAGACGATGTCCAGGATGTTCGGAGATGGCCAGACCCAGTACCCGAAGATCAGCTCGGCTTCGTCGGCTCCCTGTTTCTCACCCGCGAAGTGTTGGGTCTGTGTCAGAGGGATGAGCTCCAGGTCGAATCCGACCTGGTCAGCCTGCTCCTTGACGGCTTGAAGTGCAGCGGTCCCGTCCTGCCCGACGATCGCATCCGAGCCGAAGGGAAGTCGGATGTGGAGGGTTTCGCCGTTCTTTTCCCTCACACCGTCGTCATTGAGTTTCCACCCAGCGTCATCGAGGAGTTCCCCCGCTCGTTCTGGATCAAAGCCGTAGCTGTCGTTGACGTCCAGGTAGTACGGATTGGCGGGGCTCAGTGATCCGTTGGCCTCGTACGGCGCCGACCCTTTGAAGACAGTTTCTGTGATGCGCTTTCGATCTGTCGCGTGGGCGAATGCCTGACGTACCCGGACATCGGTAAACGGGCCCTGCTCAACGTTGAAGGAGAACGCTTGCTGGCGTCCGCCCGTGATGTACGAGTGGACCTGGTAATCCTCTTCCGCGGTGCCCCACTGGCTGGCAGGTGGGTCGTAGACAGCATCCGCTTCGCCACTGGTCAACGCACTCCAGCGTGTGTTCGCATCCGGGGCGAACTTCCATTCAAGGTACTTTTCGTGGGGTGGCCCCTGGTTCATGACGTTGGTCGGTGCGGAACTGTACTCGTCGTTTCTCTCGAAGAGAATCTTCTGCCCCTGGGACCAGTCGTCTACCTTCCATGGTCCTGACCCGACGGGGTACTGACAGTTTTCCGCCTCAGAATTGTTCTCCAGTGCGGTTGGGGACTGGATCCCATAATGACCGTTCGAGAGCACACGGAAGATCCCTGGATTGGGTTCTGAAAGATGAAGGGTGACATTGTATTCCTCATTCTCCGAGGCGCCCTCCAGATACGAGAAGCTGTTCCAGCCGAGGTTCTCCACCCAGTAGTCTGTGTTCGCGACAACTGCGGCGGCATTGAACTCGGTGCCGTCGGTGAAGGTGACATCGTCCCTCAGGGAGAAGGTGATGTCCTTGCCATCGGGCGAGACTTCCCAATCCTTCGCCAACCAGGGGACCGGGTGGTCATCGTCCCAGCTGACCAAGGAATCGAATACCTGGCGGGATGTGTAGGCCGCCTGCACCCAGGAGCCCCAGATGCAGGGTGGCTCTTGGGCGTGGACGTAGGAGATCGTGTCATCCCTCGGGGTATCCGATGCTGTGGTGGCTGAGGAGGATGTACATGAGGTGATTGCAGCAACCGAGGCTATTGCTATCCCGAGCACCCCAGTGCCCTGTAGGAGGGTTCTGGGTGGGGTCACGAGGCAGTCTCCGTCGACACTCCGTCGTTCAGACTCACCTGGTGAGCGCGGTGGGTCGGGTCGATGGAGGGGCCGGAACGAAACAGCTTCTCCCGGAGAGTGCCGGGATGGTACTCGCGCTGTGCGAGTCCGCGTTCCTGGAGGACAGGTACGACGTTATCGACCCATTCGTCCCACCAGCCTCCAAGCGTGGTCACCGGAACGACGTTGAACCCGTCAACTCCCGCGTCGGCCCATTCCTGTACGAGGTCTGCGATCTGCTCGGGTGTTCCCGCGAACCGGCCGGGGAGGAATGCGTGGTCGCGGAGAAAGTCGCGGAACGTCACGGGACGGCCATTGCCGTAGCCGGCCTCGACGGCGGCTCGGAAATGTGAACGTACTCCGTCCCCGAGCTCCGTCCTGTCCTTCAGTTGATCAAGAGTGGTGTCGGGGTCGATTGAGGACAGATCAATGCCACTTCCGCCGCTGAGAAATGCCCGGAGTGCGTCGTAATCGATGTTGTCGTAAAGGTGTTCCTGCTTTCGACGTGCCTCTTCCTCGGTCGAACCGATGACTGTTGACAGCTGGACAATCTTCTTCAGCGAGTCAGGGTTTCTTCCGCGACGTCGTGCCAAGTCGTTGAGGACGGCGATGTCGCGCTGCGCGGTAGCCGGGGTGTTGGAAGGCAGGAAGGTGACCTCGGCATTCTGAACGGCGAACTCGCGGCCGGCGGGGGAGTTTCCTGCTTGGAAGAGAACGGGGGTGCGTTGTGGCGAAGGCTCGACAACGTGGGGTCCTTCGACCTTGTAGTTCTCGCCCTCGTGGTAGATCCGGTGAATCTTCTCCGGGTCGAAGAATCGGTTTGTCTCCGGGTCGTGAAGGACCGCTCCATCCTCCCAGGAGTGTTCCCAGAGCTTGTATGCGACGTCGACGTACTCCTGGGCCCACCGGTAGCGATCGTCGTGCCCGACAATGGTGTCGTGCCCGTAGTTCCTGAATCCGTTGGACAGGTAGGACGTGACGATGTTCCAGGCGACACGACCATCAGTGAAGTGGTCAAGAGATGACAACTGGCGTGCAAATGAGAATGGATGACTCTGAATGATATTGCTCGTGACTGCCAGGCCCAGGTGCTCTGTGACCAGCCCGAGGGCTGAGACGATCGATACGGGATCAGGCTCGGGGAACTGGGATCCAGCTCGGATGCTCGCGGTTCCGTCGCCGAAGTCGAGGTCGTACACTCCGACGACGTCTGCGATGAAAAGTGAGTCGAATCGGCCTCGCTCAAGGGTCTTTACGGCTTCCACGTACGGCTGAAGCTTCGAGTACCCGTACTGTCCCTGGCCTTCGGGGGTGCGCCAGTACCCATGGCTGTGGTGGTTTGGTGTGAGGTGGAGAAAGGCGTTGTAGATCAGTTCGCGAGTCATGCAGCATGACTCTGGCCCTTCGGAAGGGACGTCTCAACGCTTTGAATCGCTGCGAAACCAGAATCACGGTGAATGAAACCCCGGTGGAAGGAGTCATTTCCGCTCTGCGTACTTCCCATCGAGCGGGCCCGGGGGCTCGAAGTGACCGGACCGCACGGTGAGTTCACCAAGGAGATCTTGCCGGAGGGATCCGAGTACCCGGACAACGTCATCCTCGGTATCCCGCACCCCAACTACTACGAAGGCTCGGCGTCGCTGGGCAACCTGAGGTTGTACTCGCGGTGGCCGTGGCCCACAACCTGTTACACATGGGGCAGAAGTGACTGAATTCTGAGTGCTCTATACACTGGACCCATGACTTTCGTGAGGAAACGTTCTGTCGTCCGTGCCCCAAGGGGTCCGTCCACAACACCGGCAATGGCGGCGGCAGCCGCAGCGTCCGTCGCATTGGCGGTGGTCGCCGGCACTGTCACGGCGTCAGCGGCACCGTTGCCCGGGTCGTCACTTCCTGGCTCGGGCGCCGGAGCCGGCTCGACAGGAGCAACAACCTGCACCGTCGCCATCGATCCCGGTCACAACGGGGTCGAGACCAACACCGTCGACCCGGAGACGGGCGTCCTGATGGCGGACTACCCCAACGGCCGGGAGGACGCCGACGTCCTGGACGTCGCTACCACGGTCAAGCAGCGGGTGGAGGCCGCCGGGTTCCGGGCCGTCCTGCTCAAGGACAGTGTCGCCGACAACGTCACCTACCGCGAACGTGTTGACCGCGCCACCGACGCTGGCGCGGTGATGGGGGTATCCGTCCACAGCACGCCGGGTGCCGCCGGTTCCGCCATCTTCCCGCAGCGTGACGGCGGGTCCAGGACCGGCACCGGGGAGGACGGGCAACCGCACACCGTCACCTTCGACAATGCAGGCGTGGCCGCGGAATCCGAGCGGATGTCCACCGTCGTCGCGGGGGCGAGGTCACTGGCCGAGCGCAGGAACGTACAGGTCACGGACAACAGTTTCGATGAGCGCCCCGGCCTGTGGGGTGGGAACCTGCCGGTGATCTCGCTGATTGCCGACGTCCCGTGGATCTACAGTGAGTACGGCAGTGCCACGGGCGGGGGAGCGCATGGCATCACCGCGCAGGAGAAAACCGAGTACGCCAACGGGTTGGGTGCCGGTATCGTCGCCGCTCTCGCAACGTCCCGGGAGTGCTCGCCGCTGGGGTCGGTTCAGGGGTCCATGCCCGGCTCGTCCTAGTCCCGTCGCCTGACAGTGACACTTTCCGGTCACACCAGTCCCACCGATTACCTGGCACGTCCCGCCGCGATGATGTACCGTCCCCGGAAGTTCCGAGGAAGTTATCCCGACATCGCCTGCGACGAGAGGATCACGTGCCAAAGACAAACAGAACCCACGCGAAGTCCAGAACCTTTGCGGCGCCGCTCCTGGCGGTGGCCGTCGCCGCGGCCACACCGGGATTCGCCCAGGCGGCCCCTGGTGGCCCGCCGCCGCTCCCGGGCCCCATCAGTGACATCGCCGAATCCGTCATTCCCGGCCAGGACACATCCTGGGAGAACCTGGACGGACAACTCTCCGCGCTCGTCGACGAGGCCGCAGCCGACGGCATCAACCTCGGCGTCTCCGTGCGGGACCTGAACCCGGTAGCCGCGCAAGGTAGTGTCGACGCCGGTTCGGGCGAACAGCAGAGGGCTGCCAGCGTGATCAAACTGCCGATCCTGGCGACCCTGCTGCACCAGGCGGAGCAGGGGCGGGCGTCCCTCGACAAGACCGTCACCCTCAACGGCGACGAGCCCAACATCGTCGGCGGATCCGGTGAGCTCAAGGACCGCAACTTCCCCCAGCAGGTCACCGTCGGTGAGCTGGCCCAGCTCATGATCCAGGTCAGTGACAACTCGGCGGCGAATATCCTCATCGACGAGGTCGGTGGCTTCGCCCCGGTCAACGACTACATGGCGTCCCTCGGCTACGGCGACTTCCATCTGGGGTCCAAGATGATGGATCCCGGGGGCACGTCGGAAGGTCCCAACACCCTCAGTGCCGCCGGCGTCACCAACTTCCTCGCGCAGATCAAGCGCGGCGAGATCCTGTCCCCGGCGTCCAGCGCCCACTTCATCGACCTCATGCGCGGCCAGCAGGTGGACACCAAGTTCGGCGCGGTGATTCCGCAGGACGTCCTGGCGAACAAGACCGGCGAAGTCGAGGGCGCCAGTCACGATGCAGGCTACATCCTGCTTCCGGGACGTTCGGTGGCCCTGACGGCCACGACGTCCTTCGAGGAGGGACGCAGCCCGTCGGACGCCGATGCCTACGTGCAGCGCGCCGGGGCCCTGGTGCTGGAGTCGCTCGGCTAGCTGTACCTCCCGGCAGCCCTTACAGCGCCGCCTCGACCGCGGAGATCACCGCCGGATCGTCCGGCACGGTCGCGGGGCGGAAGCGGTTCAGCACCTGGCCGTCAGAGCTGACCAGGAACTTCTCGAAGTTCCACTGGACGTCCCCGGCCTCGCCGTCGGCGTCAGGGGTCTGGGTGAGCTCGGCGTACAGCGGGTGCTGGTTCTCCCCGTTGACGTCGGCCTTCTCCAGCAGTGGGAAGGTCACGCCGTAGGTCGTGGAGCAGAATGTGGCGATCTCCTCGGCGCTGCCGGGCTCCTGGCCCATGAACTGGTTGCAGGGCATGCCGACGACGGTCAGTCCCTTCGGGCCGTAGTCCTTCGCCAGCTGTTCCAGTGCGGTGTACTGCGGGGTTAGCCCGCATTTCGAGGCGACGTTGACGACGAGGACCGGCCCGCTGAAGGACGCGAGGTTCAGCTCGGAACCGTCGAGTGCATGGACGGGGATGTTCTTGATGTCAGACATGTCCGCCAGGGTAGTGGTCGTGTGTGGAGTGTGTGTTGGCCTCCGTTTCCGGATGGGTCCGCGTACACTGTGGGCGTAAGTACGTGATACATCAACTAGATGCCAGTCCGCCGACACGGAAGGTGCACCCCGATGTCCAACACCGATCCCCGTCCCGCGGAGCAGCTGTGCACGACCGGTGACACCGGCGTCGACGTCGAGATCATCACAGCCCGCGACGTCCCGCTCGGAGGTCCACGCGCCATGACCGTGCACCGCACGCTGCCCCAGCGCCGCCGCAGCCTCATCGGCGCCTGGTGCTTCTGCGACCACTACGGTCCCGACCCTGTCGGCGAGACCGGCGGCATGGACGTGGCCCCGCACCCGCACACCGGACTGCAGACCGTGTCCTGGCTGTTCACCGGCGAGATCCGGCACGACGACTCCCACGGCATCCACGAAACGGTGCGACCCGGCGAGGTCAACCTGATGACCGCTGGTGCCGGCATCTGCCACTCCGAGGTCTCCACCGACGACACCGTCATCCTCCACGGCGTGCAGCTGTGGACCGTCCTGCCGGAGGGCGCACGCCACGGTGAACGCCGCTTCGACCACTACGTCCCCGAACCGGTGGTCTTCGACGGTGGGGACGCCCTGGTCTTTCTCGGTTCCGCCCTTGGAAGCACGTCGCCGGTGCTTACTTTCTCCCCGTTGCTCGGTGCGGAGATCCACCTGGAACCCGGTGCCAGACTGGACCTCCCCGTCGACGAGTCCTTCGAGCACGGCGTCCTCGTCGACACCGGCACCGTCACCGTGGAGGACGCCACCGTCCGGCGCACCGAACTCGCCTACACCGGCACCGGCAGCAGTCAACTGCGCATCCGCAACACCGGCGGCACCCGGGCCCGCCTGATCCTGCTTGGCGGAGAACCCTTCACCGAACCGGTTGTGATGTGGTGGAACTTCGTCGGACGCTCGGACGCCGAGATCCGCCGGTTCCGGGAGGAATGGAACAGCCACTCAGAGCTGTTCGGGAAGACAGAGGGTTACACCGGGCACGACCCGGACGGGCCCGACCGCCTGCCCGCGCCGGAGATCCCCGGGTCTCCTCTGAAGGCCAGGTCCAACCCGTCCCCGGTCGCCCGCCCCGGCGACGACCCCTACGCACCCACACCACCCACAAACAAGGAGAACACCATGAGCACCCCAGCCCCGCTCACCGACAAGACCGGCGCACCCGTCGAGGTCCGCCTGACCCCCAAGGGCAACGCCTACGGCATCTACATTGACGGCAATGACGGGAAGGTCGGTTCCGCCTACTTCGTCGACCACGACGGCGCCCGCATCTTCTTCCACACCGAGGTCGGCGACGACTACTCCGGACGCGGCCTGGCCGGCGTCCTGGTGGAGAACGCACTGGCGGACACCCGTGCTGCGGGGCTGACCGTGGTTCCCGTGTGCCCGTACGTGAACTCCTGGACGAAGAAGAAGGGGTGGGACGGACCGCTGCGCCAGCCCACCAACAATGACCTGGCCTTCGTGGAGGAGCACGGTGACGGGAGCGACCGGTGAGCCGTCCCGGGGATCCGCGCCCCTACATCGACAAGACCCAGCCGGAGATCTACCGCGCGATGAACGGCGCCGTGCTCGCCGGACGCAGGGCCTACGACGCCGCCGACCTGCCGGGCTCGCTGATTGAGCTGGTCAATGTGCGGGTCTCCCAGATCAACGGCTGCCCCACCTGCCTCAGTGTCCACGTGCCCGCCGCCCGCAAGGCAGGGGTGGAGCAGAGCGAACTGGACCTGCTGCCCAGTTGGCGCCATGACGCGTCCGGCGTGTTCAACCCCGCACAGCGCGCCGCGCTGGGGCTGGCGGAGGCGCTCACCGAACCGCAGCCGGGGTCGGGACGCCCCACGGTGGAGGACGCCGTTGCCGCCGCGCTGGGGGAGTTCACCGGCGAGCAGGTCGCCGCGCTGGAGTGGGCGATCATACTGATCAACGCCTACAACCGGATCTCGATCGGATCCGGGCATCCGCCGGTGGGGTAACTGTACCGGCAGGCAGATGGGTGTTCCACGCCTGCGGTCGCGTCTACCCTGGCCACCATGCCGATCCATCAGCCGCAGGACCAACCGTCCGAGCCCCCGCCCGGTTTCGAGGAGATGTTGGGGCCCATCCCGGACCGTCCCCACCTGCGCCGCGAGCCTCTACCGGAGCGCCGTACCTTCCGTATCCGCCTGGAGATCGTGGATTCCGATCCACCGATCTGGCGTGAGGTGGACGTCGCGTCGGACCTGACGCTCGGCGTCCTGCACCAGGCGATCCAGGCGTCCTACCTGTGGTGGGACTACCACCTCTACCGGTTCGCCCTCGGTGCCAGCGCAGACAGTTTCAATGCCGACGCCGAGTTGTTCCTCTGCCCGTTCGACGTCAACGAGCCGGACCCGTACAACGACGGGGCGCCCGCCTCCGAGGTCCGGCTGGATGAGACCGTCCAGCAGCCGGGCGACGTCCTGCACTACCTCTACGATTTCGGCGACAACTGGGACCTGACCGTCACCCTCGTGGAGGTCAAGGACAGGGAGCAGGACGCGCTGGCTGCCGTGTACCTCGGCGGGGAGCGGGCTGCACCACCGGAGGACTGCGGCAGCCGACGAACCGCGGAGGAACTCGGCGAGTTCGCGGACGCGTTCCCGGACGTCCTCAGTGATCTGGAGTTCATCGACGTCGAGGAGATCAACCAACGTCTGACGGCGGTGGAATGGTGGGCGAAAGCGTCCTCCGACCCGGACTATGTTCCTGGCCTGCTGCGCGGCTACCCCGTGTTCCGGACGATCTGGACTTACTTGGAGCAGTCCCCGTGGACGGTGTTCCTCGGCTCCAAGCTGGAGGTGCTCCACCGGGAGCGGGATGACCTCGCCCCCGAGCAGAAGGCTGATGCTCTGAGCGGTATCACCCACTTCCTGGAGATCATCGCTGATGCCGGTGACAAGGGTGTGAAGCTCACGGCGTCCGGTTACCTGCCGACGGCGATCGTGAAGCAAGCATGGGCGGCGCTTCCGGCTTCCATGGACCGTCATGTGAGGGGCAACAGTGAGTCCCTGGTTAAGCAGGTCCTGGAGGTGCGTAGGGCTCTCACAGGTTTCGGGCTGCTGCGCACCTACCGCGGGCATGTGGTGCTCACCGCTGCGGGGAAGAAGGCGGTGGGGGATCCGCAGGTGCTGTGGAGACATCTGGTCAAGCGAATGATGACGGGTGACTCCTCGATCGAGGACCGGAAGCTGGGCAACGAGATCGGTGCGCTGGTTCTGCTGTGTGTCGCGACCACAGGGATGCCCCGCGGGGAGAAGTCGGCGATCGCTGATCTGCTCAGTGATTCGGGGTGGTACCTGGAGACGGACGTCGGGCATCGACGGCTCACGGAGTACGAGGTGAACTTCGAGTCGCCGCACGCCGTCCTACTCGGGTTCATTGCTCCGTTGGAGGAGCGGGAGCGGCTCCCGGGCGGCATCGTCTCCGACCCGGACCATTATGGTGAGGCGGCCTCGGCACTGGCGCGGGATGTGCTGCTGGCCGCGCGTGGCGGCGAGCAGCTTTGACTGCAAAGTGCCCTGTTTACTGCCATGAGATCCGGGGATCTGCAGTCGTTGTACCAAGTGCCCATCGGCCTGATCAACGGATTCGGGCATCCCGGGCACCGCGCGACGGTAGATTGTCTCCTGAAATAGGTTTCGGTGACCGGAGAGGAGACAGTCGATGACACGCTCATGGTGGGGCTGGGGAAACATCGAGGACGCCGTCACCGGCGACGAGCGCGAGAAGCTCCTGGACCGCGTCCGGCTCCTGCTGCCGGACGCCGACCTCACCGAACACACCCGTCCGCCGCTGACCGAGCTCGGTGTGAAACCGCCGCGCATCCAGCCACCGGAGTCACTGGCATCGCTGATCTCCGACGACCTCGAGGACCGCGTCGCACACTCGCACGGGCAGGCCTTCCGCGACGTGGTGCGCGTCCTGCTCGGAAAGGTCGAGAACGTCCCTGACCTGGTCATCCGACCGAGAACCGAGCAGGACGTGGTCGATGTCCTCGACTGGTGCACCACCAACAACATCGCCCTGATCCCGTTCGGCGGCGGCTCATCGGTGACCGGGGGAGTGGAACCGCGCGGGCTGGATCAGTATGCGGCCGTGGTCTCCCTCGACATGACCGGGATGAACAGGATCCTGGAGATCGACAAGGTCAGCCGTGCAGCACGAATCCAGGCGGGAATCTACGGCCCGGCTCTGGAGGAGGCGCTGCGTCCCGAGGGGTACACGCTGCGCCACTTCCCGCAGTCCTTCGAGTTCTCCACACTCGGCGGCTGGCTGGCGACCCGCGCCGGGGGCCACTTCGCCACGGTGTACACCCACATCGATGACCTGGTGGAGTCGATGCGGGTGATTACGCCGACCGGCGCCTCCGAATCCTGGCGGCTGCCTGGCTCGGGCGCGGGCCCGTCCCAGGACCGCCTGTTCCTCGGCTCCGAGGGCACGCTCGGCATCATCACGGAGGCGTGGATGCGGCTGCAGGAGCGTCCGCGGTACCGCAGCAAGGCATCCGTCCTGTTCGACGACTACACCAAGGCCGTCGACGCCACACGCGAGATCGCGCAGTCGGGGCTGTTCCCGGCCAACTGCCGGCTGCTCGATCCAGTCGAGGCCTTCCTGAACGCCGGCACGGCCACGTCCGGCGGCGTGCTGGTGCTGGGCTTCGAGTCGGCGTCCCGCCCGATGGACGAGCCGATGCGTCATGCCCTGTCTATCTGCGGGAACCATGGTGGCAGCGTCCCGGAGCAGGACGCGGGACGCGCCGGCGAATCCGACCAGAGCGGGGCGTCCGACACATGGAAGTCGTCCTTCATCCGGATGCCGTACCAGCGGGACGCGCTGGCGGCGTCGTCGGTAATCGTCGAGACCTTCGAGACCGCCTGCACGTGGGAGAAGTTCGCCGAACTCAGGGACGCCGTGAATGCCGCGGCGATGGCCGCCTTCGAGAAGCTCGGACTGACCGGTGTCGTGAGCTGCCGGTTCACCCACGTCTACCCGGACGGCCCCGCGCCGTACTTCGGCATCTACGCCGGTGGGACGTGGGGGAGAACCGTGGAGCAGTGGGACGAGATCAAGGCCGCGGTCTCCGAGGTTCTCGTGGAGCACAGGGCCACGATCACCCACCACCATTCCGTCGGACGCGACCACCGGCCCTGGTACGACCGGCAGCGCTCCGGCCCCTTCGCCCGCTCACTGCGGGCATCCAAGGCGGAACTGGATCCGTCGGGTGTCCTGAACCCGGGTGTGCTGATTGACCCGGTGCAGAGGAAGGCCCCCTAAGTCCCCCAGCGCCGCCGTGCGGCCCCCTCCAGCAGCGCAGCCAGGCCGTAGAGGATCAGCGCGGTCACCGTCACCACGGTCACCGACGCCCACACCACATCGGTGTCGGCGTTGCCGACCGCGGTGATCACCGTCGAGCCGATGCCCTGGCCGGTCGCCAGCCACTCGGCCAGCAGCGCACCGGACAGCGCGCCGGGGATGGCGATGCGCACCGCGGCGAAGATCGCCGGCAGGCACGCGGGGATCCTGACTTTCAGGAGCTCCCCGGTGCGTCCCGCTCCGTACGTGCGCACCAGGTCAATCAGTGCCGGAGGCACGTTCTTCAGCGCCGAGCCGATGTTCACCAGTGCGGGGAAGAACACGATGATCGCGCCCATGATCGCCACGGTGACCTGCCCACGCCCCAGGACGATGATCAGCACCGGGGCGATCGCCACCAGCGGCACCGACTGGAAGAACAGGGCCAGCGGCATCAGTGCGCGCTCCAGGGTGGGGAACACCAGGAACAGTGACGAGGCGACGATCGCCGCCACCAGCCCCAGCGCGAAGCCCATCCCGGTGTCCAGCAGCGTGCGCCACAGGTCCGGCAGCAGGGCGGCGAGGTTGTTCCCGCCGTCCCCGCCTTCCTCGACACTCGTGCTGTCCCCGAGGTAACCCAGCACCTCCGCCGGGGTGCGGCCGACGAAGGGGGAGATGTCGAACAGCCACAGGCCGAACGTCCACGCTGCGCCGATGACCACCAGGGAGACGACGACCTCGACGGCCACGGCCAGCGGGGACTTCCGCTTCCTCACCGTCGCGGTGGTCGACACCTCCGCGGCACCCCAGCCGAGCCGGGTGACCACGCGGGACAGTACCGCCATCACGGCGAACCAGGCCCCGGCCAGCACCGCCGCCGCCAGGGCCAGTGCCCAGGTGCGCGACACGTCCGACGACTGCTGGGCGTTCAGCAGCGCCGGGCCCAGGCCACGGTCCACACCACCGACGTACTCACCGAGGATCGCACCGAGCACGGACAACGGCGCCGCGATCTTCAGGGCGTTCAGTGTGGACGGCACCGCGGCAATGAGCTGCACCTTCATCAGGCGGGTCAGGCGTGAGCCGCCGTAGACGTCCACCAGGTCCAGCGACCGCTGGTCCGCCGCGTCCAGGCCCAACAGTGTGCCGACCACGGTGGTGAAGAAGATCGCCAGCGCCGACAGCAGCACTGCGGTGGCCGAGGGATCCCCGCTGGACGGGGCGCCGACCATCAGGTAGATCACCGGCCCCACGGCGATGATCGGCAGGGAGTAGGTGATCACCGCCACCTGCATCACGATCCCGCGCAGCCGGGGGAACAGCAGGGCCAGCACCGACACCGCGATCGCCAGGCCGACTCCGAGCAGGTAGCCCTGGCCGGCCTCCTGGGCGGTGACCCACAGGTTCGTCCAGTAGAAGTTCAGTCCGTCGTCGGCGATGCGGGAGATGATGTCGCCGGGGGTGGGGATCGTCTCCAGGGGACGCAGGACGGTGGCCGCCAGCAGCCACCACAGGGCGATGACGCCGACCAGGACGGCCAGGACGTTGAGCGTGCCGCGGAGGGCGGTGGTCGTTCCCGTCATCATGCGTCCCGTGCTTCTTCTGCTTCTGCTTCCTCGAAGGAGAACAGCAGGTCGGAGACGTGGTCCACGATCGCGTGGAACTCAGGCGTCCGCATCATCTCCGGGGTGCGAGGCCGGGGCAGGTCCACCTCCACGATCTCGCGGATCGTGCCCGGACGCGCGCTCATCACCGCGATGGAGTCCGCCAGGAACACCGCCTCGGAGATGCCGTGTGTGACCAGCAGCGTCGTCGACGGGTTCTCCGTCCAGATGCGCTGCAGCTCCAGGTTCATGCGCTGGCGGGTCATGTCGTCGAGTGCGCCGAAGGGCTCGTCCAGGAGCAGGACGGACGGATCGGCGGCGAGTGCCCTGGCGATCGACACGCGCTGGCGCATACCGCCGGAGAGCTGGGCGGGCCTGGAGTCCTCGAAGCCCTCCAGGCGCACCAGCTTGATCAGGTCCGCCAGGACACTGTCCGGCAGCGGGTCCTTGGCGATCTCCCGAGGGAGCCGGATGTTCGACGAGACCGAGCGCCACGGCAGCAGGGCGGCGTCCTGGAAGGCGATGCCGAGCTCATGGCGGCTGCGCAGTTCCTTCGGCGTCAGGTCGTGCACGGACGCGGTGCCCTCGGTGGGCTCCTCCAGGCCGGCGAGGATGCGCAGGACGGTGGACTTTCCGCAGCCGGACGGGCCGACCAGTGCCAGGAAGCTGCCGTGGGGGATGTCCAGGCTCACGTCGCCCAGTGCGGTCACCCCGCCGGGGAAGGTCTTGGTGAGGTTGTCGAGCCTGATGCCGGTGTTCTCTTGAGTGGTCATGGTGCGTCCTTGAGTTCGGGGTTTTCTTCGTAGACCTCGTCGAGCAGGCTCATGTCGAACAGCTCGTCCTTGGTGATGTCGATACCGCTGAGCTGCAAAGACTCCACGTTCTCGTCCATGGCCCCGTCGGTGAGCCGGAAGAGCTCACCGGGATTCGTGTAGTCATTGTCGATGTACTGGACCTGCGCCTCGGACTGCAGGAGCTCGTTGGTGGGGTCGAGCCCCAGGTCCGAGCCGTAGTTGTCCAGGGTGAGGTCTGTGCCGTACCGGGGGTCGTTGATGGCGTCGCGCCAGCCCCTGATGGACGCCTCCAGGAACTTCTTGAGGTTGTCGCGGTTGTCGTCGAGGCTCTCCTGGGAGACGGCGTAAGCCGCACCGGCGAAGGGCATGCCGTGCTCGGAGAGGTCCAGGGAGACGATGTCGTTCCCGGCCTGTTCGAGCTGGATCCCCTGGTTGGCGGTCAGCCCGTGGAAGCCGTCGACCTCGCCGCTGGTGAGGACGGAGGTTTCACCGGCGGGGACGAAGGTGATGGTGGACGGGTCGATGTCATTGGCCCGGGCCAGCCCCTCGACCATGGACTGCGCGGTACCGGGGGTCACGGCGATGCGTGCGCCCTCGAGGTCCGCGGGAGTGCGGATGGCGTTCGGGCCGTCCATGGAGAGAATGGTGAACGCGTTCACCGCGTAGATCGCCCCGATGATCTTGATCGGCATCCCCTCCGCGTCGATCGCGTTGGCCGCACCGAGCGCGGTCGACCCGGCGACGGTGGAGTGCCCGGCGGCCGCGGACTGCTCCACGGCGGTCGGCCCGGCGATGAGATCCACCTTGGTGAAGCCGGCGTCCTCGTAGTACCCGTCGTGGTCGGCGATGTACTCACCGGCGTTCTGGGAGTTCTTGATGAACGACAACTGGATCCGTAGGGCGTCGTCGTCGAGGCCGCGCAGGGCGCAGCTGCTGAGGACAAGGGACGCTACGGCCAGTATCGAGGTGAGGACCGCGACGGGGCGGGCGGGGGAGAGTGGGCGTGATCGCCGATGAAACATCACGGTGGATCATTATACGGCGCGGCGGGTTCCCATTTGATGGCACCGCGTTTTCCACGCGGTTAATTCACCGGGTTACTATCGCGGTCATGCCCCACACGACCGACGCCTCCATTCCCGTGTTCCTGGACTGCGACACCGGCATCGACGATGCCCTGGCACTGGGGTACCTGCTGGCCGCGCCGCAGGTGAACCTGGTTGGTGTGGGCAGCGTGCACGGCAACGTCAGTGCGTCCGGCGGCGCGGAGAACACCCTGCGGCTGCTGGGTATGGCGGGACGCTCCGGCGTCCCGGTCGCCGTCGGTGCGTCCGAGCCGGTGGCGGGGAACTTCGGTGGCGGCGCGGTGGAGGTGCACGGCGGCGACGGGGTCGGCGGGGTGCGCGACCGGCTGCTGCCCGCGGCGGACGCGATGCCGGTGGGGGAGGACGCCGCGGACATGCTGATCCGCCTGTCCCACGAGTACGGACATCACCTCCGGGTGATCGCCATCGGTCCGCTGACCAACGTCGCCATCGCCCTGGAACGTGACCCCGACCTGGCGGGACGGGTCGGCGGGGTCACGGCGATGGGTGGTGCGGCGCTGGAGCCGGGGAACGTGCGTCCGGCGGCGGAGGCGAACATCTTCAACGACCCGGAGGCCGCGCAGATCGTGGTGTCGGCGTCCTGGCCCGTGACGCTGGTGCCGTTGGACGTGACGATGCAGCACACCTTCGAGGCCTCCCACATCGGGCGGCTGCAGTCGTCGGGTGTGCCGGTCGTGGAGGCGATCGGGGAGATGCTGGACTTCTACTCCGGCTTCTACGAGAGCGTGTGCGGACGTCGGTGCTGTGCGCTGCACGACCCGCTGGCGGCGGCGATCGCCCTGGGGGAGGTCTCGTTGGTGCGGGCACCCCGGGTGCCGGTGGTGGTCGACGATTCGGCCGGCCCGGGGCGCGGCCAGACGATCTGCGACATGCGCGACCAGCGCAATGCGTCCCGGAACCCGGACGGCACCGGCGTGGATGTCGACGGTGCCAACGTACGGGTGGTGCTGGAGGCGGAGGTTGCTCCCGGGAAGGTCTCCGGCGGGAGCTTCGCGGATCTGCTGGTGGCGCGACTGCTGGAGCTGTAGCCGTCCCCGCACCCGGGGGCTTCGCCCAGCGTCCATCGGCGTTGTGGTGGGAGGATGGGGGTGTGGCTGACAATGAGCGAGACTATGCTGCGCTGCTCAGGATCATCGAGGAACAGCGCACGATGGACCACGGGGCGGAGGCCGTCCTCCGGTTGGGGACCCTGCTCATGGGAGCGGGCACCGGTGGCTACCGGATCATCAGGGCGATGAAGCGGGCAGCACGTGCACTCGGCTTCGACGGGGTGGATGCCGTGGTCTCCGTGAACAGCATCACCTGCACGTTCCGACGCAGGGGGATGGCCCGCACCGTGGTGGCGAACAGGAACACCCCGGCGGTGGACGCGTCGCGGATCGAGGCGCTGGAGAACCTCAGCCACCGGATGGGGCCCGACCTGACCGCCGAGAAGCTCAACGGTGAACTCGACCGGGTCGAGGAACTGGTGACGAAGCGTTGGGCCGTCTGGGCCCAGGCGCTCGCGGCAGGGTTTGCCTGCGCCGGTTTCGGCATCCTCAACCACTACTCGTTGCCCGGGGTGCTCATCGTCGGGGCGTCCGCTGCGGTCGGGCAGACGGCCCGGCACTTCTTCGCGCACCGCAACTTCAACCAGATCGGGACGACGGCCATCTCCGCTGCGGTGGCCTGCCTGGTCTTCGCCGGGCTCTCCCAGACCCTCTCGGCGACCGGGGTGATGGAGGCGGAGGAGGTGAGCATGGGTTTCGTGGCCGCGGTGCTGTTCCTCATGCCGGGGTTCCCGCTGTTCTCGGCGCTGCTCGACCTGGGGCGGTTCGATCTCACGGCGGGGATGTCGAGGCTGGGCTACGCCACCACGGTGATCTTCACCGCCACGATGTCGGCTGCCGCGGTGTCCCTGCTGACCGGGCTCCATCCGCTTCCCGCGGATTCCCCGTCGACCAGTATCGCCTGGTACGCGGCAGCGACGGTCGCGTCGGTGGTGGGCATCGGCGGTTTCGCGGTGCTGTTCAACTCCTCACGGCGTATGGCACTGGTCGCGGCCTCCATCGGCGCCGTCGCGAACGTGGGGAGACTGCTGCTCCTGGAGATCGGTGTGCCGGATCATGGGGCGGCCTTCGTCGGGGCGCTGACGGTTGGCCTGCTGGGCGCGGCGCTGGCGCGTCCCACGAAACTGCCACGGATCACGCTGACCGTGCCCGCCTCGGTCATCATGATCCCGGGACCAGCCCTGTACGAGACGGTGTACTACCTCAACGACGGGGCGATCAACACCGCCATCGGCTCCGCGGTCACCGCCAGTCTCGGCATCATCGCCATCGGGGCGGGCCTGATCGCGGCACGGATCCTCACGGACCCGGCATGGACGTTCGGCCGCCACGTGGACCTGAGCATCCACGACCGGGGGTAGGTCAGGAACTCCGGTCCGCGGTTTCGTCGGCGTTGGCGTCAGCAGCCTCGATCTCCGCAACCTTCTCGGCACGCTGCGTCGCCTTCCTGGAGTTACGCATATTGGAGAAGTGCTTGTATCCGGCGGCAACCATGACGATCGCCATCAGTCCGTACAGCACCCAGGTGATCGGGGAGTCGATCAGTGAGGAGTACGACCCGCCGGAGGCCAGCAGTGCGTTGCGGAAGCTGGTTTCCGCCAGCGGGCCCAGGATCACACCGATCATGATCGGAGCCAGGGGGAACCCGTAACGCCTCATCAGGAAACCAACGAAGCCGATAGCCAGCACCAGGAGAAGATCGGTCGTCGCCGCCGAGGTTGCGTAGACGCCCAGGGCACAGAACAACGCGATACCCGGGTACAGGTAGTGACGGGGGATCAGCAGCAGCTTCGCCCACATCGGTGCCAGCGGCAGGTTCAGGATCAGCAGCACGAACAGTCCGATGAACAGTGAGGCCAGCAACGGCCACACCAGATCGGCGTTGCGCTCGAACAGCAGGGGACCGGGCTGGATACCGTACTGCTGGAACGCGGCCAGCATGATTGCCGCGGTTGCCGAGGTGGGCAGACCCATCGACAGCAGGGCGCCCATCGCGGTACCGGCGGTGGCGTTTCCGGCGGCCTCCGGTGCGGCGACGCCGCGGATCGCACCCTTGCCGAACTGGGGATCCTTACGCCGGGCATCCAGGTTGCGCTCGGTGGCGTAGGCCATGAAAGTCGGTACCTCTGCGCCGCCGACCGGGATCACCCCGAAAGGCACACCGAAACTGGCCCCACGGAACCAGGCGGGCAGGGCTTCCTTGAAGTCCTCCCACTTCAGGTACGCGCTTCCGGTGACCTTGACGGACGGACGCGCCTTGGGGCGACGGCGCTCGTAGATGGTGTAGAACACCTCGCCGAGGGCCAGGATGCCGACGGTGACCACGATGATGCTGATGCCGTCGAACAGTTCCGGGACACCGGCGGTGAACCGTTGCGTCCCGGAGATGCCGTCGATGCCGACTGTCGCGATCAACAGTCCGATCATCAGGGACGCGAGCCCCTTGATCAGTGAGTCGGAGACCACCGCGGAACAGGCGAGGAAGGCGAAGACGGCCAGGGCGAAGTACTCGGCCGGGCCGAAGTTCACGGCGAAGTCCGCCAACAGCGGCGCGAAGAACACGACCAGTGTGGTGGCGATGAGACCACCGGTGAACGCACCGATGGCTGATGTCGCCAGGGCCTGGGGCGCTCTGCCGTTCAACGTCATCTTGTAGCCCTCGAAGGACGTGGCGATCGCCGTGGAACCACCCGGTGTATTCACCAGGATGCCCATCGTCGAATCGCCGAAGAGCCCGCCGAAGTAGACCCCGGCGAACATGATGAACGCCGCGGTGGGGTCGAGTGTGAACGTGATCGGCAGCAGCAGGGCGACGGCCATGGCCGAGCCCATCCCGGGCAGCACGCCCACTGCGGTGCCGAGCAGCGCACCGATGAAGACCCACACCAGGTTCATTGGGTTGAGGGCTTCGCCGAAGCCCCCCATCAACAGTGACAGTGAGTCCATGTCAGAACACCCCTCCCAGGATTCCGGCCGGCAGGGCCAACCCCAGACCGTTGGAGAACGCCACCTGGATGGCACAGGAGACCACCAGGCCGACGGCGAGCTTGAACAACGGCTTCTTCGCGTTGAAGGTCAGGGTCAGGACCCAGAACAGCAGAGCGGCCGAGAGGATCCAGCCGACCGGTTCCAGGATCAGGGCGAACACCAGGAAACTGGCCATCGCGACAATGAGGTTGCGGGTGTCCGGCTTGTCGGTGGACTGGATCATTGACTCGCTGCGGTTCTCACCGACCGGTGGGATGTAGAGGGTGTCCCCTTCCTCGATGTCGGGGTTACGTAGCGCGCTGATCACCAGTCCGATGATGATCAGTGATGTCGCCACGACAAGCAGCGTGGGGTAGAACTTCGGTCCCGGTGCCTGTGCGGACTCCGGGACGTCCATGGTGATGATGCCGTAGGCGATGTATCCGGTGAACAGGGCAAGGACGCCGGCCAGGTACAGCGAGCCACGTCCGGTCATGAAGGATCGCTTCCCGGAAGGCAGTACTGTGGTGGTGCTGGAAGTCATGGTTTCTCCTCTCTCTTCGGTTGGCCGGGTCAGTAGCCGAGGTCGGACCAGATACCGTCGACGATTGCCGTCTCTTCGTCGAGGTTCGTGGTGAAGTCCTCGCCGATCAGCGAGGTGTCCGTCCAGTTGTTTCGTTCCATGGCGTCCACCCAGGTGTCGCTCGCGATCATTTCGGACGCGATGTCCTCGAGGTTGGCCCGTTCCTCGTCGGTGAGACCGGGAGGGGCGACGAGGCCGCGCCAGTTGGTCAGTGAGACGTCGTACCCGGACTCGATGAGGGTGGGTGCGTCGATACCGTCGACCGGTTCCTGGGCGGATACGCCGATCATCTTCAACCGCCCTGCGTCAATCTGGTCCTCGAAGTCGGCGTAACCGCTGACCGAGGCCGTGATCGTCCCCGCGAGAAGAGCGGTGGCCAGCTCCGCGCCACCGGAGTGGGCGAGGTAGTTGACCGAGGTGGGGTCGATACCGGCTTCGCCGGCGATCTGGGCAATGATCATCTGGTCGAGGCTGCCCAGGGAGCCGCCGCCGAACGGGAAGCTGTCCGGGTTGGCCCGCCACTCGTCGACGAGGTCGTCCATGGAGTTGATGGGGGAGTCCGCGGGGACAACGACCACGTCGTAGTCGTCGGTCAACCGGGCGATAGGTGTCACGTCGTCCAGGTCGATGCCGGAACCGTTGATGTGGATCGCCCCGAGCATGGTGATGCCCGTGACCATCATCGTGGTGGCGTCACCGTTCATCCCGGAAAGCTGGCTGAGCCCGATAGTGCCGCCTGCACCGGGGACGTTGACCACCTGGGGGTTGTTGACGATGCTCTCGCCGCGCAACGCCTGCTGGGCCTCGCGGGCGGTGCTGTCCCAGCCGCCACCCGCGTCGGCGGGGGCGATGAGGGAGAGGGCGGAGCGTGCGTCCGCACCTGCGGTGGAGTTGTTGGCGTCGACGACGCCGAAGGCGACGAGCGCTACGCCGACGACTGCGGCGATGACGCTCACCACCCGTTTCATCGGTGAGGGAGGTCGATCGGGTGATGGGCTCCCCGCACCACCGGGTTCTTCCGGTGTCTCGGAGGAGGGAGGGGGGTCGTCGGCAGTTGCGCTCGGCATTGCTCGGCGGTTCCTTTCATGCGGTCCGTTGCAGTCGATGGGTCCAGGTACGGGTGAGCAAAACTGTATGGGGTCGCAGTATGAGGACGAACACGCTTGCATCCCGGAGTGATGCACACCACTGATTCGGTGAAAGGTGGGAGTGGAGGGAAGAGAGGTCTGACCACGGATGATCCACCAGGTCACCGCGAACCACCCCCGTCGACGGGGGTGGTCGGGACTGAATCAATTCACCCCTGGGGGGAGTCCGGTGAAAGTTATGAACTAATCGTGAAGTGCGTCAATCGCCCGGCAGCCGAGACTGCCGCGGATGTGCAGGCGCATCGCGTCGGAGGCGAGGGCTGCATCCCCCGACTCGATTGCCGCGGTGATGCCCCGGTGTTCGGCGGCGACGCGCCGGGTGTCGTCGCCTGCGTCCCGGCGTGACTTCAATCCGATGATCCGATAGCGGTCCGCCTTGTCCCACAGGCGTTCCAGCTCATCGATGAGGACCGGGTTCCGGCTGGCTGTGTAGATGGCCCGGTGGAAGGTCCGGTGGGACTCCAGGGCGTGGCGCAGCGAATCCGGGTCGGCAGGAGTGCCCAGCGGACGAAGGCCCTCTTCCGCCCGTCCTATCCGCTCGAGGTCTTCGTCGGTGCGTCTGTCTGCGGCGAGTCCGGCAGCCAGTGGATCCAGTGTTTCCCGGACCTCGAGAAGATGTGTGGCCTGTTCGGCGCTGACTGCCGATACCCGTGCGTCCCGGTGTGCGGAGAGCTGAACAAGCCCTTCGCTGGTCAGCCTCCTGATCGCCTCTCGCAGGGGCGTGGTACTCAGTCCCAGGTCACGGGAGAGTTGGCTCTGGTCGAGTCGTGATCCGGGTTCCAGTTCCCCGGTGAGGATCATGCTGTGGAGTTGAGCGTAGGCGTAGTCGTTCTTGGTGGACGGGCCATTCGGAGGTGGGGGCACCGCTGCCTTTCGCCGAGGAGATGTTGACGGGGGAATGAGCAGCAGAGTACCGCACCATCCCGGCATTCAGCTACAGTCTATAAATTATAAGACTGCGAGGAGATGAGGATGACCAGCATGAACGGTGCGGATTCGACGAACGCCATGACGGTCAACGGCATACGGCACCGCTACCTCGCGGCTACCGTCACCCTCGGTGACGACTACGGACGCTGGCCAGTGGTCCTCCGGCTTCTCGCCGAGAACGTTGGGCGGTGTGCCGGTGGTAACGACCGCGAACACATGCTCGCGGCCCTCCGCGCCTGGCCGGAAACCCGTACGAGCAGGGACGAGATCCACTTCGCTCCCAGCCGAATCCTCATGCACGACACCACGTCCACCCCGGCGCTGGTGGACATGGCAGCCATGCGCGACGAACTCGCGTCGTCCGGCATCGACCCCGCGGTCGTGTCACCGACGCTGCCGGTGGAGGTCGCGGTCGACCATTCCCTCGCCGTCGAGTCCTACGCCACCCCTCACGCCACCTCGCGCAACCTGCGGGAGGAGATCCGCCGCAACCGTGAGCGTTACCGTTTTCTGCGGTGGGCATCGGACAACATGGACAACATCCACATCAATCCGCCGGGGACCGGCATCATGCACACCATCAACCTGGAGCAACTCGCCACCGTGGTCACCACCGAGGAACGGGACGGCGAACTCTGGGTGGTACCCGACCAGATGGTCGGCACCGACAGCCACACCCCGATGATCAACGGTCTGGGCGTGCTGGGTTGGGGGGTCGGCGGCCTGGAGGCCGAGACTGTGATGTTCGGCATGCCGACCACGCTGCGGATCCCCGATGTCGTGGGGGTGCACCTCAGCGGCGAGCTCGGACCCGGAACAACGTCCACCGACCTGGCGCTGGTGGTCACCCACCGTCTCCGTGATCTCGGTGTCACCGGGGAGTTCGTGGAGTTCCATGGACCGGGTGTCTCCACGCTGTCGGTCGGTGACCGGGCCGTGGTGGCGAACATGGCACCGGAGTACGGCGCCACAACCGGGTACTTCCCGGTGGATGCCGCTGTGCTGGATTACCTGCGCATGACGGGACGGGATGACGTCCACGTCGCCCTCGTCGAACGCTACTGCCGTGCCGCCGGCCTGTGGTTCGATCCGGATGCTGAACCGTCCTACTCACGCACGCTGTCCATCGACCTGTCGGCGGTCGCGCCCAGCGCCGCCGGACCGCGGCGCCCCCAGGACCTGCTGCCGGTGTCGGGGATCCCGGACGCACTGATGTCGGAGCCCGGCGCGGGGGCACCGGACGCGCCGGATATGCCGCACGCGATGCCAGAGTTCCCCGTGGCACTGGCGTCCATCACCAGTTGCACGAACACCACCGATCCACGGTTGATCATCACCGCAGGTCTCGTCGGCCGCAGGGCCCGCGAGTTCGGTCTCACCCCACCGCCCTGGGTGAAGACCTCGCTGGCGCCGGGATCCCCGGCAGCGGCGTCCTACCTCCGACGCGGCGGGCTACTCGACGACCTGTCCTCCGTCGGCTTCGACATCGTGGGCTTCGGTTGCACGACCTGCATCGGCAATTCCGGTGGGCTTCCGGACGGGATCACCCGGGCGCGGGACGCAGGACGCATCGTCCCCGGAGCCGTGCTGTCCGGTAACCGCAACTTCCCCGGGCGGATCAACCCGGATCTCAGCATCGGATTCCTGGTCAGCCCAGCCATGGTTGTGGCCTTTGCGCTGGCAGGTGACCTGCGCCGTGACCTGACCGCCGAGCCGGTGCAGATCCTGGCTGACGGGAGGGAGATCCACCTTGCTGACCTGTGGCCGGGTCCCGACGAGGTCGATAGGGCCGTCGCCGATGCTGTGGACCCGGCGGACTTCGCCGCCGACTTCCGTGCGGCCTCCCGCAATGAGATGTGGGAGCAGCTGGAGGTGCCGGACTCTCTCCGTTTCCCCTGGGATCCAGCGTCGACGATCCTGCGCCCACCACCGTTCGCCCGGTCGGACGGGGTACCGTCGCCGCCGGTGCTGGACGGGGTTACCGGTGCCCACCCCCTGCTGGTACTCGGTGACGACGTCACCACCGACCACATCTCTCCGGCGAGTGCCATCCCGCGCGCCGGTGCCGTCGCGGACTTCCTGGTCGAGCATGGTGAGGACCGTAATGACCTGAATGTCTTCGCATCCCGTCGGGGGAATTGGGAGGTCATGGGTCGCGGCGCGTTCGCTGCCCGTGCCGTCCGTAACTCCCTGCTTCCGGGCGCCGGGGAGCAGGACGCACCGTCGGCGTACACGGTGCATGGTCCGTCGGGCGACCGGATGCGGCTGTGGGACGGCGCGCGCCGCTACAGGGATGAACAACTGCCGGTCATCGTGGTGGCGGGGGAGCGCTACGGAATGGGTTCGTCACGGGACTGGGCGGCGAAGGCCCAGGCGCTGCTGGGGGTTCGTGCTGTCCTGGCCGCCAGCTTCGAGCGGATCCACCGGTCCAACCTGGTCGGCATGGGCATTCTCCCGGTGGAGACATCCGGTGAGCTCACGACGGTTCTGGGTGCGTTGGCCCCTGGAGACACGGTGGATGTCCTGCCCGCCCGGGGACTGGGACCGCGTGGCCCTGTGGAGATCATGGTCCACCACGGTGCCGGGGCCGACCACTACGTCGCAACGGCGGCGGTGGAGACCGGGATGGAGATCGACCTGCTCCGGTCCGGAGGTGTGATCCCGACGATCCTCAACGCCGCTACACGGGCACAGCACGGTCCGTGAAGTCCTCCTCGACACTCCGCGCGGGCAGGAACACCCCGGGACCGTGCCTCCACCGGAAGTACCCCAGGCATGCCAGCGTGAACGGCACCCCGAAGTACAGGGAGGCCCGCTGTGACGGGTCGAACCCCACCCCGATCAGGGACACCACGAGCAGCACCAGGGCCGTGACCGGAACAACCGGGAACAGCGGCGAATGGTACGGCAGTGCGGCAGTGCGTCCTCCCGCGGCAGTGAACCGCCGACGGAACGCGATCTGGGACGCGGCGATGGAGATCCACACCGCCACAACGGCGAACCCGGCCACGGACACCAGGGCCAGGAACAGGCTGCCCGGGGCGACGACACTCGACAGCAGCGACGCCAGTCCGCCGAGCATCGACACGCACAGGGCGACCATGGGAATGCCCTTCGCCGTCGTCCGTGCCAGTACCGCCGGCGCCTGACCTTCCGCAGCCAGGGAGTGGAGCATCCGGGTGCAGGAAAACAACCCGGAGTTGCCCGCGGACAGCAGTGCGGTGATGATCACGAAGTTCATCACGTCACCTGCGCCGGGCAGTCCAACGACGTCGAAGACGGTGACGAACGGGCTCTCGTCCAGTCCCGCGTTGGCGTACGGGATGATCGCGGCGATCACCGCGATCGCGCCGATGAAGAACACCGTCAGCCGGAACACCGCGGTGCGGATGGCCCGCGGGATCGTCGTCGACGGATCCCTGGTCTCCCCGGCGGCCACCCCGATCAGTTCGGTGCCGGAGAAGGCGTAGAACACCGCGAGGGTGGTGATCAGCACGCCGCCGATACCGGCCGGGAACAGGCCGTCACCGGTGTCGAAGTTGCCCAGCCCCAGTGCCGGTTCATCGGTCAGGGGATTGATGCCGATGATCGACGCGGCGCCCACCACGATCAGCGTCACCACGGCGATGACCTTGATCAGCGACAGCCAGAACTCCGCCTCGCCGAAGACCTTCGAGGAGATCGCGTTCAGGGTGAACAGCACCGCGGCGAACACCAGGCACCACACCCACACCGGAACCGACGGGAACCACCGTTGCATCAGGATCCCGATGGCGGTGAACTCGCTGCCCAGCGCCACCGCCCAGCACAGCCAGTACAACCAGGCGGTGGTGAAACCCCAGGCGGACCCCAGGTTCCGGGTGGCGTACACGTGGAAGCCGCCGGACACCGGGTAGACCACCGCGAGTTCGCCGAGGCAGGTCATGACCAGCCACGCGACGAGCGCGCCGATACCGTAGGCCAGCACCGCCCCGAGCGGTCCGGCCTGTTCGATGGTGTAGCCGGAGGAGACGAACAGTCCCGAGCCGATCACGCCACCGAGGGCGATCATCACCAGGTGGCGCGAGGCCATGGAGCGTTTCAGGGAGGAGTGTTCCGGCGCAGTGCTGGTGCTGTCGTCGGTGCTGGTCTGTGCGGTCATGCGAACACTGTACAGCTCGGTCTACACTGGGTTGGATGACAGACCCCATTTTCATTCTCGACGGAGGATTCGGCACCCGGCTGGAGGACCGCGGCAACGACATCACCGGTTCGCTGTGGTCCGCGCAGATCCTGCGTGACAACCCTGCGGAGGTGCTCGCCGCCCACCGGGACTTCTTCGACGCCGGCGCCGACATCGCCACCACCTGCTCTTACGAGGTCACCGTCGACGGTCTCATCGCGGCCGGCGCCCCGGCGCAGGACGCCGATGCACTCGCGGAATCCCTGCTGCGCTCCAGTGTCCGTCTGGCGCAGGACGCCGCCCTTGAGGCATCGGCCGTGGATGGGCGCGACCGTGGAATCGCCGCCTCCGTGGGCCCCTACGGTGCGGGCCCGGGGGAGGGTACCGAGTACGACGGCGCCTACGGCGTCTCGTCCGGCGAACTCGCCCGGTGGCACCGGCGCCGCATCGGGATCCTCGCCGACACCGGCGCGGACTGGCTGCTGGCGGAGACCGTGCCCTCGATCCTCGAGGTGGAGGCGCTGGCGGGGGAGCTGTCCGCGGCAGGGCATCCTGCGCTGCTGTCGGTGACGGTGAAGGACGGCACCCTCAGCGACGGCACGGACCTGAAGGAGGTCGCGTCGATCGTTGCTGACACCCCGGTGATCCAGGGGCTCGGCGTGAACTGTGGGGCGGTGCCCGACGTGCTCGCCGGGGTCCGCCGCATGGCAGAGTTCACTGACACACCCCTGATCGCCTACCCCAACAGCGGGGAGACCTGGGACCACATCGGACGGGTGTGGGTACCCCGGAGCGGGGAACCCGCGTCCCTCATCGACGCCGTCCCCGACCTCCTCGATGCCGGGGTGCGCTACATCGGCGGGTGTTGCCGCGTGACACCGCGGGAGATCACCGCGGTGAGGGACAGGGTCGCCCAGGCCCGTCCGCAACTACTCTCGTAAGGCATGAGCACCGCAGACACCACACCCATCCGCGCCGCCATCCTCGGTTTCGGACTGTCCGGCCGGATCTTCCACGCGCCGTTCCTGGCGGCCGACCCTGATTTCGAGGTCACCGCCGTGGTCACCGGCAACGGGGAGAGGCGTCGGGCCGCCCTGGAGGAGTACCCGGACGTCCGGCTCCTGGACTCACCGGACGATGTCTGGGCCAATGCCGGGGACTACGACCTGGTCGTGATCGGTACACCGAGTTCCACCCACGAGGACCTCGCCCACCGGGCGCTGGACGCCGGTCTGCACGTCGTCGTGGACAAGCCCTTCGCCCTGACATCCGGGGGCGGTCGGTCCCTGGTGGCGAAGGCCTCGCAGAAGGGCCTCGTGCTGACCGTCTTCCAGAACCGGCGCTGGGACGGCGACTTCCTCACCGTCCGCCGGCTGGTGGAAAGCGGTGACCTCGGACAGGTGCACCGTTTCGAGTCCCGGTTCGAGAGATTCAAGCCGCAGCAGCCGTTGTCGTGGAAGACCACCAGCACCCACGGCGAGGGTGGCGGGATCGTCTTCGACCTCGGTACGCACATCATCGACCAGGCACTCCAGTTGTTCGGCCCGGTGGAGGACGTCCACGCGGAGATCGCCAGCCGCCGGCCGTTCGCCGCCGCCGATGATGACGCATTCCTCGCACTGCACCACGCCAACGGCGTCATGTCGCACCTGTGGGCGAGTGCGGTCGCACCGGTTCCGGCACCGCGCTTCAGCGTGTCGGGGTCGGACGCGGGGTACGTGACCTGGGGGTTGGATGGTCAGGAGGCGGCGTTGAAGGCGGGACGCCGCCCCGGTGACCCCGGTTTCGGGACGACGCCGCAGGAGCAGTGGGGGATGCTGTACGCCGGTGAGGTGCAGCACCGCATCCCCACCGAGGACGGCAACTACGGGGACTTCTACCGCGGGCTCTCCTCGGCGATCCGGGACGGGGCCCCTCCGCCCGTCGCCCCGGAGGACGCCATCGGGGCGCTGGAGATCATCGAGCGGGCGTTCCAGTGAGCGCGCGGACAATTCCGGGAACCCCCGCGGCGGTCGTGGCCTCCGTCGCGCTGGTGCTCGCAGGCTGCAGCAGCGACAGGTCCGCCTCCGGCACCGCCGAGGCGGTGTTCTTCGGCGACAGCCTCACCGATGCGGGAACCTACGGGTTCCGCTTCACCACGATGCCGGGACAGACCTGGGCGCAGCATGTCGCCGAGGACTTGGGACAACCCACCGGTTCCAATGAGGCGGTCAGGGACGCCGCGGACGTCTACGTGGGAACCGGGCCCGGGTCACCTGAACTACGCGCAGGGTGGTGCGCGTGCCGCCGAGCCGTACTCCGCGGTGTCCGATGATCCCGACGGTGCCCCGATCAGTGCCGACGTCCAGCTGGACCGCTTCCTCGACCAACACGGTTCGTTCAGCCCCAGTCAGGTGGCGACAGTGTTCGTCGGGACGAACGACGTCGCCTACAACTACGATCCAATGATCAACCAGGAGATGGCGGAGTCGCTGCGGGACAACGTTCCCGTGTCCGGTGATGTCATGGACGCCGAACGTGACCGCGTGCGGGAGGCGGCGTCCGACGAAGCGGACACGGTGCAGCGGATGCTCGACAACGATGCCGGGCAGATCGTTGTGTTCACCCTCTACGACCTGGCGAAGGCGCCGTGGTTCGAGACGGAGGCCTCGCGGGACTTCGTCGGCGAGCTCACCGTCGCCTACAACGATGAGCTGCAGGACGCCCTGCCGGAGGACGACCGCGTCCAGGTGCTCGACACGTACTCCTTCATCGACGATCTGGTGGACAATGCCGGGGACCACGGGTTCACCCACGGCGCGAACGAGGACGCCTGCGCGGTGCCCGGGGCGGTGGTGTGCGGGCAGGACGCCTGGGTCTCGGAGGTTGCCGACCAGACCCACATCTTCGCCGCCTCGGAACATCTGACGACGCGGGCGAATGAACTGCTGGCGGAGCACGTCACCGGGTTCATCGACGAGAAGTTCGGCGGCTGACCCCGGGAGGGAATATCCCTCTGGCGGGTGATGTGGTCGGGGACCACCGGACAATAACGTCCGTTCCATGCTGAACACACTGTCCCGGAACACACTGTCCCGCCCCCTCGTGTCCCTGACCGTGACGGCGCTCGCCGCCGGCGTGGTTCTGGGCTTCATCGCCGCCGGTACGGGGACAGACGCACCCGACCACGATCCCCCGACCAACGCCATCGCGCAGCACGTGGTCCTGGCGCTGTGCCTGGTACTCGGTGGTGGTGTCCTGACCTGGCGCCACGGAACGCTGCGCTGGCTCGGAATCCCATGGAGCAGACGGACAGCCCAACGATTCCGGGCGACCCTCGGGGATGCCACGGGGTCGGTGAAGAGCACACGGAACTTCCTGTTCTTCCTGCGCTTCGTCGGTGCGGTCATCGTCGCCCTGTTCTGCGGCTACCTGGCCGTGAGGATGGGGATGCAGGTCGGGTTCAGCACCGACCCCGCGATGACCGTCAACGCCTGGGGTGGCCCCACCGCGGTGGGCGCGTTCCTGGCCCACGCCATTGACGCGGCACTGATGTTCGGCCTTGCCGTCGTGGTCGGCAACCTGCTCCTGGTGCGTGCACCTGGATCCGCTACAGCACCGCGTCCCGCCACATAGCCGGGACCAGCTCGTACCGGCGGTCCCGGATCCACCGCACGCCCTGCTCGGCGAACTCCCGGCGGGTGGCGAACCGGTAGCGGTAGGAGATCACCCGCACCGCGTCCGGAGGCTCACCGTCGAAGGGGTCATCGCCGAGCAGGCGCAGGGTCGCGGGATCAGCCTCCAGCAGCCGTCGCAGCAGCACCGTGAACCATGAATCCAGCCTCCCGCCCAGCGGCAGGAACCACATCATCCAGTCCAGCCGCAGGTGGTACGGGGCGAACTGCCGCGGGACCCGGCGCACGTCGCCGGGCTTGCCCCGGAAGCCGTACTCCTGCCAGTCCCCACCGCCCAGCGTCCCCTCGATGACGTACTCGGTACGTGTCGTCGTCACCGTGCCGAAGGCGCCGTAGGCGTTCGCCAGCTGCCACCGGTTGAATGATCCGTTCATCACCTGCCGTTTCGAGAACAGGTTCCGCGCCGCTGGCCAACTGAGCAGGACGTAGACGGCGAACACCGCCGTGGTGATGACGGCCCAGTACACCGGAAGGTCCCCGGTCTGTTCCCCGGAGCCTGCCACCCCGACCGCCGAGAACGCCAGCACGATCGTCGCCCAGTTCAGCCAGGCGAAGTTGCCGCTGGCCACCAGCCACAGCTGCGTCACAATGACCAGACCGGCGGCCACGGCGCCGACAACCACCGGCCAGGACGCGTCGACGACCAGGCTGAGCACGGGCACGAACAGCAGCCACGTGACCCCGAGCTGGGTGATGTGGTTGCCGACCACCTCGCCCCGGTGGAACCAGGCGGGGAGCAGATGGAACTGCCTGCTCAACGGCCCTGGCATCGGCTGGGTCTGGTGGTGGTGCATCATCGCCGTGAGGTCGCGCCATTCGCGTCCGCCGCGGATCTTGATCATCCCCGCCCCGAACTCCAGGCGGAAGACCAGCCACCAGAACAGCACGATTACCAGGGTGGCGGGCGGCTGCGCATCAGAGCCGAGGAACGCCGCCAGGAACCCCGCCTCGCACAGCAGCATCTCCCAGCCGAAACCGTAGAACGTCCTCCCGATGCTGGTGACCGACATGTAGCCGAACCACAGCGCCAGGAAACACAGCATCGGCACCCACGGCGGACCGGTCTGCGGGACGCCCAGGACCAGCAGCAGGGACACAACGATCCCGACCCAGCAGAGGGCAGCCAACCGCCGGTCGGTGTACCTGAGCAGGCGGAACAGGGTGGGGCGCAGCACTGGTTCGCCCCGTGCCTTCTCGATCTCGCGGGCCCGGTCGAGGAACTCCGGGGCGGGCAGCAGGCCGCGTTCACCCGCGAGCGGTCGGAACTGGTTCAGCGTGGAGACGAAGCCGATCAGGAACAGCGCCGCGATGCCCCGCTGCAGCACCTGGCGCGCCAGCTCGAAGTCCACGGCGGCCAAGCCGTTCATGGCTCCCAGTGTAGGACCCTCCGGCCCTCCCTTTCACTCCCCGCTGATCTTCTGCGTCAACCAGCTGTAGATCAGCGCTTCGGTGAACGCCACCTGGCTGTTGTCCGCGGCACCGCCGTGCCCGCCCTCACTGTTCTCCCAGTAGTCCACCGGCTGCCCCGCCTCCTTCAGCAGCCATGCCAGGGAACGGGCGTGGGCGGGGTGGACGCGGTCGTCCCTGGTCGACGTGGTGACCAGTGCCGGCGGGTACGTGACGTCGGTGGCGGAGGCGACTCGCTGGACAGGGGAGTAGCGCTCGATGACCTCGCGTTCGTCCGCCTCGTCCGGGTTGCCGTACTCGGCCATCCAGGACGCGCCGGCGGAGAGCCGGTGGTAGCGCAGCATGTCCGCCAGCGGAACCTGCGACACCACGGCACCGACCAGCTCCGGGTACGAGGTCAGGCACACCGCGGTCAGCAGGCCCCCGTTCGATCCGCCGCGGACCGCCAGGGTGGAGGTGTCGGTGTACCCACGGGCGACCAGGTCCTCGAGCACCGCCCGGTGGTCCTCGAAGACCTTCTCCCGGTTCAGCTTCACGGCCTGCGAATGCCATGCCGGGCCGAACTCCCCACCGCCGCGGAGATTCGCCTGCACCGCCAGGCCACCCCGGCTCAGCCACGAGATCCCCGATACCGCCGAGTACCCCGGCAGCAGGGACACCTCGAAACCGCCGTAGGCGTTGACCAGCGTGGGGCGCGTCGTCCCGTCGAGGTACCCCGAGACCAGGTACGGGATCCTCGTGCCGTCGGCGGAGGTCGCCCACTGCTGGACACTGGCCATTCCCGACGCATCGAAACGTGCCGGCGCGCGCCGTGCTGTCTCCGGCTGAAGCTCCCCCAGGACCCCACGCAGCAACGTGGACGGCTGGAGGGTGGAGGACGCGAGCAGCCAGATCTCGTCGTCGTGGGTGGGGGACGTCCCGACAACCGTCACCGTGGCCTGTGCCGGGAGCCCCCCGACCGTCCCGGCGGTCCAGTCGCCGACGGTGAACGTGCGCAGTTGGGTGGTGACGTCATGGAGCAGCGTCAGGACCAGGTAGTTCTCCGTCCACGCGAAGGACTGCAGCGACGTGTGCCCGTCCGGGGTGAAGAGGACCGTGGCCTCGCGGCCCCCGTCGAGCCAGGCATTCAGGTCCGCCACCGCCAGTGCGCCGGAGGGGATTCCGTTGACCTCGGTGCGGGGGAGTATCACCAGGTAGTCCCGGTGGATGGACACCTCGCAGTCCTCCGGAACGTCGATCCTGCGGAGTTCCCCGTCGACCTCGGTGAAACTCTCGGACAGGTAGAAGTCGATGGAGCGCTCGACGAGAAGTCTCTCGAAGCCCTCGGTGAGATCGAAGGCGGCGCCGACGGCCACGTCCGTCGACTCACCCCCGAACACCACCTCGGCGTTGTCCAACGGCTCACCGCGCCGCCACCTGCGCACCTGACGCGGATACCCCGACTCCGTCAGCGTGTGTGAATGTGATCGTTATGCGGCGTGCTTTTTTGATCACTATATGTCGTGCTCCGTGGCCACCGGCTTCATGAGTGATCCGCGCCGATGATCATGGCCGGGGCCTTCCGTCGTTGAGCATGCTGGAAGCTCTGTCACGGCGAGGGCGGTAGCAGAAGGGCTTCTAGATCGTTGGACGCTAGCCCTTTCGGTAGCTCTACTCTGCTGCGCTAATACAGCTCGCGACCGAGGTGACGAGCATTGCTCGATGCCGCTTCAACCGGTCAGGGGACCAGGGCTCCTCCGGGGAGTGGATCTTCAGTGCCGAAGAAGCGTACTGCCATGCAGTGACTTGTCCTAGCAGCAAGGTGAGAACATCGACTGCCTGTCCGCCGAACCTCTCCGAGAGCGCTGCTATCTTCGGTGCGTACGCAGCGACCTCGTCGGCAGAGGCGTCAGGACGTTCCAGCCCAGCCCACGAGGTCAACCGAAGAACCTCTGGATGCTCAATCAGGTAATCGAACAGTGCTCCTGCATATCCGGGCAGGTCTTCGACCGTGAACGGGACCGCCTCTGCCATCTCGGTCAGCGATAGCGCCACAATGATGTCGAACAGGGTGTCCTTGGGGCCGAAGTGCACGTAGATCGACCGTTTGTTGACATTGCCCGCTTCGGCGATCCGGTCCACTCGGGCACCCGCCAGGCCATGCTCGGCGAACTCGCTACGAGCGGCTTCTAAGATCCTTCGCTTGGTTTCGGCGGCGTTGGGTGGCATGGCATCCAACCTACCGGTAACCAACTGGTTATTGACACGGGGGTCCAGGGGTGTCACACTTGTCCATGTAAGTATCCAGATAGTTACCCCAAGGAGTGTGCATGTCCCAGAAGATTCTCATTACCGGCGCCAGCAGTGGATTCGGACGCGGAGCGGCTATCGAGCTCGCCCGTCAAGGCCAGGACGTCATCGCTGCCGCTGAGACATGGCCACAGGTACGAAGCGTGCGCGAAGACGCACAAGCTGCCGGGGTTGAACTGACTGTCATCAAGCTCAACCTGCGGGACAACATTGATATCTCCCATGCCGCAAGTTTCGATGTGGATGTGCTCGTGCTCAACGCAGGCGTCATGGAAGGTGGAGCTGTCGTCGATATCCCGCTTCAGCGAGTCCGCGAGTCCTTCGACATCAACGTGTTTGGCCATCTCGAACTGGTACAGGCCATCGCCCCGAAGATGATCGAGCGTCAGCAGGGACGTATCGTGTGGACCTCATCGATGGGTGGCATCCTCGTTGTTCCGTTCCTGGGGGCCTACTGCGCCACCAAGCATGCGATCGAAGCGATCGCCGGTTCGATGAAGGTCGAACTCGAGCCTTTCGGAGTCAAGGTCGCCACCGTGAACCCCGGAGTTTTCAACACCGGTTTCAACGACACTGGTGCTGAAAGCTACGTGCAGTGGTACAACCCCGACACCGCGCAGGTGCCCATGCCCGACTTTGGGGATTCACTGGCTGATCAGGCCGATCCGCAAGAGATGATCGATGCGATGGTCGACACGATCACGTCCGACAACCCTGACTACCGGACCATGCGTCCACAGGAAACCATTGCTGCCGCCAAGCAGTGGCAGGAAACCGAGTGGACCCAGAAAGCCTAATTCTCCGCAGGAGAACGTAAGGAGCAGAACCTATGGCGCACCCTACAATCACCCTCGAATCAGCCACACAGGTTATCGGTGCAGGGAAGCACAAGGCGCGGGAACTAGGACTGAACGCGGTATTCGCCGTTCTCGACGCCGGTGCCAACCTCGTTTCCTTCGAACGGATGAACGGAGCATGGCTGGCATCGAATGACCTCGCTGTCGCGAAAGCACGGACGTCGGTGATGTTCGAGATGCCGAGCGAAGCGCTGAACGCTCCTGTGCAGTTGGGCGAACCTCTCGCGCATTTCGACCACACCAACGGTGGATTGCTGCTTATGGGAGGAGGCGTGCCCATTACGGACGCGGAAGGAAACCTCCTCGGGGCACTGGGTGTCTCTGGTGGAACACCAGAGCAGGACGCCGAGATAGCTCGCGCTGCTGTGAGCTGAACTCAGGCAGGAGCATCAGTCTGGCTCTGCGAAGAAG
Organism: Corynebacterium sp.; assembly: GCF_052107835.1. Taxonomy (GTDB): domain Bacteria; phylum Actinomycetota; class Actinomycetes; order Mycobacteriales; family Mycobacteriaceae; genus Corynebacterium. The sequence goes on from NZ_JBQEDF010000002.1 coordinate 118,834, forward strand.
TGTGCTGTGTGACTGGCTCTGCGCAGACAGTGCGAAACCGATAGAGGCCTAGGGCGTGTCTGCTAATTGCGAGCCCATACCAGCACCGCCGCCAGGACCACGGCCGAGCGGTAGACGATCGCGAGCTTGTCGAACCGCGTGGCCAAGCCCCTCCATTGCTTGATCAGGGCGAAGGAACGCTCGACGACGTTGCGGCCCTTGTAGACCTCTCGGTCGAAGCTCGGGGCACATCCACACTAGCGGCCCCGTCGGCGTCGATGGCCGTGCTGGTCGCGCCGCTCGGGGATGACGTCCTTGATTCTGCGGGCGCGCAGCGTCTGGCGGATCGTGCGAGAGGAGTATGCCTTGTCTGCCAGTAGGGCATCGGGACTCGTGCGTGGCCTGCCCTGCCCGGTCCTGGCCACGCGCAGGTCGCCCAGCAGGACCGGCAGGGTCTGTCCATCGTGCGCCTGGCCCGGGGTGACGACCACGGCCAGCGGACGGCCCCGGCCGTCGACGGCGTGGTGGACCTTCGTGGTCAACCCTCCGCGGGAGCGGCCGATCGCGTGTCCGGGAGGTTCGTGGTGCGACTGCGGGCCATGGGCGTGCACGGTGCCACGGCACGCCACGGGATGCCGGTGCGGTAGCGGTAGACGATCGCTTCCACGACCCGGCGGTGGTCGGCCCAAGGCCTGCCGCGTCGTCCTGCGCTACTGGGTAGCAGAGCACGTATGCTCTCCCACTGATCGTCAAAGAGCCGCAGTCGACGAGGCACTGAGGGCAACCGGACACCGCACTCCCCAGCTTGTAGCGTCGGGGAGCACGATGTCAGTCGATGTTCTTGATCACTCGGGCGGGTACGCCAGCGACCACCGTGCGCGCGGGCACGTCGTGGGTGACGACCGCGCCGGCAGCAACGACTGCGTCCGCACCGATGGTCACACCTTGAGTGACTACGGCAGCCGCACCGATCCAAACGTCGTCCTCGATCACAATCGGGGCGCTGACGGTGTACTCGCGCCGCTCTGCCAGCGGCAGCGGGTGACCGCCGGTGATCAAGCTGACCCGCGGAGCGATCATGACGTTGTCACCGATGGTGATGCCACCGCCGTCCATGAAGGTGCAGCCCTGGTTGACGAAGACGTTCTCGCCGAACGTCGTGGCCAGTCCATGCTCGGTGTAGAACGGCGGGTAGATCGTCACGGAGGCCGGCAAGGGGCCACCGAAGACAACTGAAAGTAGTTCAGCGCGTGCCTCGGTGTCATTGAAGGGCAGGACGTTCAGCCGAGAGGTCGCATCGGTGACCTGGGCGATTCGCTCCGCAAAGTGCGCAAATTCTGGTGTCTGGACGTGCATTATCTGTTCTATTCGGGAAGCCATGCCGCAATCTCAGCAGAGTCGCTGCCCCACGATCAAACAACTCACCGTTCACGGAAACAACTACAGGTTGTAGAGCTATGATCGTAGCGTGGACATCAAAGCTGTACGGACTTTTGTAGCCATCGCTGAGGTTGGGCAGTTCCAGGAGGTGGCCGACAAATTCGGAATCAGCCAGCAGGCGGTCTCCAAGCGGATCATGGGTTTAGAGAGGAACCTCGGGGTCTCGCTCCTGGTACGCACCTCCCGGGGATCGCGGCTGAGCTTGGACGGTCAGCTGTTCCTCCCGCACGCCAAAAAGGTTCTGATGGCGCTTGAGGATGCAGAGCAAGCTATGCGCCCCGGGACCCGTCCCCTGCGGGTCGATGTCCTCAATCGGCGCATCGCGCCAGCCCAAGCCGTCCACCGCTTCTACCACTCGCGCCCCGACACCGTCCTCGATGCGGTTAGGGTCTGCTGCACGTTTAGGTGACAGTTGTTAGTCACGCCGCGAGGGCGACGTCC
>NZ_JBQEDF010000003.1:0-113519 GCF_052107835.1 Corynebacterium sp.
GGAGTTCGCCGGCGAGTCCGTCCCGCAGGCCGCCGTGATCGTCAACGAGTCCCGCCCGCTGTTCGATCCCTTCGTCCTGCAGACCACCGCCAAGCGCGAGGGTGACGACATCGTCATCAACGGTGTGAAGACCATGGTCCCGAACGCCGGCTCCGCCGAGCTCTTCGTGATCGCCGTCGACCTGGACGGGGTCAACACCTTCGCCATCGTCGAGTCCTCCACCGAGGGCGTCGTCGTCGAGGCCGACCCGTCCATGGGTCTGCGCGCCGCCGGCCTGGGCCGCGTCCTGCTGAAGGACGTCAAGGTCCCCGCCGTCAACCTCCTGGGCGGCACCGAGTTGGACGACGACCAGCGCAACAGCGACTACGCCGAGATCATCCGCCGCGCCCGTCTCGGCTGGGCGTCGCTGGCGTCCGGCACCGCCGAGGCCGTGCTGGAGTACGCCAAGCCCTACGTCCTGGAGCGCACCGCCTTCGGTGAGCCGATCGCCAACCGCCAGGCCGTGGCCTTCATGATCTCCAACATCCGCGTCGAGCTCGACGGCCTGCGGCTGATCACCCAGCGCGGCGTCTCCCGCCTCGACCAGGGCCTGTCCTTCAACCGCGAGGCCGGCCTCGCCCGCCGCTTCGCCTCCGAGAAGGGCATGCAGATCGGTTCGGACGGTGTCCAGCTGCTCGGCGGCCACGGCTACACCAAGGAGCACCCGGTCGAGCGGTGGTACCGCGACCTGCGTGCCATCGGTGTCGCCGAAGGCGTCGTCGTCCTCTGAGTCCCCGCAACCAATCATCGAAGGAGCATAAGCAATGATCAACCTTGAACTCCCGAAGAAGCTGCGGGCGACCGTCAACCAGGCGCACCAGGCCGCAGCCGAGATCTTCCGGCCCATCTCCCGCAAGTACGACCTCGCCGAGCACGAGCGCCCGGTCGAGCTCGACACCATGGCGTCCCTCGTCGAGGGTATGAGCGACGGTGGCGGCAACATGGCCGGTGCGTCCGGCGGACGCAGCGACAAGAAGAAGGACGACGGCAGCATCCGCAACGGCGGAAACATGTCGTCCCTGCTCAACGTCATCGAGACCTGCTGGGGCGACGTGGGACTGACTCTGTCCCTGCCGTACCAGGGCCTGGGCAACGCCGCCGTCGCCGCCGTCGCGACCGACGAGCAGCTCGACGAGTACGGCAAGGTGTGGGCCGCGATGGCCATCACCGAGCCGCAGTTCGGATCCGACTCCGCCGCGGTGGCCACCACCGCCAAGGAGGACGGCGACGAGTACGTCCTCAACGGCGAGAAGATCTTCGTCACCGCCGGTGAGCGCTGCGACCACGTGGTCGTCTGGGCCACCCTGGACAAGTCCGCCGGCCGCGCGGCCATCAAGTCCTTCCTGGTCCCGCGCGACACCCCGGGCTTCGACCTGGTCCGCCTCGAGCACAAGCTGGGCATCCGGTCCTCCGACACAGCGCACTTCATCCTGGACAACGCCCGCATCCCGAAGTCCGCGCTGCTCGGAACCCCGGAGATCGACACCAAGAAGTCCTTCGCCGGTGCGATGGCCACCTTCGACAACACCCGCCCGCTGGTGGCCGGCATGGCCGTCGGTGTTGCCCGTGCCTCCCTGGAGAAGCTGCGCACCATCCTGACCGACGCCGGAGTCGAGATCGACTACGACGCCCCGGCCTGGAACCAGACCGCCGCCGCCTCCGAGTACATCCGTCTCGAGGCCGACTGGGAGGCTGCCTACCTGCTGACCCTGAAGGCCGCATGGATGGCCGACAACAAGCAGCCGAACAACAAGGAAGCCTCCGAGTGCAAGGCGAAGGCCGGCCGCATGGCGACCGAGCTGACCCTGCGCGCGGTGGAGCTGGCCGGATCCTACGGCTACTCCGAGCGTTCCCTGCTGGAGAAGTGGGCCCGTGACTCCAAGATCCTGGACATCTTCGAGGGCACCCAGCAGATCCAGCTCCTGGTGGTCGCCCGCCGCGAGCTGAACCTGTCCTCCTCGCAGCTGAAGTAGTGAGCTGACGTAGGGGAGCAGTCACCCCACGAGTGAGACCCCGGAGGGTGGAAGGGATTCCACCGTCCGGGGTTCTTCCGTGTGAGCCGCCGGGATTCGGCCCCGGAACGGCGGGACTTAAGCACCCCCGGCGATTTTTGCTGGGACCTGAAAACGTCGTGACCTGCAGTTCTCACTATGTGGAAATTGAACAGGGTGTGAAAGTCGCGGCGCCGACGGGCGCAACGCAAAGGAGGGGCCGGTCACCACGATTACATCGTGGTGGCCGGCCCCTCCCAGGCTCACAGGCCGTCAGGCTGTCACGGGACCCGAACCAGAATGGGGCCCGGGCGCCGGGAAGGCAGCTGCGCTACGCGGCCTCATCCTCGGCGCCGGAGTTGACCTTCGGCAGTTCACGCGGCACAACCTTGCCCACGGCGTTCCGCGGCAGGCTGTCCATGAACACGTAGTAACGCGGCACGTTGTGGCGGGCCAGCTGCTCCTTGACCGTCTTCTTGGCGGTCTCCTTGAACTCGTCCTCGTCCACGCCGTCCTCCAGGACGACGTAGGCGCAGAGTGCCTTGCCGAAGTCGGGGTCGTCCACGCCGTGGACATGTGCCTCGACCACGTTCTCGAGGCTGTAGACCAGGTCCTCGGTCTCCTGCGGGTACACGTTCTCGCCGCCGGAGACGATCATGTCGTCGCTGCGTCCGGCGATGTAGAGCAGCCCGTCCTGGTAGTAGCCCAGGTCGCCGGTGGCGACGAGGCCGTCGATGACCTCCTTGTCCACGCCGGGGCGGGTGTAGCCCTCGAAGAGCATGTCGTTGCCGACGAAGATGCGGCCGATCTCGCCCTCGGGGAGCTCCTGGCCGTCGTCGCCGAAGATCTTCAGGACGGTGGCCATCGGCGGCTTGCCGGCGGTCGTCGGGTGTTCGGCGAGCTCGTGGGGCTGCGCGATGGACGCCCAGCTGACCTCGGTGGAGCCGTAGAGGTTGTAGAGCACATTGCCGAACTTCTCGTTGCTCTCCTTGATCACGGTCGGCGGCAGGGCTTCGCCGCAGGCGGTGATGATCTGCGTGCCGGGGTTGAACTTCTCCGGCACGGCGTCGAGCAAACGGCGCAGCATCGTCGGGACGATCGCGATGGCGTGCGGGCGGTTCGACTCGATCAGCTTCACTGCTTCCCGCGGGGAGAACTTGCGCTGCAGGATAAGCGTGCTGCGCAGCGCGAGGCCGAGCTGGATCTGCGCGAAACCCCACGTGTGGAACATCGGTGCGGCGATGTAGTAGCCGCGGTGGTGCTTCAGCGGGATCCTCGACATGATCGAGGACGCCGGGAGGTAGGTGCGGGGCTCCGGACGCCGGGCACCCTTCGGGGTGCCGGTGGTTCCGGAGGTGAGGATGATGGTGCGGCCGCGACGCGGGCGGGCCGGGATCTTCTGGCCGTCCGGGGTGGTGCGCAGCACCTCGGTGAGGGTGGGCCAGTCCGGGTTGCGGGTGGCGTGGTCCTCCAGTGCGGTGGCCTCGGCGACGTTGCTGGCGTACTCGATGACGTCGTACTCGGTCGGGTCGTGGTCCTCCGGCAGTGCCGCGGCGCTGGCCTGGTTCTCCTCCCAGTTCACGATCACCGGGCATTCGTCGAAGCCCTTGGGCAGCAGCGGGATGAACTCCTCGTCGATGAAGAGGAGGTCGATCTTCTGCTCCTTCAGCACGGCCCTGGTCTGGTTCGCCGAGGCGCCGGTGTTGAGCAGGACGATGTCGGTGCCCAGGCGGCCGTGCGCGCACAGGGCCAGGATGAAACCGCGGTGGTTCCGGGACAGGACGCCGACCTTGTCGCGCTCGCGCACGCCGGTGCGGAACAACGCCTGTGCCAGACGGTTCGTCTGCTCGTGCAGTTCCTTGTATGTCACCGAGCCGGCATCGTCGATGATGGCGGTGTGGTAGGGATCGCGTGCCGCGCCCAGGGCGAGCAGTCCTGCGGGGAGGAACTCCCACTGGTAGATGGCCTTGAGGGCCTTGCCCATGGCGACAGGCGTCATCGCGCCGAGGACCCCCGACTTGAAGAGGGGGAGGGTGCCTTTGGCCAGCATCGGCAATTGATCGATCGTGACGGCGGGTTGGGATCCGCTCATGACGCTCCTTCGTGTTTGTGCGTGGGTCAACCGCTGTGGGTTAACGCCGTGTGTACCCGGATTGTGGTCCACATTACAGACGCGCCGGGGGCCCGTCAGCCGTTTCGCCCACCGATGTTTCGCTTACGAGAGAATATTTGTCTTGTCAGAAACGTACCAGGTCAGCAAACGTGCCGTTGATCAGTAGTGTTCGCGGATATGGCGTTCTGCGCGGCGTCCCGCGCGGTCGCCGGTGACCGTCACGATCTCCCGGGGCCGGAGGTTGACGAGGTCGTCCAACAACCCCTCCGGGAGGGGACCGTCGGCGTAGATACGTGTGGCGCGGCGGGGGAGGATGATCCCGTGGACCGTGCCGACGGTGTCGGAAGAGTCGGTGCGGGGACGTGCCATGGCGCCCGAGGGGCGTACAAAGGGTGGTGTTCGCTGACGGCGTACACATCCCCGGGATGGTCAATAAACATGCTGTGATCTGCAATGACGAGGTTATGTGCGGTGTGATCGGTGCGGGAACAAGAGTGGCAGACCCCGACGTTGAGCAAAGTGAGTCAACGTGGGGTCGCCGAGTAACTAAGGTGGTCCCCACATCCGGACCTTGAAGTGAGGGAGAGCTAATGTTCGAGAGGTTCACCGACCGTGCACGGCGCGTCGTCGTGCTGGCGCAGGAGGAAGCCCGTGCGCTCAACCACAACTACATCGGGACCGAGCACATCCTGCTCGGACTGATCCACGAGGGCGAGGGCGTCGCAGCGAAGGCGCTCGAGTCCATGGGGATTTCCCTGGAGGCGGTGCGCACCGAGGTCGAGGACATCATCGGCACCGGCGGCCACCCGCCGAGCGGGTACATCCCCTTTACGCCGCGGGCCAAGAAGGTCCTCGAGCTGGCACTGCGTGAGGCGCTGCAGCTCGGCCACAAGTACATCGGCACCGAGCACATCCTGCTCGGCCTCATCCGTGAGGGCGAGGGCGTGGCAGCCCAGGTGCTCGTGAAGCTGGGCGCCGACCTGTCGCGCGTGCGTCAGCAGGTCATCCAGCTGCTCTCGGGCTACGAGGGTTCCGAGCCGGAGGCTGCGCCGGACGAGCCGGCCACCGCCGGTGTCGGCCAGACCCCCGAGCCCGGGGCCGGTGGCGGCAAGCCCGGCCAGAAGTCGAACTCCCTGGTCCTCGACCAGTTCGGCCGTAACCTGACCCAGGCGGCCAAGGACGGCAAGCTGGACCCGGTCGTGGGCCGTGGCCAGGAGATCGAGCGCATCATGCAGGTGCTGTCGCGCCGCACCAAGAACAACCCGGTGCTGATCGGCGAGCCCGGTGTGGGCAAGACCGCCGTCGTCGAGGGCCTGGCCCTGGACATCGTCAACGGCAAGGTGCCGGAGACGCTGAAGGACAAGCAGGTCTACTCGCTGGACCTCGGCTCCCTGGTCGCCGGTTCCCGTTACCGCGGTGACTTCGAGGAGCGCCTGAAGAAGGTGCTCAAGGAGATCAACCAGCGCGGCGACATCATCCTGTTCATCGACGAGATCCACACCCTGGTGGGTGCGGGTGCCGCCGAGGGCGCGATCGACGCGGCCAGCATCCTGAAGCCGAAGCTGGCCCGCGGCGAGCTGCAGACCATCGGTGCCACCACGCTGGACGAGTACCGCAAGCACATCGAGAAGGACGCCGCCCTGGAGCGTCGTTTCCAGCCGGTGCAGGTCCCCGAGCCCGGCGCTGAGATGACCATCGAGATCCTCAAGGGTCTGCGTGACCGCTACGAGGCACACCACCGCGTGTCCATCACCGACGGTGCACTGGCCGCCGCGGCACGGCTGTCCGACCGGTACATCAACGACCGTTTCCTGCCGGACAAGGCCGTCGACCTCATCGACGAGGCCGGTGCCCGCATGCGCATCAAGCGGATGACGGCACCGAAGGCCATCCAGGACGTCGACGACCGGATCGCCGAGGTGCGCCGCACCAAGGAAGCGGCCATCGACGACCAGGACTTCGAGAAGGCCGCCTCGCTGCGTGACGATGAGCGCAAGCTCACCGAGGAGCGCGCCGAGAAGGAGAAGCAGTGGCGTGCCGGTGAACTCGACGACGTCGCCGAGGTCGGCGAGGAGCAGATCGCCGAGGTCCTGGGTACCTGGACCGGCATCCCCGTCGTGCGGCTGACCGAGGAGGAGTCCTCCCGGCTGCTGCACATGGAGGATGAGCTGCACAAGCGCATCATCGGCCAGGACGACGCGGTCAAGGCCGTGTCCCGGGCGATCCGCCGTACCCGTGCCGGCCTGAAGGACCCGAAGCGTCCCAGTGGTTCGTTCATCTTCGCCGGCCCGTCCGGCGTCGGTAAGACCGAGCTGTCGAAGGCGCTGGCGGAGTTCCTGTTCGGCGACGATGACTCGCTGATCCAGATCGACATGGGTGAGTACCACGACAAGTTCACCGCGTCCCGCCTGTTCGGTGCACCTCCCGGCTACGTCGGCTACGACGAGGGCGGCCAGCTGACCGAGAAGGTCCGCCGCAAGCCGTTCTCCGTGGTGCTGTTCGACGAGATCGAGAAGGCGCACAACGAGATCTACAACACGCTGCTGCAGGTTCTCGAGGACGGTCGTCTCACCGACGGCCAGGGCCGCGTGGTGGACTTCAAGAACACGGTGCTCATCTTCACCTCGAACCTGGGTACCAAGGACATCTCGAAGGCCGTCGGCATGGGCTTCTCCGGCTCCGGTGAGCAGGACGAGGATGCCCAGTACGACCGGATGAAGACGAAGGTCGACGATGAGCTGAAGAAGCACTTCCGGCCGGAGTTCCTCAACCGTATCGACGACATCGTTGTCTTCCACCAGCTCACCCGCGAGCAGATCGTCCAGATGGTCGACATGCTCACCGGCCGGGTGCGCACCGCCCTGGAGGAGAAGGACATGGATCTGGAGCTGACGGACAAGGCCAAGCACCTGCTGGCCTCCCGCGGTTTCGACCCGGTGCTCGGTGCCCGTCCGCTGCGCCGCACCATCCAGCGGGAGATCGAGGACCACCTGTCCGAGAAGATCTTGTTCGGCGAGATCGGTGCCGGCGAGATCGTCTCGGTCGACGTGGACGACTGGGACGGCGAAGGCAAGGGCGAGGGTGTGAAGTTCACTTTCGACACCCGTCCGAAGCCGCTGCCGGAGATCGCCGCTGAGCCGTCCGACGAGGCGCAGGACGCCGTGATCGACGCGGCGACCCACGGCGAGGACTCCTCCTCCTCGGAGCTGCCGGAGACGCAGGACGCCACCGCCGGCGAGCGTCAGGAGTAGTCGGGGGGTAACTGGCACCCGGGGCTCTCCGTGGCCCCGCCGCCCCAGCCGCAGACTCTGCGGGTGGGGCGGCATTTCGGCACCCAGGGATGTGGGAATTCAGAACCACCCCTGGGTGCCGTACTGCGTGCAGGGGGCGTGCTGGGGAATCCGGGAGGGCTACCGGGGGAGTCGGTAGGTGTCCCCCGAGCGCTCCACCAGGCCGTCGGCCACCAGCGACTCCAGTGCCCGTGCCCGCTGACCGGCGTCCTCGCTGGTTCCGGTGAAGTCCGTTGACGTCGCGGAAATCTCGGTGGCGGACCCGTCCCCGCGCAGGATCGCCATGATCCGCCCGCGGACCTGACGGTCGGTGCCCTCGAACTTCTGCACCCGCTTCTTCGCCCTCGCGGATTCCGCGGCGCTCGGGGCGGGGCGTCCCAGGGCGATCCAACGGCACCGCGAGGACACCGGGCATTCGTCGCACCGGGGGGAACGTGCGGTGCACACCGTCGCGCCCAACTCCATCAGTGAGGCACACATTCCGAGGGCCTCCCGGCGGTCCTGCCTGGTCGCGCGGTCGTGCCGCGGATTGCTGTAACCACGCTTGACCAGTGCCGGGTCCTCGTCGACCCACGGCATCAGATCGGCCACGTCGGCGAGATCCCCAGTCTTCGCCGGCCCCTGCAGGAACTCCCCACGGGCCAGGCGCCGGTGCACCCGCCGGACATTGGTGTCGACCACGGGGACCGCATGCCCGAACGCGAACGCGGCGACGGCGCGGGCGGTGTACTCGCCGATGCCGGGCAGCGCGAGAAGCTCGGGGACAGTGGAGGGGACCTCCCCGTCGTGCTGTTCGACGATCGCCCCGGCGCATTCCCGCAGTCGCAGGGCGCGGCGCGGGTATCCCAGGTTCGCCCAGGCGCGGAGCACCTCATCCGTCGGAGCGTCCGCCAGCGCGGCAGGGGTCGGCCAGCGTCGCAGCCAGGCCGCCCACAGGGGGGCCACGCGCGCCACCGGTGTCTGCTGGGACATGATCTCGCTGAGCAGGACCGCCCACGGGGACGTGCCCGGCATGCGCCAGGGCAGCTCGCGTGCGGTGGACGCGAACCAGTCGTTGAGGACGCGGCCGAGGGAGTCCGTGCCGCTGGTTGCAGTAGTCGTGGCTGTCATGTCGGTGTCCACTCTGCCGCACGGACACATTCCCGGCAAAGTGGCAGAATGGTGCGCATGACTAACGAACCCACCCCGCAGGAGGCGCTGGAGTCCCTGGTCGAGGGGAATCGCCGCTTCATGGCCGAGGACTCCGACCATCCCCACCAGGACAGGGGACGCCGCGAACTGCTGACCTCGGGGCAACGTCCGCACGCGGTGGTGCTGGCGTGCTCCGATTCGCGTGTGCCGGTGGAGATCATCTTCGACCAGGGGCTCGGCGACATCTTCGTGATCCGCACCGCCGGTGAGATCACTGACCTGTCGGTGCTGGCATCGCTGGAGTTCGCGGTGGTGTCCCTGGGGGTTCCGCTGGTGGTGGTGCTGGGCCATGAGAGCTGCGGTGCGGTCGGGGCGGCGCAGTCGGCGCTGGAGACCGGCAGCATGCCCCCGGGCTTCCAGCGTGTGCTGGTCGAGAAGGTGACGCCGTCACTGCTGGCGGCGCGGGCGCTCGGGGCGGACACCAGCGAGGACTTCGAGAAGCACCACGTCGTGGAGATCGCGAACCATATCGTGGACCGTTCCCCGGGGATCCTGTCCCTCCTGCGCGAGGGCGCGTGCGGGGTGGTGGGGATGCGTTACCGCCTGTCGGACGGGTTGAGTGAACCGGTGGTCAATTACGGGCTCGACATCGACGGGCTGGACCGGCAGGAACTGCCCTGAGGTTTCCCGGGGTGTCATACCCGGGTGGGGACGTAAGTGCTGGTTAGACTGGGCATGTGACATCGCCCCGTAATCCGCACGACGACCAGCGCCCACTGCCCCCGGAGATCTACCGGCGACGCCGCATCGCGGCGATCGTCGCACTGGTCGTGGTCATTGCCCTGCTGTGGTGGGTGGTCAGCTCACTGACCGGCGGGGACGACGAGTCGGTTCCGGTCGCACAACAGACGCAGTCTGAGTCCGGGTCCGCGGCCCCGCCGGAGCCGTCGGGTTCCTCCGGGGGGAGCACGTCCGCATCCGCGTCCGGGGAACCGTCGGAGGACGCCGCGGACCCCTCCGGGGAGGCGACCGCGACCGAGGCGGCGGGGGAGCCGTCCGAGGGGGCCGATGAGCTGGCCAACAAGGATTCCTGCGTGCTGGAGGACCTGCAGCTTTCGGTTCGCCCGGGTGCCCCGACGTTCAGGGACGGGGACCAGCCGAACTTCTTCCTGGAGGTCACGAACCCGACCGGGGCGGACTGCGACATCGACCTGTCGGAGGACGAGTTGAGGTTCGAGGTCTTCACCATGGATTCCGGTTACACCCGGGTGTGGGGAGACACGGACTGCAATTCACCGACGTCGTCGGGGAGCCTGGAGCTGGAGCCGGAGCAGTCCCGGACGTTCGAGATGACGGGCTGGTCCAGGACCACGTCCGCCCCGGACAGCTGCGACAACCGTGAGCCGGTCGGCCCCGGCGCCTACATGGTCTACGGCCACATCGGCGACAACACCTCCGAGCAGCAGACCTTCAACCTGGTGTAGCCCGCGCCCCGGGCGCGCCTCAGTTGTTCTTCCGTGCCTTCCCCAGGCTGAGCGCGCTCACGGCTTCATCGACCGTGCTGACCGGGATGACCTTCAGTCCCTTCGGGGGAGTGACCCGGTCGGCGCCGCGGGTGGCCTCCGGGACCAGTGCCGTGGTGAAGCCCAGCCGGGCGGCCTCCGACAGTCGCAGCCGCAGGTCGGCGACCCGGCGGACCTCCCCTCCCAGGCCGACCTCGCCGACGGCCACCAGGCCGGTGGGGAGGGCTTTCTCGGCGGCGGTGGATGCCAGTGCCATGGCCAGCGCCAGATCGGCCCCGGGCTCGGAGATCTTCATTCCCCCGACTGTCGATGCGTAGACCTCGTGCTTCATCAGGTCGATCCCCGCCCTGCTGGCCAGGACGGCCAGCACCACCGACACCCGGCTGGCGTCGATGCCGGTGACCACGCGCCGCGGCGTGTGCATGTCGGTGTCCATGGCCAGGGTCTGGATCTCGCCGAGCATCGCGCGCCTGCCGTCCATCAGAACCGTCACCGCGGTCCCCGCGACCGGATCCTCGCGCTGGTGCAGGAACAGTCCGGACGGGTCCGCCACCTCGCGGATCCCCTCGGAGGTCTGCTCGAAACAGCCGACCTCGTCCGTGGCGCCGAAGCGGTTCTTCTGCCCGCGCAGGAAGCGCAGTGAACTGTGCCGGTCACCCTCGAAGTTGAGCACCACGTCTACCAGGTGCTCCACGGTGCGCGGGCCGGCGACCGCACCGTCCTTGGTCACGTGACCGACCAGCAGCACCGGAACCCCGGTGGACTTCGCCAGCGTCGTCAACGTCGCGGCGACGGCGCGGGTCTGCGCGACACCCCCGGCCACGCCCTCCACGCCGGAGGCGTTGAGGGTCTGCAGGGAGTCGACGATGACCAGCTCCGGCTGCACCCCGTCGATCTGCCCCAGGGCGGTCTCCAGGTCGTGCTCCGCGGCGAGGAACAGGGACGGTGACAGTGCGCCGGTCCGCTCGGCGCGGTGGCGGACCTGCCCCACGGATTCCTCGGCGGTCAGGTACAGGACGCTGCGCCCCTGCCGGGCCCAGCGGTTGGCCACCTCGAGCAGCAGCGTCGACTTGCCGACCCCGGGTTCGCCGGCGAGCAGCACGGCACTGCCCGGTACGACACCGCCGCCGAGGACGCGGTCCAGCTCACTGATCCCGCTGGTGCGGTGGTTGGCGGTGGAGGGGTCGATGTCGGTGACCGCACGGGCGGGGGAGGTGGGGGTGAGGCCGACGGGGACGGTGCCGCGTCCCGCCCCTGAACCCGACCCGGCCGCGGCGACGGGTGCGGGGGCGACCGCCTCCATCGTCCCCCACTCCTGGCAGGAGGGGCAGCGTCCCACCCACTTCGACACCTGGTGCCCGCAGGAGGAGCAGCGGTAGGTGCTGCGGTTCTTCGTCTTCGTGGCCATGGTCAACACCCTATCCTGTGGCACGGACACGAAAACGCGTCCGGCCCGTGACAGGGTCGAACGCGTGTTCCGGGGAGACGTGCCGGGATCCTAGTGGATGTCGGAGCCTTCCTCGTGGCCGTCGATGGTGTCCTCACCCTCGCGGTTCACGCCGTCCTGGTGGCGGTAAGTCTTGCCCGCCTCGGCGTACCAGTCGACGATCGGGGCGTTGATGTCGACGTCGCCGTTGGAGAACTGGAAGGTCACGGTGCGGGCGGCGCCGTTGTAGAAGTTCTCGCCCTCCACCGTGGTGGGCAGGTACTCGGTGCAGCCGACCGGGGCGCCCCCGGGATTCATCTCCTCGAGGGCGGCGTCGGAGTCGGCGACCAGGGAGCAGTTCGGGGCCAGGGTGTGGGCGCCGCCGAAGTCGAAGTCGGCGTCCTGCACCGTGACGTCCTCGAGGACGATGTCCTCCTGCTGCATCGCCTGGTTGGAGGCGTTGAACTTCAGGGCAACGGAGTTGTCCTCCTGGGTGACCAGGGTGACGTCCCTGACCACGGCGTCGCCGATCTCACCGTTGGTGCCGTTGACGGCGGCGACCTGGGTTGCGGTCTGGGAGATCTGGCCGGCGCTGCAGGCGCTCAGTGCCAGGGCCGCGCAACCGGCGGTGACGGCGAGCACCCGCCGGGTGGCGGACTTCCGGGTCTTCACAGTGTTCTCCTCCATCAACTGCAGATGTCCCGCCTCCGCGGGATTCGTCGTGTCCAGAGTAACCTCTGCCGGCCCTGGACACCTACTCACACCACCAATTCGTCAGCGACGCCACGTCCGGACGGGGGGAAGGACGGTGCGGGGGCGGGCGACGGCACCGGCGTCCGGGACTGCTGGTATCCTGGTTCGTCATGGAGTTCAACATCGGGGACGTCGTCGTTTACCCCCACCACGGTGCCGCAGTGATCGAGGGTATTGAGCAGCGGGTGTTCAAGGGGGAGCCGGTCGACTACCTCGTGCTGCGGGTGAACCAGGGCGACCTGCTGGTGCGGGTCCCCGCCGCCAACGCCGAGACCGTCGGGGTCCGGGACGTGGTCGGCGAGGAGGGCCTGCAGAAGGTCTTCTCCGTCCTGCGCGAAACCGATGTGGAGGAGGCCGGGAACTGGTCCCGCCGCTACAAGGCGAACCAGGAACGTCTGGCGTCCGGCGACGTCAACCGCGTGGCCGAGGTCGTGCGTGACCTCTGGCGCCGCGACCAGGACCGTGGCCTGTCCGCCGGTGAGAAGCGGATGCTGGCGAAGGCCCGTCTGGTACTCGTCGGTGAGCTGGCCCTGGCGGAGGGTGTGGACGACAAGAAGGCCGACGACACGGTCCAGCGCATGGAGGACACGATCATCCGGCACCGCGAGCAGGCCGCCGCGAAGCGCGCCGCCGGTGTCTCCGACGATGACGCGCCCCGCTCGATCGACCTCGACGACGAGCTCGGCGACGACGAGGAATAGGCCCTGAGGGGGTAGGACGCCGTGACGGTCGAACAGGTCTACGCGGTCGTCGCGGCCGCCGGCAGCGGTACCCGGCTGGGGGAGGACCGGCCCAAGGCGTTCGTGGAGGTCGGCGGACGCACCATGCTGGAACGGTGCCTGGACGGGCTCGCCGCGTCCCAGGGCATCGACCATGCGGTGGTGACAGTGTCGGAGGACATGCGGACACACGCCGGGGAACTGGTCAGGACCCACGCCGGTGCCTGGCTGCCGATGCAGGTGTCGGTCGTCACCGGCGGCACCGAACGCACGGACTCGGTGCTTGCGGGGCTGGAAGCGGTGGAGTCGATGGTGGTGGGGACCTTCGGGGAGGACGGGCCCTCCGGGGTTCTCGTGGCGGTGCATGACGCCGCCCGGTGCCTGACCCCGCCGGCGACCGTGTCCGCTGTGGTGTCCGCGGCGGAACAGGGCCTGGAGAACAACGCCTGGGCCGGTGTCGTCCCCGTCCTGCCGGTCACGGACACCGTGAAGGTGGTGTCGGTCGCGGACGGTGGCCCGGCGGACGGGGCCGAGATCATCCGGTCGACCCCCGTGCGGGAGGGTCTGCGGGCGGCGCAGACACCGCAGGTCTTTGCCCTGGACGGTCTGCTGGCCGCGAACCGGATGCAGCAGGCGCGCGAGGAGCTCGACTCCGCGCATCCGACCGGTCAACCCCCGACCGTGCCGGCGCCGACCACGGTGACCGACGACGCGTCGCTGATGGAGATGGCGGGCGAGACGGTGGTCGTGGTCCCCGGGTCGGCGATGTCCTTCAAGATCACGGTGCCGGAGGACCTGGAGCGCGCCGAACGGCTGGTCGCCGGTGATGCCCCGTGATCATCCCCCGTGTCGGCGTCGCGACGGACGCCCACCAGACTGAACCGGGCAAGCCCTGCTGGATGGCGGGCCTGCTGTTCGAGGGCACCGACGGTTGTGAGGGGCATTCCGACGGGGACGTCGTGGCCCACGCGGTGGTCGACGCCCTGCTTTCCGCGTCCGGCCAGGGGGACCTGGGGTCCTTCGTGGGTGTGGGACGCGCCGAGTACGCCGGGGTCACCGGGGCGCTGCTGCTCACCGAGTGCCGTGAACTGCTGGAGTCCCGCGGATTCACCATCGGCAATGCGGCGGTGCAGATGATCGGCAACCGCCCGAAGATGGGTCCCCGGCGGGAGGAGGCGGAGCGGGTGTTGTCCGGGCTGCTCGGCGCACCGGTCAGCGTGTCCGCCACGACGACGGACCACATGGGCTTCACCGGACGCGGCGAGGGGGTGGCCGCTGTGGCCACCGCGGTCGTGTGGGCCGACGGCGGGGACGACGGGTCCGCGAACTAGCCCCCGAAGGTCACCGGCAGGGAGGCGACGTCCTCGAAGGGCGGGGTCGAGGCGTGGTCGGTGACGACCTTCAGGGAGCAGTCGTCGGTGGTGCAGTCCACGGTGCCGTCCTCGTTGGAGGCCTGGACGGTGAGCTCGACCTCCGCATTGCCCTCGGCGTCGAAGGTGTCCGTGGCTCCGTCCTCGCCCTCGGCGACGACGCGCAACCAGTCCTGCATGGAGCCGGCGTAGGTGGCGGGGTCGCTGGAATCTCCGTCGGTCTGGGCGATGGCGACGTAGTACCCCTGCTCGGGGTCGAGGTCGCTCAGGGTGACGGAGATGGTCTCGCCGTCGGTGAGTCCGTCGGTCTTGGACGCGGAGAGCCCGTCGGTCTCGCCCCCTCCGGCGTCATCGCCGTCGGCAGCGTCTGAGTCCGCCGGCTCCCCGGCGGTGGTGCTGTCGCCGTCCCCGGTGTCGTCGGAGTCATCATCGCCGCAGGCGGCGACGCCGAGGGTCAGGACGGCGGCGGCTGTCAGGGCGGTCGCCCGGCGGACAGGACGTGCTGTACCGGTCGAACGGGTCAGGCGAAGGCTCATGCGGATTCTCCGTTGTCTCTCGAAACTGTAACGTCAGGTGTACTGAGCACAGCCTACCAAAACCCCGGGAGGCGGGAACTCACATCCGGACGGTCGATTCCACGGCCCCCAGGCCGTCGATCTCTATGCGCACCACGTCCCCGTCCGCGAGGAAGCGACCCGACCCGGCCCCCACTCCCTCCGGCGTACCGGCGACGATCACGTCGCCCGGCTCCAGTGTGGCGAAGTTGGAGATGTAGCGCACCAGATCCACCGGCGGGAACACCAGGTCACCGGTGGAATGCTCCTGCCGCAACTCGCCGTTGACCCAAGTGCGCAGCACGGCACCCTCGGCCACCGGGTCGTAGTGGTCGGCCAGGGTCAGCCACGGGCCGAACGCGGAGGACCTGTCCAGGTTCTTGCCCTGCAGCCACTGCTGCGTCCGGTACTGCCAGTCGCGCTGCGAGAAATCGTTCATCACCGCGTAGCCGGCGATCGCCGCGCGCGCCTCGTCCTCCGACGCACCGCCCTGCGCGCCGGGTACCTGCTTGCCGATCACCACGGCGAGCTCACCCTCGTAGTCGGCCTTCGCCGCGAGGTTCTCCGGCACGTGGACGTCCGCGAACGGCTTGGCCAGCGCGGACGGGAACTTCACGAACAACGTGGGGTGGTCGGGGACGGGGTGGCCCATCTCCACGATGTGCTCGCGGAAGTTCAGCCCGGTGCAGAGGATCTTCGACGGCTGGCGGACGACCGGCTGCAGGTCCGCCAGGGAGACCGTGACCTCGTCACCGTCGCGCCGCAGACCGGCCTGGACCGCGGCGCGGAGGCCGGTGGCGTTGCCCCTCAGGAGCGTTCCGAGGCTCCGCCGGTCAACGACGCGTCCGGATGCTTCTCCCGCGGTTGCATCCACGTCCTCCACCAGTACCGTGCAGCGGGTTCCGTCGATCGGGACCGTCGCAAGTTTCATCTTCCATCTCCCGTCTAGACTGTCAGTTGTGACTCTGCGATTCTTCGACACCGCGACCCGTGAACTCCGCGACTTCGTGCCCCTGCGTGAGGGGCACGCTTCGGTGTACCTGTGCGGTGCGACCGTGCAGTCCATCCCGCACATCGGGCACGTACGCTCCGGTGTCGCGTTCGACGTCCTGCGCAACTGGTTGGCGGCGAAGGGTCTGGACGTGGCGTTCGTGCGCAATGTTACAGACATCGATGACAAGATCCTGAGTAAGTCCGCTGAGAACGGTCGACCCTGGTGGGAGTGGGCGGCCACGCATGAGCGCGCATTCACCCGCGCCTACGAACTGCTGGGGGTGACCCCGCCGTCGGTCGAGCCGCGCGCGACCGGGCACATCCCGGAGATGATCGCCTACATCCAGCGCATCATCGACAACGGCCTGGCCTATGCGGCAGAGGATGGGTCGGTGTACTGCAGGACGGCGAAGGTGCCGGAGTACGGTTTCCTGTCGCATCAGAAGCTGGACGAGTTGGACCAGGGTGAGGACGCCGCGCCGGGCAAGGAGGACCCGCGCGATTTTGCGATGTGGAAGGCGGCGAAACCGGGTGAGCCGGGATGGGACACTCCCTGGGGATTCGGACGCCCCGGCTGGCACATCGAGTGCTCGGCGATGTCGCGGAAGTACCTGGGTGCGGAGTTCGACATCCACGCCGGCGGGATGGACCTGCAGTTCCCGCACCACGAGAACGAGGCCGCGCAGGCGCACGCCGCCGGCGACGGGTTCGCCAACATCTGGATGCACAACGGCTGGGTCACGATGTCCGGCGAGAAGATGTCCAAGTCGCTGGGCAATGTGCTGTCCGTGCCGAACATCCTCACGCTGGTGCGGCCCATCGAGCTGCGCTACTACCTCGGCTCAGGCCACTACCGCTCGATGCTGGAGTACTCCGAGTCCGCACTGCAGGAGGCGGCGGCCGGTTTCCGCCGCATCGAGAAGTTCCTGGAGCGGGCGACTGAGCTGGCCGGTCCCATCGAATCGACTGCCTGGCTGCCGGCATTCGGGGAGGCGTTGGACGATGACCTCGCCGTCCCGCAGGCCCTCGCGGTGATCCACGAGGCCGTCCGTGACGGTAACAAGGCCCTGGAGGCCGGCGACACCGCGAAGGTCGCCGAGGTCGCGGGTGCGGTCCGGGCGATGACCGGGGTGCTCGGTGTGGATCCGTTGTCGGAGACCTGGAGTGGTCCGTCCTCCCGGGGGCGTGGTCAGGGGATTGGTGCGGGTGCGTCCGACGAGTCGCTCGCCGCGCTGGAAGTCCTGGTGAAAGCGGAGCTTGACCTGCGTGCCACCGCGAAGGCGGAGAAGGATTACGCCACCGCCGATGCCGTGCGCGACCGCCTGAAGGGCGCGGGCGTGACCGTCACTGACACCCCGGACGGGGCGACCTGGTCGCTGGGGTAGCGCTGGAGTAGTTACGTGCTAACGGTGGATGATCCTGTGACCTGGAATCCCCGGCGCATTGCGGTTGCCGGGGTCAGCGGGGCGGGCAAGACCACATTGTGTGATGAGATTGCAGAGCTTCTCGATGCACCGCGGGTCGAGTTGGACAGCCTTTTCAACGGGCCGGACTGGACTCCACGTGAGTCCTTTGTCGAGGACGTTGAGGATTTCGTCGCTGGTCCACGCTGGAGGTGGAATACCCGTCACAAGTACAAGCCCATTGTCCCCGCTTACGAGACGGAGTATCCGTGCCTCACAGTGATCCGGCTCGGCAGTCCGTCCGAGACGAAGCGCTGGGTGAGTGGACTGGTGGAGACTGGCGGCGCGCGGTGAAACCGGGTTTTCATAAGTCGTCTAAGTAGGAAGATACCCGTTCGACGACTCTTGGGACGTGAACGGAGATGATCGACCAGACCAGGTCACTATCGACGATGTCGTATCCATGGGAAACGATGTTGCGTGAGTTTTTGAGCGACCGAAGCTCGAATTCAGGATGCTCCACAAGGAAATTGGGAGCAGCGCTCTCTACACGGCTTACTGCCTAACCCGCGCGAGTAAGCAGTGCCTCTGCGGCAGCCTGGAGCATTTCGTCGGTATCGTACGCATCTTTGCCTCTCGCCACCAGGCGTTCCATTGCTGCTCCGTGCTGAACCAGATCTGAAAGCGACTGGGCAAGGCGCTCGTTCTGTGGAATCTCTTTACCACTCACAACGGCCGCGCATCTTGAACTAGCTTCTCGTGCTTGGGTTTGAGTCCACCCTCGGAAACGACGTCCACCGGGACTCCCAGCAGCTCACTGAGATCCTCGGAGAGGTTGACGAATGACCAGGCGTGCTCCGGATCCACCTTCACAAGGATATCGATGTCGCTGTCGGAGGTGTCGGTCCCAGTGGCTACGGAGCCAAAAACGCGAGGATTCTCCGAACCGCTGCGGCGGATGACACCCAGGTCGTCCCGGCGCCGGGCGCGCAGAATCTCGGAGGGCCTTAATGCAGCTTCCGTGGACATGTTCCCAGGATACGTGTTCGCAGTCGTCTGGGGAATAGTGCCTGGGTAGAACCCACCTACTTCTCCAGCAGTTTCGTCCCCTTCAACTCCGGCAGTGCCAGCGCGGCAACGGCGGCGATGGCGAACGCGGCGCCGAACAGGGCGAAGAGGATCGGCAGGCCGCCGAAGACCAGCAGGGGCGGGACGATCAACGGTGCGATGATCGACGCAATACGTCCGAACCCCGTCGCCGCACCCGTGCCCCTGGCACGCATGGTTGTCGGATACAGCTCCGGCCCGATCGCGTAGAGCGCGCCCCACGCGCCCAGGTTGAAGAAGGACAGCAGGCACCCCGCGGCAATGATCTGCCACTCCAGACCGGCGAGGCCGTACAGTCCCGCGGCGACGGCGGAACCGGCGAGGAACGCGGCGAGCGTGGCCCGGCGTCCCCACCGTTCGATGAGGAACGCCGCCACCGCATAGCCCGGCAGCTGCGCCAGCGTGATGATCAGCGTGAACGTGAACGACTTCACCAGCGAAAACCCCTGGTCCACCAGGATCGACGGGATCCAGGTGAACGCACCGTAGTAGCTCAGGTTGATGCAGAACCAGATCGTCCAGAGCGCGGTCGTCCGGCGGCGCAGGGGAGAAGACCAGATGCCGTCATTGCTGTCCAGCTTCTCCGGCAGGATCGCTGCGTCCTGCTGCTTCTCATCCAGGACGGGGTCGGCGTCGGACGCGGCATCGGGGGTTTTCTGGAACCGCAGCTTCGTCGGCTCGGACGCCTCGAACTCCGCCACGATCGACTCGGCCTCCTTATGCCTCCCCTTCGACTCCAGGAAGCGCACCGACTCCGGCAGTTTCATGCGCACGTAGAGCGCGTAGAACGCCGGCACCATGCCCAGGGCCAGCGCCCAACGCCACCCGTTCTCGCCGACAGGCACCACGAAAGCACCGATCACCGCGGCAGCGAGCCAGCCGACCGCCCAGAACGCCTCGAGGATCACGACCATGCGTCCGCGGACCTTGCGCGGGGCGAACTCCGAGATCAGGGTGGACGCGACCGGCAACTCGGCACCCAGCCCCAGACCGACCACGAACCTCAGGGCGATCAGCACGGCCAGTCCGCCCGCCAGTGCGGAGGCGCCCGTCGCCAGGCCGTAGATCAGCAACGTCACGGCGAAGACGTTCCGGCGTCCGAACCGGTCGGCCAGCAGCCCACCGAAGGTCGCGCCCAGCGCCATCCCCACGAACCCGGCGGACGCCAGCCACGAGGTCTCGGTGTGAGACAGGCCCCAGTGGGTGGTCAGCGCGGCCATGATGAAACCGATCAGGCCGACGTCCATCGCGTCCAACGCCCAGCCGATGCCGGAGCCGCCCAGCAGCCTGGTGTGCCGGCGGGTGACCGGCAGGCGGTCGAGGCGTTCGGTGCGGGTCAACGAGGTGGTGGCCCGGGTTTCCGGGGACGATTCCTGGGGCGTCATAACCAGGAGACAGTACAGCCTCCGACGATCGTTGTGAACAGGGTGTTTCGGCCGGTGGCAGGGTAGGGTGGTCCGCATGGCAGGAAACGACAAGCGCCGCGGCGCGGTGCGCAAGACCGATCGGAAGGGCTCCCCCAAGGGCTCCGGCGGACAGCGGCGACGGGGGCTCGCCGGCAAGGGGGCCACCCCCAAGGCAGAGGACCGCGTCTACCACGCGAAACACAAGGCGAAGCAGGCGCAGCAGCGTCGGGATTCCGGACGCCAGAAGCCGCGGGACACCAGCGACCAGCCGGAACTGGTTGTCGGGCGCAACCCCGTCATCGAGTGCCTCCACGCGGACGCCCCGGCCACGGCACTGTACGTTGCGGTGGGCACCGGCAATGACGACCGTCTCTCCGAGGCCGTCCACACCTGTGCCGAGCGCGGTATCGCGGTTCTCGAGGTCAGCCGGGATGAACTGGACCGGATGACCGGCAACGGCATGCACCAGGGCATCGGGCTGCAGGTTCCGCCGTACAAGTACGCCGAGGTCGACGACCTCGTCGATGCCGCACAGACGTCGGGGCGCCCCGGCCTGATCGTGGTGCTGGACAACATCACCGACCCCCGCAACCTCGGTGCGGTGATCCGTTCGGTGGCGGCGTTCGGCGGGCACGGCGTGGTCATCCCGGAGCGACGTTCCGCCTCGGTGACCGCGGTGGCGTGGCGGACGTCCGCCGGTACCGCGGCGCGTCTGCCGGTCGCCAGGGCCACGAACCTGGTGCGCTCGCTCAAGCAGTTCCAGCAGTCCGGCTACCAGGTGGTCGGGTTGGACGCCGACGGCAGCCACACCCTGGACAGCTACGACGGGACGACCCCGGTCGTGGTCGTCGTCGGCTCCGAGGGAAAGGGCCTGTCCCGCCTGGTGAGGGAAACCTGTGACGACATCCTGTCGATCCCGATGGCGGGCAGGGTCGAATCGTTGAACGCCTCGGTGGCCGCGGGAGTGGTGCTCAGCGAGTTCGCCCGCCAGCGGCGGGTGCAGTAGCTCCGTTTCACCCAGAGTTCACACAGCTCACCCTGCAGGCCGGGCCATTGTGGGGGACACTGCCACCATGGAAAACTACGACATGGTTGTCATCGGGTCCGGTCCGGCGGGGCAGAAAGCCGCCATCGCCGCAGCGAAACTGGGGAAGCGCGTTGCCGTGGTCGAGCGGCGCGGCATGGTGGGTGGCGTGTGCATCAACACCGGCACCATCCCCTCCAAGACGCTGCGCGAGGCGGTGCTGTACCTCAGTGGTCTGAACCAGCGTGAGCTCTACGGGGACTCCTACCGGCTGAAAACGGATGTCACCGTCTCCGACCTCACCGCGCGGACGCAGCACGTCATCGGCAAGGAGGTTGACGTGGTGACCAGCCAGCTCACCCGCAACGGGGTGCAGGTCTACGTGGGCAGCGCAACGTTCGTCGACGAGAACGAGATCGCGATCGAGGACGCCACCGGCGATCTCAAGCACGTCACCAGTGAGCACTTCGTTATCGCGGTGGGGACCACACCGGCCCGTCCGGACACCGTGGAGTTCGACGGGAAGACGGTGGTTGATTCGGACCAGATCCTGGAACTGGACAAGGTTCCGCGGTCCATGGTCGTGGTCGGGGCCGGTGTGATCGGTATCGAGTACGCCTCCATGTTCGCGGCCCTGGGCACCAAGGTCACTGTGGTGGAGCGGCGCCCCGCCATGCTCGATTTCTGCGACCGCGAGATCGTCGAGGCCCTGCAGTACCAGTTGCGTGAGCGGGGTGTGACGTTCCGCTTCAGCGAATCCGTGGCGACGGTGGAGACACATCCGTCGGGGACGTTGACCATCCTGGAGTCCGGCAAGAAGATCCCCGCGGACACCGTCCTGTACTCGGCGGGACGCCAGGGGGCCAGCGACCAGCTCGCCGTGGAGAAGGCGGGTCTGACAGCGGACAAGCGCGGACGGCTCACCGTCGACGAGCACCTGCGGACCGAGGCGGAGCACATCTACGCCGTCGGTGATGTCATCGGTTTCCCCGCGTTGGCGGCGACGTCGATGGAGCAGGGTCGCCGGGCGACCTACCATGCCTTCGATGAGCCGATGGGGGATCCGGACGACAACCTCAACCCGATCGGCATCTACGCGATCCCAGAGATCAGCTACGTCGGCCGGACGGAGGAACAGCTCACCGCGTCCGCCACGCCGTTCGAGGTGGGTATCGCCCGCTACCGGGAGCTGGCGCGTGGGGCGATCATGGGTGACTCGTACGGGATGCTGAAACTTCTGGTGCACGCGGAGGAGCGGACGATCCTGGGGGTTCACGCCTTCGGCAGCAACGCCTCCGACCTGGTCCACATCGGCCAGACGGTGATGGGGCTGGACGGCACGGTCGACTACCTGGTGGACACGGTCTTCAACTACCCGACGCTGGCCGAGGGGTACAAGGTCGCCGCGTTGGACGCGTCGAACAAGCTCAGGGCCATAGCCCGGGTCCGGGGGAGTGGCCACCTGTACGACCTCGACGCCGGTGAGGCGGTGGGGTAGCGGCTCCCATCACTAACCTTCCGCCGGCAACCCCAGGGGATGGTCCGACCAACCTGTGGGGTTGCCGACGGAAAGTAAGTAACGGGAACGTGGGTGGGGAGTAGTTCCCGAACCGGCCCCGGGGGACCGGTCACGCCCGAGGTCCTACACCAGTGCGTCCTCCGAGGCATGGTGCGTGGAGCGGTGTTCGTCGCGCTGCACCCGTTGCCCCCGCACGTACCCGATCACCCGGCACACCAGGTAGATCGCGAAGCTGATCGAGGTGACGAACGGGCTCACCGGCAACCCCGGCTCCAGGGAGAGAATCAGCCCGCCGGCCGCGGAGACAATGGAGAACACCGCTGAGAGGACCACCGCCAGCAGGGGGTTCGAGGTCACCCGGACTGCTGCGGCGCCGGGCGTGATCAGGAGTGCCAGCAGCAGCAACGCCCCGACGATCTGCACACCCTGGGACGCCACCAGGCCGATCAGCACCGCGAACACGGCGGCGAGCAGCTTGACCTTCACACCGGACGCCGCAGCCATCACCGGGTCCACCGTGGCGAACAGCAGCGGCCGCCACAGGAATACGACCACGGCCACGACCACGACGGTCAGCACCAGGAGCACACCCAACGATGCCCCGGACACACCGACGATCTGCCCGGTCAGCAGCGCGTATGCCTCGGACGTCCGTCCCGGGTACAGGTAGATGAACAGCACTGACAGGCCCATGCCGAAGGCCAGGACCACGCCGACCGTGGCGTCCTGCTCCTTGAGTCCGAGCAGTGCGAGGACGACCGCGGCGAGCACCGCGCCGAGCACCGCGCCGGTGGACACACTGACGCCCAGCAGCAGCGCGGCCGCGGCCCCCATCAGTGCCAGTTCGCCGGTCGCGTGCGCGGCGAAGCTCATTTTCCGCATCACGATCAGCGGGGCCAGGGCACCGGAGACCAGTCCCAGGAGCAGGGAGGCCCATAGCGCGTTCTGGACGAAGTCGACCTGCAGCAGTTCCCATGTCATTACACGACCACCAGCCGTCCGTTGACCTCCGCGACCGACACGTCGGTGCCGTAGAGCCGGGAGAGGACGGGGCCGGTCATCACCTCGTCCACGGTTCCCGTGACGTGCCCGTCCGGTCCCAGGTACAGGACGCGGTCGGTCACGCCGAGTACGGGGTTGATGCCGTGGGTGATGAAGATGACGGCTGTGCCGTGCTCCCGCCTGCGCCGGTCGAGCAGTTCCACGGTGGAGCGTCGGGCGGCGAAGTCGAGGCTGAGCAGCGGTTCATCGCACAGCAGGATGTCCGGCTCACCGGCGAGTGCCTGTGCCTGCCGCACAAGTTGCTGCTGGCCGCCGGACAGTGTGCCCACACGGCGGTCCGCCAGGCCGGACGCGCCGACCTCGGCGAGGGCGGTGTCGACCTGCTGACGGGACGCCCGGCGTCCGGACGCCACCCCGTGCCCGATGGCCAGCCCGACCAGGTCGCGGACACGGATCGGCAGGTCGGGGTCGAACAGCCGCTGCTGCGGGATGAACCCGGTGCTCGCCGCGGTGCTGACCGAGCCGGCGGAGAGGTGACGGGTGCCGAGGACGACATTGAGCAGGGTGGACTTGCCCACGCCGTTGGGGCCGAGGACGGTGAGGAACTCGCCGCGCTCCACGGTGAGGTCGAGGTTGCGCCACAGTGGTTCGACGGCGGCGTCGCTGAAGGTGAGGACGGGCATCTAGTCCAGCGCATCCTCGAGGTCGGAGATGACGCCGTCGACGTAGCCGGTGTAGGTCTCGTCGCTGTCGGGGGTTTCGTTGACGTTGATGACCGGGACGTCACGGTCGTCGGCGGCGTCGGTGAGCTGGGTGGCGGCCTGGCTCTCGGACTGGGTGTTGGTGATCAGGGCGTCCACCTCGCCGTCGGTGACCAGGTCACGGGCGGCCGACAGGTCGGCGACGGAGGGTTCGCCCTCGTTCAGGACGGCCTGGGCGAAGCCCTCGGGCGACACGTCGTGGACCTCGGAGCCCTTGAGCAGTAGTCCGGCGACCGGCTCGGTGAGCAGGACGTGGGCGTGGGGCAGCGCGGCGACCCGGTCGGTGAACTCCGTGGTGGTCTCCTGCATCCCGGTGGCCTCGGCGGGGAAGGAGTCGTCGATGCTGTTCAGGTGGGCGGCCAGGTTGTTGGCGAAGCCGGCGACGGTCTCCATGTCGAACCACACGTGCGGGTTGTCCCCGCCGTCGAGCACGCCGCTGCCGTGGTCGTGGCCCGCGTGGTCCTCCCCGCCGTGGTCGTGGTCCCCGTCGTCACCGTGGTCGTGAGCCTCGCCGAGCGGGGCGGCGGTGATGACCTCGGCGTCGTCCCCGGCGTTGTCGGTGAGCCAGTTGTCGTAGCCCGCGCCGTTGCCCACCACGATGTCGGCGTCGCGGATGGTGGAGATGTCGCGGGCGCTCGCCTCGTACTCGTGGGGGTCGTCGTCGGTTCCGGAGAGGACGGTGTCCACGGTGACGTCGGTCCCGGTGTCACCGGCGTCGTCGATGACCTGCTGGGCGATGTCACCCCAGGTAGTCGTGGATGCGACGATACGGAGGCCGCCGTTGTCGGCGGGGGCGTCGTCGGAGCCCCCGGCGCAGGACGTGGCTGCGAGGGTGAGGGCCAGTGCGCCGACGGTGGCGGCGGCGGTCCGCAGGTGTCGTGTCATGACCGCCAAACCTAGCCTTGTTGGTAACGGTTGTCAATTGCTGCTTAGCGCTATCATGGGCCCCGTGAACAGATCCGCCCGACCGAGCAGACGGGGCACCCTGGCCTCCATCGCCGCCGAGCTGGGTGTCTCCAGGACCACCGTCTCCAACGCCTACAACCGTCCCGAACAGCTCTCCGTGGAGCTGCGTGACAGGATCATGCGGACCGCCGCACGGATGGGCTACGCCGGACCGGACCCGATGGCACGCTCCCTGCGCACCCGCCGCGCCGGGGCGATCGGCGTCCTGCTCACCGACGACATGACCTACGCCTTCGAGGACCAGGCGTCCCTGGAGTTCATGTCCGGCATCTCCGAGGCGTGCGTGGGAATGGACACCTCCATGCTGCTGATCCCCGCCGGTGCGGAGAACTCCGAGGAGGACCGTCCGGCGACGCTGGTCAACCAGGCGGTCGTCGACGGGTTCATCGTCTACTCCGTCGCCGCCGACGACCCCTTCCTCGCCTCGGTCACCGGCCGCAACGTCCCCACCGTGATCTGCGACCAGCCCGCCGACGACCACGGCGTGAACTTCGTCGGCATCGACGACCACCAGGCGATCCGTCCCGCCGCCCAGGCCCTGGTGGATGCGGGCCACCGGCGCATCGGCATCCTGTGCATCCGTCTGGGCCGCGAGCCCAACAACGGCCCGGTCAACGCGGAACGCCTCGCTGGGGCGCAGATGCACGTCCAGAAGGGCAGGGTCGCCGGCGCACTCGAGGTCCTGCAGGACGCGGGCATCGCCCCGGGGGACGTCCCGGTCATCGAACGCCACATCAACAACCCGGACACCGCGCGGGACGCCGCCGCCGAGCTCCTGGAGAACAACCCGGACCTCACCGCGGTCGTCTGCACCACCGACAGCCAGGCACTCGGGGTGCTGGACTACGCGGAGTCCACCGGCATCGGGGTTCCCGGTGACCTGTCCGTGGTCGGGTTCGACGGGATCCCCCGCGCCCTGGCACGTGGTCTGTCCACCGTGGAGCAGCCCAACCGTGAGAAGGGGTTCACCAGCGGCAACGTGCTCGCCGCCCTGATCCGCCGGAATGCCGCCAGAACACGCCGGACCGAGGCGGAAGGGGCTGCGGAGTGGGCGGAGCCGGAGCGCCGGATCATCCTTCCGACCCGGTTCCTCTCCGGCCGGACGGTCGGTCCTCCCGCAGCTCGCTGACCGCCGCCACGGACGCCGCGTCCACCGCATTGCCGTCACGATCGCCCTGGCGCAGCAGCCGCGCCTCGCTGAGCCGGGACAGGAACCCGGCGACCGCGGTGGGGTCATCCAGCCTGCGGTGGGCCACGGTCTCCCCGTCACCGACACGGATACCCATGTCGGGACGCGCCGGGTAGGTGCCGTCCTCGGCCAGCCCCTCCTGGTCGAGGACGCGCTGAGCGGTTTCGTCGGTGACGTCATCACCGGCGAAGAGGACGGCGTCCGGCTCGGTCCGGTTGATGAACTCGGCGAGGTAGCTGCCCTTCGTCACCGCGGACACCGACACCTCGACGATGTCCTTGCCAGGGGTGACGGTGGCGCCCTCAAGCTGCTGGGCGTCCAGGCGGAACTCCTCGGAGGCGGTCAGTCCCACCCGGCGGTCCTGTGCCCCACGGATGTGCAGTCCCACGGCGAAGGGTTTGCGCTCGACGGACATCCCCGGGTCGCGGGAGGCGTAGTCCTCCGCCAGGTCCCCCAGGGTGGTGAGCAGGTCGCGCTGGTCGTCCGAGAGCCCCGAGGTCGCCTGGTCGGCCGGTTCCGCACCGTGGCTGCCGACGAGCAGGATGTCACCGGGTGCCGGGTCGGCGACGGCGGTGACCTCGGCGACGGGTTCCAGGATCTCGAGGTTGCGCCCGGACAGCAGCATCACGGTCGTTCCCGCGCACGCGGCGAGGCGGTCGATGGTGTCCCGGGCACCCGGCACCATCCGGACGGCCAGGGGGTCGGTGGAGAACTCGGCGAGGGTGCCGTCGAAATCCAGGGCGACGAGCAGGTCCCGGACTTCGGCGAGGTGCTGGATGTCGTCGGTGGAGATGGGCGGGCGTGGGCCGGTGTCGTCGGTCATGCACCCAAGCGTAGCCGCGCTCAGGGTGTGGCGATGAGTTCCACGAAGCGGGGGGTCTGCCAGTCGGAGACTTCGTCCCCGGACCGGGTGAGGCGCAGTTCGTCCTCACCGGGGGTGGACCAGTCCAGTTCGGGGGAGTCCTCCCCGAGCACGGAGACGAGCCTGTCGGCCAGGGTGCTGTCGTTGGGTTGGCACGGCACCCCGCCCTGGTCGTCCGAGGCATCCCGGGCCTGCAGATCGTGGAAGCGGACGCGGTTGTCCTCCAACCACTCGACCGAGCCGGTCAATGCCATGCACCCGGCCGAGCCGGTCATGGTCTCCCCGCCGACGACCAGGAACGTCCGGGCCTGGTCGGTCTGTGACAGGGAGGATGCCACGGCCGTCCCGGAGTCGGGCGCCGGGGCGTCCTCCACCCGGCTGACCTGCCAACGGACGTCCGCGAGTTCGCCGGGGGCGTCACTTCCACAGGACGCCACAGCGAAACCCGCGGCAAGTGCCAGCGCACCCAGGGCGGTGCGGCGTCTCCGGTCCGTTCTCACTCGTCCGCTGCTCCGGAGCTGTCGGCGGTGAGGGAACCGTCGAGGATCTCGAGGAAGCGGTGTGCCCACCCGTGGACGTCGTGGGCACGGACCTCCTCCCACATCTCCGTCATGCGCTGGCGGCGGTCCTCCTCCGGGGACTCGATGGCCTTCATGATCGCGGCGGCGGTGGATTCCACGTCGTAGGGGTTGCACAGGTAGGCGTCGGGCAGCTGGGTCGCCGCGCCGGTGAACTCGCTGAGAACCAGTGCGCCGGAGCCGTCGGAATGGCTGGCCACGTACTCCTTGGCTACCAGGTTCATCCCGTCCTTCAGGGCGGTCACCAGCAGCACGTCCGCCGCGGCGTACAGCGCCACGAGCTGGGTGAAGGGCATGTTCGCGTGCGAGTAGTGGACCACGGTGTGCCCCAGGCTGCCGTAGGAACCGTTGATCTGGGACACCGTGCGCTCCACCTCCTCCCTGGTGCGGGCGTAGGAGTCCAGCCGCTCGCGGGACGGGGTGGCCACCAGGACGAGGCATATCTCGTCGGGGTTGAGCTGGCCCCTCTTCAGCAACTGCTCCAGGGCCTTGAGCCGCTGGAGGATGCCCTTCGTGTAGTCGAGGCGGTCGACGCCGGCGAGCAGGATCCGGGGTGAACCGACCCGGCGGCGCAGCGCGGTCGCCGCGGCGATGGTCTCCGGCGAGGTCGCCTGGCTGTTGACCCCGGCGGAGTCGATCGAGATGGGGAACACCCCGACCTTGACCTCGCGGCCGTCGGAGCTGCGCACGGTACCCGCGACCGCGTCGCGGCGGGGCAGTCGGGCGCCACGGATGTAGGACACACCCTCCTCGTCGGTGCCCGCGGCTCCGTCAGACCCCGGGGTGCCGTCGGCACCGCAGGCATCGCCGCTGCCGACCTTGCTGAAGGTCACGTCCGCGCCGAGCGCCCGCAGCGTGTACAGGAAGTTCCAGGCGGAGTCCGGAGTGTGCAGCCCGATCAGGTCCGCGCCGAGGGTGCCCTGCAGGATATCCCACCGCCACGGCATCTGGCGGAACAGTTCCGGGGCGGGGAAGGGGATGTGCAGGAAGAACCCGATGGTCAGGTCGGGGCGGAGTTCACGCAGGATGCCCGGGACCAGGTGGAGCTGGTAGTCCTGCACCCACACGGTGGCACCCGGTGCGGCGGCCTCGGCCGCGGCCCGGGCGAAGCGCTCGTTGACCTCGCGGTAGGAGCGCCACCAGGAACGGTGGAACTCCGGGTGGACGATCAGGTCGTGGTACAGCGGCCACAGGGTGTCGTTGGAGAAACCCTCGTAGTAGGTCTGGAACTCGCCGGTGCTCAGGTTCACCGGCACCAGGGTGATGCCGCCGTCCATGTCCGGCATGTCGCCGGCGTGGATCTCCTCGTCGGTGGAGTCCGCGGTGGCGCCGGGCCAGCCCACCCAGGCCCCCTGGCTGGATTCCAGGACGGGACGCAGCGCCGTCACCAGTCCCCCGGGGCTGGGCGTCCACGTGGTGTCGCCGTTGTCGTCGGTGGTGGGGTTCACCGGAAGCCGGTTCGCAACCACGACCATGTCGCTCTGTGGGATATCGGCATTCACGGCGAGGTCAGCCCCTGATTCAGTCGACGATGGGTGGTCTCTTCTCAGAAAACCAGCCTACTCTTCGGTGGATTTCTTCGCGGCGGCCTTCTTGGTGGCCTTCTTCGCCGGGGTCTGTGTGGCCGCAGCCTTCGTCGTCTTCTTCGCCGGGGCCTTCTTGGTGGCCTTCTTCGTGGTCTTCTTGGTGGCCTTCGGGGTGTTGGCCTCGTCCTCCGCGGCGGCGTCCGCGGCGACCTTGCGGTGGATGAGCCCCTCAGGCTCAACCCCGAGCATGCACATCAGGGTGGCTGCATCGAGGAAGTCGGTCGCGTAGGTGGCGACGATCCGCTGTGCGGCGATCGCCGTATCCTTCTCCACGGTGTGCAGGGACTCTGCGCTGGTGGTGTGGCTGTCGGTGACCTTCGGCGGCACGTGTGGCTCCCTTTGTTCGCTGATGCGGGTAGGACGGCTTCAAAGGCCCCATTCTAGCCCGTCCGGTCCTCCGGCGCACCGTCCGGGGTGTGGTCGTCCGTGGTGTGGTCCGGGTGGCGGCGGGGGTCGGGCAGCCAGGGGGTGTCGGCACTCCGGCTGCGGCGCCGCAGTGCCCAGTGCGCCGGGCCCGACGGGCGGACCGTCCCGTCCTCCCCGCGACGGCGGCCCCGGGACCTGCGTGCCGGGGGACGCCGCAGGTCGTTGTGCCGGTAGAGGATGCGCGGGCGCCGCAGACGCCGGGCGACCCACTCGCCCAGGACCACTCCGGCGGCCAGCGCGGTGGCGGTCGCCAGGGCGATACCCAGGTTCGAGATTCCGACCACGAACTGGTCGGTGAGCATCGAGTACATCCCGCGGTACAGTGCCAGGCCGGGGAGCAGGGGAGTGATGCCCACGATCGCCGTGATCTGCGGCGGGATCAGGTAGCGGCGGGACAGCAGACCACCGGCCAGGCCGACGAAGGCGGCGGTCACACCCGCCGCGGTGATGTCGCCGAGCCCGATCTCCAGCAGGACGAGCCGGTAGAAGGCGTAGGCCACAAGGGCGGTGAACGTGGCGACGACCAGGGCACGCCGGGCGCAGAAGGAGGCGATGCCGAAGAACATCGCGGCACCGACGCCACCGAGGACCTGCAGGGCGGCGCCGCCGAAGTTGCCCTGGGTGGAGGACGTGTCGATCGGCGGCAGGGTCATCCCCAGCCGGCTGGTCAGGATGATGCCGGTACCGATGCCGGAAATGATGCCGCCGGTCATCAGCACGGTCTCGAAGAACCGGGCGGCGGACGTCACCGGGGCCCCGGTCACCCCGTCCTGCAGCGCCTGGACCAGTGTCAACCCGGCGAGCATGGCGACGATGCAGGACGCGATGACCAGACCCGGTGGCAGGTAGAACCCCAGTTCGCGGGCGAAGCTGTAGCACAGGGCCGCGGGGATCGTCGCGATGACGCCGCCGATGAAGTTCTGGAAGAACAGGGGCAGGGACTTCGACGCCAGCCACACGTTGGTGGCCATGATGATGATCGACGTTGCCACGGCGATGACCGCGACCAGCGGCTCACCGCCGAGCATCAGAGCGACCGAGCCGGCGAACCCGCCCCAGGCCATTGTCGCCCAGCGGACGCGGTAGGGCGGTGGGCTGGTCTCGATGTCGTCGAGGATCTTCCGGGCGAGTGCCAGTTCGGTGGCACCGTTGACGATGGACCGGATCAGCCGGTCGACCTCGGAGAGCCGGGAGAAGTCCGTGGTCACGGAACTCACCACGCGGAAGGTGCTGCTCGGAGGCAGCAGGTTGGTGCCGGGGGCGAAGATCGTGATGGTGTTCAGCGTGATGTCGACGTGGCACCCGTACAGTCCGTAGGACGAGGTGATGGCCTTGATCTGCGCTTTCGCATCCGTGTTGCCGGTGCCGGCGGCCAGCAGCAGGTCACCGATGCGGGCGGCGGTGTCCATCACCCGGTGGACCTCGCCGGTGTCGGTGAGGTTGACCGGGGCCAGCGGGGACGGGGGAGGCGCGGTGCGGATCGTGTCGATCGTGGACTTGTGCCCACCGGACAGGACGTCGTAGGTGCGGTTGCGAAGTGCTGTTACCCGCTGCTTGACCCTGCCCACGTACTCTCCCTGCTTCCCTTCTGCCTGCCACCGGTTCCTTGCTGATTCCTAGCGCACACTCTACTGCTGATAGAGTCATCGGCTGAATGCTGGTGCCGCTGGTCCCCGTCGGGGCTGCGCACCGGTTTTCCGCTGGAGTGGCGCAATTGGTAGCGCAACGGTCTTGTAAACCGTAGGTTGCGAGTTCAAGTCTCGTCTCCAGCTCTGTGAGCAGGGTAAACGGTGCGGACTCTCGGGGGGTGATCCGCATGGAGTGGACTTACACACCCCCGGGCGTTTCCACATCGTGGGACGTGCAGGTCAGGAGGTTGCGGGGTGCGGCAGGACATCGGCGGGGGTGTGATAGTCCACGTCGCCTGGATCCGCCGGTTCACGTCGAAGCACAAGTGTCCACGGCTACTAGTGGACAATTCCGTAACTGGCGGGGGATTGTGCGGTCTGCGGTTCTGTGACGGTTGGGCTGCCCCGGCGGACGAGTCCGGGTACCGGGAGGAAGGCGATGATGCACAGTGCGAGGACCATGCTGAACACGGGGACGGCCGTGGACATCGGGGCGTTCATGGTCAGCACGCCGACCGCCACCGCCGGCAGTCCGGAGCCGCCGTAGAAGGCGAGGTAGAGCGCGGCGGTGACGCCGGCGCGGTGGGGTGCGGGGGTGAGCAGGTCAGTTTCCTGGTTCGCGCCCCAGTAACTCAGGCCGTGGCCGATGCCGGTGACCACGGCCGCCACCGCCATGACGACCAGTGAGCCGGGGCCGCCGAGGAACGGCAGATTCGAGATGAGCAGTAGGACGGTCCCGAGGGCGAGCCCGGTCAGCCCGAGGGTCTGTGCGGTTCGTGGATCGAGCTTCGGTGCCGCGAACTGGCAGGCGGCGGAGATGAAGAGGACTGCGGCGACGAGGAGGCCGGAGGCGGCGGTGTCCGGGTGGCCGAGCACCTGCTCGGCGGTACTGGGGAGCAGTGCCAGGAAGACGCCGACAGCACACCAGCCGAGGAATCCCGTCGCTGCGGCGACGGCGAAGGTTGCGCGCATCGGCGTCGGGACCGTGGGCCAGGCGGGACGCCACCGCTGCCGGATGACCGGACGGTGCCTCGGCAGGGCCAGGACCGCCGCCGCGCTGCCGGCCAGGAGGACCAGCATGATGAGGAAGGGGACCATGAGGGATCCTCCCATTGCGGCGGACACCACCCCCGCCATCCCCGGGCCTGCTCCGGTGCCGGCGACGAAGGCAACGGTCCCCAGCGTGGAACCGAGCCACGGGCGGGACAGTGGTGCCGCCTCCACCGTGAGGGCCATGCCTGCGCCGGTGCCGAGCCCGAGGCCCACTCCGAGCAGGACACGTCCCAGGAACAGTCCGGGTGTGCCGCCCAGGTCGACTGCGAAGAAGGCGGTGCCCAGGGCAGTCACGATGATCCCGGCGATGAGGACCGGACGGCGCCCCAGCGAATCTGCCGCGGAGCCGAAGACCAGCAGGGATGCCACGGAGGTCAGGGCGAAGGTCGCGTACAGCATCGTCATGGTCGTGTCCGACATGCCGTGGAGGTTCTGGAACGCGGGGTAGAGGGGGCTGGCCATGTTCGCCGCCGCCGACAGGACAGCCAGCACCAGTGCCCCTGTCCACAACTGCCGCGCCGTCCCTCCTGTAATTGCCATCGTTGACGTTCCTTCCATGATTCTTCCGCCGTCACGGCCTGCACGGTCGTGTCTGTTGCCGGTTTCCATTCTGGTACCCGTTACAGTTGGCGTCTATCGCAGGAAAAAGTGAGGAATCGTTCGACAGGAGCGAATGAATGATGGACATCATCGACCACCGTCTCGGGATGCTGAGGATGATCGGGCACCACGGGACGGTGACAGCAGCGGCCGAGGCGCTCCGGTACAGCCCCTCCACGGTCTCGGCGCAGGTCAGCCAGCTGGGTAAGGAGCTCGGTGTCCCGCTGCTGCGGAGGGAGGGCAGGCGGGTCAGTCTGACCCGGCAGGCGGTGACACTGCTGGAACACGTGGACCGGATGGAACAGGAGTGGGAGCGGGCCAGGGCGGATCTGGAGGGCGATGCCGGACCGGTGACGGGGACCCTGACGATGTGCGGGTTCTCCACGGCCGCGAGTGTGCTGCTGCCGAGGACGATGAAGGAACTCACCCGCGAATACCCGGGGTTCAGGACACGTACCGTGGAGGCCGAACCCGCCGAATGCTATGACATGGTGCTGTCGGGTCGGGCGGACATCGGTGTGGCGGTGGTGACGACCTCGTCGCCGGCGGGTGACGACCCGCGGTTCTACCGGCGGCACATCCTCGATGACCCATTGGACCTCATGGTCCCGGAGGGGCATCCGCTGTCGTCACGGAGGAGCGTCCGGCTCGGGGAGGCGGCCGCCGAGGACTGGATCGTGGGCAGACCGGGCGGGACGTACAACCAGCTCGTGGTCTCGGCGTGCACATCGGCCGGGTTCACTCCGTCGGTGGCCCACTACGCCGACGAGTGGGAAACCGGGACGGCTCTGGTGGCCGAGGGATTCGGGGTCTGCCTCGTGCCCCGCATGGCCCGCTGGCCTGACCTGCACCCGGTGGTACGGGTGCCGTTGCGGGGTGCTGCCACCCCGGTGCGCAGCGTGACCGTCTTCACCCGGGCCGAAGCTCAACGGCGGGAGGCGGTCGCCTTCGCCCTCGACACGATCTCCACCGTGGCCGAGGAGTTCAGGGTGTCCGCCGTTCCGGAGGGCCCGGGATGAGACCGGCCGCCGCCCCGGCGGCGGTACTGTCTCTTCCATGAGCACGATCACCGTTCGCGAGACCATCGAGGCCGACATCCCGGCGGTCACGGCAATCTACAACGATGCCGTGGTCAACGGCGTCGCCGTGTGGAATGACGACGTCGTCGACGAGACGAACCGGCTGGAATGGCTGTCGGCGCACCGGGTCCCCGGCACGGTGGCACTGACAGCGGTCGGGGACGACGGGGACGTCCTGGGCTACGCGACCTACGGGGACTTCCGCTCCTACGACGGCTTCCGGCACACCGTGGAGAACTCCGTCTACGTCGACGGCGGTCAACGGGCGGGTGGCGTGGGGACCGCGCTGATGACAGCACTGATCGACCACGCCCGGCAGGAAGGCAAACACGTCATGGTCGCCGCCATCGAAGGCGGCAACACCGCGTCGATCCGCCTGCACTCCAAGGTCGGCTTCGAGGAGTGCGGGACGGTCCGGCAGGTCGGGTCCAAGTTCGGCCGCTGGCTGGACATGACCCTGATGCAGGTGATCCTCTGACCGCTGAACCTCGCCGATCGGCTCAGCCGCCCAGCACCTCGGCGACCGTCGCCAGGAACTCCGGGACGTCGTCGCGCCCGGTGACAACCTCGACGAGCACCAGTTTGTCGCTTTCGGATGACGCCGTGGTGATTGCCGCGTCCAACTCCCGCGGGGTCGTGGCCTTCAGGGTCAGACTGTTGTCCGGCGTCCCGCCGAAGGCCGCGGGAATCGCCTGCCAGTCGTAGGGGACGATGTCGTTGTAGGAGCGGTGACGGCCGTGGATCTCCCGTTCCACCGTGTAGCCGTCGTTGTTGATCAGGAAGATCACCGGGTTGGAACGCTCGCGCAGCAGCGTCCCGATCTCCTGCACGGTCAGCTGTGCTGAACCGTCCCCGATGAGCAGGACGGCCCGTCTCGACGGCACCGCCAGCGACGCCCCCAGGCACGCGGGAAGCGTGTAACCGATGGAGCCCCACATCGGCTGGCCGATGAACAGTGCGTCCTTCGGCATGCGGATCGGGGCCACGCCGAAGAAGGACGTCCCCTGGTCGGCGAGTACGGTCTGCCCCTCGGACACCGCGGCGGCGATGGTCGGCCACAGGTACTCCTGGGTCAGGGGGGCGTCCGGGTCGGCAGGTGTCGACGTGGCCGAGGAGTCATCAGGGGCCAGCGGTTCCAGCGGTTGCGGTGTCCACGGCGCCTCGGTGGCGATCTCCGTCAGTGCGGTGACAGCGTCCCGCATCGCCAGCGGGGCGAAGGTGCGGCCGCCCACGCTGCTCACCCCGGACTGCACCCGGAGCACCCGGTCGGGGTCGATGTTGTCGGAGAAGCCCGCGGTGATCGTGTCGTTGAAGATCACCCCGATGCTGACCAGTGCCTCCGCATCCTCGACGGCGGCGCGGACGCGCTCGGTCGAGGCGGCCCCGGCGTAGATCCCGGCGAAGTGGTCCAGCGACTCGTTCACCAGTGTCTTTCCCCAGGCTGAGGTGCTGAACGGAACGTCCGGGGTGGCGTCGAGCAGCCGGTCGAACTCATCGGTGGCCTTCAGCCGGTGGACCCCCAGATCGGCGAGGATGGTGGTCCGCCGACCGTCGAGGAATTCCGCGGCGGCGTCACGGAAGGCGGCCAGGGCGTCCGGCGACGAGGTCCGTTCCAGTCCGGTGATCGGGCCGGCGGGCCGGAAGGTCTCCGCGAGGGCGACGTCCGGCGCCAGGACCAGGTAACCGGGCCGCGACTCCAGGATCACCTCCCGCAGCACGCGGTCGATCTCCTCGACGGCGTTCTCCGGGGTCAGCACGGCGTCGGCGACAGTGACGTGCTCGTGCATCTGGTGGAAGTGGTCGAAGTCGCCGTCACCGAGGGAGTGGTGCAGTACCAGTCCCTGCTTCTGCAGGTCGGTTCGCGGTGAGCCGACGATGTGCAGGACCGGGGCGTACTCGGCGTAGGAGCCGGCGATGCCGTTGATCGCGGAGAGTTCACCGACACCGAAGGTGGTGACCATGGCGGAGAGGCCGCGGGCGCGGGCGTAGGCGTCCGCCGCGTAGGACGCGTTGAGTTCATTGGCG
This sequence comes from Corynebacterium sp., assembly GCF_052107835.1. Taxonomy (GTDB): domain Bacteria; phylum Actinomycetota; class Actinomycetes; order Mycobacteriales; family Mycobacteriaceae; genus Corynebacterium. The sequence goes on from NZ_JBQEDF010000003.1 coordinate 36,117, forward strand.
TTGCCGACCCAGCGGAGCTCATCGTGGTCGTCGACGACGTCGAGGAACGCCATGTTGTAGTCGCCGGGGACTCCGAAGACGTGCTCGCAGCCGAGTTCGGCGAGACGGTCGAAGAGGTGGTCGGCGACGCGGTACGGGGTGACTGGTTCCTGAGACATGGGTGGTGTCTCCTTCTCGTGGAGGATAAGCCCGGGTGTTTCCCGGTGCCTGTCCCTTCCACGGTACGAGCCCGCTGGCCGTGTCGGGCTCCGTTCGCGATACCCGGCCACATCTTCACAGAGACGTAACGGGGCGTGTCTACCCGCCGACGCGCCACGCCGCGGAGTCCCGCCATTCCTGGACCAGCCGGGCGAATTCCCCTCCGGCGGCCTCGAGTTCCGCAGGCGTTCCGCGCTCGACGACACGGCCGTCGCCGAGGACCACCACGGTGTCCGCGATCTCGAGTGTGGCCGGACGGTGCGTCACGATGACGGTGGTGTAGTCGCCGCGCACCGCCTTGATGGACTGGACGATGGAGGCCTCGTTCCGGGCGTCCAGCGCGGACGTCGCCTCGTCCACCAGCAGAAGGTGCGCCGGTTTCGCCAGGGCGCGGGCAATGCCCACCCGCTGGCGCTCACCACCGGACAGGTGGTTGCCCAGCTCGCCGACCGGGGTGTCCCACCCGGTCGGGATGCTCGACAGGACGGTGCGCAGACCCGCAGCGTCGGCCAGTCGCTCGAGGTCGGCGTCCGACAGGTCAGGGTTGACCGCGGTGAGGTTGTCGCGCAGGCTCCCGGCACCCAGCGAGGTCTCCTGGAACACCATGGTGGCGTTGCTGCGCAGTGCCGCCGTGTCCGACGTGGTGCCGTCGAGGCTGATCGTGCCGTCAGTGGTGTCGGTCAGCCCGGCGAGGGTGCGCAGCAGGGTGGTCTTGCCGGAGCCGGAGCGTCCCACCACCACGGTCACGGTGCCGGGGCGCAGGTCGAGGTCCACCGAATCCAGGCCGACAGTGCCGTCCGGGAACCGGACGCTTGCCCCGCGGAGGGCAGCCGGAGCGGGAGTCGGGGACGGAGCCGGGAGTTCCGGCGCACGGGTGTCCCTGACAGCGGCGGCCTCATCGAGGGTGACCTGCAGTGAACGGATGCCGCCGGACAGTCCGGAAACACCGTTGACCTGTTCGACGACACGCAGCATCACGATGACGGTCACAGCGGCGGAGACCCCGGTCAGTGTGCCGTTGTCGTAGGCCATCCACGCGGTGACCCCGAACCCCAGCAGCACGATCTGCAGGACCACGCTGAACACGAGTTCGCCGGGGACCTGCCAGAGCAGCAGGCGCAGGGAGCGGCCGCGGGAGGCGGAGACGGCGTCGTCGACCAGCCTCGCACCGGTGGACACGCGGCGGGCGGTCCGCAGCGAGGGCTGGGCGCGGGCGAAGTCGAACAGTCGGTCATCGAGGGTCGAATTCGCGGCGGTGAACTCGTCGTCGGCCCTGCTGGTCATCCGGTTGGACAGCTGGAAGGCCCCGAGCATCAGGACGCCGCCGAGAAGGGTGACCAGGGCGACGGGCACATTGACGAACAGCAGGCCGACGGCCAGCGCGAACATGAAGACGACGGACGTGATCAGCGGGCCGACCATCAGCACGGGTGCGGAGGTGACCTCCGTGGCCCCGTTGGACAGCAGCCGACGCAGATCAGAACTCTTCTTCCGGGTGAGCACCGACGACGGCCAGGTCAGGACGGCGTCCGGCGTGTATCGCTGGATGGCGTGCATCAGTGCGAGCCCGACCTCCAGTCCCCTGTGCGCCGAGACGATGTCGATGCCCCACGCCGCGGCGATCAGCGCCACCATGAGCAGCACCCACGGCCAGGCGTCGACGGGGGAGGTGCCGAAGAGCTGGTCCAGCAACGGGAACAGGACGATGACGGCGGCGGCCTGCAGGATGGCGGAGAGGACGGTCAGACCGAGGAAGGCGGTGAAGTCGGGCCCTCCGCCGGTGATGGTGCGGATCCTGGTGAGCATCAGTGGACCTCCCTGTTCTCGGTGGCCCCGGTGTTCCAGAGCGCGGCGTAGGCGCCGTCGGCCTCGAGCAGCGCCTCATGGCGGCCGGCTTCCACGATCCGTCCGTCGTCGAGGACCACGATCTGGTCCGCGCCGGCGATGGTGTGCAGGCGGTGGGCGATCATCAGGACGGTGCGTCCCTTCAGCAGTTCGTCCAACCCCTGCAGGATCGCCCATTCGGAGTCGGGGTCGGCCGAGGCGGTCGCCTCGTCCAGCACCACCACGGGCGTGTCCGCCAGCAGGGCCCGGGCGATGCCGAGGCGCTGGCGTTCACCGCCGGAGAGCCGGCCGGAGTCGACGACGGTGTCGTAGCCCTCGGGCAGCGCGGTGATCACGTCGTGGATCTGGGCGGCCTTCGCGGCGGCGGTGATCTGTTCGTCGGTGGCCTCCGGACGGGTCAGGGCGATGTTGTCCCGGATGCTGGCGTGGATCATCTGGACGTCCTGCAGCAGGATCGTGACCTTCGAGTACAGCTCGTCCTGCGTCATCTCGCGCAGGTCGGTGCCGTCGATGCCGACCGAGCCGCCCAACGGGTCCCACAGCCTGGCGAGCAGCAGGCCGACCGTCGACTTGCCGGCACCGGACGGGCCGACCACCGCGGTGACCGTTCCGGGATCCAGGCGCAGTGAGAGGTCCGGGAGGATCGTCCGGTCGGGGGTGTAGCCGAAGCGGACATGGTCGAAGACCACGTGACCGGCCGGGGCGGTGCGTCCTGCCGGTCCGGGAAGCTCGGGGGCCGTCAGCGTCAGTTCCAGGCCCGCTTTGCTGTCGAGGGAGACCAGGAGGTTGCCGATGCCGCCGGAGATGGCGACCAGCTGCGCGCCGAAGGCGGGGCCGAGGATGAGGAAGGGCACGGTGTCGTGCACGCTCACCCACCCGGGGAGCATCAGCAGGAACGCGGCGACCACCAGGAGGCCCAGCACCGTCGTCGGCCGGGTGATCATCACGGCGATGATCTTGATCGGGCCGGTGTCGCGCTGCAGCTTGTCGGTGAAGGTGCCGACCTCCTTCAGCGTGCCGGGCAGGTCGACGATGGCCCGCTCGCCGAAGACCTGGGAGACCTCACGGTTGGCGATGAAGGACTGGGTCTGCCCGGTCACCATCGACAGGTAGCGCTGGGAGGTGACCACGCGGTCACGTTCGCGGCTCTGGATCCCGACCATCACCTGGATGAAGACCGCGATGGGCACCAGGAGCACCAGGCCGAGGCGCCAGTCCACGGTGAACAGGTAGATCAGCGTAGCCAGCGGGGTGACAATGGCGGCCACCATCGAGGGCACGGCGTGGGTGACCACGTAGTGCATGCCCGAGACGTCGTCGGCGACGAGCTTGCGGATGTCCGAGCTCTGCCTCCCGAGGAACCAGCCCAGCGGCAGGCGGCGGAACTTGTCCATGAGCCGGTGCCGCAGGGCGGTGGCGTAGGACGCGTCGTAGAGGTGCATCACCAGCATCAGTACGCTGGTGCCGAGTGCGGCGACACCCATGATGACCAGCGCGGTGATCCCGGTGCTGGTGACGCTGTCCCGGTCGGCCCCGGCGAGGAACTCCCGGGCGAGTTCGGCGAAGAGGATGAACGGGACGATGCCCAGGACCGACAGCAGTGCCTGGACAACCCCGGAGATGATCAGGGCAGGCATCGCGGGGGCCAGAATGCCCTTGCTGGGCTCCTGCCGGGGTTGCTCGTCGTCGCTGACAGGGGCAGGGGCATCCGGCGCCGGGGACGCGGACACGCCCTGCGCGGTCTCCTGCGCATGCTCCTCCAGCGCCCGCGACTTTCCCATCGCCTTGCCCTGCACCCAGTACGCCTGGGCGTGCAGCGTGGCCCGGTTCAGGTGGAACTCCCGCTGCAGGATGGTCCTGGCGTGCCGGGTCGCCTTGCTTTCCGCGGTGACCCAGGCGTACCAGTCCGTCCAGTCCCGTCCGGAGATCGCCTGCGCCAGCCCCTGGCCGTCGGGTAGTTCGTCCACCCAGGCGGCGGTGATGTTCGGGCCTGACGGCAGCGGGGACTGTTCGTCGGCGTCGCTGTGCTTCTCCAGGTAGACGACCACCGGCACGTCCTCCGGGACGGCGGCGGCGAGCTGGGTGATGGCGGGGTAGGACGCCAGGTCGCCGAGCAGCAGGTACCCGGCCGGGGGAGGATCGAGCGGGGTGAAGGGTTCGTCGCCGTAGCGCATGCCCTCGATCCGGTCCCCGGGTTCGCAGTGCTGCGCCCAGTAGGCCGCGGGGCCCGACGGGTGGTGGATGACGAAGTCCACCGACAGCGTGCCCTCGTCGGCATTGGCGTCGGTGAAGGTGTAGCCGCGCTGGAACTGTTTCGAGCTGCCGTCGGGGTCGGGGAACCAGGCCCTCATCCACGCGGCCGGGGCGCTCGCGCCGTCGGTGCCGAGGATGGTGTCCGACTGCAGGTGGACCCGGAGCAGATTGTCCGTGCGCCACTGTTTGCCGGTGACGGTGAGGACATGGTCCTTCGCGCCGAGGGTGTGGAGCAGCGCCCCGTTGAAACCCTTTGCCATGATGGTGACCTCCTGACTGTAAGTGCAGGCTCACCATACACGATTATCCGGGTTTATGAGGAGACTTCACTTTTGTCAGGAGCAGGAGACCGGCGAGCAGGACGACAGCGATGCCGAAGATCCCGAAGCGGTCGTCCCCGGTGACGCCCGTGAAGATCGCGAACGCCGCCGGGGCCATCCAGCTGACACTGCGTCCGGTCGTCGCGTACAGACCGAACATCTGGCCCTCGCGTCCCTCCGGACTGATCCGGGTCAGGTAGGAGCGCGACGCACTCTGCGCCGGCCCGACGAACAGGCACAGCAGCAGACCGAAGATCCAGAACATCAGCGGCCCGTCCACGACGAACAGCACGGCGGCGTCGACCACCAGCAGGACCAGGGACACCATGATCACCGGCTTCGGGCCCTTCCGGTCGTCGATGTAGCCGGCGGCCAGGGCGCCGAGCGCGGAGACCACGTTGGCGGCGACACCGAACAACAGGACGTCCGATGCGCTCAACCCGTACACCGACACCGCCAGGACCGCGCCGAAGGTGAACACACCGGCCAGGCCGTCACGGAACACCGCGGAGGAGATCAGGAACCACACCGAGGAGCGGTCGGTGCGCCACAGCTCGCCGATGTCCCGGAACAGTCCCCGGTAGGACTCCAGCAGCGACGTGTCCTTCGCCGACGGGTCCGGGGTGTTCTCAGGGATCCTGCGCATCACCGGGATCGCGGACACCAGGAACCACACCGCGGCGATGACGGCGACGATCCGCACGTTCCAGCCGTCCTCCACCGGGACGCCCAGCAGACCGCGGGTGTCGCCGTCGCCCGAGATGAAGCCCAGGAAGCAGATGAGCAGCAGTACGATGCCGCCGAAGTAGCCCATCGACCAGCCGAAACCGGAGACCCGTCCGACCGTCTGGCGCGTGGAGACCTGCGAGAGCATCGCGAAGTAGCTGACCTCGGCGAACTCGAAGGTGACCGAGGCGATGGCCATGATGACGATCCCGGCCCAGAAGAAGCCGGCGGAGTCGTCCCCGATGCCCACGAGGCAGAACATCAGTCCCACGGTGACGATCGTCCAGGTCGTGACGGACCGCCGGCGGGTGCCGCGGGCGTCGGAGCGGCGCCCCATCACCGGGGCGATCAGCGCGATCGTCACCCCGCCGGCCGCCATGGCGATGCCGTACCAGGTGGCGGGACTCACGCTGCCGCCGAACCCGCCCTCGATCGACGTGCCGACCGAGTCGGTGAGGTACACCGAGAAGATGAAGGTCACGAGCACGGCGTTGAAGGCCGCCGACCCCCAGTCCCAGAACGCCCACGCCAGGGTGGGGCCGCGGAAGATGCCTTTGGACTGAGCTGGGGTGGGCGCGGCGGCCGGCGAGGCCGGCGAGGCCGGCGAGGCCGGCTCGGCGGGCGCTGTGGGGGACGGTGCGCCGGACTCACCGGGTGTCTCGGGTGTACTCATGTCCCACAGACTATTACCCCGGATGAACTTTCCGGTGTACCCGGCGCCAACACGCGGTTGCGGCGGTGGCGCGGTGGCGTGGATCAGGAGATTCGGCGTTGACCTGTGTGCAGGTACGGTTGACCCGTGAAGAACTGGCGAGTGCCCCGGCAGGGGGGAAAATACAGCGACCCGTACCCGGCACTGGCCGACCGGGTCGCCGCCGACGTGATCGGGCACTACTCCACGTCCTTCACCCTGGCCACCCGCCTGCTCGCACCGGACGTGCGCCGGGACATCCGGAACCTCTACGCCGTGGTGCGCATCGCGGACGAGATCGTGGACGGGGCGGCTTCCGGTGCGGGGGAGGACGCGGCGACCGTCCGGGAGATCCTCGAGGGTTACGCGCGGGCCGTCACCGACTCGCCGTCCACGGGCTTCCACACCGACCCCGTGCTCCACGCCTTCGCCGGGACGGCCAGGCGCTGCGGCCTGGACATGGACCACATGCACGCCTTCTTCTCCTCCATGCGTGCCGACCTGGACCCGGTCGTCCACGACGGGGGCTCACTGGCCGAGTACATCCACGGCTCGGCGGAGGTCATCGGGCTGATGTGCCTCGACATCTTCCTCACCCACGGCGCCACCACCGCCGACCGGGTGTGGCTGCAGGACGGTGCGGTTGCCCTCGGCTCCGCCTTCCAGAAGATCAACTTCCTCCGCGACATGGGGGAGGACACCACCGTCCTGCACCGCGCCTACCTCCCGGGATCGGACGGGTCACTGGACGACCGGACAAAGGACCGGCTGCTCGACGACGCCGCGGCAGAACTGGAGGCCGCACGGGCGCGGATCCCCGGACTTCCCAGGGGAGCCCGCGCCGGGGTTGCTGCGGCAACCGCCCTCTACGGCGAACTCGTCGACCGGCTGCGCGCCACCCCGGCCACCCGTCTGACCGGACCGGACGCGCGCCGGGTCAGCGTCCCCGCCCCGGTGAAGGCACTGGTCACCGCCAGGGCGGTGCTCCGGTGACCGGACACGTCACCGTCATCGGCGGTGGATTCGCCGGCCTGGCCACCGCCGGACTCCTGGCCCGCGACGGCCACCGCGTCACACTGCTGGAGAAGAACGACGACCTCGGGGGGCGCGCCGGGTCGTTGACCGTGCCGGACGCCCCGGGTTTCCGGTGGGACACCGGCCCCAGCTGGTACCTGATGCCGGAGGCCTTCGACCGGTTCTTCACCCTGATGGGCACCTCGACGGCGGCTGAACTGGACCTGGTGGACCTGTCGCCCGGCTACCGCATCCTCCCCGAGGGGCTGCCGCCGGTGGATGTGCCGGTCGGGGAGCAGCAGGTGGCCGAGCTCTTCGAGTCCCTGGAGCCGGGTACGGGGGACCGGGTCCGTGGGTACCTGGAGGAGGCCGGTGACACCTACCGCATCGCCGTCGACCGGTTCCTGTACACCCACTTCTCCTCACCGGCGCCGTTCCTGGGGCTCCCCGTCCTGCGCCGGGCGGGACGCCTCGTCCGGCTCCTCACCGGCTCACTGGAGAGCCTGGTCAACTCCCGTTTCCGTGACCGGCGGCTGCGGCAGATCCTGTCCTACCCGGCGGTGTTCCTGTCCTCGCGGCCGTCGGACGCCCCGGCGCTGTACCAGCTGATGAGCTACACCGACCTGGTCCAGGGGGTGGCGTACCCGCGCGGAGGTTTCACCTCCCTGGTGGAGGCGATGCGCGGCCTCGCCGTCGCCAACGGTGTGGAGATCCGCACCGGAGCGGAGGTCACGCAGGTTCTGACCGACCGTGGTTCCGCCAACCCGCTGCGACGTATCCCCGGCCTGGGGCGCATCGTCCCCTCGCGTGCGCGGGCCACCGGCGTACGCCTCGCGGATGGGTCAGTTCTGGCGTCCGATACCGTGGTCAGCGCTGCTGACCTGCACTTCACCGAGACAACACTGCTCCCCGCCGGACTGCGGACCTACCCGGAGGCGCACTGGGACCACCGGCATGCCGGGGTCGGTGCCGTCGTCGTGATGCTAGGGGTCCGGGGTGAACTCCCGGAACTGGCGCACCACACGCTGATCTTCAGCGAGGATTGGACGCCCGACTTCGCCGCGGTCTTCGGGGGGTCGGGGAACTCCAGCGGCGCGTCCGACTCGGTGTACGTGTCGAAGCCCTCCGCCACAGACACCGACGTGGCCCCGGAGGGACACGAGAACCTGTTCATCCTGGTCCCGGTCGCCACGGAGGAATCGATCGGCCGCGGTTCGGCGTACGGGGATCCGTCCGGCCGAGTGGAGGAGATCGCGGACGCCGCCGTCGACCTCATCGCCGGTCGGGCGGGGATCGGCGACCTGGCGTCCCGCATCGTCGTGCGGCGAACCCTGGGGCCAGCGGACTTCGCGGAACGCTACAACTCATGGCACGGCTGGGCATTCGGTCTGGCGCACACGCTGACGCAGTCGGCGTTCATGCGGGGGACGAACCGTTCGCGGGCGGTGTCGAACCTCTACTACGCGGGTGCCACCACCACTCCCGGCGTGGGCGTTCCGATGTGCCTGATCAGTGCGGAGAATGTGGCGACCAGGCTGCGTCATACGTAGCTGTGCACAGTCGTGCCGAACAGTGACGGCATCCCGGCACCCGAGGCTGTTTTCCGGTGAAGGAACTGACTCTGGGTGCCGGGATGCCGCTGGCGGAGGACTAGTAGATGAAGACCTGGTCGCCCGGCTGCAGGGCGTTGAAGTAGGTCACCGCGTCCTGGTTGTTCAGGCGCACGCAACCGGCGGACTGTGAGTCCAGGGTGCCCTGGTGGAAGGCGTGGCCGTTCAGGGTGAAGTACACGGCGTAGGGCATCGGCGCGTTGTTGAACTCGCGGCTGACCTCGTCCTTGACCTTGTACTGCACGGCGAAGGAGCCGCGCGGGGTGTCCTGGCCGGACTTGCCCGGGGACATCGGCACGGGGCCGTAGGAGGTGTCGCCGCCCTGCTGCAGCCAGGTGCGCTTGCCGTCGATGTCGACGCAGACGCGCGCGGAGGCGGGGCAGGGGGTGTTGCGGGTGCTGTCCAGCTCAGCCTGGCGGGCCGCGGCACGCTCGGCCTCGGCACGGGCGGCGGCCTCGGCGCGGGCCTTGGCGGCACGATCGTCCTCGCGCTGCTGGACGGCGCCCGGTGCGACCAGGTCGGTCAGGTCGCGGACGCCCTGCGCGTAGGCGTCGCGGAACTCGGCGGGGATCTGGCCCGCCTGCAGCAGTGCGGCGTCGTGGGCGTCGAGTGCGCCGTCCTCGATCAGCTGCTCGATCTCGTCCGGGGACGGCAGTTCGATGCCGGTGTCCTTGACGATCGTGTTGACGTCGGGGACGGCCGGGGCAGAGGGGGCGGCGATGGCGGGGGCGGCGCCGATGCCGGCAGCGACGGCGAGGGCGGTCCCGAGGGTGGCGATGGTTCTCCGTATGTTCACAGGGGGAAGCCTATACCGTGGGGACTATCAGAGCCAGATGTGACACTGCCCGTACCCGGTGAAAGTTCACCGAAATCACAGGTAACCTGGAAGCGTCATGCATGCAGTCCCCGGCTTCAGGGGCCAGACTAGGGAGTCATGAACGTGCCCAATGCCAACCACTCCAGCACCAGCAGCGCACCAGTGAAAGTCCTGGTCGTCGATGACGAGGCGAATATCGCCGACCTCATCAAGGCGCGCCTGGAGTTCCAGGATTTCGAGGTCCGTACCGCCGCAGACGGTGCCACCGCCCGCGAGATCGCGAAGTCCTTCCGTCCCGACGCTTTCATCCTCGACGTCATGATGCCGGGAATGGACGGATTCACCCTGCTCAACAAGTTGCGCGAGGACGGTCACGAAGCCCCCGTCCTGTTCCTCACCGCGAAGGACGGGGTGGACGACCGTATCCACGGGCTGACCATCGGCGCCGACGACTACGTCACCAAGCCTTTCGCCCTGGAGGAGGTCATCACCCGTCTGAGGGTGATCCTGCGCCGTATCCAGCCTGCGGAGGAGGACGATTCCTCCCTGATCACCTATGCCGATATCACCCTGAACGATGACATGCACGAGGTGACCAAGGCGGGCAAGGTCGTGGATCTGTCGCCGACGGAGTTCAAGCTGCTGCGCTACCTGCTGATCAACTCCGAGGTCGTCGTCCCGAAGTCGCGGATCCTCGACGCCGTCTGGGAGTACGACTTCGGCGGTGACGGCAATGTCGTCGAGTCCTACGTCTCCTACCTGCGCCGCAAGATCGACACGCAGGAGCCCCGGCTGATCCACACCGTCCGTGGTGTGGGGTACGTGCTGCGTCTGCCCCGGAACTGATGTCCCAGCCCTCGTCCGGCAGGAAGACCTACCCCGGGGTCTTCCTATCCCACTACCCCCTACGGGTGTCCCTGGTGCTGGTGATCGCGGTGCTGACCGCGTTGGGGCTGACCGTGTCGGGCACGGTCGTCTCCGGGATGATGCAACGGTTCATGACCGAGCGGGTGGACGAGCAGCTCCAGGCGGTCAGGTCGACGGCGGAGGAGACGACATCGTCGAGTTGCGCCGAGGACTGGTCCTCCCTGCAGTCCCGCCCCACGGAGGGGCTGGCGTCGAACGTGTACGTCGAGATCGTCGACGACCCATGCGGGGGGTACCCACTCAACAGCATCACGGAGTCGCAGCCGGACCTGTCGGCGATCACGGACCCGACGAGTGCGGTGACCGTTCCGGCGACCGGTGACTCGGCGTCCTCGGCCCCGTGGCGGGCGGCGGCGACGGTGAACGACGCCGGTTCCGTCACCGCCTACGCCCTGCCGATGGCGGGCGAGACGAAGATCATGAACCAGATGACCACGATGCTGGTCACGATCAGCCTGGTCATCCTGGCGGTGCTGATCGCCGCCAGCATGTTCCTGGTCCGGCGCGCCCTGCAGCCGCTGTACCAGGTGGAGCAGACAGCGGGACGGATCGCGCGCGGGCACCTGGACCAGCGCGTCCCGAACTGGTCGCCACGCACGGAGGTCGGACGACTGTCGGTGGCTCTGAACCGCATGCTCGCGCAGATCCAGGGCGCGTTCATCGCGGTCAACGACTCCGAGCGCCAGGCACGCGATGCGGAGGCGTCGATGCGCCGCTTCATCGGTGACGCGTCCCATGAGCTGCGGACGCCGTTGACCAGTGTGCGCGGCTACGCGGACCTGTACCGTTCCGGCGCCACCGACGATCCCGACATGGTGATGGACCGCATCTCCGACGAGGCGGGACGGATGAGCCTGCTGGTGGAGGACCTGCTGACGCTGGTGCGGATGGATGAGGGTCGCCCGATGCGCCAGGATCCCGTGGACCTGCTGGAGCTGTCGTTGGCCGCGGCGGAGAATGCCCGGGTCGGTTTCCCGGGACGGTCGGTGACGGTGCGTAACGACGCCAGGTCGGTTCCCGTCACGGTCGGAGACAGTGCCCGGCTGCACCAGGTCGTGGGCAACCTGGTGACCAATGCACTGCGCCACGCCGGCGACGACGCCTCGGTGGGGATCCGGTTGAGCCGGCCGGACGAGTCGACGGTGGCGTTGGACGTCACGGACGATGGGGATGGCATTTCACCGGATGATCTTCCGCACCTGTTCGAGCGCTTCTACCGTGCGGACGTGTCGCGCTCCCGGGCGTCGGGCGGTTCCGGACTGGGACTGTCGATCGCGAAGCGCCTGATCGAGAAGCACGACGGCACGATCACCGTGGAGAGTGAACCGGGTGAGGGGACGGCCTTCCACATCGTGTTGCCCGCCCTGGAGGACGAGATGGGGACCGAGGACCTGGACGAGCTTGATGACGCTGACGGTGCTGAGGGCACTGATGGTTCGGGTGACTCCGGTGACGGGGCCGCCGACGGCACCGACAACGGCACCGGGACCGGTACTGGCACCGAGGACTCCGTGGAGGGCCCGGGTGACGATTCCCCTGCGCCCCCGCCGGACGACCGGTCCCGCCGGGACCGCCGCGACCGCAACACGTGGGGCCGCTGATCCGCGCACGTCCCACGGGAAACGGCTAAGCCTGGGGCGTGAATTCCCGCACGAGTGTCGTGTGGGCGGGGGCTGCGTCCGGAGTCGGGACTGCCTCGCACGGCGCGGACGCCAGTGCCTGCACCACGAGGCGTCCGGTGCTCTCCCGGTGCGGCATGGTCGCGTGGCCGATCGGGATGTCCGGGTAGTGGTCCTCGAACTCGACGATCCGCACCGGGCCGCGGTGTGCCGGCATGGCGGTCAGCGGGTCGTGGGCGGCGAACGCACGGGCGCGGTCGGCCGGGACGATCCGGTCCCCGCGCAGCATGATCTGGGTGACCGGGACGCTGCTGCGGCCGGTGTGCGGGAGAACCTCACGCAGTGCCTCGGAGCCGACGAGCTGGTCGGCGAAGGATGGCGAGAACGCCCGGTCGACCCTGCGCAGCCAGGGGTTCTCCGGCGGCAGGAAGCGGGGCCGGGCAACCCCGCGGAAGTCCGCGGCGAGGCCCACGACATGGCCTATCCGGTCGCGGCCGGCGTCCTCGTTGAGGATGCCGGACGCAGCCAGTGACAGCAGCCCTCCCTGGGAGTGCCCGACCAGGTCAAGGGTGCCGAAGCGATCCGAGAGAACCCCGAGTTGGGCGGCGACCTCCTCCAGGGACCAGCGGATGTCGGCGGTGCCGCGGTGGCCGTAGGAGACGGACAGGACGGGGCGCCCGGACTCCCGGATGACCGGGACGGACTCCTCGAAGTTGTTGCGGCTGCCGGCACTGCCGTGGACGAGCACGATGGGGGAGGCGTCTTCCGCTGCGGTGGCGGGTGCGGACGCATCCGAGTCCGCCCACGGGGCCGCGGGCGCGGGCAGTCGGCCCAGCAGTCGGGCGAGCATGGGGGGCTGGGATGATTGGTGCATCCCACTACTGTGCCATGACCGGCACGGAAGTACCGCATCCTGACTATTCCCGACGCCGCACCGGGGAGCGGTCCCGCGAGGTCACGGCCCCGATGATCTGTCCGGTGACCCATGCCAGCAGCGGGCCGACGGACACGGTCAACCCCACTGCGATCCACTGGGTCGAGGACAGGAATCCGACCCCACCCGACGTGAGGGAGTTCAGAAGGGCCGGCAGCAGCCCGAAGGCCACGCCGGTGAGGGTTCCCGCCAGTGACACGAACAACGCCTGGGTCGCGGAGAACCGCCGCAGCAGTCCGGGTGCCGCTCCGATTGCGGCGATGGTGGCCATGTCGCGCCGGGACTCCGTGGCGGCAAGCAGGACAACCAGCAGGATCGTCCCCAGGGTGAGGATCCAGCTCAGGAGGACGGAGACTGCGGCGAAACCTGCTCGGACACCGTCGACGGCGGGGGTCTCAACATTGACGGCCTCCGAATTCACCGGCCACAGACCCGTGCTGGCCATCGCGGCCTCAATCTGGGACACCGGGGAGTCGAGGATCAGTGCGGTGCCGTTGTAGGCGGTGTCCAACCCCAGTGAATCAGCGGTCGCCTGGTTCATGGACACCCCGGTGTTGCTGATGCTCCCGTGCAGTGATGGGATTGCAACGGCTGGCACGGTGCGGGTGTCAACGGGTTCCGCGTCCTCACGCGGATAACCCCACTGATTATCCGCCTCCTTCAGGTCGATGGTGATGCGGCCGTCCTCGATGAGTGAGGGGTCGGTGGTGACGGCGTACCCGTCCTCCATGGCCTGTGACGCGCGGTCCACGTCTGCCCGGTCCGCATCGTCGTAGATGCCGAAGAGACTGCCGTCATGGACGCCGATGTCGTCGATCACCCTGGGGGAGCTGTTGTAGTACCCGGTGGACATGTTGGCGCCGTCGGCGGCGTGGACGTCCGGGGGCCCGGGGCTTCTCACCAGGGCGCTGGTGTTGCGCCCATCGACCTCGGCTCCTGTCACGCTGGAGAAATCGTGGCTTGACCGGGTGCCGAGCGCGTCGGCGACACGGTCGACGTCGTCGGCGTAGATCTCGGCGTCGCCGCCCACCTGTCCGTCGACGACTGCGACGTTGTCGCGTACCGATGATTCCTCGGTCGAGCCGGGGTTCAGTGACATCGCAACTGCCGCGAGGAAGGTCACGCCGGTGACCGCAGCCACCGCAGGGACCGTGCGATGGTGGTTGCGCAGACTGTCGCGGACAGCGAGGCGTCCGGCGGTGGGAAGGTACGGTCCGGCACGCGACATCAGCCACACCAGGAGACTACTGCTCAGAATGATGCCGATGCCGATCATGGTCACACCGAAGGTGTGGCTCTGCGGCGATGAGATGCTGGTGTAGACGATTCCGGGCACCAGGAACAGGAGCCCTGTGAGCATGCGGGGACGGAACCCGGTCATCCGCTCACTCCCGCCGTCCGCGAGTGCCTGCACGGGATCCTCCCTCCCCGCGCGAATCGCAGGGATGAGGGCTGACGTCACGCCGCAGAGCACGGCGACAACAACGACGGGGATTGCCACGTCCCATGCCCACATGACGTCCCCGTAACCGGAGATGGACGTCAGGACGGCCCCGACCCCGACGGACAGGGCGAGCCCGAGCACCGTCCCGACTGCGCCGACCATGACACCTTCGGCGAACATGATCCGTCGCAGGTCCGGTGGCCCGGCACCTCCTGCGCTCATCAGACCCATGGCGCGGCGCTGGCGTCGGGCTGCGACAGCGAACACCGGGGAAATGACCGACGAGATCAACAGGACACCGAGTACTGCCACGGCGATCGCCGCAGGGACTGAAGCCCCGTCCATGCTGGGGCCCCCTTCGCCCCGTATCCAGCTGCTGTAGTCGAACAACCGCTCCGACTGGCTCTCGGGTTCCCAGACGAGCTCGAATTCCTCGCCGTTCCCGGCAGGCGTACGGTCTTGCTCCTCCTCGTTCGCCTGCAGTGCACCGTAGAGGTGATCGGCCGTGGTGGGGTCCGTGGGGAAGTACCAGATGAGGCCACTTGCGTCCGGGGAGTGCGGGACATCGGCGGCATTGACCGCCGAGCCGTAGTAGTTGTTGGTGGTCCGGACGGTCAGATCCGTGCCGTCGATCGTGACGGTGTCCCCGGTGGAGACGCCGAGCAGATAGGAATCGCTGTCCGTGAGAATGGCCGTGCCCTGTGGAATCAGTTCCTCGCTGTCGTCAGCGGGGTCACCGACACTGTGGAGCAGGATTGTCTCCGACCTGTCGCCGGCACTCGCCTCGCCGTCCTGCCGGGTGGCTGCAGACAGGGAGTCTACGTCGTCGCCGACTACGTCGTGCAGCGAAGCGGGTTCATCATCGAACCGGGACGGATCGACCCTGGGGCCGTCCTGAGCGAACTCCACGGAACCGACCGAGGACAGGGGAAGGGTGTGGTCGTCGCGATTGAAGCTCTCGATCATGGACGCGAAACCCACGACGAGCGACACCGGCAGGGCGAACAGCAGGACGGCGACGATGGAGCGGACCCTATGCCCGGCGAGGTCACGCCGGGCCAGGCGCAGGGCAACCCTGAGTCGTGTCATGACGGCACTCACCCCACGATCTTTCCGTCGCGCAGGTGCACGGTGCGGTCAGCCCATGCCGCGAAGCGGGGCTCGTGGGTGACCAGAAGTCCGGCCGCACCGTCATCGACCCGGCTGCGCAGCAGTCCCATCACCGATTCCGCGGTCACGGAGTCCAGGGCACCGGTCGGCTCGTCGGCGAGGATCAGGTGCCGGTCACCGATCAGTGCCCGGACCACCGCCACGCGCTGCTGCTGCCCGCCCGAGACCTCGGAGGGGAAGCGGTCGGCGATGTCGGACAGGTCGATCTCGTCCAGGGCGGAGAGCGCCTCCAACCGGGCGTCCTTGCGCTTCGTGCCGTTGAGCTCCAGCGGCAGCGAGATGTTCTCGGCGACGGTGAGGGTGGGGATCAGGTTGTAGTCCTGGAAGACGTAGCCCACATGGGTGCGCCGGACCTCGGCGCGGGCCTGCGGGGACAGGTGCGAGACGTCCACCCCGGCAACCAGGACGCGGCCGTCACTGGGGGTGTCCAGGGTGCCGGCGACGTTGAGGAGGGTGGATTTCCCCGATCCGGACGGCCCCATCACCGCGACCAGTTCGCCGGGTTCGATGGTCAGTGTCACCCGGTCCAGGGCGGTGACCACGTTCGGGCCGTCCTCGTGGAACCGGCTGACCTGCTCCAGATGCAGGGCGGCAGCCTCCGTGGACATTTCGGAACCCGACAGGCGTTGCGGGGACAGTGGAGAGGAGGGGTTCGGGCGGGTCATGGATTCTCCTGGTGTGAGGGTGTGGCGGGCGGCAGAGCTTCCACCTGGTCGAGCCAGCGGACCTGGGACTCCAGGTCGAAGATGCGGCGTTCCAGCTGGAGGCGGTCGGCGGCGGTGGACGGCGGAACGTCCACCTTCTGCCTGGTCAGTTGCCGTAGCTCGTCGAGGATGGCGAGGCGCTGGTCGTGGAGGACCCGGGTGAGGTCGAGTCCTCCGGGGAGATGGTCGGGTGTGGTGGCGGCGGCCATGGCGGTCTTGATCACCAGGTCGTCCCGGTCATTCGGCGGTGGCAGGACGGGGGTCCTCCACCAGTGGGTCAGCTCGGCGAGCCCGTAGGCGGTGGGGGCGAAGATCTCGGTGTGCCGTCCGGACTGGCCGGTCTCTGTGCCGGTGACCTCCGCCAGGCCGTCACGGACCAGACGCTGGACGGTCTGGTACACCTGGCCGACGTTGACCGGCCAGGTGTCGTGGGTGCGTTCCTCGAAGGTACGTCTCAGATGACCGACGCTTGCCGGTTGTTCAGCCAGCAGGCTGAGCAGGGCGAACTTGATGGACATGGCGGGTTCCTCATGGGGTGGTCAGGTGCTTACTCGGTAAGCTCATGACGGAGCTTACCGAGTAAGTTACTTGGTAAGCAACCCCTCCCGCTGATTCCGGAAAGTACCTTCCGGGCTTCCTGCGCCAATGCGCCGCCTCGTCAGCTCGGACTCCGCGGTCCCACGTGCGACCGGGATTGTTCTACGCCGGTGCACGCGATGGGCTCTTATGGGGCCCGATGCGTGCACCGGCGTAGAACTATTTCCCGGGCTGGTCCCGTAGCTGAGCGGCGACGGCACGGGCGATCGCGTTCCGGATCGTCTCCATCGTCTCCTCCCTTTCCCGCAGGCCGTCCCTGTTCACCCGCACCACCTCCCATCCCAGATCCTTGAGTTTCTGGAACAGCCGGAAGTCCGTGTCCGTGGTTGCAGCTCCCCCGTGGTGTGCACCGTCGTAGTACAACGCGACCTTCAACTCCGGGCAGGCGAGGTCGGGACGCGTCATCCCCTTCTTCCTCCGCCGGTTTGTCCCGACGTCCACCTCCACCTGTGAGCTCCAGGTGAAACCGGTGGGGAGCTCGTCACGCACGATAAGCCGCAGGATGGTCTCGCGCGGGGACTCCGCACCGTACCCGACGTCCGCCAGAGTCAGGATGTCCCGGAGAACTGCGGCATCGACCTTTCCTTTCGCCGCCCGTGTGATGGCGTCGCACGTCAGCCAGGTGCACTGGAGAAAAGCATCGATGAACTGCACGGCGTGCACGTACCGTGGCGGCAGCCCATCCACGTGGGGAACGTCCCACGTCTTCTTCCCTGTCAGGATCGTGGTCGGGCACTGCACTGCTGCCGTCGCCGCGTCGACGACCCGTAGTTGCGGGCATTGTCTGTCGGGGTGAATCCAGGTCGTTCCTGGGGGAAGGGGACGCAGCACGGGCCGCGTGGACGGTACTGCCCCGACACGTTCTTCATCCATCGTCCCCTGTCTGGAATGGCCCGACAGGAGGACAACGGGGGAACTGTCCGCCCACCGGGGAAGCCCGTGACCGGCTGCAGCACCCCAGTATCCGACCACGGCGTCGGCGTGCAGCAGTGCAAGCGCCCGCATCCGGGTGATGATGCAGTGGGTATGGCAACCACGGTCGTCGCCGAAGCCCTCCGGTCCCAGGCGCGGATGCTCCAGCTCATCCTCCCCGAGTGGGCGGAGACGGACCCCACGGACCACTTCTACGTATTCCCCGGCGATGGTTCTGCGGGGGACGCCGTCAGCCAGCAGCTGCTTCCGGGTGACCGGTACCCGGGTGGGGAAGACCCTGCGGGTGTACAGACGCCCTCGGCCGGACGGGATGCGTCCCGCGCGCTCCGCGTCATCCCACAGTGGCCCCGTGAATTCCCCCATGCGAGAAGTAGTACCCTACGCAGCGCCGAGCCGGGAGTGGTTGCCCGACATCGAGGAGATCTTTCTACGCCTGTGCACACTTTCGGGGCCTCACGGCCGCACAGCGTGCATGGGCGTAGAACAATTCTGGGACGGGGAGGTAGACCCTAGTCCCGCAGCCCCTCCTCCAGGACCCTGGCCACCAGCTCCTGGACCTGCGGATGCGCGGGGAGTTCGTCGTGGCGGGCGCGTCCCACCCCGTGGTCCTGGACGAAGGCGTTCCATACGTGCGTGGTGTCATCACCCTCCAGGAACGCGGTCTCGAACGGCACCACGGTGGTGTCGTTGCGCGTCGCCAGACACGAGTACCGGATCCCCGGCCTGGTCTCCGGACCGGTCGTCATCGTCTCGATCAGTGGGGAACCAACCACCTGCTGCATCCCCGCCGGGCCCATGAACTTCGTGACCACGGCCTCCGCCACCCGGGCCGTCGCCTCATTGGCGGTCAGCACGGAGGCCAGCAGTCCGCGCACCGTCGTCCCGTGGTGGGGGGAGGACAGGGTGACCAGGTGGTGCACCCGGTCGGCGGCATCCATCTCGTTGATCCAGTACCGCGCGATCAGCCCGCCCTGGGAATGTCCCACGATGTCGAGTTTCTCCGCGCCGGTCACGTCCTGCACCTGGTCGATGTAGGCGGCGATGTCCTTCGCGGAGGCCAGGACGTCCTGCGTCCCGTGCAGCCCGTAGTCCGGCGCGAAGACCGCGTACCCCTGGTCACGGAGGGTCAGCACCAGGTTCTGCCAGGCGTTCTTCGAGGAGATCGTGCCGTGCAGGAGTACGACCGGATAGGGCTTCTCGGTGGTGGGGCGCGCATGCCACAGGTCGTCCACGCAGCCCACCGCGTACTGGCGTGCGCCGATCGGCATTCCCTCGCTGCGCCCGGGCAACTGCGGCGTCCGGGGAAGCAGGCGCGACGGGAACTCCAGGGTGTTGCGCACCCCGTCGGTGAAGCTGGACAGCTGGTTCAGCAGCGCTTTCGCCGGATGCTCGGCATCGGCCTGTTCATCGGCGGCATCGGAGCTCTCCGTGACGGCCCGGGCGATCGACTCGATGACCTCGTCGTCCAACTCGACGTCGCGGAAGCGGTCCTGGAGCTCGTCACGCAGATCCCACTTCGGCTTGTTCCGCTCCGACTTCGCGGTATTCTCGGCCATCAGGACACGTCCTGGATGCCCTGCGCCCGGAGGCCCGCCCGGATCTTCTCCGCGGCGGCGTCCATCTCGGCATCGTCGGTCTCGTCCATGCCCAGGGCGTTGGCCAGGTTGTAGCCGGACATGTCGGCGGCTGGGAAGACGTGGATGTGGGTGTGCGGCACCTCGAACCCGGCGATCAGGTAGCCGGCGCGTGGAGCATCGAACTCGTCCACAATGGCCTTGCCGACCTGCAGTGCGACCTCATTGAGGTGCGCCCACAGTGCGGGGTCGAGGTCGGTCCACTTGTCCACCTCCTCCACCGGCACCACGAGGGTGTGCCCGTAGGCGACGGGCTCGATGGTGAGGAACGCGGCGACAGTCTCGTCGCGGTACACGAAGCGGCCGGGCAGCTCCCCGGCAATGATCCTGCTGAAGATGGATGGCTCAGGGGACTCAGTAGTCATACCTCCCAATATTAGCCGTTATGATCGGAACCCATGCGCACACTCGTCATCGGCAACGGAGCCCGCGAACACGCCCTGGCCTACTCACTGTCCCAGGATCCCTCGGTGTCGGAGGTGCACGTCGCCCCCGGTAACCCGGGTATCGGCGGGGTCGCCACCCTGCACCCCGGCATCAAGGGGGAGGACGCCGCGGCCGTCGTCGCCATCGCCCGGGAGATCGCCGCCGACCTGGTTGTCATCGGCCCGGAGATCCCCCTGGTCGCGGGTGTCGCCGATGTCCTGCGTGCGGAGGGATTCGCGGTGTTCGGTCCGTCCGGTTCCGCAGCGCGCATCGAGGGGTCGAAGGCCTTCGCGAAGGAGATCATGGCTGCCGCGGGGGTGCGGACGGCCCACGCCGAGGCCATTGTCCCGGGGGCGTCGGACGAGGGGATCGCCGCGGCCATCGACCGCTTCGGCCCGACCTGGGTCGTGAAGGACGACGGCCTGGCGGGAGGCAAGGGGGTCGTGGTCACCCCGGAACGGGACGCAGCGATCGAGCACGTCCACGCCGTGCACGCCGGGGGCAACCCGGTGCTGCTGGAGAGCTTCCTGGACGGCCCCGAGGTCTCCCTGTTCTGCCTGGTCGACGGCGAAACGGTGGTCCCGCTACTGCCCGCCCAGGACCACAAGCGAGTCGGTGACAACGATGAGGGACCGAACACCGGCGGCATGGGTGCCTACACGCCCCTGCCGTGGCTGCCGGAGGACGGTGTGCAGCGCATCGTCGACGAGGTCTGCGTGCCGGTCGTCAAGCAGATGGTGGCCGAGGGCTGTGCCTACTCCGGTCTTCTCTACGCGGGCCTGGCGTGGGGCTCCGAGGGACCGGCGGTCGTGGAGTTCAACTGCCGCTTCGGTGACCCCGAGACCCAGGCGGTGCTGGACCTGCTGACGACCCCGCTGGGTGGTGTCCTGAATGCCGTCGCCACAGGTCGGCTGGCCGAGCTTCCTCCGCTGGAATGGGAGGACGGCTACGCGGTCACCGTGGTTCTCGCCGCTGAGGGGTACCCGGAGAAGCCGGTCACGGGTGTGCCCATTTCCGGCGTCGGTGCCGGTGATGAGACCCGTGGTATCCGTGCCGCCGGGGTGGCTGCGGATGAGGCGGACGACGGTGGCCTGGTGTCCTCCGGGGGACGCGTCCTGAACGTTATCGGAAAGGGTGCCACGCTGACGGACGCCCGCGACACCGCCTACGCCGAGCTGGGGAATGTGGACCTGCCCGGCGGGCACTACCGCTCGGACATCGGGCTCGCCGCCGTCGAAGGACGCATCGGGATTCCGGAGTAGTTCGGCCTACAAATTCCCGAATTTGCCGGGTATGGCGGGTTGTGTACTTCAACCGCAGTCGCGAATACCGAATCCTTCCTGCGTTGTCAGGTGTCCTGCTGCGGTGATCCGAGATCACATCGGGGGCAAGACAATCACTGGTTGTTACTGATCGAGAGCAAGTCCTGCTCCACCCGGGCCCGCAATCTTGCACGCTGTTTGTCCGGCAACCAGCAGGCATCCACCGCACGCAGTGTCATGGCGGCCAGGGCATCCTGGGATGCGCCATTGAGTTTCGTCATGATCTGGTACTCCTGAGCCAAGCTGGTAGGGAACATCCCCGGGTCATCGGAACAGGGGATGACTGACAGTCCAGCCTCCAACATGCCGCGGATCGAAGCACGCCTCCACGGACGCCAGGAGCGCCGGGACGTCGTCGAACCCACAGTGAAGACAGTTCCCCGTTGACGTACGTCGTCGATGACGCGCTCATCTTCGAGAACATAGTATCCGTGGTCGATCCGGTCGCATCCCAGCACATCGAGACAGGTCAAGGTGTTATCGGCGCTGGGTACATGTTCCGAAGCGTGGGCAGTGCGGCCGAGACCGGCTTGTCCGGCGAGCCGGTAGGCATCCTCGAAGCGTTCCGGCGGACCTGCCGTCTCCAAGTTGTCGAGTCCGATCCCCGCAAGGTACTCGTGGGGCGTGTCGACGACCTGGCGGACCTGATCAAGAGCATGTTGTCCGGAGCAGGAACGGTCGATGCCTTTGATCATGCGTCCAGTCATCCCGAAATCGTGCTCGGCTTGGCGGATTCCTTCCGCGTAGGCTTCCATGGATCCGGCGAGCCCGAGATGTGTGAGGTGTTCGGGAACATCATCGAAGAACAGTTCCAGGTGGACGGTGTTGCTGAGCTCATGTGCATCCTCGAATGCTTCATAGACGATGCGGGTTAGGTCATCAGCGGAACGGAGCACATCCTTTACCCAGTTCGAGGTCTGGAACAGAGAATAAGACACTTCCGGCTCTCCGGGAGCGCTTCCCTGGGGGACCGGGATTTTCGTGTTCCTATACAGATCGGGGTCTGGGGGAAGGGAGTTGATATCCCTCCAGATGTGTTCCGGGGTGTCCGGCAGTTCCATTCCTTCACGGTGGGCGAGCTCTGCGAATGTGGACCCGCGCACGGTGCCGATCAGGTGGCAGTGCAGGTCGATCTTCGGGATCCGAGCGATCCAGTCGGTGCTTGCCGGGTGTTCTGATGGGCCCTCGGGTCGTTCCGGTGGGCTGGCCAGTGTTTCTTCTGCACCGCTCATGAGGCACTCACCTCACGTGCGAAGCGGTCAATCCATTGGTCTCTGGTTGGAACTAACTTTCGGGGGTCGAGTGTCGAGAATCCGGCTCGAACCGGATCGTCGGCGACGTCGCCGACGGTTTTCCGAATCTTTTCCGGAATGATGGCGTCCGGATTCACCGGCAGATCGCCGATGGAATCCGCGGACGCCGACTGAGCGTCGTTTCCGAGAAGATAGTTAATGAAATCGTGGGCTTCATCGGAGTGTGCGGCACCCCGGGGAATCATCGCGCGGTTGGTCGCCATGAAGGCTCCTGTCGTCGGTGTGGTCCACGCAACAGGCTCACCGGCGTCGATGAGGTCCGTGGCGAAACCACTGATGCTGTCTGCGGCGGCGATCTCACCTTGCGTAAGCAGGTTCGTCACCTCGGTGGTCGAGCTGTAGAACTGTAAAATCCCGGGCGCCCAGTCGTGCATGGTCTCGAAGGCGGTGTCGACATCGTAGGGACCGTCACCGAGAGACTCGGCGACGCCGCTGATGGCCAGTTGTCCGGCGGTCACTGAGATGTCGGGTAGGGCCAGACGTCCTTCGTAGTCCGGGTCATCGAAAAGGCTCCACTCCGAGGCCTGTTCGCGTGTCAACTCGTCAGTGCGGTACATCACCCCGTTCGGCTGGTAACTGTAGGCGGGCCCTTCGTAGGCATCTTCCTTGGCGAAGTCGGCGATGTCCTCCAGCGCCGGCACCTTCGACGGGTCGACGTGCTGAAATAGGCCTCGTTCCTGTCCGTACGCGGCGTAGAAGTCGCTGATCATCATGACATCCACGCCAGGGCCCTGTCCGCGGCTCAGTTCCAATTGTGAGATGCGTTCGGAGTTTGACCCGGTCGCCACTTCGATCTCGATGCCCGTCTCCTCTGTGAACGGATCGAAGATGGACTCCTGCATCTGCTCGACACCGAAAGGGAAGGTGCTGATAACGAGGGCGTCTGGATCCGGCTTGTTGCCGAAGGCAGTGCACCCCCCGGCCATCAGGGCGCAGACGAGGACGCTGGCTACGAGTGTCGCACGTCGTCTGAACTTCATGGTGGGGATTCCTTCCTGGTGGTGTTCAGTCGGCCAATGAGATGAGGTGTCCGGCGTCGGCGCTGACCGTGACAGCGTCCCCGCGTGTGGGTTGGGTATCACCGGTGACCCTCACAACAGACTGCAGGGTGGTCTCCCCCTGCTCATCGTGAGTGGAAACTGTGACGACTTCGTCAACCCCCCGGTAGGCCACGTCGGTGACAGTTCCGGTCAAGGTGAGTTCGCCGGAGTCTCCCTTACCGGTCGGGGACGCTGATGAGGAAGGACGGACCACCAGGTGTTCGGGGCGTACCGTTACAAGGCCGGACGATGTATGGAGGAAGTTCTCGTAGCCGAGGAAATCGGCGGCGAACTGGCTCGTCGGATGCCCGAACACGGCATCGGGGGTGCCCTGCTGCATGATTCTTCCCTCGCGCATGAGCACCATCTCGTCACTCATTTCCAGTGCCTCATGCTGGTCGTGGGTGACGAGAACGATGGTGAGACCTGTCTCCTGCTGGATTCTGCGGATCTCGGCACGCATGCGAACGCGTAGGCGTGCATCCAGATTGCTCAAGGGTTCATCGAGCAGCAGGAGTTTCGGGCTGATAGCGATGGCACGTGCTAGTGCCACACGCTGTTGCTGACCACCTGACAGGGAGCGGGGTTTACGATCGGTGAGGTGGGAGAGGCCGACAAGTTCGAGGCATTCGGCAACCTTGTTGGTTCGTGCCTCGCCTGTGATCCGGCGAAGCTTCAGTCCGTAGCCGACGTTGTCGCCGACGGTCATGTGGGGGAACAGGGCGTAGGACTGAAAGACCATGCCAAGACCGCGCTTCTCGGGAGGGGTACGGGTCGCGTCCTCGCCGTCGATGATGATGCGTCCCGAGGTGGGCTGGAGGTATCCAGCCATCATTCTGAGGGAGGTTGTCTTCCCGCAGCCACTGGGTCCCAGCAGGGTCGTGAGCTGGCCGCGGGGGATGGTGAGGTTGATGGAATCCACGGCGGTGGTGCCGCTGAAGACCTGGCTGACGTTATGGAATTCCGCTGCGGCGGTCATGAGTTGATTCCTCCGAAAATTTTGGTGAACCCGACTGCCCGTTCGGCGATGACGGCAATGACGACGGTCGCGGCGAGGATGAGTGTGGACGTCGCGGCGATCATCGGGGTGTAGCTCTGCTGGACATATTCGAGCATGGTGACCGGCAAAGTCTGCGTGTACCGGTTCTGAAGCAGCAGGGACAGGGGGACGTTATTGAACGAGGTGATGAAGCTAAGCAGGCCTGCGGAGAAGATGCCGGGACGGAGCATCGGGAAGGTGACAGTCCAGAAGGTCCGCATCGGGGAGGCGCCGAGGCCGCGGGCAGCATCCTCGAGGGTTCCGTCGGAACTGGCGAGCGTTGCGCCAGTTACCCGCACGGTGTACGGGATGAGCAGTGCGGTGTGCCCGATGAGTAGGACTGGCCAATTGTCGATGTTCAGTGTGACGATCAGCTGCTGGAAAAGGGCTAGTCCGACAACCAGTTCAGGGACAACGAGTGGTGAGAGGAACAGTGCCTCGACAATTCCCTTGCCCGGGAGTCGCCCTCGGTGGATGGCAATGGTGGCTGGGACACCGACGGCGAGAGCGAGGATCGTCGCGTAGAGGGCGATTTCCGCGCTAACCGCGAGGGAGTCGATGAACGGGCTGTAGTTCAGCGCTTCGGTGAACCAGCGGGTGGACAGCCCCTCGGGCGGAAAACGCAGGGTTTCTCCGTCGGTGAAGGACGTTGCCACGACAAAGAGGATCGGGACGATCATGATGATGTACGCGGCGACCGCGAGAACGGCGGCAACGGGGTGTCGGCTGGTCATGCGGTGGCTCCTTTTCGTCCGACCAGAGATGAGATTCCAGACATGAGGAAGACGAGAATGGTCATGATGATCGCCGTCGCGCTGGCGCTGGCCCAGTCGAGTGTCGAGGTCGAGTAGGAGAACAACTGGGTGGACAGCAAACGATTGGTGGATCCGCCCAGCAGGTATGGGGTCGTGTAGGCGGTGATGCATCCGGCGAAGACCAGGGTCGCCGCGACGACTATTCCAGGCAGGGACAATGGCAGGACAATGTTCCAGAATGTGCGTGTCCGGCCTGCGCCCAGGCCGCGAGCAGCATCATCGAGCCCCGGATCCACCTGGGTCACCGCCGAGTAGCAGGTGACGATGGCGAGAGGGAGGAAGAGTTGAGTGAGTCCCAGGATGATGGCAATCGGGGTGTAGAGCAGCTGAGGTGGGGTGTCGGAGAAACCCAGACCAGTGAAGAGCTGGCCGACGACACCGTTGGAGCCGAGGACCACGAGCCAGCCGAAGGTGCGGACGACATTGCTCAACAGCAGTGGGAAAATGGCGAGAACGAGGAGCACACCGGTCCAACGCGAGCGGCTCCGCGCGAGCATGTAGGCAACCGGGATTCCGAGAACGAGGCAGATCGCGGTGACCGCGACACTGTAGAGGAGGGTACGCCCGATAATCTGCAGGTCGAACGAGTTGGTGAGCATCTCGGCTATACGGCTGAAGATCTCACCCGGGCCAGTGTCCGGTGGTGCGAAGAGCATGGCTATCGCTGGTGCAAGACATCCGACGCCGAGAACTATCAGCCCCGGTAACAGCAGGAGCACAGGGGTGGAGCGGGAGCGCATGGGGATACTTCCGTCGAGGGGGTGAATGTAACCGGTTACATTCACGCTATGCGAACTGGGACAGAAGCGCTGACAGAGGCGTGTAAAATGTAGGTTTCACGAGATGCGTGTATGCGGTTTCATGGGTATGCGGGTGGATGATTCACTCGTTAGCCTCACGATGGAGGGAAGAATGGCAACACTGGCGGATGTCGCCGCGCTCGCCGGAGTCTCCAAGGCCACGGCCTCCAGGGCATTCTCTCGCCCGGAGGTGGTTTCCGCGGCCACGGCAACAAGAGTGATGGATGCCGCGGAGAAGCTGGATTTCGTGGCAAGTCGTGTGGCTCGGCAACTCGCGAGGGGTCGCACGGGAGTGATTGCCTTGACGGTTCCCACCCTCGACAACTCCTTCTTCACTCCGATCATCGCAGGTGCACAGGCTCAGGCCGACACCATGGATATGCAGTTGACAGTTGTGGTCCACCCGCTCGCTGACGTGGACGAGCTGCGATCGATCAACCGACTCCGGAAGAAAGTCGATGGCATCATCGCCGTCGCACCCGCAGGCTCCGACGATCTGGTGGCACTGGCTACCATGCCTACGGCTACCGTCCTGGTGGACCGCGAGATCAACGGGATCGACTCGGTGGCCGTCGGTACTCCGGAAGCGTTTGGAGTCATGGTCTCATCGCTTGCAGACTGCGGATGTCGGCGTATTACCTACATCGGCGGCCCGGCCGGATCCTGGCAGGACAAGGCTCGTGAATCCGCAGTGGCTACGGCGGCCGCTGTGGCGCACCTGGATCTGGACATCGTGACCTCCTATGATCCCACTTTTGCTGCCGGAGTCAGAGCCGCTGAGGAGGTGCGCAGTAGCTGTCCTGATGCGATTATTCCCTACGCTACGGCGGTTGGTTTGGGTGTCCAGCATGTCTACTTGGCCGCCGGGGAGAAATTACCTGTGATCACCAGTGAGCGTGACATCGCCGAGGCGCTGGGGCTCAACGTCCCGACAATTGACGTCGATGGCGAGGAACTTGGTCGACATGCGGTTTCGATGCTGATGGACCGGATGGCGAATCCTGATGGGCCACGTGATCGTCAACAATTGCCGGTCCACGTCCAACTCCCCAAGCGCGATGCTTATGGTTGTCAGTGATCGTTCCTGGCTTCGCGTTGTAGCCGGGTGATTCACGCCACCGGCGCCAGAAATATGACCTGATCAGGTCTTCTTCTGGCGTGACATTGGGTTTCGACTAGGCTGGACCGGTGACTCAAACAGCTCTTCTTCGAACGTGCGCGGCAGTGGCAGGTGCCGGGCTGCTGCTCGGAAGCGCCGCCTGCAGCTCCGACGACAGTGGCAACGGAAACGGTTCCGGGGACGGCTCCGATGCCGACCCGTCCGACCTGGCATTGACCGACTCGGCCGCCCCCGCCGGCTACGACTGGAATGACGTGGGCGAGGTCCTCAGTGACGAAGGTTTCAGCGACGACCTCCAGGCGCCCCTCATCGACCCGGAGCAGTGTGCCGCACTGGATCCCTCAGCGTTGAGCGTCCTGGTGGAACTCCGTGACAACCAGGACACCTCCGCCGCCGTCGAGTTCCTCCCGCACGACGAGACAGACCCCGCAATCGTCAACGCGATCGTCTCCACCGACCCGGACTTCCTGGCAATGCCGGAGGACATTAGCGAGTGCGAGACCTTCACCCAGACTTCCGAGGAGGACCCGCAGGCGGAGCCGGTGACCTACCAGGCCTCCGCTGAGCAGTCCGAGATCGTCGGGGCAGAGGACACGGAGGTCATCACCATCGTGAGCGATTCGGAGGGGGCCGGTGGGGGAGAGGCCACCTCCATCGTCACCGGCACCGTCAACGGCGTGGCCTTCCGTGTCAGCGGCAGCGGCATCGAGGAGCCCAGGATCCTGATGGACCTCGTGGACCGGCAGGTGGACCAGATCCGTGAGCATACCGACGAGGCGGAGGACTAGTGTTCGGCCGAGGGAACAGGAAGTCGCACAGGGACGCCAGGGACGCAGCCGCTCCCGACGTCCTGACCGAGTCCGCCGAAGTGACCGCCGCTGTCCGCCGGGTCGTGGCGCATATCGGCTGCGGGTACAGCCCGGACGGCGGGAACGTCCTCAGGCTCGGCGTCGAGGACGTCGACACGTCCGTCACGGTGGAGACGTCCCCGCTGGCGCTGACCCTGGGTGCCGTATGGCTGGGGCTGCCGGGCGAGGACGTGAAGGATGTGCGGCGCGTCCTCAACGACTGGAACGGCGGTCACTCCGTACCGCGCACATGGACCGCGCCGGATGAGGACGGGGATCTGCGCGTCCTCGCCGACACCACCATGACCTGCGCGGCGGGAGTGACCGCCGCGCAGATCGACGAATGGGCGCGCCGGGCCCTGGCCGGACTCTCGGAGCTCTCCGACTTCCTGGAGGGGCAGTGGCCGGACGCGGAGTACATGGAGGCCGATGAACTGGACGACGCCGGGGACGAGACTGAACCGGAACCGACGCTTTCCGCGCTGCAGCCGGTCACCCTCGAGCGCATCGCGGAGGTCATCCCTGGCAAGACGGTGACCACCAGCGAGGACGGGGCGTCGGGCAGACGCGGCAACGGCTTCGTCCGACCGGTCGGCGGCAATGATGCCGGAGCCGACATTGCGCTGCATGAGCGGGTCATGACGGTGACCGCCGGAGCTGTGTTCGGTGAGGCCGATGCGGACGCCGTCGACTGGCTCCGGGACGTGTGCACGCAGGCGAGCGCGCTGCCGGGCGGCGCGGTGTCGGTGGTGGATGAGGCCGGTGCCGGCGACAACGCGGGAGTCACGGTGACCTGTGCGCTGCACCGGCCCGTCGGCGCCGGACTCGCCGATGTGCAGCTGGTGGATGCCGTCTCCCGGGACCGCGAGACCGTGGAACGCTGTTTCGGCGAACTGATTGCCGTGATCACCGGGGACACCGATGCCTGAGGGGCACGTGATCCACCGACTCGCCACGGCGCTGAACAGAGAATTCGCCGGACGCGAGGTGGCGGTGTCCTCACCCCAGGGACGGTTCGGCACGGAGGCCGCGCAGCTCGACGGCGGGGTGCTCGTCGAGGCGGAGGCGTGGGGGAAGCACCTGTTCATCCACTTCGACTCCGGCATCGTGCACATCCACCTGGGATTGATCGGAACACTGGGATTCGAGCCTCCCGCCGCACCACGCGGCCAGGTCAGACTGCGCATCGCCAATGACGACATTGCCGCCGACCTGCGCGGGCCGCAGCGCTGCGCGCTGATCAACCCCGCGGAGGAGGACGCGGCGATCGCGAAGCTCGGCGCCGATCCGTTGCGTCCCGAGCCCGCGAAAGTGCAGCGGACCTCGGAACGTACGCGGCGTTCGTCGAAAGCCATCGGCGCGCTGCTGATGGACCAGTCCCTGTACGCGGGGGTCGGCAGCATCTACCGCACGGAGGTGCTGTTCCGGCTGGGGATCCACCCGTCAATCCCGGGCACGTCCCTTTCTGGGGAGGAGGTCGCCGCGATCTGGGCCGACATGGTGCCGCTGATGCGCTACGGCGAGGACGTGGGCCGCATTGACACGGTGCGCCCGGAACACACGCCCGAGGCGATGGGACGCGAGCCACGCAAGGACGACCACGGTGGCGAGGTGTACGTCTACCGTCGGGCGGGACTTCCGTGCCTGGTGTGCGGGACGCCGGTCGAGGTGGGGGAGCTGGCTGCGCGGAAGATCTACTGGTGCCCGGTGTGCCAGCCGGAGTAACCGGCCCCCACGCTGAACGTGCCGGGGGTCAAACGGCGCGCCCTGCCTCGGTGGCGGCGGGAACCTCGACGAGCCGACCGGTCTTGACGTCGTAGATGTAGCCGTGGATGGGAATGTCCGCGGGCACGAGCGGGTGCGACCTGATGCGTTGGACGTCCTCGAGGACGGATTCCTGCTGGTCGGGGATTGTGAGCCAGTTGATGTAGTCGCCTTCGCGCGATCCGGGGCCGGTACCGGTGTCACGGAACCCGTCCGGCCCCAGTTCGGCGGTCTCGAGACTGTTGGCGAGAAGGCCACGGATAACCTCGTCCGTGAAGAACTCCATGCCGCAGTCGCTGTGGTGGATCACGAACCACTCGCGTGTTCCGAGGAGCTTGTACGAGATGACCAGCGAGCGGATCGCATCGTCGCTCGCCCGACCGCCGGCATTGCGGATCACGTGCGCGTCCCCCTCCGCCAGGCCCGCGTAGGCTGCGGGGTCGAGTCGGGCGTCCATGCAGGTGAGAATGGCGAAGCCGCGGGCAGGCGGCAGTGCGAGTTCACTCTTGTCGCCGAATGATTCCGCGTAGGCGTTGTTGGCGGCGAGGACTTCCGGAAGGACTGACATGTCAACTCTTTTCGTGGAGGTCGGGGCCACGATTCTACGGTGGTCCGCCCACGGCAGAAAGGTTTCGATTCCCCGTGTACCGGTGCCTCAGTCCCCGTCGACGCCGAAGATCTCCGCCAGGTCCGTGAGAATGTGATCCGCCCCTACCGGGCTGACCGAGGTCATCCACGTGCCTTCGTCGACGTCGATCTTCTCCCCGTCGAGGGCCTTCCATGTTGCCGTGTCGAACACAGGCTTCGAGGCGGCCTCGAACTCCGTGGCCTTCGCGGTGCCGTCCTCCGGGACGGAGACGAGGACCATGTCGGCCTCCGCCTGCTCCAGGTTCTCCCTGGACACCACGAACATGCCGTAGTCCTGACCGGGGAATCCCGCTTCCTGGTTGTCGGGCCGCGGTAGGCCCGCCTTCGCCAGGACCGACCCGGAGAATGTCTCCTCCCCGTAGAGGCGGATGGTGTTGTCGTCGACGATGCGGACAATGCTGACGTTGCCGGGCTCGTCGAGCCGTTCCCTGATCCTCTCCGCGCGGGCGTCCAGATCATCAAGGCGTTGCTGTGCCTCGTCCTTCTTTCCCAGTGCTTCGCCGGTGAGCAGGAAATTCGCCTCCCACTCGTCGCCGGTTTTCTCACTGAACACCGTCGGTGCGATCTCCTCGAGCTGATCGTAGAATGCCTCGTGGCGGACGTCGGAGGACAGGATCAGGTCGGGCTCCAGTGAGGCGATCTTCTCCAGCTCGGGTTCGGATATATCGCCGACGGCTTCCACATCCTTCGCCAGGTCCTTCTGTTCGTCGCTCAGGTAGGACGGCACGAGATCCGCACCGATGTCGGATACCCCGACGACCGTGCCGCCGAGGTCGACGGCGTAGTCGAGGAAGGCATTGTCGAGCGCGATGATGCGCTCGGGGGCTTCGGGGATCTCGGTTGTGCCGCGGGCGTGCTCAATTGTGACGGGGAAGGAGCCGGATGCTGCGGTGGAGGAGGACTGGGAATCACCCGGGTCATCCTCCGGGGAGCAGGAGGCGAGGGACAGGACGAGCGTGCTGGCGGCAATGGCCGCGACGAGGATGCGTCGTGTGTTCACCACATAAAGATAGCATTACCTGACTCACTGGGGAAGAGGGTTCCCGGAGACCGGGATGGTGCACTGCTCATCGACGCCGTCCCCTGTGGCAGTGACCTCGACCCGGTCGACGAGGTCGGCGGAGGAGATCCATGGTGTCCATTACTTACTTTGTGTCAGCAACCCCAGGGGATGGCGGGACCAACCTCTGGGGTTGCCGACGGAAAGTAAGTGGCGGCCCGGCTTCGGTGGAGGCCCGCCAGCACCCCGCCAGCACCCCGCGCCGCATGTGGGATACTGGATCCCGTGGCTGACAACAATGGCAAGAAGAAGATCTCGAATGTCCTGGCGAACCGGTACGCCTCCCCCGAACTGACCCGCATCTGGAGCCCCGAGGACAAGATCCTCGCCGAGCGCCGCCTGTGGATCGCGGTGATGAAGGCACAGAAGGGGATGGGCGTCGATATTGCGGACGGCGCCATCACCGACTACGAGCGGGTCATCGACAACATCGACCTGGCGTCCATCGCCGAGCGGGAGAAGGTCACCCGCCACGACGTCAAGGCCCGCATCGAGGAGTTCAACGCCCTGGCCGGTCACGAGGACATCCACAAGGGGATGACCAGCCGCGACCTCACCGAGAACGTCGAGCAGCTGCAGA
This sequence comes from Corynebacterium sp., assembly GCF_052107835.1. GTDB lineage: Bacteria > Actinomycetota > Actinomycetes > Mycobacteriales > Mycobacteriaceae > Corynebacterium. The sequence continues at coordinate 68,328 of NZ_JBQEDF010000003.1, forward strand.
TCCACCGGTCGCTGACCGCCGCCCGTGACAAGGCCGTCGCCGTCCTCGCCCAGATCGGACGCCACGCCGCCGAGTACCGCTCCCTGGTCATGGCCGGCCGCTCCCACAACGTCGCCGCCCAGGCCACCACCCTCGGCAAGCGCTTCGCCTCCGCCGCCGATGAGCTGATGATCGGCATCGAGCGCATCGAGAACCTGCTGGACCGCTACCCGCTCCGCGGGATCAAGGGCCCCATGGGAACCAGCCAGGACATGCTTGACCTGCTCGGTGGTGACCCGGGCAAGCTCGCCGGGCTGGAGCGCACCATCGCCGATGAACTCGGCTTCGCCCGCATCCTCGATTCGGTGGGCCAGGTCTACCCGCGCTCCCTCGACTTCGATGCGCTGTCCGCCCTGGTGGAGATCGGTGCGTCCATGTCCTCGCTGTCGATGACCATCCGTCTGATGGCAGGCAACGAGACCGTCACCGAGGGCTTCAAGGAGGGCCAGGTCGGCTCCTCGGCGATGCCCCACAAGATGAACGCCCGGTCCTGCGAGCGCGTCGGTGGCCTGCAGATCATCCTGCGCGGCTACATGACAATGGCCTCCGACCTCGCCGGATCGCAGTGGAACGAGGGCGATGTGTTCTGCTCGGTGGTGCGCCGTGTGGCCCTGCCGGACGCCTTCTTCGCCTTCGACGGCATGTGCGAGACCTTCCTCACCGTCCTCGACGAGTTCGGTGCCTTCCCCGCCATGATCGACCGCGAACTGGAGCGCTACCTGCCGTTCCTCGCCACGACCCGCATCCTCATGGCTGCGGTGCGTACCGGGGTCGGACGCGAAACCGCCCACGAGGTCATCAAGGAGAACGCTGTCGCGGTCGCGCTGAACATGCGCGAGAACGGCGGTGGCCAGGATCTGGTGGAGCGTCTCGCCGCCGACGAGCGGCTTCCGTTGGATGAGGACGCCCTGAACAACGCCCTCTCCGACCGCCACGCGTTCATCGGGGCGGCCGAGGACCAGGTCGACCGGGTCCTGGACCGGATCAGCACCCTGGTCAAGCGTTACCCGGACGCCGCCGCCTACACACCCGGGGACATCCTGTAGCGATGACCGGTACCGGACCCCACCCCGGCGAGCCCCACGACCTGTCCTACAGTTCGCGGCTGAATGCCCTGCGCGCGGGGGTGCTGGGGGCGAACGACGGGATCGTGTCGATCGCGGCGATGCTGCTTGGTGTGATCGCCACCGGGGCCAGCGCGACGACGGTGTTCGCCGCGGGACTCGCGTCCACGATCGCCGGTGCGGTGTCGATGGCATTGGGGGAGTACGTCTCGGTGTCCGCCCAGCGCGACTCCGAGAAGACCATGATCGCCAAGGAGACCACCGAGCTCCGGGAGATGCCGGAGGCCGAGCGCCGGGAGCTCTCCGGGATCTTCCAGGGCTACGGGGTCACGAAGGAGACCGCGGACCGGGCTGCGGAGGAGATCGCCGCGGGGGATCCCCTCCCGGCGCACCTGCAGCTGGAGCTCGGGCTGGACTCCGAGGACCTGACCAATCCGTGGACCGCCGCCGGGGCCTCGGCGGTGTCCTTCATCCTTGGTGCTCTGCTGCCGCTGCTCTCTGTGCTGATTGCGCCGGACAACGCCGCCGCGGTCGTCCTCACCGTGGTGACGCTGCTGACGCTTGCGTCGACCGGGTGTGTCTCGGCGAAGCTCGCCGGGAACCCTGTGCTCCGCTCCGCGGCGCGCCTGGTCGTGGGTGGGGCACTGGGCCTGGCGCTGACCTACGGCGTGGGGTCGCTGTTCGACGTCCCGGCGTAGGCATGTTCCGCCGGGGTCCACCCCGCCGACGCCTACTCCACGACGACCAGCAGGTCGCCGCCCTCGACCTTCGTCGGCTGGCTCATCACCACGCGGGCGACCGTGCCGGCGACCGGGGTGGTGATCGTGGCCTCCATCTTCATCGCCTCGATCACCGCCACGGCGTCGCCGGCCTCCACCTCGTCACCGACCGACGCGTTCACGGTCACCACACCGGCGAACGGTGCGGCGACGTGGCCTGCGACGGACGGGTCGGCCTTCTCCGCGGCGGCGGTCACGGACTCGACCGACCGGTCGCGCACACGCACCGGGCGGATCTGGCCGTTGACGTTGGCCACGACCTGGCGCATGCCCTTCTCATCCGGCTCACCGACCGCGTCCAGGCGCACCACCAGCGGGGAGTGGTCCTTGATGCGCACGGCGGTTTCCTCGCCCTCGACCAGGCCGTACAGGAACTGGCGGTCGGACATCACCGAGGTGTCGCCGAAGGTGCGGCGGTGCTCCTCGAAGCTGGTCGTCTCCTTCGGGAACAGTAGGCGGTTCAGCGCTCCGCGCCGTCCGTCGGAGGCGGCATCGACGGGCACGTCCGGGCCCTCCAGCAGCGCCTCCTCGTCCCCGGGCACGGAGACGGTCCGCGAGGACGTGTCGCCGCGCCCCTCCAGTGCCCTGGTGCGAAGTGGCTCGGGCCAGCCGCCGGGAGGCGTGCCCAGCTCACCGCGCAGGAACGCGATCACGCTGGCCGGGATGTCGTACTTCTGCGGATCCTCAGCGAACTCCGCCACTGAGACACCGGCCCCGACGAGGTGCAGTGCCAGGTCACCGACGACCTTGGAGGACGGGGTGACCTTCGTCGGGCGTCCGAGCAGGTCGTTGACCCCGGCGTAGGCGTCCTCGATGAGCTCGAAGCGGTCGCCCAGGCCGAGAGCGACAGCCTGGGTGCGCAGGTTGGACAGCTGACCACCGGGGATCTCGTGGGTGTACACGCGGCCCGTGGGCCCGGGCAGTCCGGACTCGAAGGGGCCGTAGAGCGAGCGCACGGCCTCCCAGTAGGGCTCCAGTGAGTTCACGTTGTCCAAGGACAGCCCGGTGTCGCGGCTGGTGTGCGCGAATGCGGCGACGATGGCCGACAGCGACGGCTGCGAGGTGGTTCCCGCCATCGCGGCGGAGGCGCCGTCGACCGCGTCGGCACCGGCCTGCGCGGCGGCGAGGTAGGTGGCGAGCTGGCCGCCGGCGGTGTCGTGGGTGTGGACGTGCACCGGCAGGTCGAAGTTCTTGCGCAGTGCGGTGATCAGGGTGGACGCCGCGGCGGGGCGCAGCAGTCCGGCCATGTCCTTGATGGCGAGCACGTGCGCACCGGACTCCACGATCTGCTCCGCCAGCCGGAGGTAGTAGTCCAGGGTGTACAGGTCCTCGCCCGGGCTTGACAGGTCGCCGGAGTAGGCCATCGCGACCTCGGCCACACCGGTGCCGGTTTCCAGTACGGCGTCGATGGCGGTGCGCATCTGGTCGATGTCGTTGAGTGCGTCGAAGATGCGGAAGATGTCCACACCGCTGGCCGCGGCCTCGGTGACGAAGGACCGGGCGACCACATCGGGGTAGGGGGTGTAGCCCACGGTGTTGCGCCCGCGCAGCAGCATCTGGATGTTCGTGTTCGGCATCGCCTCACGCAGCTGGTCGAGCCGCTCCCACGGGTCCTCCTTGAGGAACTGCAGGGCCACGTCGAAGGTTGCGCCTCCCCAGGCCTCCACGCTGAGCAGTTCGGGGGTCAGCCGGGCGACGGCGGACGCGGCGTCGACCAGGGCGTTGGTGCGTACCCGGGTGGCCAGCAGCGACTGGTGGGCGTCGCGGAAAGTGGTGTCGGTGACGGCCAGGGCGTCCTGCGCACGCAGCTGGCGCGCGAACTCGGCCGGGCCGACCTCGCGCAGCACGTTGCGGGCGCCGCGCGGCAGGGCGGGCTCGTCGGCGTCACTGTTGTCGCCGGCGTTGCGGGCGTCGTTGATCGGGACGATGTCCGGCAGCTTGTGGTGCGGGACCACGTCGGTGGGGCGCTGTCCGTTGGGCTGGTTGACGGTGACGTCGGCGAGGTAGTCCAGGATCCGGCCGGGTTCGTCGTCGGCCGGCGGGGCCTGCAGCAGATGCGGGTGGTCGGTGATGAAGGACGTGGCGATGCGCCGGGTGCGGAAGTCCTCCTCGCGCAGCATCGCGCGCAGGAAGCCGATGTTGGTGGCGACACCGGAGACGGTGAACTCGTTGAGGGCGCGCTCGGCGCGGGCCACGGCCTGGGCGAAGTCGGCGCCGCGGCAGGTCATCTTCACCAGCATCGAGTCGAAGTGGGCGGTGATCTCGCCGCCCAGCGACGCCGCACCGTCCAGGCGCACACCCGCGCCGCCCGGGGAGCGGTAGGCGGTGACCGTGCCGGTGTCGGGACGGAAACCGTTGGACGGGTCCTCGGTGGTGATGCGGCACTGCAGTGCCGCACCACGGGTCACGATCTCGTCCTGGCGCAGACCCAGCTGTTCCAGGGTCGCGCCGGCGGCGAGGTGCATCTGGGATTTCACCAGGTCGACCTGGGTGACTTCCTCGGTGACGGTGTGCTCGACCTGGATGCGCGGGTTCATCTCGATGAACACGTGGTTGCCGGCCTCGTCGACGAGGAACTCCACGGTCCCGGCACCGGAGTAGTTGATCGACTCACAGAACTTCACCGCGTCCGCGCAGATGCGCTCGCGCAGTTCGGGGTCGAGGTGCTGGGCGGGGGCGATCTCCACGACCTTCTGGTGGCGGCGCTGCAGGGAGCAGTCGCGCTCGTAGAGGTGGATGACATTGCCTTCGCCGTCACCGAGGATCTGCACCTCGATGTGCTGCGGGTTGATCACCGCGCGTTCGATGTAGACCGCCCCGTCACCGAAGGCCGCGGCGGCCTCGCGGGACGCCTCGGCGGCCAGTGCGGGCAGTTCCTCGGGGGAGGGGATGAACCGCATGCCGCGTCCCCCGCCGCCGGCGACGGCCTTGACGAACAGCGGGTAGGTCCGGCCCTCGGCGAAGGACACGAGTTCGTCGATGTCGGAGCTCGGCGGTGAGTCGTCGAGGATCGGCAGCCCGGCCTTGGCGGCCGCCTCGACAGCGGCGGACTTGTCACCGGTCAGGTCGAGGGTCTCCGGCGACGGGCCGATGAAGGTCAGTCCGTTCTCGGCGCACCGGCGGGCCAGCACCGCGTTCTCGGACAGGAAGCCGTAGCCCGGGTAGACGGCGTCCGCCCCGGTCTGCACCGCGGCGCGAACGATCTCGTCGATGTCCAGGTAGGCCTTGACCGGGGACCCTTCCACACCGATCCGGACAGCCTCGGACGCGAATGACCGGTGGAAGGAGTTGCGGTCCTCCCTCGGGTAGACGGCGACCGTGGCCGCGCCGGTCTCGTAGGCGGCGCGGAAGGCGCGTACCGCGATCTCGCCGCGGTTGGCGACGAGGATCTTGTCGAACGATGGGAGGGCCATGTGAGGCATCCTTTCCGGTGAGGTACGTGGGTGCTAACCAGGATACCTTCACAGTTGTTTTGGGTAGTTAACCAGGCAGCGCGAGCGCCGTGCGGGGGGGTGAACCGCACAGCGCTCGCGCTGGTCAGGGAAGGGAAGTGAGGGTGTGGGTCAGCGGTGCCCGGTGGCGTCGGTCTGCTCCGCCACCGAGCGCTGAGGTTCGCCGCTGTAGGCCGACAGTGGGCGGATGAGGGCGTTGTTCTCGTTCTGCTCCACGATGTGGGCGGTCCAGCCGACGACACGCGACATCACGAAGATGGGCGTGAAGAACGGGATGTCGATGCCCATCATGTAGTAGGTCGGGCCGGCGGGGAAGTCCAGGTTCGGCAGGATGCCGGTCCGCTCCTCCATGGCGGCCTGCATGTTGTCGTACATCTGGACCCATTTGTCGCCGTCGTGGTTGTGGGCGGTCCGGCGCATGGCGGCCTCCATGGAGGGCACACGCGAGTCGCCCTTCTTGTAGACGCGGTGGCCGAAGCCCATGATCTTCTGCTTGTTCGCGGCCTTGTCCAGGACCCATTCCTTGGCCTTGGCGGGGTCGTCGACCTCGAGGAAGTTGTGCATCACGGCTTCGTTCGCACCACCGTGCAGGGCACCCTTCAGTGCGCCGACGGCACCGGTGACCGCCGAGTACACGTCCGCGGTGGTGGAGGTGATCACGCGTCCGGTGAAGGTGGAGGCATTGAAGGAGTGCTCGGCGTAGAGGATCAGGGACTCGTCGAAGGCCTTGACGTCGTCCATGTTGTTCGCCGGGGAGTCCGGGCCGTCACCGAAGCACATGTACAGGAAGTTCGACGCGATCCCGCGGGTGCGTGACGGCGGGATGAACTCCAGGTCGTGGCGGCGACGCATGTCGTAGGCGACGATCCCCGGCAGCTTCGCCAGCAGGCTCACCCCGGTACGGCGCACGGTGTCGGCGCTGCTGTCCTCGTTGGTGACGTCCTGCGTGCCGAGCCAGCTGATCGCGGTACGGACCACGTCCATGGGGTGGGCGGTCTTCGGCAGGGAGTTGATCAGGTCGAGCAGGCCGCGGGTGAGGGGACGCAGCGCGCGCTCACGCTGGCCGAACTCCTGGAACTCGCGCCAGGAGGGGAGTTCCTTGTTCCACAGGAGGTAGGCGACGTCCTCGAAGCTGCAGTGCTCCACGAGCTCCTGGACGGGGTAGCCGCGGTAGGTCAGGGAGTTGGTCTCCGGGTTGACCTTGGACACGGCGGTCTCGTCGACGACGACGCCGTTGAGGCCTTTGCGGATCTCGGTGTTCTCACTCATGGTTGAAGTCCTTTCAGTGTGTGGTGTCGCCGGGACTACTCGGCGTCGGGGCGGGTGTAGGTGAACACGCCCTGGTCGAAGGCGTTGTACTCGTTGTAGCGGAGCAGTTCGTAGAGCCGTGAGCGGTGCTGCATGCGGTCGAGCCATTCGGACTGGGTGCCGGTGTCGGCGATGTCGCCGAGCGCCTCCTCGACCTGACCCATGGCCACGCGCAGGGTGGTGACCGGGTAGATCACGGCGTTGAAGCCGATGTCCTCCAGCTGCTTCGCGGGAAGCAGCTGGGACTTGCCGAATTCGGTCATGTTCGCCAGCAGGGGGATGTCCACCGCCGCGCGGAACCTCTCGAAGTCCTCCGGGGTGTGCAGTGCCTCGGTGAAGATCAGGTCGGCACCGGCGTCGGCGTAGGCCTTCGCCCGCTCGATGGCGGAGTCGATGCCCTCGACTCCGGCGGCGTCGGTCCGGGCGCAGATGACGAACGAGTCGTCCCGGCGCTCCTTGACCCCTGCGGTGATGCGGCGGAGCATCAGCTCGGTCGGCACGACCTCTTTGCCGTCGAGGTGGCCGCAGCGCTTCGGGTTGACCTGGTCCTCCAGGTGGCAGCCGGCGACTCCGACGTCCTCGAGCTCGGAGATGGTGCGGGCCGCCGACATCGGTTCACCGAATCCGGTGTCCGCGTCGACGAGTACGGGCAGGTCGGTGGACCGGGCGATCTGGCGCGACCGTCCGGCGACCTCGGTGAGCGTGGTCAGTCCGATGTCCGGCAGGGCCAGGTCCGCGGCGACGACGGCGCCGGAGACGTACACGCCCTCGAACCCCTTCTCCTGGATCGCCCGGGCCACCAGCGGCGAGAATGCGCCGGGCAGCCGGGTGATCGAGGAGGACGCCAGGGACTCGCGGAACGCCTGACGGCGGTCGGTGGGGGTGACGTTGCTGGAGAAGAGGCCGGCCATCTAGAACAGCCCCCCGTTGATCGTCGGGGCCGTGGCCAGGACGTCCTCGGAGAAGGTGACGGTGAGCTGGTTGAGCTCGCCGGCGCCCAGCGACAGGGTGTTCTGGGCGGCCTCCAGGAAGCGGTCCTGCTCCTTGTCGTCGACCAGGCCCTCCGCCAGGGTGCGGAACTTGTTGATGTACTGGTCCCGGGTGAAGGGGTGGGCGCCCAGGGGGTGGGCGTCGGCGACGGCCAGCTCGTCCTCCAGGACGGTGCCGTCCCTGAGGGTGATGACGGCCTTGGCGCCGAAGGCCTTCTCGGCCGGGTCGGTGGAGTGGTAGCGGCGGGTCCACTCCGGGTCCTCGACGGTGGTGATCTTGTTCCACAGCTCGATGGTCTCGGGACGGTGGGCGCGCTCGGGGGAGTAGCTGCGCTCGTGGTGCCACTCGCCGTCCTCCAGTGCCACGGCGAAGATGTACATCACCGAGTGGTCCAGGGTCTCGCGGGAGGCGTCCGGGTCGAACTTCTGCGGGTCGTTCGCGCCGGTGCCGATCACGTAGTGGGTGTGGTGGCTGGTGTGCAGGACGATGGACTCGATCTGCGACTTGTCGCTGATCTGCCTGCCTATGCGGCGCGCCAGGTCGATCGGGGCCTGGGACTGGTACTCCGCGGAGTGCTCCTTGGTGTAGGTGTCCAGGATGCCGCGCTTCTCCTCGCCCGCGCCGGGCAGCGGCACGGTGTAGGACGCGTCCTTGCCGTCGAGCATCCAGGCGATGAAGCCGTCCTCACCCTCCCAGATGGGTGCGGGGGCTCCCTCGCCGCGCATCGCACGGTCGACGGACTCGATGGCCATCTTGCCGGCGAAGGCGGGGGCGAAGGCCTTCCAGGAGCTGATCAGACCCTTGCGCGACTGGCGGGTGGCCGTGGTGGTGTGCAGTGCCTGGCCGATGGCCTGGTAGATGGTCTCGGTGTCGAGGCCGAGCTGCGTGCCGATGCCGGCGGCGACCGACGGGCCGAGGTGGGCGACGTGGTCGATCTTGTGCTCGTGCAGGCAGATGCCCTTGACCAGGTCGACCTGGACCTCGTAGCCGGTGACGATGCCGCGGACCAGCTCGGCGCCGCCCAGACCCTTGTGCTGGGCGGTCGCCAGGATCGGCGGGATGTTGTCGCCGGGGTGGGAGTACTCGGCGGCGAGGAAGGTGTCGTGGAAGTCCAGTTCACGCACGGCCGTGCCGTTGGCCAGGGCGGCCCACTCCGGGGAGTAGGTGCCGGGGACGCCGAAGACGGTGGAACCGGGGGAGTAGGGGTGGCTCAGGGCCTGGGAGCGCGCGGTCGACGGCGGGCGGCGGAGGACCGAGGCGACGGCGACGGACGCGTTGTCGATGATGCGGTTGACCGCCATGTCGGCGGAGTCTGCGGGCACGGCCACCGGATCAGCCGCGATTTCGGCGATCTTCCAGGCGAGGTGCTCCTTCTGCGGGAAGTCCTCCGCTGAGGGGTGGACGCGGACGTTGTGCTTCTCCACTGCGTGGGTCTCCTAGGGGTAGGCGTTGAGCTGGCTGGTGTACACGCCCGTGATGCCGGTGACCGGAGTTACGTGGGAACTTCGGCTGTGACCGAAGACACAGGCTGTTGTGGTGACCACTATGCCATCTCGTCGTCCGGAAGTTGTTTGTTTCTTGAATCGACGGGGGTGGGGATGCAGCCTCGTGGGGTGCCGGGCACCCGGAGCATGGCCGCTGTGGTCCAACCACCGGCTATCTGCGGTTTCGGGAAACCGTCCACGACATTCCCCCGGATGCCGGAGCCCTCCCCCGGTGAGTATCCGTGGACCGTCCGCCGAGCGTTTCCGCGGGGGTGGTTCGAGTCCGCCGGGGCAGGCGGATCCCCGGGGCCCGGACGGCGGTGCGTCCTGTCCTTCCGCGATTACCCCTGGTGCAGCGGGATTGCCCCTCCCGGGATCGATTCGAGCAGATGACGGGTGTACTCCTGCTCCGGGTGGTCGAACAACGCGTCCGTCCCGCCCCGCTCGACGATCCTGCCGTGCTGCATCACCAGTGTCTCGTCGGCGATCTGTTTGACCACCGCGAGATCGTGGGTGATGAACAGGTACGTCAGGTCCATCTCCCGCTGCAGTTCATTGAGCAGGTCCAGGACCTGCGACTGCACCAGCACATCGAGCGCGCTGACCGCCTCGTCGAGGATCAGTGCGTCCGGCCCCAGCGCCAGCGCCCTGGCGATGGCCACGCGCTGGCGCTGACCGCCGGACAGTTCGCCGGGGAAGCGGGTGAGCATCGACTGGGGCATGGCGACCATGTCCAGCAGGTCACGCACCCGCTTCTCACGCTCCTTCCTTGATCCCGCCCCGTGGATCCGCAGCGGCTCGGCGATGGTGTTGAACACGGAGTACATCGGGTCGACCGACCCGTAGGGGTTCTGGAACACCGGCTGGACGCGTCGGCGGAACGCCAGCTCGTCCTTGGTGCCGAGACCGGTGACGTCCGCGCCGTCGAACAGGACGCGACCACTGGTCGGTTCCAGCAGACCGAGGACCATCTGGGCGACCGTGGACTTGCCCGAACCGGACTCGCCGACCAGGGCGAGGGTGTGGCCCCGGGGCAGGGAGAAACTGACGTCCTCGGCGGCGGTGAAGTCGGTCTTGCGCCATGGCCTGTCGCCGGGCACCTGGAAGACCCTGGTGAGGTTCTCGACCGCGATCAGGGGATCGGACGACGCGGGTTCAGCGGCGTCAGCGGTCCCGACGGCCCCAGGGGATTCCGTGACCGCCACCTGCCGGTCCGCACGCCGCGCCGCGACGGACGGCGCGGCGGCCACGAGCTTCTTGGTGTACGGGTGCCACGGATCCTGGAGGATGTCCAGGGCCGGTCCGGACTCGACCACCTGTCCCTGGCTCATCACCACGATGCGTTGGGCGCGCTCGGCGGCGAGACCCAGGTCGTGGGTGATCAGCAGGACGGCGGTCCCCAGTTTCCTGGTCAGTCCCTCGAGATGGTCGAGGATCTGGCGCTGCACGGTGACGTCCAGGGCGGACGTCGGCTCGTCGGCGATGAGGAGCCGGGGACGCGCAGCCAGGCCGCAGGCGATCAGCGCGCGCTGGCGCATTCCACCGGAGAACTGGTGCGGGTACTGGCCGATTCGCCGGGAGGCGTCCGGCAGACCGGCCTCCTCCATCAGCTCGATCGCCCGGGAGTGGGCGTCGGAGCCGGCGGCGATGTTGTTGGCCTTCAGCGCCTCCTTGATGTGATGGCCGATCGTCCACACCGGGTTCAGGTTGCTCATCGGGTCCTGGGGGACCAGCCCGATCTCCTTGCCGCGCAGTTGGGTGAACCGGGTGGGCGACGCGTGGGTGATGTCCTCGCCGTCGAAGGTGATGGTCCCGGCGGTGACGTGGCCGGAGGCGGGCATCAGGCCCATGATGCTCATCGCCGTGGTGGATTTGCCGGAGCCGGATTCGCCGACCACGGCCACGGTCTCGCCGGGGTGGACGTCCAGGTCGAGTCCGGAGACGGTGGGCAGGGGTTGCTTGCGGGTGCCGAAGGCGAGGTCGACACCGCGCATCGAGAGCAGGGGGGCGTCGTTCATCGGGTGCGCTCCTTCGGGTCGAGGGCGTCCTTGAGTGTGTCGCCCAGCAGGATGAATCCCAGGACGGTGATCGCCAGGGCACCGGCCGGGTAGAACAGGATCTCCGGGTCGATACGCAGAACGTCCTGCGCGGCGGAGATGTCATTGCCCCAGGACACGGTGTCCGGCGGCAGGCCGACACCCAGGTAGGACAGTGTCGCCTCGGCGACGATGTAGATGCCGAGGTTGGTGGTCATCATCACGATGATCGGCGCCAGGCAGTTCGGCAGGATGTGCCGGACCAGGGTCCCGGTCCGTGACAGTCCCAGGGCGCGGGACGCGGCGACGTACTCGTTGTTCTTCGCCTGCAGCACCGCCCCGCGGACCATGCGGGCCATCTGGGGCCAGCCGAAGGCGGAGAGCACCAGGACCACCGTCCAGACGTTCCGCACGTCGAAGACCTGCATCAGCACGATGGCGGCGAGCAGCAGCGGGACGGCGAAGAAGATGTCGGTGAGCCGGGACAGGACGGCGTCGACCCATCCTCCGAGGTAGCCGGCGAGGGCACCGACGACGATGCCGAGGATCGCGACGACCAATGTGGTGAACACCCCGGTGACCACCGACGCCTGGGCGCCGTGGATGGTGCGCGCGTAGACGTCGTAGCCCTGCTGGGTGAAGCCGAAGGGGTGGCCGTCCCGGGCCGGCTCGAGCGAGTCCTCGAGGGTGGCGGTGGTCGGGTCGGTGCCGGTGAACAGGCCGGGGGCCACGGTGATGGCCAGGACCGCGAGGATGATCACGACCGACACCCAGAACATCGGCCGGCGGCGCAGGTTGCGCCAGGCGGTGCCCCAGAAGCCGGCGGGGGCCTTGTCGGGGAGCAGCTGGTCGCGGGTCAGGACGTCCTCGGTCTCGACCTCGGCGACCCAGCGTTGGTTGCGGTTGGTGGGGTCGGTGGTGTCAGGCATATCGGATCCTCGGGTCGAGCAGGGCGTAGAGCAGGTCGATGACAATGTTCGCCACCACGAAGATGACCACCAGGACGGTGACCACGCTGACGACGGTGGGTGCCTCGCCGATGCTGACGGACTGGAAGATCAGTCCGCCGACACCGTGGATGTTGAAGATGCCCTCGGTGACGATCGCCCCGCCCATGAGGACGGCGAGGTCGGCGCCGAGGAAGGTCACCACGGGGATCAGTGAATTGCGAAGGACGTGGTCGCGGATCACGTGCCACCGGGACAGCCCCCGGGCTGAGGCGGTGCGCACGAAGTCGGCGCGCAGGTTCTCCGCGACCTCCGAGCGGGTGAGTCTCAGGACGTAGGCGAAGGACACCAGCCCCAGGACGATGGCGGGGAGCAGGAGTCTGCCGAAGGAACCGTCGGAGCCGACCGTCGGTGGGACGACACCCCACTGGATGCCGAAGAGGAACTGGCCGACGAAACCGATGACGAAGGTCGGTACGGCGATGATCACCAGCGAGACGACCAGCAGGGTCGAATCGAAGACGGAGCCCTTCTTCAGCCCGGCGACCAGGCCGAAGGCGATGCCGAGCACCGCCTCGATGACCAGCGCCATGATCGCCAGCCGGATGGTGATCGGGAACGCCTCCCCGAGGACCTCGGTGACCGGTCTGCCGGAGAAGGTGTTGCCCATGTCCCCGGTGAAGAAACCGCCGAGGAAGAGCAGGTACTGGACGATGAACGGCTTGTCCAGGTTGTAGTCCGCCCGGATCTGGTCCAGGACGGCGGGCTCCGCGGCCTTGTCGCCGGCCAGGGCCAGGACGGGGTCGCCGGGCATCAGGAAGACCATCGCGTAGATGAGGAAGGTCGCCCCGAAGAACACGGGAATCAGTTGGAGGAGTCTCTTGCCGAGGTACCAGGCCACGGGTCACTCACCGTCCTTCGTGATCTCGGTGTAGACAGGCATGCCCTGCCAGTTCGTGTGCACGTTCTCCAGGTCGGGGTTCCAGGCGGTGGACGCCGCGTAGTACCACAGCGGGATCTGCGGCAGGTCCTGCATCAGAACCTCCTGGGCCTGGTCGAAGTACGGCTGCGCCGCCGCCGAGTCCGGGGAGGACGCCGCGTCGGCGAGCAGGTCATCGAACTCGGGGTTGGAGTACTCGCCGTCGTTGGAGCCGCCGCCGGTCCGGTAGTTGGACACCAGGAACGAGGAGATCGACGGGTAGTCGGCGTTCCAGCCGGAGCGGAACGCGCCGCCGACGGTCTTGTTCACCACGGCGTCCCGCACCCCCTGGAAGGTCGGGTAGGACTTGCCGGAGGACGGGATGTCCAGGGTCTGCCGGATGCTGTTGGTCACGGCCTCGATCCACTGCTCGTGACCTCCGTCCCCGTTGTAGGCGATCTGGAAGGAGTCCCCGCTGTAGGGCCTGATCTCGTTGGCTTTCTCCCACAGTTCGCGGGCCTTCTCGGGCTGGTAGGTCAGGACGTCCTTGCCGGGGATGTCGGCGATGCCGCCCTCGAGTGTGGGGGCACCGAAGTCCTCCGCGATGCGCCGGGAATTGAAGTAGACCTTCTCGATGATGGTCTCCCGGTCGATGGCCATGGAGATCGCGGCGCGGCGCAGGCGTCCCTCCTCGTCGGTCTGGAAGCCGGGGAGGTCCTCGGGGATGGTGAAGTTCTGGATGGCCGCGTAGGGCTTGTCGTCGTTGCTGTCCGGGAAGTCGGCGCGGTAACTCGGGTAGGCGTTGGGGCCGACGTCCTCACGCATGTGGTCCAGGTCGCCGGACTGCAGGTCAGCGTAGGCGGTGGACAGGTCGGAGTAGGCCTTGAACGCGATGCCCGGATTCTGGGGCTTGTCCTCCCCGTTGTAGTCGGGGTTGGCTTTCAGCTGGATCGACACGTTGTGCTGCCAGGCGTCGTCGCCGTCCATCTCGTAGGGGCCGTTGCCGATGGGGTTCTCGCCGAAGGCGTCCATGTCCTCGAAGGCGACCTCGGGGAGTGGCGCGAAGGCGTAGTAGCCGAGCTGCGTGGGGAACGACGCGTCCGGCTCGGACAGGTCGACGGTGAACTCGGTGTCGCTGATTTCGGTCAGGCCGGACATCTCTGTAGCGGAAGCCCCCTCGGCGGCGACGTCGTCGTAGCCCTCGATCGCCGAGAAGAAGTCGGCGCCGAGCTGGGCGTTCGCGGAGGTTGCCCCGTAGTTCCAGGCATCGATGAAGTTGCTGGACGTCACGGGCTCATCGTTGGTGAACTCCCAGCCGTCCTTGAGGGTGATGTCGAAGCTGGAGGAGTCCTCGTTCGGCTCGATGTCCTCGGCGACGGCGTTGTAGGGTTCGCCGTCCTCCGAGTACGCGACGAGGCCGGTGAACAGGGCCCGGAGGGCCTCTCCGCCGTTGATTTCGTTGGTGTTCGTCGGGATCAGCGAGTTCTGTGGTTCGCCGCCGAAGAAGGTGATGTAGTCGGACGGGATGTCGTCCCGGTCCGGTACACACGCCGTCGCCGTGACGGCCAGGGCGAGCCCGGTGAGGGTCGCCGCCAGCGCTCGGCCCGGCTGGGGTCGGATTCTCATTGAAACGCACTTTCATGGGTGGGCAGTGTCGACCGGAGAGGACCGGAAGTTCTGATTCCACACGATACAAAAGTCGGTTATGGAAAATCGGCGTTTCGGTCACGTTGCGCCGAAGTGCTCAGTCCGGGGACGACACTGCTCCGTGGCTTTCGCGCCACGTGCGGGCTAGACTCTGCAGGCCATGCAACAGATGCGTCCTGACCTGTCCGATTACACCCACTTCTCCGCGGGGAAGGTCCGGGAGATCTACGAGATCGACGGGGATACGCTGCTCATGGTGGCCACCGACCGTATCTCGGCCTACGACTTCATCCTGGACTCCCCGATCCCGGACAAGGGCCGCGTCCTCACCGCGATGAGCGACTTCTTCTTCGATGCCCTCGACTTCCCGAACCACCTGGCGGGTACGGCGGATGACGGGCGCATCCCCGAGAGCGTGCTGGGGCGGGCACAGGTCTGCCGCAAGCTGGAGATGCTCCCGTTCGAGTGCGTGGTGCGCGGGTACCTGACCGGATCCGGGCTCAAGGAGTACCGGGGGAACGGTGCGGTGTGCGGGGTCGCTCTGCCGGAGGGGCTCACCGAGGCGTCACAGCTGCCCGAGCCGATCTTCACCCCGGCGACGAAGGCGGAGATCGGTGACCACGACGAGAACGTCCCCTTCGAGCGCGTTGTCCGTGACCTGGGTAAGGAGCAGGCGGAGGAGCTGCGCGACGCGTCCATCGCCATCTACACCCAGGCCGCGGGGATTGCCGCGGAGCACGGGATCATCCTCGCCGACACGAAGTTCGAGTTCGGGCTCGACGAGGACGGCAACCTCGTCCTCGGGGACGAGGTCCTGACCCCGGACTCGTCACGCTACTGGCCGGCGGACTCCTACGAGGTGGGCAAGGTCCAGCCGAGCTTCGACAAGCAGTACGTGCGCAACTGGCTGACCGGCCCGAAGTCCGGCTGGGACAAGGACGCCGGGACACCTCCGCCGGAGCTGCCCGGCCAGATCGTCGAGGCCACCCGGGAGCGCTACGTGGAGGCCTACGAGCGGATCTCCGGGAACCGTTTCGCCGACTGGATCGGCAGCTGCTCCGGCATCTGAGAGTCCGCGCTACGATCGTGAGCCATGCATGTTGAACCCCCGGTAGCGAAGAAGCACCCGATCACCCGCAGTTTCCACGGCCGCGAGGTCGTTGACGACTACGAGTGGCTGCGGGACAAGGACAACTCCGAGGTGCTGGCCCACCTCACCGCGGAGAACGCCTACACCGATGCGCACACCGCGGATATCAAGCCGCTGGAGGACGCGGTCTTCACCGAGGTGAAGTCCCGTATCCAGGAGACCGACCTCTCGGTGCCGGTCCGCTCGGGGGCCTGGTGGTACTTCTCCCGGACCCACGAGGGCCGGAGCTATGTCTCGATGTGCCGCATCCCGGTCGATGAGTCGGATCCGTGGACCCCGCCGGAGATCGTCGCCGGGGAACCCGCGGCCCGCGAGGAGGTCATGCTGGACTGCAACGTCCTGGCGGAGGGCAAGGAGTTCTTCAGCCTGGGGGCCGCGAGCGTCACGCTGGATGGCACCCTGCTGGCCTACTCTGTGGACACCGTCGGTGACGAGCGGTTCACCCTGCGGGTCAGGGACCTGGTCAACGGCGTGCTGCTGGATGACCGGCTCGACAACATCGCCTACGGCGCCACCTGGGTCGGCGACGAGTACCTCTTCTACCAGCGGGTGGATGAGGCGTGGCGTCCCCACGAGATCTGGCGTCACCGTATCGGCACGCCCGAGGGCGAGGACGTGTGCGTGTTCCGGGAGGACGACGAGCACTACTGGACCGGTGTGGGGGTGACCCGGTCCGAGCGGTTCCTGCTCGTGTCGACGGCGTCGAAGACCACCGCGGAGACCTGGTACCTGGATCTGGCCGGCGACCCGGAAGACGAGCTGACCTGCATCAGGCCGCGAGAGAAGGATGTCCAGTACGACGTTGACCATGTGGTTGTGGGCGGCGAGGACGCCTGGCTGGTGGTCCGCGAGGAGCTGGAGGGTCTGCCGAACGGCGAGGTGGGCCGTGCGCCTGTGGGGCCGATCGCGTCGTTCGGCAGCGGTTCGTCCTACGAGGTCGTCGTGCCGCACCGTGAGGACGTCCGCGTCGAGGGCGTGGACTGCTTCGCCGACCACCTGGTGCTCGCCACCCGGGAGAACGCCATTGAGAAGCTCGCTCTGATGGACGTGGGGGACGGCTGGGGCGAGTTCGAACGCATCGATTTCGACGAGGAGATCTACTCGGCCGGCACCGTCGGCAACTCCGAGTGGGAGTCGCCGGTGCTGCGGTTCAGCTACACCAGCTACGTGACCCCGGCGCAGGTGTGGGAGATCGACCTGTCGACCGGGGAACGGCTGCTGCGCAAGGAGCAGACCGTGCTGGGGGACTTCGACCGCTCGCGCTACACCGCCTCGCGGCGCTGGGTGGAGGCCGGCGACGGGGCACGGATCCCGGTGTCGCTGATCCGCCGGACGGATGTGCCGCTGGAGCAGGTCAACCCCGTGCTGCTCTACGGGTACGGCTCCTACGAGGCGTCCATGGACCCGTACTTCTCGGTGTTCCGGCTGTCCATGCTGGACCGCGGCGTGGTTTACGTGGTCGCGCACGTCCGTGGCGGCGGGGAGATGGGCCGCAACTGGTACGAGCAGGGCAAGGAACTGCAGAAGAAGAACACCTTCACCGACTTCATCGCGGTGGCGGACGACCTGATCGCCGCGGGGCTGACGACCCCGGACCGGATGGTGGCCGAGGGCGGATCCGCAGGCGGGCTGCTGATGGGCGCGGTGGCGAACATGGCTCCGGACCGGTTCGCCGGTATCGAGGCGGTGGTTCCGTTCGTGGACCCGCTGACCTCGATCCTGATGCCGGAGCTCCCACTGACCGTGACTGAGTGGGAGGAGTGGGGCGATCCGTACCACGACCCGGAGGTCTACGACTACATGGCGGAGTACGCGCCGTACGAGAACGTGGGTGCCCAGGCGTACCCGCCGATCCTGGCGGTCAGCGGCCTGAACGACACCCGCGTGCTGTACGTGGAGCCCACGAAATGGATCGCGAAGCTGCGCGAGGTCGCCGGTGGCGTCGGGGAGAACGGTTCGCAGGGGCATTTCCTGCTGAAGACGGACATGGCCTCCGGGCACGGCGGGGTGTCCGGACGCTACGAGAAGTGGCGCCAGGCGGCCTTCGAGACCGCCTGGGAACTCGACCGGATGGGTGCGACGGAGTTGCTGTAGGCCCCGGTTGACGTGAACGGCGCTAACCCCGTTCGGGTGAATGCCGAATACCCGTAAACGGGGGCGGCGTTGCGCTGACCAGCACCATTGTGTTTTGGGTGATGTAGCTAACAGGCGTAATTTGCTTTTGCATGACTCATCCACACACCCCTCGTGTGACGACCGCCACAAGCGGCTCCACACCCCCGAAGAAGAAGAGCTCGAAAGCGAGCCACTGGCTCTACATCAGTGTCATCATCGCCGTCGTTGCCGGCGTCATCTTCGGCGTCGTGGCACCGGACGCCGCCATTAAGGTGAAGTTCCTCGGTGACATGTTCATTGACCTAATCGTCATGGTCATCCCCGTGGTCATCTTCTGCACCATCGTCATCGGCATCGGCCATGTCCGTGAGGCGGCCACCGTCGGGAAGGCGGGCGGACTGGCGCTGGTCTACTTCATCATCATGTCCACCTTCGCCCTGTTCATCGGGCTGGTCGTCGGAAACATCATCGAACCCGGCGGTAACCTGCACATCAGCAACGACACGAGCGGTGTCGACGACATCCTCGACGACGCGGAGGAGGGTGGCGCGGACGGGGTCGCCGGCTTCGTGCAGGAGATCATTCCCGACACCCTCGTTTCGGCGTTGACCGGAGGGTCGATCCTCCAGGCACTGTTCGTGGCGCTGCTGGTCGGCTTTGTCCTGCAGTCGATGCCCAACAAGGTCGCCGGCCCCTGCCTGTACGGCATCGAACTGCTGCAGAAGGTCGTCTTCAAGATCATGTCGTGGATCCTGTGGATGGCACCGGTGGGGGCCTTCGGCGCGATGGCCGCGCTGATCGCCGATTCCGGGGCGAAGGCGATTCTGGACCTGCTGACCCTGATGGTCGCCTTCTGGATCACCTGTGCACTGTTCATCGTCATCGTGCTCGGGTCGATGCTCAAACTCGTGACGGGACTCAACATCTTCAAGATGCTGCGGTACCTCGGACAGGAGTACCTGCTCATCGTCGGTACCTCGTCCTCGGAGTCGGCGCTGCCACAGTTGATGCAGAAGATGGAGTTCGCCGGCGTCGACAAGCCGACGGTCGGCATCGTGGTTCCCACGGGCTACTCCTTCAACCTGGACGGAACGGCGATCTACCTCACGATGGCCGCCATCTTCATCTCCGATGCGATGCACATCCCGATGAACATCGGTGAGCAGGTCGGGATGCTCGTGTTCATGATCATCGCCTCCAAGGGCGCCGCCGGGGTGTCCGGCGCGGGGCTCGCGACGCTGGCGGTGGGACTGCAGGCACAGCGCCCGGACCTGCTCGCCGGGGTCAGCACCATTCAGGGCATCGACAAGTTCATGTCCGAGGCGAGGTCGTTGACCAACTACACGGGCAATGCCGTGGCGACCTTCCTGGTCGGGAAGTGGACGAACTCGCTGGACATTGACCAGGCCCGGGCCGTGCTCGACCAGAAGGTGCACTTCGAGTACACCGCGGACGATGACGACGCCCCTGTTGAGCCGGTGGGGGCGAACCCGCAGCCCGCGGTGCAGGATCCCCAGACGGATGTATGGAAGCCGTAGTTCGCGCCGTCCGGCCCACGCGGTAAGGTTGTGCGGGTAAGCAAGCACCGGCGAACGCAGCTAACCGAAGCGATCACAAGAGGAATCCCGTGGCCCGAGTCGTAGTCAATGTCATGCCCAAGGCGGAGATCCTGGACCCCCAGGGCCAGGCCGTCGTCCGAGCACTGGGACGCATCGGCGTCACAGGCGTCAGCGATGTCCGCCAGGGCAAGCGCTTCGAGCTGGAGGTCGACGACAGCGTCACCTCCGGGGACCTCGACCGGGTTGCCTCGACCCTGCTCGCCAACACCGTGATCGAGGACTACGAGGTCCTCTCCGTCGAGGTCGCCGAGTGAGCGCGCGTATCGGGGTCATCACCTTCCCCGGCACCCTCGATGACGTGGACGCCGCCCGCGCCGTGCGGATCGCCGGCGCCGAGGCCGTCGAGCTGTGGCACGCCGACGCCGACCTGAAGGACGTGGACGCCGTCGTCGTACCCGGTGGGTTCTCCTACGGCGACTACCTGCGCTCCGGGGCGATCGCCGCCCAGGCGCCCGTGGTGCGGTCCGTGGTGGAGAAGGCGCAGGACGGACTGCCCGTGCTGGGCATCTGCAACGGCTTCCAGATCCTCACCGAGTCCGGGTTGCTGCCCGGTGCCCTGACCCGGAACCAGGGCCTGCACTTCCACTGCGTGGACACCTACCTTGAGGTCGTCAACGCCGATACCGCGTGGACGTCGGTGTTCAACCCGGGCCAGCGGATCCTGGTCCCGTCCAAGCACGGGGAGGGGCGTTTCCAGGCGTCGGCCGAGACCGTGGCCGAGCTCGAGGCGGAGGGCCGGGTGGTCTTCCGCTACACCGACAACTTCAACGGCTCCGCCAACGGCATCGCCGGGGTGAGTTCCGCGAACGGCCGCGTGGTCGGCCTGATGCCGCACCCGGAGCACGCCGTGGAAACACTGACCGGGCCGTCGCTGGACGGCCTGGAACTGTTCCTGTCCGCCGTCGGTTCTGTCGCCGCCTGATCCCGGATAGTAGGAAACAATCATGTCTGTCATCAACGACACCGTCGCCAACGCGGCCACGACCCCCGACCTCGACCAGCCCTGGGCGGAGCTCGGCCTGAAGCCGGACGAGTACCAGCGCATCCGGGACATCCTGGGACGCCGCCCCACCGCCGCCGAGCTCGCCATGTACTCGGTGATGTGGTCGGAGCACTGCTCCTACAAGTCCTCCAAGGTCCACCTGCGCTACTTCGGTGAGACCACCACCGAGGAAATGCAGTCCAAGATGCTCGCCGGCATCGGTGAGAACGCCGGGGTCATCGACATCGGCGACGGCAACGCCGTCACCTTCAAGGTCGAGTCGCACAACCACCCGTCCTACGTGGAGCCCTACCAGGGTGCCGCGACCGGTGTCGGCGGCATCGTCCGCGACATCATGGCCATGGGTGCCCGCCCCGTCGCCGTGATGGACCAGCTGCGTTTCGGCGCGGCGGACGCCCCCGACACCCAGCGCGTGCTGCCCGGCGTGGTCGCCGGCGTCGGTGGCTACGGCAACAGCCTCGGCCTGCCGAACCTGGGCGGCGAGACCGTCTTCGACGCGTCCTACGCCGGTAACCCCCTGGTCAACGCCCTGTGTGTGGGAACGCTCAAGTCGGATGACCTCAAGCTCGCCTTCGCCTCCGGTGTCGGCAACCGCGTGATTCTCTTCGGCTCCCGTACCGGCCTCGACGGCATCGGCGGTGTCTCCGTGCTGGCATCCGACACCTTCGAGGAGGGGGCTGAGCGCAAGCTGCCTGCCGTGCAGGTCGGCGACCCCTTCGCCGAGAAGGTGCTCATCGAGTGCTGCCTCGACCTCTACAACGCCGGCGTGGTCGTCGGCATCCAGGACCTCGGCGGCGCCGGGCTCTCCTGCGCCACCTCCGAACTGGCCGCCGCCGGTGACGGTGGCATGCACATCAACCTGGACAACGTGCACCTGCGCGCCGAGAACATGTCCGCCGCGGACATCCTCTCCTCGGAGTCGCAGGAGCGCATGATGGCCGTCGTGACCCCCGACAACGTCGACGCTTTCATGGCGGTCTGCGACAAGTGGGAGGTCATCGCCTCCGACCTGGGTGAGGTCACCGACGGCGACCACCTGGTCATCGAGCACCAGGGTGAGGTCGTGGTCGATGCGGACGCTGCCACCATGGCTGACGAGGGCCCAGTCTACGAGCGTCCCTACGCTAAGCCCGAGACGCAGGACGCGCTGAACGAGACACCGGAGCTGGCCCGTCCTGCCAGCGTCGACGCCGTGAAGCAGACCGTGCTTGACCTGGCTGCGTCCCCCGCGCTGTGCTCGCGTGCCTACATCACCGAGCAGTACGACCGCTATGTCCGCGGCAATACCGTGCTGGCGAAGAACGCCGACTCCGGTGTGCTGCGCATCGACGAGGAGACCGGACGCGGCATCGCCGTAGCCACCGACGCCTCTGGCCGCTACACCAAGTTGGACCCCAACACCGGTGCCCGCCTGGCGCTGGCCGAGGCCTACCGCAATGTGTCCGTCACCGGTGCGACCCCGGTTGCGCTCTCCAACTGCCTGAACTTCGGCTCCCCGGAGGACCCGGGCGTGATGTGGCAGTTCCGCGAGGCCGTGCACGGCCTGGCCGACGGTGCCGCTGAACTGGGTATCCCGGTGACCGGTGGCAACGTGTCCTTCTACAACCAGACCGGTACCGAGGCGATCCTGCCGACTCCGGTGATCGCCACCCTGGGCACCATCGACAACGTGGCGACCCGCATCCCGACCATCCCGGCCGCCGGTACCTACGAGTTGCTGCTCGTCGGTGCGGAGACCGCCGACGAGCTTGGTGGGTCGATCTGGCAGCAGGTCGCGCACAGCACCCTGGCCGGGCTGCCGCCGAGCGTGGACCTGGCGGCGGAGAAGAAGCTGGGTGCTGCACTGTCTGAGCTCCGTGGCATCGTGGCGTCCGCCCATGACCTGTCCGAGGGAGGGCTGTCGCAGGCCCTCGTGGAGTTCGCGGTGCAGGCCGGGGCGTCGGTGTCCGTCGACCCGGCTGCCGCGCTCGCTCCGTCCGCCGTGTCGGGCGACGCGGTGGTGGACGTGTTCACCGCGCTGTTCTCCGAGACCGCGACGCGAGTCCTGGTGGCCGTTGATTCCACTCGGGTGGACGAGGCGTCCACCACCTTCGCCGGGCACGGTATTCCGGTGTCCCGCCTCGGACACGCGACCGTCGGTGAGCAGAGTGGCTCCATCGACGTGACCACGTCCGGCGCGTCCTTCTCACTACCCGTCGCTGATGCACGCGGGGCCTGGGAAGGGACGCTGCCGCGGTTGTTCAGCCATGCGGTCGGGGCGAATTCGGCCCTGGAGTGAGATTCACGGGGTAAGGTTCGGTGGCAAAAGTTCCCTGGAGTCAGGAAGGACGTTGTCGCCGATGTCCCACTACGACCTCTACGTTTCGCTGGGACTGGACCGCTCCGCTCCTACGTCCGCTCTCGCACAGCAGCTTGACGAGCGGATTGAGTGGGCGAGATCCGCGGATCCCGCGCAGCTCGATGAACTCTCCACGGCCCGGGCCGTCCTGGGTACGGATGCTGTCCGACAGGACCATGATCGTTGGCTCTCCGTTCCACCGGGGCCGGACAATCCTGAGCTGACCGTGGATGTGCTCCGGCAGATGGCCGCGAATGCGTCACTGCCACCGCCACAGCAGCCGCCGTATCCGGCGCCGAAGAAGGCGGGGAAGGTGGGCGTCCTACCTGTGGCGGCGATGGTGATCGCCGGTCTCGCGGTCGGGGTGGGCATCGGGTTCGGGGCGTCCGCCGTAATCGGGGCAGACGATGGGGAGGCGGAGGGGGAGACCACCGAGGTGGAGGACGAAGACCAGGGGCGTGGATTCTCTGAGTCGGATCTTGAGGCTGCCGAGGGAATTGTCGAGGACATGCTCGAGCAGGACTCTCCGGAAGGTCTGGCATCCTGGGCGGAGGAGCACCTCGACGACCGCGCCGCCGACCGGATCCTCGACTTCTTCGCGATCGACGGGACAGATCCCGAAGATTTCCGCGAGATGGGTTCCTACATCGGTGAGGACGAACTTGGGGTGGGGGAAGCCACAGCTTTCAGTGCGATGCTGCTCTCGCGGGCGGGGGATGAGGAAAGACCTCTGGAGGATCTTGTGATGGAAATGGCTGAACCGGAGGGGTACACAACGGAGGAACTCATGAGTTCATTGTCGGTGCCGGTGCTGGATCCTGAGGACAGGGTCCTGGGAGTCATCGGCTTGACCGAGGTGGACGGGGACTACCGCGTGATCGATGTGGCGACCTACCCGCTCGCCGGGGATCTGCACGGCGGATTGGATGGTGATGACTAGGAGCGTGGGTCAGTAGTTGCGAACGGACCCCTGCCCAGAGAACTGGGACGACCGTGCCCACTCACCGAATCCAGACCAAGACGACCAGCAGACCATGCCCGGACCCCGCACGGGGCCTGACTACCCAGTAGCCCCGGCCACCGCCGACCCCGAGGACCTGAACGACAGCAACTTCAACAGGTTGTGCACCCCACAGATCAACTTCCACTCCGCCGCCGCGGCCGCCAACCCCCGCAACAACACATGCTTGCCCTGCCTGGTGGCAATCTGACCGAACACCGGCTCCACAACCGACTTCCTCTTCCGGTACACCGCCTGGCCTTTCTTCGTGCGCAGCCTCCGGCCCATCAACTCCCTGCCCGTCGCCCCGGCCGGTACCGGACCACACGGGGTGTCCGGAAGCGTCTCACCGTGTTTCACCCGCCCGGTCGCCACGAAGAATTCGGTACCCAACTCGCCGTAGACCCGCTCAACCTGCGCAGCCCAGCGCAGGTTCTCGGCCGAGCAGTACCCCGCATCCGCCAGCACCTCACCAGGGACCAATCTGCTATCACCACCGGCCCCGTTGCCAGCTGCAGCATCGGCGAAGACCTGCGAGAGCACCGGAACGAACGTCCGCGAATCCGCGGCATTGTTGTCCAACTCGGTCGCGACGATCACCTGGTGATCACCATCGACCACGGTCGCGGCGTTGAAGGAGTAGTCGAACCCACCATGGGCCTGCTTCATGATCCTGGACTCCGGATCAGTGAAGTTGCGCTGCGCGCGGCCTTTCGGCGTCGCCTTCTCGGCGGCGTCCTGACCGGTGTCGGCGACTGTCGCCTCGTCATCACCACGGTCACGCGCCCGGGCCTCGGCCTTATCACGGGCAGCGTCGGCGGTTTCTCGTTCGATCTGGGCTTTTGCCGCCCGGATCTTGGCCAACCGGCCTTTCTTCGTCGCCAACTCATCGGGCAGCTTGTCACCATGGGCGTCGCCCAGGGCCTTGTCTTCGATCGTGTCGGTGTCTTCAGCATCGACGAGCATGCCATTGACGAGTCCCTGAAGTTCGTCGACGTCGCCGGACAGTGACTGCTCGGTAGTCACCAGCCGGTCGTAGCTCATCGCTTTGCGCCGCGAGGCATCGGCGGTGACCTTCGTGCCGTCCAAAGCGATCGTGCCCAGGCTGACCATTCCCGCCGCCCGGCACAACTGCAGTACCTGGGTGAACACCCCGGCCAGGGCGTGCAGGTGCCGGCGGCGGAAGCGGGAGAACGCGCGGAAATCCGGGTGGTTGCCCGCCGCCAGCCAGCGGAAGGTGACCATGTCGGTGCACGCGGTTTCCAGTTTCCGTGAGGAGCGGACTGCGGTGGTGTAGCCGTAGATCAGGATCCGCACCATCATCCGCGAGTCGTACGGGGGTCGGCCTTTGGTGGCGGTGTAGGCGGCGTAGAACTCGGTGAGGTCCAACTCGTTGTCGACGACCTCGGCGATCATGCGGGCGGGGTGCTCGGCCGGTAGCCAGTCGTCGAGGGCTTCGGGCATCAGGGTGACCTGGTGCGGATCAAAAGGGGCGAAGCGTTTGTCCACCGGTGCCGAGCGAACATCCTCGGCAGGGGTGTGGGCCAGGATGTCGGCGGGGAACAGGCCGTCGTCGTGATCGGGGCCGGTGGACTTAGAAGCGCTCATGGGTATTATTGTCCCATGTCAACGCTTGTTTCGGTAGTGGATCCGGGGTGTTTCACGGTGGATCTGGCTACCGATTAAAGACCCACGCTCCTAGTTCGGAGCCCGATATCGACATCGGCAGGTGAGGATCTTTCCCCGATACTCTCAAGGGTAAGAGTAAGTACTTGCTAAGCTCCCACTTGTCTTCAGTGATGGGCGGCATGACACCGTCCGACGTTTCAGGAGAGTAGAAGGCTACATGGCACACTATGACATCTACCGGTCCCTGGGGCTGGACCGTAACGCATCGGGGGCGGATCTGGCCCGCGAGCTGGACAGTCGCCTGTCGGCGACGCCGCCCGGGGATGCCGCGGCCGTCGAGGAACTGACGACGGCCCGGTCAATCCTCGGCGACGGGGGACGGCGATCCCTCTACGACCAGCGTCTCGACGACCCGAACGCCCCGGAGATTGATGTGGACTCGCTCCGGGAGCTCGCGGCGCTGGATCTGGGTGGTCCCGGCAGTGCTGCTCCAGGTGGGGGCGTCCCGTCCTCCGACGCTGCCCCGGGGAAGGGACAGGAGTTCGGGAGGCAGGCCGGGCAGTTCGCCCGCCAAGCCGGAAGCACGTCGGCCGCGGCTGGTAAGCAGGTTAAGGATTCCTTCACGCAGTCCAAGGGTTTGGCGATCGGGCTGACCGCGTTGGTGACCGCGGTGGTCGTCCTCCTCGGGGGCTGGGGAATGGGGAAACTGCTCGGCGGGGACGGCCAGCCGGACTTCTCCGATGCGCAGGGCACCGTGGACGACATGCTTGAGCAGGACGATGTCGACGAACTGCGTGACTGGTTGCAGGACAATTCCCTGCATGAGATGAGGGATGACGTCATCTCCTCCCTGAATGCCAGTGAGGGCGGTTCGTTCAACGGCATGGACGCCGTTTTCGACGGCAGTGGTCTGGAGGCGGGCGTGGGCATGTCCCTCGAGCAGATGGCTATGACGGCCAACACTCCCGTTGATTCGATCCTCGAGGACGCGCAGGACGACGGAGTGTCGCGTGAGGAAGCGGAGTCAGTCGTCATGGTCGGGGTCAGGGACGGCGACGGGGACTACAAGGGGAATGTCACTCTCGCGGAACGCGACGGCGACTACAGCATCGTCCAGGTTTCCCCGTACTAGGAAAGAAGGGTAAGGACTCATGGCACACTACGACATCTACCGGTCCCTCGGACTGGACCGGAGCTCCCCGACCGGTGACCTGGCCAGCGAACTCGACAGGCGCATCGCGTCTGTTCCGCAGGACGACCCCGCGGCGAGGGAGGAACTGACCGTCGCCCGGTCGATCCTCGGCGACGACGGCCGTCGTTCCCTCTACGACCAGCGGATCGGGGATCCGGATGCCCCCGACATCGACATCGACTCCCTCCGGCAACTGGCATCCCTGAATCCGGGAGGTGACGGTCAGGCCGCTGCTGCGCAACCCGCCGGAGGTGGTAAAGGTCAGCAGTTCCAACGGCATGCGGTCCGGGAGGTCCGCACGTCGTTCAAGCAGTCCAGGGGACTGGCGATCGGGGTGACCGCGGTGGCTACGGCCCTGGTTGTCGGTGTCGCCGGTTGGGCGTTCGGACTGTTCGGCGGAGGCGACGAGTACAAGGACGCCAGGGATACTGTCGGTGACCTGCTCGACAATGACAGCGAGGACGATCTTCGCTCCTGGGTTCAGGACAACTCGACCTACCAGGACCGGGACAGTGTGATCTCCGCACTCCAGCTCGATGGCGACGGTTCCTTCAACGGCTTGGATGCCCTGTTCGGCGGCAGCGATCTGACGGCGTCGGACGTAGTCACCACAGAACAGCTCCGGATGAGCACGCCCGAGTGGAACGAAGACGACTGGTACGAGGACCTCGAGGACGAGGGCTACACCCGGGACGAGATCGACAGCATGCTCCTTGTGGGGGTCTCCGACCAGGAGGACAGCGTCAAGGGGGCCGTCCTTCTGATCGAGCGGGACGGTGACTACCAGGTGACCGACGTCAACACGCTCTGAGACCGCCGCCGGTCAGTTCATCGGGTACTGGCTCTCGTCCCGCAGAGGCTCGATGAGCGGCATCGGACGGTACTTCGTCCGTAGCTCACGCAGCGTCGCCGCATGCTGCTCCAGCCGCTTGTCCTCCGGGGTCGTCGGGGTGAACTTGCGGGCGAGCAGCGGATTACCGTCGATGTCCGTGGCGATGTAGGACATCGAGGCGTGGATCGCCACCGGCAGGTTGCCGGTGCCCTCGCGCGGATCACCGGCGCGCAGGTGAACCGACACGGACATGCTGCGCGCATCCGTCCTGATGATCCGGGCCTCCGCCTCGACCAGGTCGCCGATGTGCACGGGACGGTAGAAACGGAAACCGCCGGCGTACACCGCCACCGTCCGCTCGCCCGTCCACGCTGACGTGCAGGCGGATGCGGCCTCGTCGATCCACTCCATGGCGGTGCCGCCGTGGACGTTGCCGCCCCAGTTCACGTCCGTGGGTTTCGCCATGAAGCGGTGCGTCATCCTCGGTGCGGTGGTGGCTGCGGGGTCGGAGGAGTAGCTCTGCTTCAGCATCTCCTCCTCGATCGCCTTGCGCAGCTGCACGCGGGACAGGGCGGCCTCCCGGATCCGGTTCCCGCTCTCCGTCTCCGGTTCGAAGTGGGGGACCTGCTGTGACTTCCGGTTCTCGTCCATCGCCACGAAGATGACGAGGCAGTCGCATGCGCGGGTGAACACGCCCTCGCGCGGGTCCGCGGACAGGACCTCGTTGACGATGTGCATCGAGGAACGGCCGGTGTAGACGATCCTGGACCGCACCTCAACCACGTGTCCGGACGGGATCGGCCGGGTGAAGTGGATGTGGCCCACGTAGGCGGTCACGCAGTACGCGCCGGACCAGCCCACGGCACACGCGTAGGCTCCCTTGTCGATCCATTCCAGGACGCGACCGCCATGGACGCCGCGGGCGCCCTGCATCAACACGTCGGTGGGTGCGGCCATGAAGCGGAGCGTCGTCTCCGGATGCAGCGTTCTTCCCTGGTCTGCTGCCTCTGCCCCTGATACTGGCACGATCTCCCTTTCCGTCGTCTGGTGATGGTTCTCATCCTACAGGCCCTAATATGGCGGCATGACGGACAGCAGCCCAGATCCCGCCGCCCTGCGTACGGCCTTCCTCGATGTATGGCCGTGGGTGGTTGATCCGGACGCCACCGACCGCCCGTCCCGCCGGGCCGTCGCCACGGCCGTGCGGCTGAGTGTGGCCCAGCTGGGGGAGGACGCACCAGGTCACAGCGTTGAGGTCCGCGTCCCGCCCTTCGCTGCGGTGCAGTGCGTCGAGGGCTCGGTGCACCGCCGTGGGACGCCGCCGAATGTGGTGCAGTGCGATGCCCTGACGTGGCTCAGACTGGCCGGGGGGGTGATCGACCTCGATGGTGCAGTCGCTGCAGGTGCCGAGGTCTCCGGGGCGCATGCGGGGGATGTGTCCCACTGGCTGCCGGTAATTGCGGTGTCGGGTGGTGGTGCCAGGTAAGGTGGGGTCGGTTGATTTCTTGCACGGAAGTGCACCACCACAAGGCACATGAAGGCAGAGGACTGTGACTGACCTGACCGACACACCCGACAACTCAACGGGCGCCAGCTACGCCGCCGCCGGCGTGGATATCGAGGCCGGCGACCGTGCCATCGAGTTGTTCGCGCCGCTGGCGAAGAAGGCGACCCGCCCCGAGGTCCGTGGTGGGCTCGGCGGATTCGCCGGGCTGTTCGCCCTCGGGGAGTACGAGAAGCCTCTGCTGGCCGCCGGTTCCGACGGTGTCGGCACGAAGATCGCGGTGGCGCAGGCGATGGACAAGCACGACACCATCGGCCGTGACCTGGTCGCCATGGTCGTCGACGACCTGGTGGTCTGCGGTGCAGAGCCGCTGTTCCTGCAGGACTACATCGCCATCGGCAAGGTTGTCCCCGAGCATGTCGCCGACATCGTCTCCGGCATCGCCGAAGGCTGCGTCGATGCCGGCTGCGCCCTGCTCGGCGGCGAGACCGCGGAGCACCCGGGAATGATGGAGCCCGGCGAGTACGACGTCTCCGCCACCGCCGTCGGCGTGGTCGAGGAAGCGAAGGTGCTCGGGCCCGACCGCGTCCGGAACGGCGACGTGGTCATCGGCATGGCCAGCTCCGGCCTGCACTCCAACGGGTACAGCCTTGCCCGCCACGTCCTGCTGGAGAAGGCCGGCCTGGAACTGGACGGCCACATCGACGACTTCGGACGCACCCTCGGCGAGGAACTGCTGGAGCCGACCCGCATCTACGCCCTGGACTGTCTGTCACTGGCCGCGGAATGCGACGTGCACACCTACTCGCACGTCACCGGCGGCGGACTGGCCGCCAACCTGGCACGGGTCATCCCCGAGGGCCTCGTCGCCGAACTGAACCGCGGAACGTGGGAGCCGGGCGCGGTCTTCCGCACCATCGCCCAGCTGGGCAAGGTCTCCCGCGAGGAGATGGAGAAGACCTTCAACATGGGGGTCGGCATGGTCGCCGTCGTCGGGGAGGACGACGCGGAGCGCGCCCTGGCCATGCTCACCGCCCGCCACGTCGACTGCTGGACGCTGGGGCATGTCCGGCTCGGCGCTGAGGACGGGTCGGAGAACGCCCCGGGGGACCGTGCCGTGCTCGTGGGGGAGCATCCCGGGCACTGAGCCTGACCACTGTCCCTGACCGACCAGTGGAAGTCCTACCGGTGTTCGGGGGATTGAACTCGGAAAACCCCAGGTCGCGGAAAGTCCTACCCCCAAAAAACTGGTAGGACTTCTGGCGACGCGGTTCCGTGGCCGGGCACTGAAGGCTGCAGGGGAGGCGGATACGAAAAACCGGTGACCATGCAGGGAAACCTGCGTGGTCACCGGTTCTCCGGCGTAGAACAGTGGGGACGGGGGCTCAGCGCCCCTCGTCCTCCTCGGCGCTCCAGTCGTCCCACTCCTCGTAGTCACTCTCGTCGGAGTTCCCACTCTCGGTGGACAGCTCTCGCTGGAGACTCTCGAGATCCATGTCAGGAGAGCTGTACTTGAGCTGACGTGCAACCTTGGTTTGCTTTGCCTTGGCACGGCCGCGACCCATGGCCTGACCCCCTCGGGTTGTCTGTCGAGCGGCCAGGGATTTGAGCCGCTCGTGCGTATTTCGGTGTTCCTTTTCTGCCCCCACCATAGCGGGTGTGCGCGCACTTGTCAGACACAGCCCCACCCGGGAACGCCCGGAAATGCCGTCAGTGCAGGTCAGATGGGATCAAATCTTCCCCTTAAGCTTGTTCACCGCCGCACGTCCCGGGCGCACCGAGGTGTCGACGTGAATATCGTCCGGGTCGACGGAGACGTCGATGCCGTCCACGGTCAGTGGCGGCACCTCCGCCGCGGTCGCCAGTTTCTCCACCACCTGGCGTTTCACTAGCGCCAGTGCCACCGGTCCGAAGTCGGCGTCCTGCACCGTGCGGCCTATCCTGCCCACGGTGCGGCCCCCTGCGGTCACCGGCGTGCCGGGCTCCGGAGTCCGCTGGACGGAACCGTCCAGCTGCAGGACCACCAGTTGCCGGGGCGGGCGGCCCAGGTTGTGGACCCGGGAGACGGTCTCCTGACCCCGGTAGCACCCCTTGTTCAGGTGCACGGCGGACGTGGTGGGGATGTCGTCCGCGCGGGCGAGCTGGGTGGCTCCGTCGGCCCCCGGAACGTCCTCACCGATGTAGGCGGAGACCTCGTGCGGGATGAGTTTGTCGTCGGTGTCGACCCCGAGTTCCGGCCACCGGTCGCGGATCCGCAGGGCGTCCTCCGCCCATCCGCCCGTGGGCCGCGCGCCATCGGCGACCACGGCGTCCCACAGGCCGGTCACGCGGTCGCGCGGGATCCAGAGGTCGGTGACCGGACGCCCGCCCAGGGTGCGGGTGGACCAGTACTGCACGCTCTCCCCGAAGGGGGAGGACGTCCCGGCCCGGCCCGGTTCCGTCGTGGCGGTGTCGTGCAGGGCATGCGGGTTGACCAGGCTGAGCCGGGTTAGCTCCGGGGTGTCCACCTCCACCTGCGACCAGAAGACCATTTTGTTCAGGAAGTCCTGCAGTGCGCTGCCGTCACCGGGGACGTCGAGCAGGAACGTGTTCTCCTGCACGGCGGCGATGCCGAAGATGTGCTCCACGCGGCCCTGGGCGTCCAGCAGCAGGCCGTGGGACGCCGACCCGGGGGCCATGGCGTCAACCTTCTGGGAGATGAACCCGTTGAGCCAGGTTGCGGCCTCCGGGCCGGACACCCGCAGTGCGGTGTGGTCCCACCCGTCGATGACCCCGGGTTCCCCCTCGTCGACCCGGGACTGCTCGACCAGCGGCGCGCCGTAGTGGCGTGCCGTGGTGAAACCGGTCCCGGAACCGTCCTCGGTGCTGGCCCCGGGGACATGGTCCACCAGCGGGCTGCACGAGTGTTGCAGGTCTTGCGTATCACTCACAGTCCCCACCCTAGCCCCACCCGTGCCCGCGTGTCAGCCGGACCGCCGTCCTAGACTGGTCGACCATGAGTGATTCCACCGCCATAGTCGTCGACGTCCACCCCGCGGGAGACAGTGCTCCCGAGCAGGTCGACGGGTCTGTCCCCGTCATCCACATCGACGATGCCGCTGCCCGCCGCGGCGACGGAATCTTCGAGACCCTGATGGTCCGCGACGGCCGGGTGCGCAACCTGGAACTGCACCTGGAGCGTTTTGTGCGCGGTGCCCGCCTCCTTGATCTGCCGGAGCCGGACGTGGACCGGTGGCTGTCCGCCGTCGGGCTGGCCCTGGACGCCTGGGCCACCGCCGGTGGAGGGGAGGCGTCCCTGCGGTTCCTGTACTCGCGCGGACGGGAGGCCACCGGGCTGTCCACCGGGTGGGTGACCCTGTCGCCTGAGCCGGCGTCGGCCCTGCGTGACAGGTCGGAGGGGGTGCGGGTGATGTCCGCCCACCGTGGATTCAGCCTGAGTATCGAGGACGATTCCCCCTGGGCGCTCGTCGGCGCGAAGACACTGTCCTACGCGATGAACATGGCGGCCCTGCGGTACGCGAAGTCCCAGGGGCTGGACGACGTGATCTTCATCGGCGACGGTGACGGAGGTGGCCGGGTCCTCGAGGGGCCCACCTCCACTGTCGTGGCGGTCACCGGGCGGCGGATGGTCACCCCGGTGCAGCAGGCCGGCGTGCTGCCGGGCACCACCCAGGCGTCCCTGTTCCGGCTCGCCGCCGAGCGGGGCTGGGAGACCGGTGAGGAGGAACTCACCGTCGACGACCTGAGAGCCGCGGACGGGGTCTGGCTGGTGTCGTCGGTGCGGATCCACGCGCGCGTCACCGAGCTCGACGGTGCGGAACTGCCGCGTCCCGGGGTCGCCGACGAGGTCGAGGCGCTCGCCGTGGAGGCGGCGACCCGGTAGTCGACCGGTGGTCAGCCGATCACGCGGGAGAGCTCCGCGGACATCCACGGGGTGAGTTCGCCGCCGTCGGCCGGCATACGCTCGTCGACCCAGCCGAGGTTGTTGTTCGGCATCAGGCCGTACAGGCGCTTGCCCGGCCCGAAGGACGCCGGACCGGTCTCCGTGGCCAGGGTGGAGGCGCTCTCCAGTTCCCAGGCACGCTCGGTGCGGGGACGCCCGTACATCACCTCGACCACGCCGTCACTGTGGACGGTGAGGAACTCGATGTCGTCCTTCTCGCTGATGCGGACGAAGCCGGTTTCGCGACGGTCCTGTCCGACCGCCTCCCCCTCTTCGTCGAGCCGCCAGATCCGGGAACTGTAGCTCAGGTAGTTCTCGCCGTCGTGGGCGAAGATGATCTGCTGCCCGAAGGCGTAGTCGGCGTCGCCGTTGGTGGGGGAGGCGTGCCCCTCGCCGCGCCATGCGCCGACCAGGGGCAGCAGGCCCAGCAGGCCGTCGTGCAGGTTAGGGCCCTGGCGCAGGTTGGCGGTGTCCTCGGCGACGGGCAGGTCGCCGAGGGCGGGGATGTTGCGTCCTGCGGTCTGCTTCGCCTGTTCCTCCGCCCGGGAGACGGCCTCGTTTCCGCTGATACCGGTGTTCGCGCTGTTCTCGCTTGTCATGCCCGACAGCATACCGGTGCGGTCGTGGCGGCTGCGTCACAGTCCGGGCTGCTCGTCCTCGCCCAGGGGGCCGGACTGCGGCGCCAGGTCGGTCACGCTGACGGTCGTGTAGTTCTGTTCCGCCTCGATGAACAGCGATCCGCCCGAGCTGTACACGCGGCGGGGCTTGCTGTGCAGGGGCAGGGACGTCCCCGGCATCTCCAGGGTGAACGCGTCCATCACCTTCTCCCGGGTATCCGCCGGGAGGTCGTCGGGGTCCGTGCCGTCGGGCGTGTCGGTGATCTCGACCGGGGTGAGGTAGACGTCGCCCTCCCACACCCGCAGGCGCATGGACACCTCGTACTCCCCGTCGGCGCCGGACCTGAGGCCCTCGGGGGTCCCGGACAGGAAGGCCTTCGTCTCCCATCCGCCGGTGGGCGAGGAGTCGTCCTGCGACCGCAGTGCGAGGTCGGGAATGCCGAACTTCTCGCCGAGTTCCACGGTGTCCATCTGGATGCGGGTGAACACCTCGCGGGCGGGGGCGTCGGTGAAGGTCCCGGACAGGACAGCGTCCCGGTCGAGGGTGATCTCCGTCGCCGAGGAGGACATGGTGACCCTGCCGAACCCGGGGACCTCGACGTCACGGGCGTCGACGTGGATGGAGGGGACCTCGTGGGTGAACACCGCGGCGAGGTAGGGCATGCCGGTCACCACAACGTCCGGCGGGTTCGCCAGGTGGGAGTCCTCGTGGATCCGCTCCGAGATCCTCTTCTCGACCCGCGCGGCGACCAGACTGTCGGCCACCACCGCGACCCCGGCGAGGACGGCGATGACGACGACCACGGTCAACAGGATGCGTCCGGCGCGGCTGAGGCGGCGCCTCCCGGATTTCTCCACGGGGACGGCGGCGGCGGGGGCGGCGGGCTTGTCGGGCACCGTCCCAGCATACAAAGCAACCCCGGTTTCGTTATGTTACGAGTTCGTTTCGTCCCTGTTGCGGTAACCTGTCGGTGTGATTGCGCAGGTCCGGCAAGTGTATTGTGGGCATGTCACCGGGTCGGGTCACGCCCGGCGCACTCCCCCGAAGGAAGGACGACGGCCGTGAAACTGACCGTGCTCTCTGACAAAGACGATGTTTCAGAGGTGCTTCCGTCGCTGGCTCTGCTGTCCCATGAGGTCATCCTGCTCCCTCCGGCGGCCGGGTCCGTCAAGGAGGTGGGGGACGCCGAGGTCGTGATGATCGACGTCACGGGATCGAATCTGCTGGGAGCCCGCGACCTGTGCCGTTCCGTCGCCGCGGCACACCCCACGCTGCCGGTGTCCGTCGCCATCGAGGAGACCAGCGTGATCGCACTGGACGGCTCCTGGGCCGTCGACGATTTCCTGCTGCCGTCGGCGACACCCACCGAGGTGGACGCCCGGCTGCGGATGCTGATGACCCGCCGTCCCGTCCCCGTCGAGGAGGCGGAGGACAGCCAGGTCGCGTCGATCGGTGCGCTGATAGTGGACGAGGTCACCTACGTCGCCCGCGTCGAGGGCCGCCCGCTGGACCTGACCTACAAGGAGTTCGAGCTCCTGTACTTCCTCGTCAAGCACGCCGGGCGTGTCTTCAGCCGTGAGCAGCTCCTGCAGGATGTGTGGGGCTACGACTACTTCGGCGGGACGCGCACCGTGGACGTCCACGTCCGGCGTCTCCGGGCGAAACTGGGCCAGGACTACGAGAAGGTCATCGCCACGGTGCGTAACGTGGGGTACAAGGCCGTGGAGATAGACAGCGAAGCCCACGTGCACTGACCAGGCGCGACAGAGCAGGAGAAGGCCATGGAAAACACCCAGGACGCCCTCGTATACCGCGAGCTCAACCCGGCGGACGGAGGTGCCGGTCCGGCCCTTGAGCTGTTGCGCACCGTGGCCGAGGCCGATGGTGTGGAGGCGTACAGCGAAGCGTTCCTGCGCAGTCTGGAGGGGACCTCCGGCTACCGGCACCTCGTCGCGGAGACCGTTGGGGGTGACGACGGGGGGAGTGTTGTCGGTCTTCTGAGCGTCAACCCGTCCAATGTCTCCGAGATCGCCGTGCGCCCCGACGTCCGCAGGCGGGGTATCGCCACCGGGCTGCTGCGGGAGATGGGGCGGATGCTCGACGGTGAGCAGCAGCTCAGCGTATGGTCCCACGGTGCCCTCGACGAGGCGGAGGGCTTCGCCGGGAACCGTGGGGCGAGGACCGTCCGTGAACTGCTGAAGATGTCGGTGGACTGCTCCACGGGGTCGGAGGGCGGCCGTGCGCGCCGGGAGGAGATGCTCACGGGCCGTGACGGGGCGGCCACGACCGTCACCGAGACGGGTCTGCGCGTCATGGACTTCACCGAGTCCCGTGAGGCCTTCGGCGCGGACACCGTCGACGATGAGTGGCTGCGGGTCAACAACGAGTCCTTCGCCTGGCACCCGGAACAGGGCGGCTGGGACCTCGGACGACTGCGCTCCGCGCGGGACGTCGACTGGTTCGACCCGGCAGGCCTGCTGTTCCTCTGGGGAGGGGACGAACTGCTCGGTTTCCACTGGACGAAGCGTCCCGAGGGGGACACCCACGGGGAGGTGTACGTGGTCTGCCTCGCCGACGCCGCCCGCGGCAGGGGACTGGGGACGCCGTTGACCATCCTCGGGATCGGCTACCTGCTGGACGGCGGCGCCGAGGCGGTGGACCTCTACGTCGAGGGCGACAACGTCCCGGCGGTCGCGACCTACCGCAAACTCGGCTTCGAGATCGTCCACCGCGACGTGGTCTACCGGGGGATTCTCTAGCTCCCGGCAGTATTCACTTTCCGTTCACTTTTGCGGTGCCTGTCGTCCACCAATGCCCGTTAACGTTCGCGGTTGTCGAAAGTTGTCCAACCACAACGCACAGCATCTAAGGACGTCAACAGTGAAGAATCTGACCCAGCGCCGTCGCACGGTGACCGCAGCGGCCGCCACCGTCGCCGCCGGATCCCTCATCCTCACCGGCTGCTCCAACTCGGACAGCGATAACGGAGGGGACGCGGCCGAGAGCAACTACGAGCTGACCAACACTGAGGGCGAACTCCGCGGTGAGGGAGCCAGTTCACAGCAGAAGGCGATCGAGCAGTTCAGCGTCGCCTACTCCTCGGCCGTGCCCGGAGCCACCCTCGCCTACAACGCCACCGGGTCCGGCTCCGGACAGAAGCAGTTCATCGCCGACCAGGTCGATTTCGCCGGCTCCGACTCCCCGCTGGACGAGGAGCAGGCCGGCCAGGCCGCCGAGCGCTGCGACGGCAACGATGCCTGGCATCTGCCGGCCGTCGTCGGCCCCGTCGCCGTGGCCTACAACCTGGAGGGTGTCGGCGAGCTCAACCTCTCCACCGAGACCGTCGCCAAGATCTTCAAGGGTGACATCAAGAACTGGAACGACGAGGCCATCGCCGCCGAGAATGAGGGCGTCGACCTGCCCGACAAGCCCATCGACGTGCTCTACCGCGCCGAGGAGTCCGGAACCTCGGACAACTTCCAGTCCTTCCTGAAGACCGCCACCGACGGACTGTGGGAGGACGAAGGCAAGACCTTCCCGACCGGTGTCGGGTCGGGCGCCCAGGGCTCTTCGGGTGTCGCCGACCAGGTCGCCGCCACCGACGGCGCGATCACCTACGTCGAGTCCGGCTTCGCCACCGCGAACGACCTCGGGATCGCCAACCTCGACTTCGGTGCCGGCCCGACCGAACTCAGCCCGGAGACCGTCAACAAGGCTCTGGACAGCGTCGAGTTCTCCGGCGAGGGAAATGACCTCGTCGTCGACTCCGAGGCACTGTTCAGCATGGAGGAGGAGGGCGCCTATCCGCTGGCCCTGACCACCTACGAGATCGTCTGCTCCGCAGGCTACGACGAGGAGACCGCCGGCCAGGTCAAGGACTTCCTCCACACCATCCTCGACAACCAGAACGACCAGCTCGAGGAGGCCGGCTACATCCCGCTGAGCGGTTCCTTCAAGGAGAAGCTCGAGACCGCCGTCGACGAACTGCAGTAGGAAGAGCCAGTAGATGTCCAATTCCACGGACAACCACCTCTCGGGCAGTCCCGCCGAGACCGCCGGGGACGACGGGGGTAACGGGACCGGGGCGACCGCCACGGTCACGGGCACGCCGGGCAGGAAGCCGGTGGTCAAGGCCCGCGCCAGCAAGCGTCCCGGCGACCGGATCTTCGAGACCCTGTCGACCGGCGCAGCCGTCCTGATCACGGTCATCATCGGTGCGATCGGCCTGTTCCTGATCCTCCAGGCTGTGCCAGCCCTGTCCCGGGAGCGGGACGGCCTGTTCAGCTTCTTCACCTACGGCGACCGGTGGAACCTGGACTACGGATCCAATGACGGCGGGTGGATGCAGTTCGGCATCCCGAACATGTTCTTCACCACGGTGATGGTGTCGGTTCTGGCGCTGATCATCGCCATGCCGATCGCCCTGGGCATCGCCATTTTCCTGTCGAACTACTGCCCGAAGCGTGCGGTGAAACCCCTCGGGTTCATCATCGACCTGCTGGCTGCGGTGCCGTCGATCGTCTTCGGCATCTGGGGCATGCAGGTGCTCGGACCGGCCCTGGGTGGGTTCTACGAGTGGCTGGTCGGCTGGGGTGGGGGTTTCATCCTCTTCGACTGGCAGCAGGGGACGTCCCCGGCGTTCTCCACCAGCCGCAACATCTTCACCGGTGGTGTCGTCCTGGCGATCATGATCCTGCCGATCATCGCCGCCACCGCCCGGGAGGTGTTCGTCCAGACCCCGCGTGGCCAGGTCGAGGCCGCACTGGCCCTCGGCGCGACCCGGTGGGAGGTCGTGCGGATGACCGTCCTGCCGTTCGGCAAGTCCGGCTACATCTCCGGCGCCATGCTGGGGCTCGGCCGCGCCCTCGGTGAAACCATGGCGTTGTACATGGTCATAGCCTCCGCCCCGGGGTTCAGGGGCTCGCTGATGGACGGAGGAACCACCTTCGCCACGGCGATCGCGAACGCCGCCCCCGAGTTCAACGACGATCTCAAGGCCGGTGCCTACATCGCCGCCGGCCTGGTGCTGTTCGTGCTGACCTTCCTGGTCAATGCCGCCGCCCGTGCCGTCGTCAACAACAAGAAGTAGGAGATGTCACCGACTATGACGACTACCTCGCACGACCTCGAGAACCGCCCCCACGCGGCACTGGCCCCCAGCGGGTTCTCCGACATCTCCACAGGGCGCAAGCTGCGCAACAACATGGCCACCGTCATCGTGTACGTCGCGATGGGCGTCGCCGTCGTCCCGCTGGTCTGGGTGCTCTGGGTCCTGATCCAGAAGGGACTGCCGGTCATCCTCAGCAGTGACTGGTGGGCCTACGACATGTTCGGCCAGCTGTCCAACGTGGCCGGGGGCGGCATCAGCCACGCGATCATCGGCACGCTGACCCAGGCCCTGGTGACCACGCTGATCTCCGTGCCCGTCGGCGTGCTCACCGCCATCTACCTGGTGGAGTACTCGCGTGGCGGCTGGCTGGGGCGCACCACCACGTTCATGGTGGACGTCTTGACCGGTGTGCCCTCCATCGTGGCCGCCCTGTTCGTCTACGCGTTGTGGATCACCATGTTCGGCTTCGAGCGCTCCGGCTTCGCCGTATCCCTGGCACTGGTGCTGCTGATGATCCCGGTGATCGTCCGGAACACCGAGGAGATGCTGCGCATCGTCCCGATGGACCTGCGTGAGGCCGCCTACGCCCTCGGCGTCCCGAAGTGGAAGACGATCATGCGCATCGTGCTGCCGACCGCGCTGTCCGGCATCGTCACCGGCGTCATGCTCGCCGTTGCCCGCATCATGGGTGAATCCGCCCCGGTGCTGATCCTGGTGGGTGCAACCCCGGTGATCAACTGGAACGTCTTCGACGGCAACCAGAACTCGCTGCCCCTGTTCATGCTGGAGATGTACAAGCTGCAGGCGAACTCCGAGGTGCTCGCCCGCCTGTGGGGCGCCGCACTGACGCTGGTCGTCATCATCGGTGCGCTGAACATCGGTGCCCGCATCATCTCCGCCAAGTTCTCCATCAAAGCCGACTAGAAGCACCGAAGGATTCCTGACATGGCCAAGCGCCTCGACCTCAAAGACGTCGACATCTTCTACGGCGACTTCCACGCCGTCCAGAACGTGAACCTCGAGGTTCCGCCCCGCTCCGTGACCGCCTTCATCGGACCGTCCGGCTGCGGCAAGTCCACCGTGCTGCGCACCCTGAACCGGATGCACGAGGTGATCCCCGGCGCCTACGTCGAGGGGGACGTCCTGCTGGACGGGGAGAACATCTACGGACGCCACGTCGACCCGGTCGCCGTGCGCAACACCATCGGCATGGTCTTCCAGAAGGCCAACCCGTTCCCCACGATGTCCATCGAGGAGAACGTGATCGCCGGGCTGAAGCTCTCCGGCGAGAAGAACAAGAAGAAGCTGCGCGACATCGCCGAGAAGTCACTGCGTTCGGCCAACCTGTGGGAGGAGGTCAAGGACCGCCTCGACAAGCCCGGCGGCGGACTCTCCGGTGGTCAGCAGCAGCGCCTGTGCATCGCCCGGGCGATCGCGGTGGAGCCGGAGGTGCTGCTCATGGATGAGCCGTGCTCGGCGCTGGACCCGATCTCGACCCTGGCCGTGGAGGATCTCATCCACGAGCTCAAGGAGGAGTTCACGATCGTCATCGTGACCCACAACATGCAGCAGGCCGCGCGCGTGTCCGACCAGACCGCGTTCTACTCGCTGGAGGCCACCGGGAA
Organism: Corynebacterium sp.; assembly: GCF_052107835.1. Taxonomy (GTDB): domain Bacteria; phylum Actinomycetota; class Actinomycetes; order Mycobacteriales; family Mycobacteriaceae; genus Corynebacterium. The sequence continues at coordinate 108,671 of NZ_JBQEDF010000003.1, forward strand.
GCCGGGGCAGCTGGTGGAGGTCGGTCCGACGAAGAAGATCTTCGAGAACCCGGAGCGCAAGGAGACCGAGGACTACATCTCGGGACGCTTCGGCTGATCCGGGTCGCATTCCCGGAAAGCAGGTCCGGATCCGGGACAGGTGGTACCCCCACCCCCTCGCTCATTTCGTGCCACACTGGAAACAACAGTTTCTTGACCGGTCGTTGACCGGTGGGCAGAAGGGAAGGAGCGCCGTATGAGTCCTGTACACATCGTGCTGATGGGGGTGAGCGGCAGCGGCAAGGGGCAGCTGGCCGCTGAACTGGAGCGCCGCACCGGTTTCACCGCGGCCACCGCGGCGGACCTGCAGCCCGACGAGGTCCGCTCACGGATGGGATCCGGTGAGTTCCTGACCCCCGAGGAGCGTCTGCCCTGGGCCTACTCCATCAGGGACTGGTTGTCGGCGCAGGCGGCGGAAGGCACGTCCACGGTGGTCGTGAGCCTGGGCCTGGGGCGCCGGGCCCGCGACATCTTCCGCGAAGCTGAGGGGTTCGTGTTCTTCGTCCACGTGCACGCCACCGAGGACGTGATCCGGGACCGCGTCCTGCGACGCACGGGGGAGCACCCGGACGCGGAGGTGCTGCGGCAGCAGTACGCGGAACTGGAGCGCCTGCGCGCCGACGAAGCCGGCGTCCGGTTGGACGCAGGCCAGACCCCGGAGGTGCTGGCGGATGCCGCACTCGCCGCGCTCACGGTCGCGGAGAAGGCCTAGAACGAGTCGGAGCCGTAGCGGCGCCGGATCTCGTCGAACTGCTCGCGCATGGTCTCCTGCTGCTCTTCGCTGCGGCGGGAGACCTCGTACTCGTCCGGCTGCATGCCGGTGGCCAGGTACACCACACGGGTGCCGATGTTCACCGCGTGGTCGGAGTAGCGCTCGAAGAACCGGGACAGCAGCGTGACGTCCACCGCGGCGGAGACGGGGTAGGGCCAGTCCTTCTTGCCGGTGACCTGGAACATGTGCTCGTGGAGGTCGTCGACGGCATCGTCGTCGAGGGCGAGCTCCATGGCCTTCTCCGGGTCATAGGTGACCAGGACGTCGTGCAGCTTCCCGCCGACACCGTCGACCAGACGGGCCATCTCCCGGAAGTAGGGCTCGGTGATCTCGGGGACGGCCGGGTCCGGGTGACGACGGCGGGAGAGCCGTGCCACGTGCACCGACAGGGCAGCCATGCGGGCCAGGTCCTCGACGATGTAGGTCCCGGAGACGACCTGACGCAGATCCCTGGCCACGGGGCCCTCGAGTGCGAGCAGCTCGAAGGAGCGGGTCTCGGCCCGCTTGCGGAGCTCCTCGACCCCGTCGATCGAACTCAGGACCTGCTCGGCCGTATCGATGTCCTGGTTGAACAGGGCCTCACAGGCCGACGACATCATCCCGCGGACCTTGTCCGCCATGAGAGCGAGTTCATGTGCGAAGATCCGCATCTGTTCCTGGTACACAGTGCGCATAGTCGCGAGTCTACGGCCCCGGAAGACTTTTCGCCGCCTAAGTTACCTCCCGGCCATCCACCGTTCATCCGCCGTTGTTGGCGGCGTCCTCAACCTCCGGAACGCCGGCGAATTCCTCCTGCGGATCGTCCAGCCAACCGTCCGGCAGTGACACCTTCCCGGGCGACCCCTGGCGTCCGCGGGCGCCGTCGGAGTCGGCCGCCAGGGCGTCCGACCCCCGCATCGGGTCCAGGACACGCCGCAGTGACTCCAGATCGTTGATCTGGCTGAGCTGGCGTCGGACCTCCCCACCCGCGGGGAAGCCCCGCATGTACCAGGCCATGTGCTTGCGCATCTCGCGCACGCCGTACTTCTCGCCCTCGTGGGCGGACAGCAGTTCGGCGTGGCGCATGATGATGGTGCAGACCTCGCCGAGGGCAGGCTCGTCCGGGATGGGCAGTCCACGCAGGTTGGCGGACAGTTCGGCGAACAGCCAGGGGCGCCCCAGGCAGCCGCGTCCCACGACCACGCCGTCGCAGCCGGTGTGCTCCATCATCGCCGCCGCGTCCGAGGCCTTGAAGATGTCGCCGTTGCCGAGGACGGGCACCCCGGTGCCGTCCATGTGCTCGACGAGGCGGGCGATCTCGTCCCAGTCGGCGGTGCCGGAGTAGCGCTGGGCGGCGGTGCGCCCGTGGCAGGCGACGGCGGCGGCTCCCTCGTCGGCGGCGATGCGTCCGGCGTCGAGGTGGGTGTGGTGTTCGTCGTCGACGCCGACGCGGAACTTCACGGTGACCGGGATGGCAGTGTCCCCGCCGTCGCGTCCCGCGTCCGCGACCCCCTTCACGGCGGCCTGCACGATCGAGGCGTAGAGGCGGCGCTTGAAGGGCAGGGCGGATCCGCCGCCGCGGCGTGTGACCTTGGGGACCGGGCAGCCGAAGTTCATGTCGATGTGGTCGGCGAGGTCCTCCTCGGCGATCATCCGCGCAGCACGGTAGGTGTACTCCGGGTCGGTGGTGTAGAGCTGCAGGCTGCGGGGGTCCTCGTCCGGGGCGAAGGTCGTCATGTGCAGGGTCTTCGGGTTGCGCTCGACCAGGGCGCGGGCGGTGACCATCTCGCAGACGTACAGGCCCGCGACGCTTCCCATGCGCTCGCGTTCCTGCTCACGGCACAGTGTGCGGAAGGCGACGTTGGTCACCCCTGCCATCGGGGCGAGGACGACGGGGGAGTCGAGGTCGAACCTGCCGATGGACAGTGCCGGGGCAGGTGTGGTGGTCGGGGTGCTGACAATGCTCACCGTTACGATTCTCACACCGCAGGACGCTGCAGCGCAAAGCGTGCGGGACGTTGTCCCCGACCCCTCGCGAGGGTGATCTGTCCTTCACTCACTACACTGGAATGTGGACGGTCACACCCGGACAGTGTCCGCTGCCACCTGTTGTGATATTAATGGTGGCAGACATCACGTTTGCCTGAGAAACAAGTCGTGATAATTACAGACATATTGCCGAACCACCGGGAAAATTTGAGGAGAAAGAGTGTCTGAGCGCATCGCACACAGCGGTCTGCAGTCGAAGATCATGTCGGCCGAGGAGGCCGCGGAATTCGTCAACAACGGGGACAAGGTGGGGACTTCCGGCTTCACCGGTGCCGGCTACCCCAAGGTACTGCCCACGGCCATCGCCAACCGTGCGAAGGCGGCCCACGGACGTGGTGACGAGTTCCAGATCGAACTGTTCACCGGCGCATCCACCGCCGTCGACTGCGACGGCGTCCTCGCCGAGGCCGAGGCCATCAGCTTCCGTACCCCCTACAACTCCGACCCGGTGCTGCGCGGGCAGATCAACGCCGGTGAGTCGAAGTACTGGGACATCCACCTGTCCCACCTGGGCAAGCAGGTCCAGGAAGGCTTCTTCGGCAAGTTCAACGTCGCCATCATCGAGGCCGTCGCCATCCGTGAGGACGGCACCGTCGTCCCGTCCTCCGCCGTCGGCAACAACCTCGAGTACATCGACGCCGCCGACAAGGTCATCATCGAGGTCAACGACTGGCAGTCCCGCGACCTCGAGGGCATGCACGACATCTACCGCATCGAGCAGCCGGGCAAGCGCACCCCGATCCCGATCACCGCCCCCGGTGACCGCATCGGTGGTACCGCGATGGAGTTCGACATCAGCAAGGTCGTCGCCGTCGTCGAGACGGACGCACCCGACCGCAACGCGCCGTTCACCCCGGCCGACGAGACCTCCAAGAAGATCGCCGGCTACTTCCTCGACTTCCTCGAGGGCGAGGTTGCCGCGGGGCGCCTGTCCTACGACCGCTACATCATGCAGTCCGGCGTGGGTAACGTGCCGAACGCCGTGATGGCGGGCCTGCTGGATTCCAAGTTCGAGAACATCACCGCCTACACCGAGGTGATCCAGGACGGCATGGTCGACCTGATGGACGCGGGCAAGATGACCGTCGCCTCGGCGACATCGTTCTCGCTGTCCCCGGAGTACGCGGAGAAGATGAACGCGGAGGCCGCGAAGTACCGCGAGAACATCATCATGCGCCCGCAGCAGGTCTCGAACCACCCGGAGGTCATCCGCCGGCTCGGCCTGATCGCCACCAACGGCATGATCGAGGCCGACATCTACGGCAACATCAACTCCACCAACGTGTCCGGTTCGCGCGTGATGAACGGTATCGGCGGCTCGGGTGACTTCACCCGCAACGCCTTCATCTCCTCCTTCATCAGCCCGTCGATCGCCAAGGGCGGCGACATCTCCGCCATCGTGCCCTTCGCGTCCCACATTGACCACCATGAGCACGACGCCATGGTGATCATCACCGAGAACGGCTACGCCGACCTCCGTGGGCTGGCCCCGCGTGACCGGGTGAAGAAGATGATCGCGATCGCCGACCCGTCCTACCAGCCGCTGCTGGAGGAGTACGTGGAGGCCGCGTCGAAGTCGAAGTTCCAGCAGACCCCGCACGACCTGTCCAAGGCCTTCGAGTTCCACACCCGCTTCCTCGAGACCGGTTCGATGCGCAAGTAGTCGGGCAGTACCGTATGCACTGCTGTTGTGCTGCGGCTGCGCTGCGCTGAATGCCCCCGGTCCCGGTGGCCGGGGGTTTTCGCGTTGCTTCTCACTTGATCCCGGCAGAGTCCATACTTTCACACTGCGAGCGATTTTCATGCGACCCTTGCAGTCCCCTGACCTGCGTGTCTCAGTATGTGGAAAGTGTTTCGGGTGTGAATGTCGACCGGGGCCCGGGGTACTGTGGGGAGGGGACGCCTCGTGCGATAGAATTCTCCTCGCACCGTCATCATGTCGACGGGGTACATCGGGGCCTTTAGCTCAGTTGGTAGAGCTACGGACTTTTAATCCGCAGGTCGTGGGTT
>NZ_JBQEDF010000004.1:0-107196 GCF_052107835.1 Corynebacterium sp.
CGCTGGGACAGTTCCTCAAACAGGGAGTCGAAGTTCTTCACGGCACTCATTCTGTCACATCGTGGATTCCGTGGGGTGACCTGGTGCACCTCCGCCGCTACCCCAGGACCGACCAGAAACCACGGAGGTCGTCCAGCCGGAGTCCCCCGAGGTCTGCCTGCCCGCCACGCAGCACCGACACCGGTACCGCCCCCTCGGGCACCACGGTGCCGCCGGCGGGCAGGCCCACCGTCCGGCACCCCGCGGCGACCGCCGCCGACATCCCGTTGGCCGAGTCCTCCAGGACCAGGCAGTCGTCCGGTTCCATGCCCAGGCGCTGCACCGCGGTCAGGTACGGTGTGGGATCAGGTTTGCCGACGATGACCTCGTCGCCGCACACCGAACTGACGAAGAACTCCTCCCCGATGGTCTCCAGTGCCTGGTCCGTCAGGGTGCGGAAGGTGTTGGTGACCACCATCATCGGCACCCCGGCGTCCTGCCCCTCACGCAGGAGTCCGGCGACGCCGGGGCGCAGGTCGAGGCCCTCGGCGAAGAGTGCGGACACCGTGGTGTACAGCCAGGTGATCCACTGTGCGACGTCCTCGTCGCTGACCTCCAGCCCTGCCCATCCCGCCACCAGCCGGACGGTCCCGTCCGCTGTGCCGCCGATGGTCCGCTCCCGGATCTCCGGGGTCAGGTCGCGTCCCATGGCCGTCGCCATCGCGTAGGTGGCCTCGCCCCACCGGTGTTCGGTGTCGACGAGCGTGCCGTCCATGTCCCAGAGAATTGCCTTCACCGGCTCCATGATGCCTGCAGCGATACACTCGCACACTATGACCCCCATCACAGACGCCTATTTCCTCCCCGGACCCGAGCACACCGACGACACCGGACAGCTCTGGTCGACGTTCACCGCGACCGGACACACCGAGAGCCCCTGGGGGCCGGGATTCCAGCACGGGTCTCCCCCGGCCGCCCTGGTCGCCCACGCCCTGGAGCGGGCGGTGCCGGACGGTGGCCGCCTGGTGCGCGTCACCACGGAACTGCTCGGGGCCGTCCCGATCGAGGACCTGACCGTGGCCGCCAGGGTCGTCCGGCCCGGCCGGCGGATATCCCTGTACGAGGTGGTGGTCACCGGCACGTCGGGGCGTGAGGTCGTGCGCGGCAGTGGGTGGTGGGTCCGTTCCGGTGACAGCGCGGCGATCGAGAACCCGGACGTCCCCAGTGCGTCCGTCATGGTGCCGCTCCGGGACGCCGGTTCGCGCTCCTTCTCCGAGATGTGGGGCGGCGGGTACATCGACTCCCTGGAGACGCGTGCCGCCGCAGGACAACTGTGGCTGCGCAGCACGGTGCCCGTGGTCGCCGGTGTTCCGGACACCCCCTGGACCCGGATCATGGGCGTCGCGGACGTCGCCAACGGGACCAACCCTGCCGTGGATCCGGGGGAATGGGGGTTCATGAACACCGACCTGACGGTGTACCTGCACCGGCTGCCCCGCGGTGAATGGACCGGGATCGTCGCCGAGGCCAACTACGGTCCCGACGGCATCGGGCTCACCGTCGGACGACTCCACGACCAGGACGGGCCGGTGGGGACGACCAACCAGGCCCTGATGCTGGAGCAGGTGGGGCGTTAGTCCTCCGTGATCCGGTCCAGGTCCTCGAGGACCTGGACGGCGTCGGCGCCGACCTCCTCGCACAGGACGGTGACCAGGGTGCGGAAGTCCTGGAACTCCTCGTCCTCGTACACGGCGCCGCCGTGCCGGTCACTCAGCGCCTCGAGGGCGTCGTGGGCGGCCATGACCTGCAGGACGACCTCCCCGGTCGGGTCGGCCCGCACCCCGGACACCAGCCGGTGCAGGATCTCGGAGGCCTCGTCGACGGCGCTGGCCGGGAACGGTGGCTCCCAGAACTCCCGGTCCTCCTCCCGCAGGTAGCTCCCGGTGGCCATCGCGGTCAGGTTGTCGGTGAACTCGTGCCGGGCGGCGTCGGTTTCCGCGGCGAAATCGCCGGAATCGCTCGGGTCGGTCACAGTGCCACCCCCAGCAGCGAAGCGCACAGCGTGCGCAGGACGGTGCCGGCGGACGCGGTGGGGTCCGTGGATCCGTCGGCTTCAGTGGGCCGTCCCGCGACCACGTCGCGGCACCAGTCGTCGATGAGACGCAGGACGCGCGGGGTGTCCAGATCATCGGCCAGAGCGGCCCTGACGGCGGCCACCACCGGGTCGGCTGATGACGCCGGCAGTGCACCGGCGGCTCCGGCGGCGTCCCGCCACCGGATCAGGCGCTCCTCACCGCGCGCCAGGACCTCACCGGACCAGTCGCGGTCGTCGCGGTAGTGGCTCTCGTAGAGCCCCAGCCGGATTGCCGCCGGATCGTGGCCGTCCGCCGTCAGCCGGGACACGAAGACCAGGTTGCCCAGCGACTTGCTCATCTTCGTCCCGTCCAGGCCGATCATGCCGGTGTGGACGTAGTGCCCGGCCATCCGGTCGCAGCCGTGGGCGGCCTCGGCGTGGGCGGCGGAGAACTCGTGGTGCGGGAACCGCAGGTCGCTGCCTCCGCCCTGGATCGCGAAGGACGCGCCCAGTCGGTTCGTGGCGATCGCCGAGCATTCCACGTGCCAGCCGGGGCGTCCCGCACCGAAGGGTGATTCCCAGGACGGTTCGCCGTCCCGGTGGGCGCGCCACACCAGCGCGTCCATCGGGTGCCGCTTGCCGGGACGGTCCGGATCGCCGCCACGCTCGGCGAAGAACTCCGCCATGGTGGCACCGTCGTAGCGGGACTCGTAACCGAACTGCTCGGTGAAGGTGTAGTCCACGTAGATGTCGGGGTGGGTGTCGTCGATGCGGTAGGCGGCGCCGACCTCGAGGAGCCGTTCCACCATCCCGATGACCTCGTCGATGGACTCGACGGCGCCGATGTAGTCGCGCGGGGGGATGACCGAGAGGGCCTCCATGTCGCCGCGGAACAGGTCGATCTGGCCGGAGCCCAGGTCACGCCAGTCCACTCCGTCGCGTTCGGCCCGCTCGAACAGCGGATCGTCGACGTCGGTGATGTTCTGGACGTAGTGCACGCCCAATCCGTTGTCGTGCAGCTGGCGCACCACCAGGTCGAAGGTGACGTAGGTGGCGGCGTGGCCGAGGTGGGTGGAGTCGTACGGGGTGATGCCGCAGACGTAGACCCCCACCTCCCCCGAACCGGTCAGGATGTCGGTGCGGACCGGGAGGACACGGTCGGCAGCGGTGTCGTGGAGGGAGAGGGGGACCCCGTCGCCGGGAAGGGCGGGGACCTCAGGGGTGGGCCATGAACGCATGATGCAAGATTCTAGCGTCCCGGCGCCGGACGCATGGCAGGCGGCCCGTCAGGACACCCGTCAGGCGTTGATGGTGCCGGTGGCCAGCAGGATCATCACGATCACACCGACCGGGATACGCCAGGCGGCGAACCAGGCGAAGGAGTGGTTGGCGACGAACTTCAGCAGCCACGCGATGGAGACGTAACCGAGGACGAAGGCGATGGCCGCGCCCACGAACAGTTGGCCGCCGCTCGCGGCCTGACCCGAGGCGGGGTCGAAGGCGTCCGGCAGGCTGAACAGGCCGGACGCCAGTACCGCCGGAATGGCCAGCAGGAAGGAGAACCGCGTGGCGACCTCTCGGTCCAGGTTCAGGAACAGGCCCGCGGAGACCGTCGCCCCCGAACGGGAGACACCCGGGATCAGGGACAGGCACTGCGCGAGACCCATGAGGATCGCGTCCTTCATCGTCAGCCTGTCGTAGTCGCGCTTGTGGGTGCCGACCTTCTCCGCCCAGATGAACACGAAGGAGAACAGGATCAGCACCGCCGCCGTGATCCACAGGTTGCGGAGGTTGTCGCGGATGATGTCCTGGAAGAAGAACCCCACGATTCCCACCGGGATCGTGCCGGCGATGACCATCCACCCCATGCGGTAGTCGAGGTTGTCCCGCTTGCTCCTGTCGAAAACCCCGGCGAACCACGCCGTGAGGATCATCCAGATGTCCTTGGCGAAGAACACCAGGACGGCGAGCTCGGTGCCCAACTGGATCACGGCGGTGAAGGACGCACCTGCGTCCTCTCCCCAGACCAGCTGGGAGACGATGCGCATGTGCCCGGAGGAGGAGACCGGGAGGAACTCGGTGAGTCCCTGGACGATGGAGAGGATGATCGTCTGCATCCAGCCCATGTCCGTCGTGGTTACGATGTCCGCCGAGTCTGCGGCGGCATTTACGGAGAGTCCCATGGATGCAGAGGGTACCTCCCCCGGGGGGACAATGCGCAGCGGTGGCCCTCGGCGTGTGGCCGGGGGCGCGCCGTGTAGTAGCGTGATGGCCGTGAGTAGCCTGCTGACAGCCGTAACGACAAGCCCGGGCGTCCGGAAGGTGGCCCTCGCCACTGTCGCCCTTCCGACGGTGGCGTTCCTGGCACTCGCCGGGTGCGCCGAGGACGTCTACTCCCCGGAGGACGGCGACGACGGCGAGGAGGTCGTGGGGGTGGCCGCGGAGCCGTCGGCGTCCCCCGGCGCCGGGGAGGCCACCGGAAACGTGGCCGGAGGAGAACAGGTGCTCGGCCTGGTGCGCGCGGGTCTGGGCAGCGGGGACGGGGACAGTGACGACTCCCCTGTCCCGGTCGCCGCCCTGGAGCAGGGTCGGCTGAGCATCGGCCCACTGGAGGACGTCGCCTCGGGGGACGCACGCAGCGTGGAGGTCGACGATGACTGCACCACCGTCACCGGCGCCGTCGACGGTGTGGTGCTCGGCTGCGGTGACACCGTGCGCGTCATGGACGCATCGGGTGGGGAGGTCAGGACCGTCGACGCCCCCGGTGAGGTGACCTCCGCCGCCATGTCGCCGGAGGGTGACATCGCGTTGACCGTGGCCGACTCGGACAAGGTCCACTGGTTCGACAGCGAGGGCAGCGAGCAGTCGTCCGAGAGCATGACCGCGACAGCCAGCGGGATGCACCTGGTCGGCAACACCCGCAACGCCGACGGGGACGGCGACCCGCAGTGGCGGGCCGCCCTGGTCGACGCCGAGCAGTCGAGCCTGACCGACATCGACATCACCGACCAGAGCCGTGTGGCCGCACTGCGGGCCGGACAGGGTGTGGGCACGGTGTCCGCGGGGATGGAACCGGACTCCGTGCTGGTCGCCTCCGACACCAGACAGGACCAGGCGCTGGTCTACACCGTCACCGACGTTATCCGGCACACCCAGGCGGTGCCCACGGGCCCCGGCCCATGGGCGGTGCTGTGGGATTCGTCACGCGAGGTGATGTGGGTGTCCACCACCGGGGACAACCGGCTCACCGGGTACGACCTGTCCTCCGGTACGCCCGAGGCCATCGGGGACGTTCCCACGGCCGCGGATGTCCGCCACGTCATCGACGACGGTTCAGGGGACCTCCTGCTGGTCACCGAGGACGGCTCCCGGGAACTGATCACCTCAGACGACCTGCCGAGAAAGGGCTAGAGAACCCATGACCGAGTCAGCCTTCCGTTCCCTGCGGGGCCGCGTGTACGACGCCTCCGTCAAGGTCATGTTCCGGCTGCGGCCGGAGCGCATCCACGGACTGATGTCCTCGGCCCTGGTGGCTGCGGCGGGTTCGGCGACCGCACGGTCGGCCCTCCGCCGGACTCTGGTGGTTGATGACCGGGTCCTCTCGCAGACGGTGGGGGGCCTGACGTTCCCCCGGCCACTGGGACTCGCTGCCGGTTTCGACAAGAACGCCACCGAGGTCGACATCTGGGGGCCCCTGGGGTTCGGCTACTCCGAGGTCGGGACGGTGACCGCCGTCCGCCAGCCCGGTAACCCCACCCCACGGTTGTTCCGGCTCCCCGCCGACAAGGCCCTGCTGAACCGGATGGGGTTCAACAACGACGGTGCGCAGGCCGCGGCGCAGCGGCTCGCCGACCGCACCGGGTCCGAGCCGGTGGGGGTGAACCTCGGCAAGACCAAGAGGACTGTGCCGGAGCGTGCGGCGGCGGACTACTTCGAGTCCGCGCGGGCGGTGGACGGGGTCGCCGACTACCTGGTGATCAACGTCTCCTCCCCCAACACACCCGGGCTCCGGGACCTGCAGGCGGTCGAGAGCCTGCGTCCGATCGTGGAGGCCGTCCGGTCGGCGAGCGACCGTCCGTTGTTCGTGAAGATCGCCCCGGACCTGTCGGACGCTGACGTTGACGCGGTCACGGACCTGGCCATCGGGCTGGGGCTGACCGGTCTCATCGCGACGAACACGACGGTCAGCCGGGCGGATCTCGAAACCCCGGCGGACGTGGTCCGCGACCTTGGGGCCGGAGGCGTATCAGGCGCCCCCGTGGCGGGGCGTTCCCTGGAGGTCCTGCGGCGGATCCGGGGCCGTGCCGGTGAGCAGCTGGTGCTCATCGGCGTCGGCGGGATCACCACCCCGCAGCAGGCGTGGGAGCGCATCGGTGCCGGTGCCACCCTGCTGCAGGGCTACACCGGTCTCATCTACGGCGGCCCGGACTGGATCCGGGACATCCACCTGGGGCTGGCGGCACAGGTGCGGCGCCACGGTCTGGACTCGCTGTCCGCGGCCGTGGGTGCGAAACTGCCCTGGCTGGGCTGATCGCTCCCCTCTCCCCGGTGTGCCGTCTAGTTCTCCGCCCACCCCCAGAGAAGTGCCCGGGCGGAGGCCCGGAAGTTGAGGTTGAACCCGAGGATGGTGGGGGTGGAGCGGTCGTCGATGTCCAGCATCTCCGGAACCGCGTGGACGGCGAAGATGTAACGGTGTGGACCGTGGCCCGCGGGTGGCTCGGCCCCGCGGTACCCGCGGCTCCCGGAGTCCCCGCGCAGGGCCACCGCGCCCTCCGGCAGCCCGGCGAGTTCCGCGTCCCCGATCCCGGCGTCGAGTGAGGTCACCGACGCCGGGATGTTGAACACCGCCCAGTGCCAGTAGCCGGACGTGGTCGGGGCGTCCGGGTCGTAGCAGGAGACGGTGAAGGACTCCGTGCCCTCCGGGGCGCCGGACCACGACAGCTGCGGGGAGGTGTCGGACCCTCCCAGCTGTGCCGCCGGGAGGCGGTCCCCGTCGGAGAAGTCCTCGCTGGTCAGACTGAAGGCGGGGAGATCCGTCAGCGGGGCGTACGGGTCGGGTCCGGGGAACCGGTCGTCGATGTACGTGGGCTGATGGAGGCGGTTGGATTCACTCATGGCACCAGTATGCCGAAGGCGTCGTGTCCCTGCAGAAACAAACTATGTATGTATATCGATAGCCTCCGGCTGCCGGACGGCGGTGCCGGGCGGTGCGGTGAAAAGGGTGCCCGTCCTGCGCATTTGTCTCAGTGGAACCGGCACGTTACAGTTACCGTCAGTGCAACGGACACCGGCCTGTTCAATGGGTCGAACCGTGTTCGTTTACCGCATCCATGTCCGGGTGGCGGAATGGCAGACGCGCTAGCTTGAGGTGCTAGTGTCCTATTAACGGACGTGGGGGTTCAAGTCCCCCTCCGGACACAATACGGAGACCCACTGACGGTGGGTCTCCTTTTCTATGTCAGGAGGCCACCGGTGGGCACCAGGTCCGGGCACGGGGCACGGTCGCTGGTCGCCTCACTGCTCTACCTGCTCGGGCTCGCTGCGTTGGTGGTCGCGATCATCGCTGCAGTGGTGGTGCTGCCCACCCCGGAGCTGGCGACGATCAGGGACAGCATCGAGGACGCCGGGGCGTGGGCACCCGTCGCGTATCTCGTGCTGATGGTCACCACCACCCTGCTCCCCTTCCCCCGCACCGTGTGGACGGTGGCCGCCGGAGTGATCTTCGGCCCGGTCCTGGGGTCGGTGCTGGCCCTGGCGGGCATGGCGCTGTCCGCACTGCTGTCGATGGTGCTGGTCCGCTGGATCGGTGGTCCGGCCGTGCGGCGGGCGGAGCGCAATCCCAGGGTCCGTGGGGTCCAGGAGCTTCTGGAGCAGCGTGGATGGGTGTGCGTGCTGGCCCTGCGCATGATCCCGGTCATTCCCTTCGCCCCGTTGAACTACGCGTGCGGGCTCAGCCGGGTTCCGTTCCTCCCCTGCCTCCTGGCCTCCGTCGCCGGCTCCGCCCCACTCACCGTGGTCGCCGTCCTCGCCGCCGACGCCGTGGTCTCCGATTCGGACCCCATCGTCCTGGTCATCGGCGTCGTGGTCGCGGGAGCAGGTCTCCTCCTTGTGGCGCGGGAGGCGGTCCACGTCCGCGCCATCCTCCGGGTCAAGCCCTCACCGTAGACGGAGGCGCGTATGCTGGATGGCATGTACGCCGTCCACGCCACTTACCGCGGAAACTCCCGACGACGGGCCGACTACGTCCGTCAGGTCGCCGACGCACTGGGGTCGGCCCCCGACGTCGTCGCCGTCCGGGTACTGGGGGCCGAGGACTTCACCGCCCTCGCCCGGGACGCGGACAGTGCCACCGGAGTCGTCCTGAACCTCATCCAGGCGGGGGACTTCGCCGTGGGCATCGGCGCCCTGGCCGGCGGCGTCGAGGACACCGGGACCAGCGCGGACACCGGGGAATCAGCGGTGGTCGAGCAGCTCATCGGCGCCGCGGGCCGGGCGGCCGAGGGCAACCGTCGGGCGGGCCAGGTCCAGGCCAGGGTGGAACTCCCGGGACCGGGCGGCGTCCAGTCGCCGGGACACGGGGCGGACGTCTCCGCGGACATCGCCGCCGCCTTCACCCTGGTGGCCCATGTGCTCAACCGGCGTACCGCCGAAGGGCGGGAAGCAACGGCGCTGATGCGGCAGGGCCACCTGCAGAGTGAGGCGGCGGAGATGGTGGGGATATCGAAGCAGGCTATGTCTCAGCGTCTGGCTGCTGCGGGTTGGCAGGCTGAGCAGGCGGGTTGGCAGCTGACTGTCCATATGCTGGCCAGGACGGAGTCTCTTCCTCCGACTCTGAACCATCGGTGACCTCCGCGGTCGCCGCCGATGACCCGGTGGCTGCCGACGAGTCCGTGGGGGTCTGGGGGGTCAGGGGCGCATCATCCGGCTGCTCGTCGACCGATTTGTTCGCCACGGCGTTGGCCTCGGCGACGGCTTTGGCGATCTCCGGGGCGGACTCGGTGCTGAACCAGTCCTCCGACGTGGTCTCGTTGGCGAGGTCACGGAAGGAGTCGTCGGCCGGGGTGGGCTCGTAACGGAACGTGCCGTCGTCGTCCTTGTTGGCGAAGGCCTTCGCGAACTGCTCCAGGGAATCGCCGAACTGCATCGGCAGCATCCACACCTTGTTCGCGTCGCCCTGCGCCATCTCCGGGAGCTTCTCGAGGTACTGGTAGGACAGCACCTCGGGGGTGACCTCGGAGGACTTGATCGCGGCAGTGACCTTCTGGATGGCCTTCGCCTGGCCCTGGGCCTCCAGGTAGGTGGCGGCCCGATCACCTTCGGCCCGCAGCATGCGGGCCTGCCGGTCGGCTTCGGCCGAGAGGATCTGGGCGTGCTTGTCACCCTCGGCGCCGAGGATACGGGCCTGCTTCTCACCTTCGGCGGTCTTGATGTCGGACTCCCGCTGGCCCTCGGCAGTGAGGATCATCGCCCGCTTCTCGCGGTCGGCCTTCATCTGCATCTCCATGGACTGCTGGATCGAGGGCGGCGGATCGATCGCCTTGAGCTCGACACGGCTTATCCGCAAACCCCACTTGCTCGTCGCCGCGTCCAACTCACCACGGAGACGGCGGTTGATCACGTCGCGGGAGGTCAGAGTCTCCTCCAGGGTCATACCGCCGACCACGTCACGCAGGGTGGCCACGGAGATCTGCTCCACGCCGATGATGTAGTCCATGACGCCGTAGATCGCCCGGGCGGCGTCGTTGACCTGGAAGGTCACCACGATGTCGATGGCCACGGTCAGGTTGTCCTTGGTGATGACCGCCTGGGGAGGGAAGGACACCACCTGTTCACGGGTGTCCACCCGGTCGCGGACCCGGTCGACGAACGGGATCATGATGGTCAATCCTCCCGACACCGTCCTGGTGTACCGGCCCAGCCGTTCGATCACGGCCGCCTCGCCCTGCGGGATCAGCGCCACCGCCTTGAAGAGGGCGACGGCGATCAGCACGAGGACGACTATGAGCAGAATACTCACTGCCTCCATGGGTCAGAGTCCTTTCCACACCACAGCGGTGGTGCCGTCGATGGAGACGACCTGCACACGGTCTCCTTCGTTGAATGATGTCCCGGGGTGCGCCGCCCGGGCGGACCAGATGTCCCCGTCGATGGAGACCTGTCCGGTGGCGTCGTCCGAGGAGACGGGCGAGATGACGTCTGCGCCGCGCCCCTCGAGCTCCTTGGGGGTGAACTCGCGGACCTCGCCCTGCACGATGAAACGGCGCCGCAGTACCGGACGAACCAGCAGCAGCGTGGCGACCGAGGACACACCGAACACGCCCACTTCGGCCCAGACCGGGATATCCGCGAGGGACACCCCGGCGGTGACGAGTGCGGCGCCACCGAGCATGAGCAGGGTGAAGTCCATGACGAGGAATTCACCCACCGCGAGAACAGCCGCGGCAATCAGCCAGATAATCGCACCCATGTGCGCAAGGGTATCAGTTGAGGCCAGGCTCCGTTACGAAGTCGACCAGCCGCTCAACCGCCCCGATCAGCGTGGAATCCAGGTCACGGAAGGTTTTCACCCGGGAGTAGACGTGACGCCATCCGTCCGTGGGGCTGCCCCAGCCGAGCCGCTGGCAGACCCCCGTCTTCCAGTCCTCCCCGTAGGGGACGGTGGGCCATTCACGGATCCCCACGGTGGCCGGCTTCACCGCCTCCCAGATGTCGATGTAGGGGTGCCCGGTGACCATGACGTGCGGACCGAGACCCTGTGTCAGACGGGTCTCCTTCGACCCCTCCACCAGGTGGTCCGCCAGCACCCCGACCCGTTTCCCCGGACCGGGGCGGAACTCGGCGAGCATGTCGGGGAGGTTGTCGAGGCCCTCGATGAACTCGACCACCACTCCCTCGACGCGCAGGTCGTGTCCCCAGACCTGTTCGACGATCGCCGCGTCGTGCAGTCCCTCCACCCAGATCCTGGAGGGGGCGGCGACCTTGGCGCGGACATCGGCGACGCGGCGGGAACCGGAGTTCGACCGCTGCTGCTGCGGCGATGCGGACGGGGCAACGTACCTGGTCAGTGTGACGGAACGTCCGTCAATGAGGAAACCCCCGGGACGGAGTTTGAAGAGCCGGTCGCGGCCGTGCCTGTCCTCGAGCCGCACGAAGTCGCCGTCGTAGGTGCGTTCGAACCCGGTGACCGACCCCACCCAGCCGTCGTCGGCGACCTCGACGACGGTGCCGGGTTCCGCAGGCACCTCCGGCGCCGCAGGACGTGCCGTCGCATTCCGTGCGCTGCGTCCCGAACCCCCGAGAATGTCCTTGCCGTACCTGTCGTTGAAGCCCATGGCCGTCAACTCTAGGCTAGGACGGATGACACCCCGAAACCCCGCCGACGCCGCCGGCACCACCGGTGCCGTCCGTGGAACCCCCCTGCGCGAACAGCTGTGGTCACCGGTCCAGAACACGACGGTATGGCTCGGGTGGTGGCTGCACGGGCTGATGTCCACCGACGACGTGATCGACGCCTTCCACGATGTCCAGGGCCCCGCGCACGGGCTGGTGGTCGATGAGCGGTCGGGTGACCCCTTCGGTGGCCGGTTCACCGGTCGTCACACCTCACTGGTCGACGTCCTGCACGCTGTCCGGGACATCACGCGGGACGCGCCGGTGGGCCTGGCCGAGCGGCCACTGGTGAGCCTGGTCCTGGCCGGCCCGGGTGATCCCCCGGCACTGCCCGCCGGCACCCGGGGCGCCGCGGCGGTGACGACGGCCGGCGCGGGAATCGCCGTGGCCGACGCAGACCCCGGGGTGTGCCACGTCCTGGTCCCCCACCTCGTGGACACCTCCCTGGTCCAGTGGGTGTGGTACCGGTGCGAAGGGCGTCCCCCCGCCGGTGTCTTCTACGGAACCGGCGACGCAGACACCCGGTTACGTGAGGCGACCGAGGACGCCGCGGGGATCATCGACAGTGCCCCGGGACGCAGCGTCCGGCACGCCGGGCCGCGTCTGGCGGTCGGGACCCTCGCGGACTACTTCGGGCTCCCCGGTCTACCGGTCGGGGTGTCCCCCAGGTCCGTGAAACTGATGGCCCGGGCGGACGTCGTCTCGTCGATCATCGAGGTGACGCGGGAGTCGGAGGTCGGGGCGGGGCTCGACCCGCAGCTCCTCCCCCTGTCCTCGGCGGTGCGTACCGCCAGAATCACCGCAGTCGATCACGCGATGCGTGAACTCCTGCGGTGAACGGTCACTCGATCATTCGGACGGCCATCGGCTCGATGCCGTCCCACCGGACCTCGGAGACCTTCACGACGTCGCCGGAGTTCGGGGCCTCGAGCATGGTGCCGTCGCCGAGGTAGAGGGCGACGTGCTGACTGCCGCCGGGACCCCAGAAGAGCATGTCTCCGCGCTCGGCGTCGCCGACCGGGACCTGGGTTCCGGAGGTGTACTGGTAGCCCGAGTACTTCTCCAGCTCGACACCGACCGCGGCGAAGGCGTAGACCATCAGGCCCGAGCAGTCGAACCCTTCCTTGGCGTAGTCGCCGTGGGTGTCGGCGACGCCGCCGTCCCGGACGCCCAGCGTCGGCCCGTCCGCGTTGCCGCCACCCCAGGCGTAGGTCACGCCGAGCTGCTCCATGCCTCGGTCGATGACCCGTTCAATCTGTTCCTCGCGGGAACCCGAGGAGTCCGGGGCCGCCGGGGAGCTGCCGCCGGGCGCCGAGGGCACCGAGCCGCCCTCGGAGGAGGGATCCGGCGCCTCCGGCGTATCCGGATTCTCCGCGGTCTCCTCCGGCAGGTTGCCGTAGGCCCCGGACGCCGACTCGCGGGCGGCGTTGACGGCTGCTTCGCCGGCACCGTCGGGGTTTCCCTCGATGTGTGAGTTGATGCCCGCGAACGCGGCCGCGCCGGCGGCGCCGACGAGACCGTCGATCGCGGCCTGGCGGCGCGCGTCGCCCTCGCTGCTTCCGTCGAAGCTGGACGGGACCTCGGAGAGCTCGGCGCTGCCGTCAGCGGACGGTTCCTCCGGGAGCGCTTCGTCGCCCTCCGGCTGAGCCTCGCCCTCCGGCTGAACCTCTCCCTCGGCGGCGGTTTCGCCTTCGACGGGAGCCTCGCCCTCGGTGGCGGCTTCGCTTTCGGCGGGAACCTCTGCCTCGGTGGTGGTTTCGCCTTCGGCGGGAACCTCTGCCTCGGTGGTGGCTTCGCCTTCGGCGGGACCCTCGGCAGTCTCCTGGGGGGCCTCCGAGAGATCCTGAGCCACGGGTGCCTCGGCCGGCGCCTCCTCAGTCGGTGCGTCGGTCTCCGGTGCTTCGGCTTCCGGGGTCTCGGGCCCGAGGTCCTCGGTCTTGAACTCGGCACGGTCGGCTGCGGCCTCTGCTGCCCGGCGCTTGTCGAACGAACTGGCACCCGCATTCGAGGACACGGTGTCGACCGCACGCTTGGCGGCGGCCAGCCGTGCTTCGGAGGTGGAGAGTTCGTCGCGGAGACCCTCGAGCTCGCCGGACTTCTCCGAGATGGCACTCTGGGCGTCCGTGTACGCCTGTTCCGCTGCAGTATGGGCATCCCGTGCGGCCGTGACGAGGCCGTCGGCCTCGTCCCTGGACTCGCGCAGCGAGGACTCCTCGTTGGCTGTCTGTGTGCGGATCAGGTCCAGACGGTCGATCTCGGACTGCTGCTTCTCGCTCGCCATCCTGATGTAGGTGGAACGGTCGAGGGTGTCGGCGGCGATGTCGTCGCCCGCCGCCAGGGCGATGGGCGCGGCGTCGCCGCCCTGGGTGTAGGCGGATCGGGCGATTTCGTCGAGTTCGCCCTGGGCGTCCTCGACGTCTGTCTGCGACGTATCCAGGCGGCCCCGCGCGTCGGTGACGCTGTCCTGGGCCTCCTGGGCCTCGCGCTGGCTCCTGTCGACGTCCACACGTGCCTTGTTGACGGACTCGCGGAGTCCGCCGAGTTCGTTCTCCATGGACGCGACGGCGCCTTCGGCGGAGGACACCTCGCCGATGAGGTCGGCGAGGAATGCCTCGGCGGTCTCGTCGGAGGAGTCCGGGGACGGGCGGTCAGGGTCGGCGACGGCGGTGGTGGCGTGGACGGCCAGTCCAGCGGCCACCGCAAAAGACAGCAGTGCCCGAGTGGACCGGACGGTCGACCTGCGGGTCGTCCCACGGGCTTTCAGTCGAAGTGCCACGGTTGGTCTCTCCTCGTGGATGGCGTACCGGGGTCATCTTGGTCAAGTCGTCAACCATGACCCTCCGGGGTACGGCTCCTGTTCACCACGCTTCCCCGCGTGGTGGTCCAGGGCCCGGACCCGGCGTCCGACGGGCCGGTTGTTCACCGCCGGAGTGTCACGGTCTGGTCTCGAACCGGGGATGTC
The DNA here is from genome assembly GCF_052107835.1 of Corynebacterium sp. Taxonomy (GTDB): domain Bacteria; phylum Actinomycetota; class Actinomycetes; order Mycobacteriales; family Mycobacteriaceae; genus Corynebacterium. Next base: position 14,406 of record NZ_JBQEDF010000004.1, read on the forward strand.
ATTGCGTCTGCGGTGCTGTCACTGCAGTCACTTTGATACCGGATCGTTACCAATTGACGACATGTGAACCGTAAGCCACTCACACCGCATGCGAAACCTGCATCTCTCTAATCACATAAGAAACACCAGGAACATCAGTCACGCTGTTTGCCTTGACCTGCAATTCTCCGCGCGCACACCCTAAGTGTGAGGTTCATCACACCTGGTGGCAGATCGGCGTGTCAGTTTGCACGTACCCGCCCGGCCGTACTCAAAGTTTTAACCTTGACTTGAGGTGAGGAAAGGTTCAAGGCTTGACGATTGCCGGACGGACAATTGGAAACGAGTGGTGCGTGCTGGCGCGTGTCAGCACGGACGCTCGTCGCCGTCGCGCGCTATCGGGGGCGGTCAAGGGCGGGAGCCATCACGTTTCGGACGAAACGCTGGCAGCGAAAAGCGGAATCCGTGACGGAACCCGCCCCCGCCCCTGGTCCCGTGTCCCTGGGGTGCCGTGGTCCGGGTGTCAGTCCCGGGTGAGCGGGCACGCTGGCGGCTGGGGTGAACCGTGGCAAGGCCGTGCCGTTGATACGGCGGCAGTTGTGCCGGGACAGTTGGCTCCGTGCTGGGCCCGTGAGAACGGGAATGTGCAGTCAGTACCGCCGTCAGCGGCGCCGGTGCGTCACCACGGCGAAGCCGGCGGCGACGACGACCGTGAGCAGAACCCCCACCAGGATCAGGACGTTGAGGATCCCGAAGTCCGGTTCCGCCGCGGACGAGCTGTCGAGGAAGGTGCTGATGTCCCCTGGGGCGGTCGACCCGTGGAGCTCGGTCTGGCTCGACTCGATCTGGTAGCGCGACAGGCTGTCGCTGACGACCTGGGTGTTGTGGGGCGCGCGGACGATCACTGTCTCGGCCCCGCTGTCGTCCTTCACGGTCTGCGCCAGGTTGCGCAGACCGGTGCCCTCGGCCGCGTCCCCGCCGAGGATGACGATGTTCAGTGTCTCGTCGGTCCCCGACCCCGTCCCCACCAGATCCCGGTAGTCGGCGACATCGTCCTGGCTCAGGCGCGAGCCGGCCTGCGACACCGACAGTCCGGAGGTGTCGATCTCGTTCAGTACGGCCCCGATATCGAGGTTCTCGAAATCCACACGCTCCCCGTTCCGGTGTCTCAACGGCCGCGTCCGCTGCCGTTTTGGTTATCTGACTGTATAGATTTCTACCATCCCCACCGTGCGAACGGGGGTGTTGACACGCCATCCGCAGCGTACCGGCCCCGGGTTCTCCTGCGGTTATGTAGCATTACGGTCGTACTGTTATAGTGTTGATGACGGAATCCGCGACGGCTGCTGCAACAATGGTGACAGCCCGCAACGGTGCCAATCTTTTCAGGTGCCGGGACCAGGTCCCGACGAGGCCCGAGGTCCACGTGGCGGGATGACGTCGGACGAACGTCACACAACTGACGATGATAACGAGAAGAGATTCAGGAGCACTGACGTGACTGAAAGCAATAACTCCTTCGGAGCCAAGGGGACTCTCGAGGTCGGTGACCGGTCCTACACGATGTACCGCCTCAGCGCAGTCCCGGGCATGGAGAAGCTGCCCTACTCGCTGAAGGTCCTGGGTGAGAACCTCCTCCGCAACGAGGACGGCGCCAACATCACCCCGGAGCACATCGAGGCCGTCGCCAACTGGGACCCCTCAGCTGACCCGAGCATCGAGATCCAGTTCACGCCCGCCCGCGTGGTCATGCAGGACTTCACGGGTGTGGCCTGTGTGGTCGACCTCGCCACCATCCGCGACGCTGTCGTGGCCATGGGCGGCGAGGCTGACGACGTCAACCCGCTGAACCCCGCCGAGCTGGTCATCGACCACTCGGTCATCATCGAGGCGTTCGGTGACGCCAGTGCCCTCGAGAAGAACGTCGAGATCGAGTACCAGCGCAACGAGGAGCGTTACAAGCTCCTGCGCTGGGCCACCGGCGCCTTCGACAACTTCCGCGTGGTTCCCCCCGGAACCGGCATTGTCCACCAGGTCAACATCGAGTACCTGGCGCGCTCCGTCTTCGACAAGGACGGCATCGCCTACCCCGACACCTGTGTCGGCACCGACTCCCACACCACGATGGAGAACGGCCTGGGCATCCTGGGCTGGGGCGTCGGCGGCATCGAGGCCGAGGCCGCGATGCTCGGCCAGCCGATCTCCATGCTGATCCCCCGCGTCGTCGGCTTCAAGCTCGGCGGTGAGATCCCGGTGGGCGTGACCGCCACCGACGTGGTGCTCACCATCACCGACATCCTGCGCCAGCACGGCGTGGTCGGCAAGTTCGTCGAGTTCTACGGCCAGGGTGTCGCCGAGCTCCCGCTCGCCAACCGCGCCACCATCGGCAACATGTCCCCCGAGTTCGGCTCCACCGCCGCGATGTTCCCCATCGACCAGGAGACCGTCAACTACCTGCGTCTGACCGGCCGCGACGAGGAGACCCTCGCGCGCGTCGAGTCCTACGCCAAGGAGCAGGGCATGTGGCTCGACGAGAACACCGTCGAGCCGGTGTACTCCGAGTACCTCGAGCTGGACCTGTCCACCGTGGTCCCCTCGATCGCGGGCCCGAAGCGTCCCCAGGACCGCATCGAGCTGTCCGACTCCAAGAACCAGTTCCGCAAGGACCTGCACAACTACGCCGACAGCAACTCCGGCAGCTCGCAGGCCCAGGACTTCGTCGCCGAGGGCGGCAACGTCGGGGGCCACACCGGCAACCCGGCCACCGCCGCGGACGCCAAGGGCAACCTGCCGTCGGCGGCCGCGGGCAACGACGGTCGCCCGTCCAACCCGATCGAGATCAACTACAAGGGCCAGGACATGGTCCTCGACCACGGCATGGTCGGCATCGCGTCGATCACCTCCTGCACCAACACCTCGAACCCCTCCGTCATGGTCGGCGCCGGCCTGCTGGCCCGCAAGGCTGCGGAGCTGGGTCTGCATTCCGCACCGTGGGTCAAGACCTCCATCGCCCCCGGCTCCCAGGTCGTCACCGGCTACTTCGAGAAGGCCGACCTGTGGAAGGACCTCGAGGCCATGGGCTTCTACCTCGTGGGTTACGGCTGCACCACCTGCATCGGTAACTCCGGTCCGCTGCCGGAGGAGATCTCCCAGGGCATCAACGACGCCGACCTGGCCGCCACCGCGGTCCTGTCCGGCAACCGTAACTTCGAGGGCCGCATCTCCCCCGACATCAAGATGAACTACCTGGCGTCCCCGATCCTGGTCATCGCCTACGCGATCGCCGGAACCATGGACTTCGACTTCGAGACCCAGCCGCTCGGCCAGGACAAGGACGGCAACGACGTCTTCCTCAAGGACGTCTGGCCCTCCACCGAGGAGATCCAGTCGGTCATCGACTCCTCCATCACCCGTGAGCTGTACTCCGACGACTACGCGGACGTCTTCAAGGGTGACGAGCGCTGGCAGTCCCTGCCCGTGCCCGAGGGCAAGACCTTCGACTGGGACGACAACTCGTCCTACATCCGCAAGGCCCCGTACTTCGACGGCATGGACACCGTTCCCGGCCCGGTGGGTGACGTCAGCGGCGCCCGCGTTCTGGCGCTGCTGGGGGACTCGGTCACCACCGACCACATCTCCCCCGCGTCCTCCATCAAGCCCGGCACCCCCGCCGCCCAGTACCTGGATTCCAAGGGCGTCGAGCGCAAGGACTACAACTCCCTGGGCGCCCGCCGCGGCAACCACGAGGTCATGGTCCGCGGAACGTTCGCGAACATCCGCCTGCAGAACCAGCTGCTCGACGGCGTGACCGGCGGCTACACCCGCGACTTCACCCAGGAGGGTGGACCGCAGTCCTTCATCTACGACGCCTCGGTCAACTACGAGAAGGAAGGTACCCCCCTCGTCGTGCTCGGCGGCAAGGAGTACGGCACCGGTTCCTCCCGTGACTGGGCGGCGAAGGGCACCCTGCTGCTCGGAGTGAAGGCCGTCATCGCGGAGAGCTTCGAGCGCATCCACCGTTCCAACCTGGTTGGCATGGGTGTTGTCCCGCTGCAGTACCCGGACGGCGAGTCCTGGCAGTCCCTGGGCCTCGACGGCACCGAGACCTTCGACCTGGCCGGCATCGAGGCGCTGAACGACGGCACCACCCCGGAGACGGTGCACGTCACCGCCACCAAGGAGGACGGTTCGGTCATCGAGTTCGACGCGGTCACCCGCATCGACACCCCCGGTGAGGCCGAGTACTACCGCAACGGCGGCATCCTGCCGTTCGTCCTGCGCAGCATGATGAAGAACTCCTAGTCGCGACAGCGACGTCCGGAGTTTTCCTCCCCCGCCCGCCCGCGGTCCCCGTTGGGCGGGCGGACCCGTACACGGAAAGGGGCAGTCGCCATGCCGAAGGTCAGTGAGACCGACCTTTCCGAGCGGCGGACCGACATCCTCCAGGGTGCCCGCGGGTGTTTCGTGACCCACGGCTACGACGGTGCCACCGTCTCCCGGCTGGAACGCGAGACCGGCAAGTCCAGGGGCGCGATCTTCCACCACTTCCGCAACAAGGAGACGCTCTTCCGGGAGGTCGCCCACCGTGACATGCTCCGGATGACCCAGCTCGCCGGTGAGCAGGGGATGATCGGTCTGATCCGGTACCTGCTGGAGGACCCCGAGCTGGCGGAGTGGTGGGGGCTGCGGGTGGAGATATCCCGCAGGATCCGTCACGACGCGCAGCTGCGCGAGACCTGGGATCTCGACCAGCAGACCCTCCGCAAGGCGGTCACCGCACGCCTGGAGGAACAGCGGGATTCCGGGCGCCTGCGCACCGACATCTCCACGGAGACCACGCTGCAACTGCTGGAGCTCGTCCTGGAGGGTGTGATGGCGCATCTGGCGTCCGACCGCGACGACGCCCTGCTCCCCGAGGCGCTCGATCTCGTCGAGCAGTCGCTGCGGCGTCCCGACGGGGCGTGACCCCGCCGCCCGGCACGACCGGCACCCACCGTCCCCTCCCGATGCGGAAGGGCCGGTGGGTGCCGGCGATTGTGCAGGACGATAGCATTGGGCACATGATCGCGATCATGACCGTCACCGGACGGGACCACACCGGAATCATCGCCGCGGTATCCACCGCGTGCGCTGACCTGGACATCAACATCCGCAATGTCTCCCAGACCATCATGGACGACTGGTTCACCATGATCCTGCACGTCGAACTGCCGGATGACCTGTCGGTGACCGACGTCAACGCCCGGATGGCGGACGTCGAGGAGCGGGAGAAGCTCGTCATCACCATCCAGTCGCAGGCGATCTTCGACGCCATGCACGAGATCTGAGGCGGGCTTCCACGTGACTGCTTTCCTCCCCTCGGCATCCATCCTCGAGACCATCGAGATGATCCAGCGCTACCGCCTGGACATCCGCACGGTCACCATGGGTATCAACCTGCTCCCCTGCGTCCGTGCCACCCCCGAGGCCACCTGCGCGGCCATCTACGACCTGGTGACCGCACGTGCGGAGCACCTCGTCCCGGTCTGCGCCGGTATCGAGGAGGAGCTGGGTATCCCGATCGTCAACAAGCGGATCTCGGTGACCCCGGTGTCGCTGGTGTCCTCCGCGGTCCCGGGCTGTGATCCGGTGGACATCGCACGCGCCCTGGACAGGGCCGCCTCGGCCGTCGGGGTGAACTTCATCGGCGGGTACTCCGCCCTGGTGGAGAAGGGCGGCAGCGAGGGGGACAAACGGCTGATCCGCTCGATCCCCGAGGCACTGAGCGAGACCGACGTGGTCTGCTCCTCGGTGAACATCGCGTCCTCACGTGCCGGGATCAACATGAACGCCGTCCGGGAGATGGGCCAGGTCGTCAAGGACTGTGCCGCGGCCACCGGCGACCGCGGCTCGATCGCCTGCGCGAAGCTGGTCGTCTTCGCCAACTCCGTCGGCGACAACCCGTTCATGGCGGGTGCGTTCCACGGTGTCGAGGAACCGGACTGTGTGATCAGCGTCGGTGTCTCCGGGCCCGGCGTGGTCGACCGTGCCGTCGCCGCACTGGGTGATGACGCATCACTCAACGAGATCGCCGAGGAGATAAAACGCGCCGCCTTCAAGGTCACACGCACCGGGCAGCTGGTCGGCACGATGGCCGCCGAGCGCCTGGGCGTCCCCTTCGGGATCGTCGACCTGTCGCTGGCGCCGACCGCCGAGATCGGTGACTCGGTCGCGGACATCCTGGAGCACATGGGCCTGGAGCAGGTCGGTGCGCACGGGACGACCGCCGCATTGGCACTGCTCAACGACGCGGTGAAGAAGGGTGGGATGATGGCGTGCTCGCGCGTCGGCGGGTTGTCCGGCTCCTTCATCCCGGTGTCCGAGGACGCGGGGATGATCGCCGCGGTCCGGGCGGGGAACCTGACCCTGGAGAAGCTCGAGGCGATGACGGCGATCTGCTCGGTCGGCCTGGACATGGTCGCCATCCCCGGCGATACCCCGGCCGCCTCCATCGCGGGGATGATCGCCGACGAGGCCGCGATCGGGGTGATGAACCACAAGACCACCGCGGTGCGGGTGATCCCCGCCGTCGGCTGCGGTGTCGGCGACGACGTGGACTTCGGGGGTCTGCTCGGGCACGCCCCGGTCATGCCGGTGAGCGCGGTCGGCAGCACCGGGTTCATCAGCCGCGGCGGTTACATCCCCGCCCCTGTCCACGGGTTCCGCAACTAGGGCCGGCGGGACGACCATGATCTTCACCCACGCGCGCAGCTCGCTGACCATCGACGACCCCGCCGGCCTGGTCGAGTCCGGCTACCGCGGGGGCCGCTTCGCCTCCCCGTGCGAGCTTCCGCGGGACGATGCGGACGTGACCGGCGCCCTGGAGGCCCACGGAACGGTCCCGGTGTCGGGCGTCCGGTGGCTCGGACTCGCCACCCCGCAGCTGGTGCTGGCGGGCGTTGCGGCGGTGCTCGTGGTCGGTGGACTGATCCTCACCGGAATCAGCGACACACCGGGCCTGGTCGCCGGGGTGGTCCTGACGGTCATCGGGGCGGCGATCGTGGCGCTCACGGTCACCTCCGCGCGGGGCCGGCGCAGACGGATGATCGCCCTCGCGGCCGCCTGGCGCAATGGCTGGCTGAGGTTCGCCCCGGCCGAGGTCGGCGCGGTGTGGATCGACAGGGTGGTCAAGCACGGGCGCAAGGACTCCCGCGGGGCGAACCAGGACAGCCGGTACTGGTACCGGGCCGAGGTCCGGGTCCACCCCACGGACGGGACGCCGGAGTTCACGTTCACGAGCCGCGCGTTCCAGGCTCTCTCGGACGATGACGGCGTGCCCCGCGACCTGCGGACCTCCCCGAACCCGGTGGACGCCTTCGAACCGGAGTACGCTAACGGATGGACCATCGTGCGCTACGTCGCCGGTGAGCAGGAGGACACGGCCACGGTGACCACCAACCTGTCGGAGGGCCAGATCAGGGCCGCTCTTGCAGCTGCAGGTCACGCAGCCCCCTGATGTCGGCGACCCCGGTCAGCGCCATGGTGAGCTCCAGTTCCCCCCGGATGTTGGAGATCACGTCCTCCACACCCCGCTGACCGTCCACGGCGAGACCGTACATGTGCGGACGCCCGATGAGCACGCCGTCCGCCCCGAGGGCGATCGCGACGGCGACGTCGCGTCCCGTCCGGACACCAGAGTCCAGCAGGACGGTGGCGTCGGGCCCGACCCGGTCGCGGATGGACACCAGGGCGTCCAGGGAGGCGATCGAGCCGTCGACCTGGCGGCCGCCGTGGTTGGAGACGACGATGGCGTCCGCCCCCACGGCGAAGGCCCTCTCCGCATCATCGGGGTGCAGGATGCCCTTGAGGACGACCGGCAGGCTGGTCCTGTCCTTCAGGGTGGCGAGCATGTCCCAGTCCAGTCCCGGGTTGGAGTAGATGTCGAGGAAGGTCTCGACCGCGGCCCGTGGCTCCGGGCTCACGAGGTTGCGCAGGGCTCGGCCGGGGTGGTTCCGGACGATCGAGAGCAGGGACGCGACCGCGGCCGGGGTGATGCGCACATCACCTGTGCCTCCGGCGGTGCCGCCGCTGATCCGTTCGCGGACGATGTCGAGGAAGCGTGGGTCGGAGGTGTACTGGGCGATCCCCTGCCCACGGGAGAACGGCAGTGACCCGAGGTTGAGGTCCTGCGGGCGCCAGCCCAGCACCGTGGTGTCCAGGGTGACGACCAGGGCCCCTGCCCCGCTGGCTTCGGCACGGGCGATCAGGCTGTCCACGAGCTGTTCATCGGTTGACCAGTACAACTGGAACCAGTGTCCAGCATTATCACTTGACTTTCGGACCTCGCCGGCGATGTCCTCGAGTGGTGAACTCCCCTGGTTGCTGATCACGTACGGGGTGCCGGTCCGGCCTGCGGCGCGGCCGATGAGAAGGTCACTGCCGGGGTGGACCAGGGCACCCGCGCCGACGGGGGCGAGAAGAAGCGGCGATGGGAGGTCCTGGCCGAACAGGGTTGTCGTCAGGTCGCGGTCCTTGATTCCGTGCGCCATGCGCGGAACGATCCGGTAGCGGTCGAAGGCCTCGCGGTTGTTGTCGGTGGTGCGCCCCTCCCCTGCGCCGCCGGCGATGTAGGCCCGGGCCTTGCGCGACATCGAGCGTTTCGCCGCCTTCTCGAGACCCGCGGCATCCGTCGGTACCCGGGGCCTGATGCCGGCCACCCCCGCCCGGTAGATGATGTTCTGCCGGGCGCGCCCGGCTCCGCTCGTCGGAGTATCCATACGGCAGAAGTGTATCGGGGTGCGCCGGCCGGTTACGCCAGTTCCACGATCTCCATGTACTCGTCGCCCCACATGTCCTCGTCGCCGTCGGGCAGGACGATGACCCGCTCCGGCTCCAGGGCTCTGACGGCGCCCGGGTCGTGCGTGACCAGGACGACGGCGCCGGTGTAGGTGCGCAGGGCGTTGAGCACCTGCTCGCGGGACTGCGGGTCGAGGTTGTTCGTCGGCTCGTCCAGCAGCAGCACATTCGCCCGCGAACTCACCAGCGTGGCCAGGGCCAGGCGGGTCTTCTCACCGCCGGACAGTGTGCCGGCCGGCTGGTCCAGCTGATCACCGGAGAACATGAAGGCACCGAGCAGGCCACGCAGGTCCTGCTCGCCTGCCTCGGGGCAGGCCTGGATCGCATTGGTCCACACCGACGCGTCCGGGTCGATGGTGTCGTGCTCCTGGGCGAAGTAGCCGATCTTCAGGCCGTACCCGGAGACGATGCCGCCCTCGCCGTCGGTGCGTTCGACCCCGGCCAACAGCTTCAGCAGCGTGGTCTTACCGGCGCCGTTGTAGCCCAGTACGACCACCCGGGAGCCCTTGTCGATGGCCAGGTCCACCCCGGCGAAGACCTCCAGTGACCCGTACATCTTGGTCAGGCCCGTGGCGTTGAGCGGCGTTTTGCCGCAGGCGGCCGGCTCGGGGAAGGAGATGTGGGCGTACTTGTCCTCCTGGCGCACCTCGTCGAGGTTGTCGACCATCCGGTCTGCGCGGGCCAGCATCTGCTTGGCTGCAGCGGCCTTGTTCGCTTTCGCACCGAACTTGGCGGCCTGCTCACGCAGCGCACCGGCCTTCTTCTCGGCGTTGGCCTTCTCGCGGCGGCGGCGGGCCTCGTCATTGGAACGGGCGTCGAGGTACTTCTTCCACGTCATGTTGTAGACGTCCGCCTCGCCGCGTACGGCGTCGAGGAACCAGACCTTGTTGACGACGTCGGCGAGCAGCTCGACATCGTGGGAGATCATGACCAGGCCGCCCTCGTGGCGCTGCAGGAAGCCGCGCAGCCAGTTGATCGAGTCGGCGTCCAGGTGGTTCGTCGGCTCGTCCAGGAGCAACGTCGTCGCGGAACGTCCGGAGCCGGCGGTGGCGGCGAACAGGATCTGCGCCAGTTCCACACGGCGTCGCTGGCCACCGGAGAGTGTCCTGAGTTGCTGGTCGAGGATGCGCTGCGGCAGGCCGAGTCCGTCACAGATGCGGGCGGCCTCGGAGTCCGCCTCGTAGCCGCCGAGGGCACTGTAGCGCTCCTCCAGGCGGCTGTACTTGATGATGGCGGCGTCCCGCTGGGCGTCGTTGCCGACCTCCATCAGTTCCTGCTGGCGGTCCATCGAGGAACGCAGCTGGTCGAGGCCACGGGCGGAGAGGACGCGGTCACGGGCGGTCTGCTCGATGTCCCCCTCCTTGGAGTCCTGGGGAAGGTAGCCGATCTCCCCCGCGGTGGTCACGCTGCCGCCGTAGGGCTCGCCCTCCCCGGCGAGGACCCGCATCGTGGTGGTCTTGCCCGCACCATTGCGGCCGACCAGTCCGATGCGGTCGCCGGGCTGGACGCGCAAGTGCTGGCCGGGGGCGTTGAGGAGGGTACGGGCCCCCACGCGCACCTCGAGATCCTGGGTAACAATCACAACGGATCACCTTAACACCGATGCCCCCGATCCCGGACACCGCGGTAGTGCAGCCGGGCCGAACAGTCGTGGGGGTGGGCGTCGCGCTCTCCTTCTCCCCCCGAGGGGAGAGAGCCGCGTCGGTCCTCAAGCGAGGTCCGGGGACGTCCCACCCGCCACTTCCGCCCGGCACCGGAGCGTGATTTCTCCCCCGACTCCGAGATGTGTCCGGTCGGCACTGCCTGCTGGACGAGTATGAATATATCCGCCCCGACCTCCCCGAGGAGGGTGTTTGTTGAACACTGGTCACCGCCGGGACGGTAGTGGGGGTGGTTTCGGCGGCAATGCTAACCATCACCGTGGCCCTGCACGCGGAAGACGGGCACGTCACCCCTGCGTAATGGGCAACAGTCAGTGGAGTCTGCCGCGATGGCTCCCGGGGGTAGACCGGGAACCCCGGTGGTGCCGGGTAGCGTAGGACGCGAACAGTCGACCGGAGGAGGACCATGCACATCGCGGTCGTCGGGCTCGGACCCGCGGGAGCCGTGCTGGCCCACCGGGCGGTCCGCAGGGGGTGGACCGTGGACGGCTACGATCCGGCGTGCGCCGATGACGGAGCCGAACTGCCGCACTGGCGCAGCACCTACGGCGTGCGGCTCGCGGACCTCCCCGGATGGGCCCGGGAGGCGATGAGCTTCACGGAGGTCTCCCCCGACCTCTCCGTGCACACCCCGCACCACCGGACGCTGGACAACTGGGATTACGCGATGATCGACCGTGACCGGACCAGGCACACCCTGGCCCGGGGCATCAGCCTGCACCGCACGAGGGTGGACGACCTGTCCCCCGTCCCCCTCGGCGCGGACGTCGTCGTGGACTGCCGCGGGGTGGTCGACCGGCCCGGGGTCATCAGGCAGGTGGCCTACGGTGTCGTCGTGCCCCGCGACGCCGCGGCGTCGGCGGGCGTCGGCGGGCCGGAGTTCATGGACTGGCGCCCGTCCCCGGACGCGGTCCCGGGGCCGCCGAGCTTCCTGTACGTCCAACCCGTCGACGGGGGTCTGCTGCTGGAGGAGACGGTGCTGGCGACGCGGGAACCGACCCGCGGGCTTCTCGGTGTGCTGGAGGCGCGTCTCCACGCCCGCTTCCCGCACACCGATCTGCGGTCGGTGGCGACCGACACCGAGACCGTCCATTTCCCGGTCGACCGGCGACGCCGCGGCTGGTACGCCGGGGTGTCGGACGGGGTGGCCGTTTTCGGGGCGACGGGCGGGCTCACCCACCCGGCCACCGGGTACTCGGTCGCGGCAGCTGCGGCGTCCGCCGACAGGATGCTCGACCTGCTGGAGCACGGGCCCCTCCCCCGTGCCGAGCGGCTCTCCGCCGCGGCGGCATTCCACCTGCGCCGGTTCGGCGCGGAATTGATCGTGCAGGCGGACCAGGGCGTCCTGGTCCGTTTCTTCGACGCCTTCTTCAGCCTCCCCCGGGGACTGCAGAGCGGCTACCTCGCCGGCCAGGGCGGGGGCAGGGTGGCGTTGACGATGGTGTCACTCGCGGTGTTCCCGTCCCGCGTCCTGCCCTTCCTGCGCAGCATCCCCGCCGCACTCCGGGCGATGCGGGGTGCTACACGCTGAAGCCGAGGTACCGGAGCTGCTCCCGGCCGTCCTCGTTGATCATGTGCGGTCCCCACGGCGGGGACCACACCCAGTTGATCCGCAGCGCCGAGATCTGCTCGATGCCGCCGACCACCGCACCGTGGGACTGGTCCTCCAGCATGTCGGTCAGCGGACAGGCCGGCGAGGTCAGCGTCATGTTGATCACGGCCTCGGTGCCGACGTCGGTGTGCTCGACCCAGACCTGGTAGACCAGGCCCAGGTCAACGACGTTGATGCCGAGCTCCGGGTCGATGACGTCGAGCAACGCCTCCTCGACCTGGTCGGAGAGCATCACGTCCTCCTGCGAGATCTCCTTGGGAGGCTCGGGGACGGCGTCCAGGGGGTTCGGATCCATCTCCGGGGCGGTCGGCTCGGCAGCGGCCGTGGGGTCGGTTGTCTCTGTCGTGTCGCTCATGGTTCTCTTACGTCCTCTCGGTCTGGTGGCTGTGGGCGCGTGCCAGGTCGGTCGCCTGCTCGGTGGCGGCCTCGAAGGCCTTCCACCCCAGCAGGGCGCATTTCACCCGGGCGGGGTACTTGGACACACCGGCGAAGGCGATGCCGTCGCCGATGATGTCCTCGTCCCCCTCGATCTTCCCGCGGGAGGTGACCATCTTCTCGAACTCCGCGAGCTTCGCCTTCGCGGAGTCCACGGGCTGGCCGACGATCTCCTCGGCCATCACCGAGGTCGCCGCCTGACTGATGGAGCAGCCTACCGCGTCATAGGACACGTCCTCGACGGTGGACCGGTCGTCACTGAGGTGGACCCGCAGGGTGACCTCGTCACCGCAGGACGTGTTCACGTGGTGGACCTCCGCCTCGAACGGGTCCCGCAGCCCCGCGTGCTGCGGGTGCTTGTAGTGGTCCAGGATCACTTCCTGGTACATCGACTCGAGCTTCACAGTGCCTGCCTCGCTTTGTCTGTCTCGTCCTCCGGGACGGTGCCGAAGAACTCCTGGGCGTGACGGATCCCGTCCACCAGGGCATCGATCTCGTCGGTGGTGTTGTACACGTAGAAACTGGCCCGCGCGGTGGCCTGGACACCGAGGCACCGGTGCACCGGCCATGCGCAGTGGTGCCCGACCCGGATGCACACACCCTGGTCGTCGAGCACCTGGCCGAGGTCGTGCGGGTGGATCCCGTCGACCACGAAGCTCACCGCGGAACCGCGATCCGTGGCCGCCGGGTCCGACGGACCGATGATGCGCAGGCCGTCGATACCGGCGAGCCGTTCCAGGGCGTAGGCGGTCATCTCGTGCTCGTGGGCGGCCACGTTGTCCATCCCGAGGGCGGACAGGTACTCCACGGCCGCACCGAGCCCGACGACCTGCGAGGTCATCTGGGTACCCGCCTCGAAACGCTGCGGTGGCTCGGTGAAGGTGGTCTTCTCCATCGTCACCAGCTCGATCATCGACCCACCGGTCAGGAACGGCGGCAGGACGTCCAGCAGGCGCGACTTCCCGTAGAGGATGCCGACCCCGTTCGGCCCGAGCATCTTGTGCCCGGAGAACGCGGCGAAGTCCACGTCCAGGGCGTGGAAGTCCACCGGCATGTGCGGGACGGACTGGCAGGCGTCCAGGACGAACAGGGCCCCGACCGCGTGGGCACGGCGCACGGCCTCGTCCACGTCGAGCTGGGCGCCCGTCACGTTCGACTGGTGGGTCAGTGCCACGACCTTCGTCTTCTCCGACAGTTCGAGGCTGTCGAGGTCGATCCGGCCGTCCGGCGTGGCCGTGTACCAGCGCAGGGTCGCCCCGGTACGCTGGGCCAGCTCCTGCCACGGCACGAGGTTCGCGTGGTGCTCGACCTCGGAGATCACGATCTCGTCGCCCTCGCCCACGGCGAAGTCCCCGCTGCGGGGGTCGCCCAGGATGAAGGCGACCTCGTTGAGTGCCTCGGTCGCGTTCTTGGTGAACGCGAGCTCCGCGTCATCGGCACCGACGAACCGTGCGATGGCGTCACGGGCGTCCTCGTAGGAGTCCGTGGCCTCTTCGGCGAGCTGGTAGGCGCCCCGGTGGACCGGGGCATTGTGCTCGGTGAGGAACGTCCGCTCGGCGTCGAGGACCTGCAGCGGCCGTTGCGAGGTCGCCCCGGAATCCAGGTACACGAGTGGACGACCGTCCCGCACTGTGCGTGACAGGATCGGGAAGTCCGCCCTGATGGCGGCGGTGTCCAGTGTGCTCATCGGTTATCAGGCCTTTGCGGTGAACTTCTCGTAGCCGTGCTCCTCCAGCTCCTGGGCGAGCTCGGGACCGCCGGACTCGACGATCCGTCCCTTGGCGAACACGTGCACGAAGTCGGGGGTGACGTAATTCAGGATGCGCTGGTAGTGGGTGATCATGATCAGGCCGCCGTCCTCGCGCTCCCTGTAGCGGTTGATGCCGTCGGAGACGACGCGCAGGGCGTCGACGTCCAGCCCGGAGTCGGTCTCGTCGAGGATGGCGAACTTCGGCTTGAGCAGACCCAGCTGCAGGATCTCGTGGCGCTTCTTCTCGCCACCGGAGAAGCCCTCGTTCACCGAACGCTCGGAGAACCCCGGGTCGATGTCCAGCTCGTCCATCGCGGTGCGGGCCTCCTTGACCCACTGGCGCAGCTTCGGGGCCTCGCCGCGCACGGCGGTGGCGGCGGAGCGCAGGAAGTTGGCCATGGACACGCCGGGGACCTCGACCGGGTACTGCATGGCGAGGAAGAGACCGGCGCGGGCACGCTCGGACACGTCCATGTCCAGCAGGTTCTCACCGTTGAGGAGGACCTCGCCCTCGGTGATCTCGTAGCGGGGGTGCCCGGCGATGGCGTAGGACAGGGTGGACTTGCCGGAGCCGTTCGGGCCCATGATGGCGTGGGTCTCACCGGAGTTCACGGTGAGGTTCACGCCGTGCAGGATCGGCTTGGGGTCGTCGTTCTCGTCCTGCGGGACGACCTGCGCGTGAATGTTCTTGATCTCGAGGGTGCTCATCTGTGTGTTCCTTCAATAAGTTCTATGGGTGGATCAGAGGACGGTGTTGACCAGTTCCTGTTCGACGACGTCCTCGAGGTTCTCGCGGACCGAGTCGACGGGCACCCGTCGGATCACGTCGGTGAAGAAACCGCGGATGATCAGGCGCCGTGCCTCGTCGTCGGGGATCCCGCGGGACTTCAGGTAGAACATGTGCTCGTCGTCGAAGCGTCCGACGGTGGCGGCGTGGCCGGCACCGACGATCTCGCCGGTCTGGATCTCCAGGTTCGGCACCGCGTCCGCACGGGCACCTTCGGTGAGCACCAGGTTCTTGTTGGTTTCGTAGGTGTCCGTGCCGGTGGCCTCCGGACGGATCAGCACGTCGCCGATCCACACGGTGCGCGCCTCGGCGGCGCGGCTGCTGCCCGGCTCGCCCTGGAGGGCTGTCTTGTACAGGACGTTGGAGCGGCAGTTCGGCTCACTGTGGTCGACCAGCAGGCGCTGCTCGAAGTACTGGCCGGCGTCCGCGAAGGACACGCCCAGCATCTCGGCGTCGCCGCCGGGGCCGGTGAACCGCACGTGCGGGACGGACCGGACAACGTCGCCACCGAAGTTCGCGACGGTGTGGCGGACCGTGGCGTCCCGGCCGACGAGGATGTGGGAGTTGGACAGGTGCACCGCGGTGCTCCCCCAGTCCTCCCAGACCACGGTCGTGAGTC
Source organism: Corynebacterium sp. (assembly GCF_052107835.1). GTDB lineage: Bacteria > Actinomycetota > Actinomycetes > Mycobacteriales > Mycobacteriaceae > Corynebacterium. The sequence goes on from NZ_JBQEDF010000004.1 coordinate 30,084, forward strand.
GGGCGCCGTCACCGACGACGAACTCCAGGTTGTCGGAGTGCACTCCGTCGCCCTGGTAACGCAGCACGACGATCGCCTCGGCGTGCGGCTCCAGCTCGACCACCGTGGTGCCGAAGGTCGTGACCTCGTCACCCGAGCCGGTCACGGTGATGGTGACCGGCCCCTGCAGGGCGGTGTCCTTGGCCACGACGACGTAGTCGGCGACCGGGCTGTTGACCCAGGCCTCGGCCGCCGGGCGGTCGACGGGCAGTCCGGCACGTCCGGTGCGCTCGTCGTCCATGGCGAGTTCCGAGTAGCTCACGCCCTCCTGGTCACCGGTGTCGACCGTGACCTGGGCGCGGGCGGCCGGTGCGCCCTTGCCGGACGCCGTGTTCTCCAGTCCGCGCAGACGGCGCAACGGGGTGAAGCGCCAGTCCTCGTCCTTGCCGTGCGGGACCGGGAAAGCCTCCGGGTCCGTGGACTGGTAGCGGTCACCCTTCGTCGGCATGCTGTTGGCCGGGGTCGTGATGACGCCGTCGCTGCCGTCGAGGGGGTTGGTGACGGCGCTGGTTCCTGGTGCGGTCATGTTCTAGCCCACCGATCCTTCCATCTGCAGTTCAATCAGTCGGTTGAGCTCGAGGGCGTACTCCATCGGGAGCTCCTTGGCGATCGGCTCCACGAAGCCGCGGACGATCGTCGCCATCGCCTCGTCCTCCTCCAGGCCACGGCTCATCAGGTAGAAGAGCTGGTCCTCGGAGACCTGCGACACCGTCGCCTCGTGGCCGAGGGTCACGTGGTCGTTGCGGATGTCGTTGTAGGGGTACGTGTCCGACCGGGAGATCGAGTCGACGAGCAGGGCGTCGCACTCCACGTTCGCCTTGGAGTGGTGGGCGTCCTTGTTGATCTGGACGAGACCACGGTAGGCGGCGCGTCCGCCGGAGCGGGCGACCGACTTCGAGACGATGTTGCTGGAGGTGTACGGCGCCATGTGCACCATCTTGGCGCCGGTGTCCTGCACCTGGTTCTCGCCGGCGAAGGCCACGGACAGCACCTCGCCCTTGGCGTGCGGGCCGGTCATCCAGACCGCCGGGTACTTCATGGTCACCTTGGAGCCGATGTTGCCGTCGACCCACTCCATGGTCGCGCCCTCCTCGGCCTTGGTGCGCTTGGTGACCAGGTTGTAGACGTTGTTCGACCAGTTCTGGATGGTCGTGTAGCGGCAGCGGCCGCCCTTCTTCACGACGATCTCGACGACCGCGGAGTGCAGCGAATCCGACTTGTAGATCGGGGCGGTGCAGCCCTCGACGTAGTGGACGTAGGCGTCCTCGTCGACGATGATCAGGGTCCGCTCGAACTGGCCCATGTTCTCGGTGTTGATGCGGAAGTAGGCCTGCAGCGGGATGTCCACGTGGACACCCTTGGGCACGTAGATGAAGGATCCGCCGGACCACACCGCGGTGTTCAGCGCGGAGAACTTGTTGTCCCCGGCCGGGATCACCGTGCCGAAGTACTCCTTGAACAGCTCGGGGTACTCCTTGAGTGCGGTGTCGGTGTCCAGGAAGATGACACCCTGGCTCTCCAGGTCCTCGCGGATCTGGTGGTAGACGACCTCGGACTCGTACTGCGCGGCCACGCCGGCGACCAGGCGCTGCTTCTCCGCCTCGGGGATGCCCAGCCGGTCGTAGGTCTCCTTGATGTCGTCGGGGAGGTCCTCCCACGTCTGGGCCTGCTGCTCGGTCGACCGGACGAAGTACTTGATGTTGTCGAAGTCGATCTCACCGAGGTTCGCGCCCCAGGTGGGGATCGGCTTGCGGCCGAAGGTGTTCAGCGCCTTGAGGCGGCGCTCGAGCATCCATTCGGGCTCGTTCTTCTTCGCGGAGATGTCACGGACGACAGCCTCGGAGAGGCCGCGCTGCGCGGCCGCGCCAGCGGCGTCCGAATCGTGCCAGCCGTAGCCGTACGCTCCGATGGAGTCGATGATCTCGTCGTCGGTCCGGGGGCCCTGGGGGGCCTGTGTCAGGTCAGTGGCTTGTGCAGCTTGAGTCATGTCAGCTCTCCTTCGTGGATGAAGGGTGGATGGTGGTCAGCGGAATATGGGTCGTGCAGATCCCGTTGCCGTCGGCGATGGTCGCCAGGGGTTGGGTGTGGCGGCCGAGCAGTTCCGTGACCACCCGGTGCTCCGCCGCACACAGTTCGGGGAACTCGTGCGCGACGTCCTGGATCGGGCAATGGTGACGGCAGATCTGGATCCCGGTGGCGGCGTCGTTGACCGTCGCGGCGTAGCCACGGTCGGTCAGTGCCTCGGCGATGCGCTGCGCCCGGTCGACGACGGCACCCTCTGAGTCCGGTGCCGCGCCGGTTGCCGCGGTGTCGTCGCTTCCGGCGTCACCGGACGCGTCCGGCTCCCCGGCGAGTGACTCGAACAGGTCGTGCATCCGCTGGTCAGCGAAAGCGTCGACGGCGTCGTCACCACCGGAGTCCCGCAGCGCCCGCAACGCCAGCAGTGCCAGGGTGTCGTAATCATGGCCGAATCTGCCGCGCCCGGCGTCGGTCAGGCGGAACAGCCGGGCGGGACGCCCACGGCTCCTGCCGCCGGCCGCCGCGGTCCGTGGGGCTTCCACGGTCTCGGCGAATCCGTCGGCGACAATGTTGTCGAGGTGCCTCCGGACACCCGCGGCACTCAGGCCCAGGGCGTCACTGATGTCAGTGGCGCTGATCGGACCGTTGCGCAGGATCTGGGACAGCACTTCACGCCGGGTGTCCCGTTCGCTCATGACTGTCCACCTCCCTTGGGTCGACGTTGGTGTGGTTCGGTTCGTGGAGCCGCCGTACAACGGCTCATGATTAGACAACACGAGTGTGGCGTAAATAATTCCGGTTGTCTAATAAGGACAGGCTGACCTGTTGTTTCCTGCTGGACGACGGACGCTGATTTTCGCAACACCGGCCGCCCCGGACGGGGGCCGGACCCCCGCACAGTAGACTGCCGGTGTGACCCAGCAACCCCCCACCCGCCGACGAGGACGGGACCGGTTCCTCGGCCTGTTGCCCGACCTCGGTGTGGCCGGATCACGGAGTTCCCGTCTGCACACCGAGATCCCGGCCAGGCCACGGCCGCGATTCTCCGCGCGGGACCGGTTCCGGCTGAAGGTGGGCGTGCTGACCGGCATCGTCGGTTCCGTCCTCATCGGCATCGGGGGCCTCGGTGCCGGGGCCCTGCCCGTCGTGGGCAATGACCTGTGGTCGCTGCCCGGGGTGGGATTCCTCTCGAGGCTGCTGCACAGCACCACGGTGACCGTGTTCGTGGGAATCAGCCTGCTCGTCCTGGGGTGGCTGATGCTCTGGCGCTACTGCCTGCCGTCCCGGGACAACTCGGCCCCGGTGCTGCCGATGCGTACGCTGCAGCGGATCTTCGTCGCCTGGATCCTCCCCCTGATGTTCACCGCGCCCATGTTCACCCAGGACATCTACTCCTACCTGGCGCAGGGGTCCATTGCCGCCCAGGGGATCGACCCCTACTCCGCGGGGCCGGTGGACCTGCTGGGGGTCGACAACGACCTCGCCCGGTCCGTGCCCATCGAATGGTCCCACTCCCCGGCACCCTACGGACCGGTGGCTGTGGGGGGTGCCGCACTGGTCTCACTGGTCACCGGCGATGCGATCGGCCCCTCCATTGTCCTGCACCGGCTGCTCGCCGTCCTCTGCGTGGCGTTGGCGGCCTGGGCGATCGTCCAGCTCGCCCGGCGTTGCGGCGTCCGGACCCAGGCGGCACTCTGGCTGGGTATCCTCAACCCGCTCGTCCTGCTCCACCTCATCGCCGGGGTGCACAACGAGGCCATGATGATGGGGATGCTGCTCTGCGGGGTGGAACTGGGACTGCGCGCCGTGGACACGGGGACCACGGCCCCGGGCCGGCGGTGGCTCCTCGGCGCTGCCGGGGTCGTCCTGATCTCCTGCGCCGGGATGGTCAAGGTCTCCGCATTCCTCGCCCTCGGATTCGTGGGCGTGGCCTTCGCCCGTTACCTCGGTGGGCGGTTCCGCGACCTGGTTACCGCCGCGTTGGCCTACGCCGTCGGCATGCTCGCGGTGGTCGCCGCCGTGTCACTGGGCACGGGACTGGGTTTCGGCTGGATCCTCGTGCAGGGCGGGGCGGCGGAGATCATCAGCTGGATGTCGGTGAGCACCGACATCGGTCTGCTCACCGCAAGGACCGGGCAGTTCCTCGGACTGGGTGACCACACCGACGTGGCGCTCGGTACCGCGCGCGCACTCGGCCTGCTCATCGGCGGCTTCTGGGTGGTGCGGATGCTGTGGGCGTCCTTCCGCGGACGGATCCACCCCATCGGCGGTCTGGGCGTGGCGACCTTCTTCCTGGTGCTCTTCTTCCCCGTCGTGCACCCCTGGTACGTCCTGTGGGCGATCATGCCGCTGGCGGCGTGGGCCAACCAGACGGCCTTCCGGGTCGCCGTGGTGGCGTACTCCGTGATCCTGAGTTTCTTCATCCTCCCCCGCGGTCTCAACCTGCCGCCGGAGACGGTGACGGTCATCTACATCATGTCGGCGGTGTTCTCCATCGCCCTGATCGTGCTGGGCTGGCTGCTTTACCAACGCCGGACGCCCACCCGCTAAACTTGTCCACCGTGGCAAGGACAGACGATTCGCCCGCGCTCCGGCTCCGGGGCGTGGTCAAGAGGTACGGGACGACGGTCGCCGTCGACGACCTCGACCTCACGCTCGGCCGCGCCGAGGTACTCGCCCTGCTGGGGCCCAACGGTGCGGGGAAAACCACCACCGTCGAGATGTGCGAGGGGTTCCTGACGCCGGACGGGGGAACCATCGAGGTCCTGGGTGCCGACCCCGCCGTCGACACCGACGGCCTGCGGGGACGTATCGGGATCATGCTCCAGGGCGGCGGCGCCTATCCGGGCGTCCGGGTCGGCGAGATGCTGCGGCTCGCGGCGTCCTACTCCGCCGACCCCCTGGACCCCGGATGGCTGCTCGACACCGTGGGACTCAGCGGCCACGAGAAGTCCAACTACCGGCGCCTCTCCGGAGGTCAGCAGCAGCGACTGTCGCTGGCGCTCGCCCTGGTGGGACGTCCCGAACTGGTGTTCCTGGATGAGCCGACCGCCGGACTGGACGCCCAGTCCCGGCTCGCGGTGTGGGACCTGGTCAACGCCCTGCGGGCCGACGGGGTCTCGGTGGTGCTCACCACCCACATGATGGACGAGGCGGAGGCCCTCGCCGACCAGGTGGTGATCATCGACCACGGGAGGACCGTGGCGCAGGGCACGATCTCCGAGCTCACCAGCAGTGCGGACCCCCGGATCAGCGTGACCACCCACGGGGAGCTCGACCTGGACGTCCTGGCCCGCCTGCTCGCAGGCCACGGTGGCTCGGTGGCGGTGACACGCCCCAACCTGTTGTCCATCTCCGCCACGGTCACTCCCGGACTGGTCGCGGAGATCACCGCCGAGGCCGCACGCCAGGACGTCCTGATCACCTCACTCGACGTGGACCAGCGCAGCCTGGAGAGCGTGTTCCTCGACATCACCGGACGGGAGATCCGCTCATGAACCACCCCCGGCACCAGTCCACCCGCTTCGCCGCCGGCGAGTTCACCCCGAATCCGCGGCAGGCCCCGGCGGGACGCATGCTCCTGGCCCAGGCCAGGATCGAGACGCTGCTGTTCCTGCGCCATGGCGAGCAACAGCTGCTGTCGCTGATCATCCCGCTGGGACTGCTCATCGCCCTGAGCCTGCTCCCGATCGTCCCGTTGGACGACGCAGTGCAGCAGATCTACCCGATGACCCTGGGCATCGCCCTGATGAGTGCGGGGTTCACCGGACAGGCTATCGCGGTCGCCTTCGACCGTCGTTACGGTGCGCTGAAACGGATCGGAGCCTCCGGGGTGCCGCGGCGCGTCCTGATCGCGGGCAAGGCACTGGCCGTGGGGGCCGCGGTCCTCGTCCAGCTGGTGGTGCTGACCGTGGTCGGCCTGCTCCTCGGCTTCTCCCCCGACCTGTCCGGACTGCTGCCCGCCGTGCTGTTCGTGGTGGTGGGTGTCGCCACGTTCACGTCGCTGGGGCTGCTCCTCGGTGGCACGCTGAGCTCGGAACTCGTGCTGGCCCTGGGCAACACCATCTGGTTCCTGCTGATGGGAGCCGCGGTGCTCACCACGATGGATCCCGAGATCCCGGACGCGGTCCTCACCGCGCTGCAGGTGATCCCGTCCGTCGCACTGACCGAGGGACTGGTCGACGCCGCCGCAGGATCGTTCAACCCGGCCGCGTTCCTGGTCCTCGCCGTCTGGGGCGTGGCCGGCGGTGCCCTGGCGCTGCGGTTCTTCTCGTTCACCATGGACAGCGACTGATTACCGCCCTCTGACCTGCCCCCACCCCTGCCTGCTGCTGAATTGCGGTAGTTGCGGGCGCTGGCTTTAGACTGGGTACCCGTGAAGTCCCCGCAGAATCCCCAGGAAACCAGCACCGGCCCCGGCACGGACGCCGGTCACGCACCACGGGTGCGGGACACCACCCTCGTCCTGATGCGGGAACGCGTCGCGGGGATGGAGGGGTCCGTGAGTCGCACCTTCATCGCCTTCTACACCGCCGTCCTGCGGCTCTGCGGCAGGATGCCCGTGCCCACGGTGAAGCGGCAACGCCTGTTCGCGATCATCCTCATGGTCTGCCAGGGCGGTATCACGTTCACCGGTTCGCTGGTCCGTGTCACCGGATCCGGCCTGGGCTGCCCCACCTGGCCCCAGTGCCATCCCGGGTCCATGGTCCCGGAGTCCGGGTCGACGCCGTGGATCCACCAGGCGATCGAGTTCGGCAACCGGCTGCTCACCTTCGTTCTGATCGTGGCTGCCCTGTGGGCGTTCCTGGCGGTGCTGCGGGCAGCCCGGCGCAACACGATCCTCCACCTCGCCTTCCTCCAGGGCATCGGGATCATCGTGCAGGCCGTCCTCGGCGGCATCACGGTGCACCTGGACCTGGCCTGGTGGATCGTGATGATCCACTTCCTGCCGTCGATGCTGCTGGTGTTCTTCGCCGCCTTCATGGTGGTCAAGATCGGGGAGGACGATGATGCACCACGCCGGGCGACGATGCCGAAGGCGCTGCGCTGGGCAACCTGGGGTTCTGCCCTGGGGCTGGCTCTGACGCTGGTCACCGGCACGATGGCCACGAGCTCCGGTCCGCACGCCGGTGATGAGGCGGTCCAGGAGTCCGACCGGCTGCAGATCGACCTGTTCGAGATCGCGAACCTGCACGCCCACTCGATGTACCTTTACATGGGCATCACGATCGGCCTGCTGGCGGGTCTGTTCGCCGTGCGCGTGGACCGGAGGGTGCGGATGGGGGCCGTGGGCCTGATCATCGCGATCCTGGTTCAGGGGGCGATCGGCATCCTGCAGTACAACATCGGTGTCCCCCGCTGGACGGTGCCGCCGCATGTCTTCGGGTCCTCCGTGGTCACGGCGGCGACCGGACTGCTGTGGGCGATGCGTTTCCGGCGGGGCGGGGACGCCGCCGACCGCGACTTCGACGACGACGACGCGCTGGGCGTTGAGGGTGCGGAGCCGGTTCAGGCGGAACGGTAGCCACACGGGGTTCGGGACAGTGGGTCTGTCCTGCTCCGGCAGCCCGGTGAACACTTTGCTGACGGTCTCGTGGTCAGGGGCACCGACAGCGGGTACCCGCTGGTAGCGACGTACGATCTCTCCTACCACGGGGAACAGGCGGCACCGCGAACCCGGGCTGCGCCGTGAAGCCCACCGCTGCGGCCAGCGGCTCATCTTTCACACTGTGTCCACTTTCCGGACGGTGGCGACAGGCCTATGACCTGCAGTTCTCACGATGCGGAAATCACGTCGGGTGTGAAACTGCCCCTACAGCCCGAGCATCTCCCCGACGGTCTCCAGCCCGATCACCGCGTCCACGGACAGTCCGACGAACAGGATCGAGAGGTAGTTGTTGGACAGGAAGAAGAGGTTCATCGGCTTGACCTTCACACCCTTCTTCACCCCGTTGTGCAGCCCCTGGGCCCGGATGATGAACCAGGCACCGCTGAGGACCGCGATCACGGCGTAGACCCAGCCCGTGGCGGGCACAAGCAGCAGCGAGACGATGACCGTCGCCCACGTGTACCAGAGGATCTGCCTGGTGACCTCCAGCGGCGGCTTCACCACCGGCATCATGGGCACCCCTGCTGCCTCGTAGTCCTCGCGGTAGCGCATGCTGAGGGCCCAGGTGTGGGGCGGAGTCCAGAAGAAGATGATCAGGAAGAGGACCAGCGCCTGCGCCCAGGAAGCCCAGCCTGCGTTGAACGCCCCACCGGTGCTGTCGGTGACCGTGGCCCAGCCGACCATGACCGGCATGCAGCCGGCGGCACCGCCCCAGATCACGTTCTGCCACGTCCTGCGCTTCAGCCACTTGGTGTAGACGAAGATGTAGAAGCAGATGGTGAGCAGGATGAAGCCCGAGGCCAGCCACGAGTCGCACAGGAGACCGAGCCACAGGACGCTGCCGATCGTCAGCACCCAGGCGAAGACCGTCGCCTCCCGCTTGGTGACGGTGTTCTTCGCCAGGGGGCGGCGGTGGGTGCGGCGCATCTTCTGGTCGATGTCGAAGTCGGCGACCATGTTGAAGGCGTTCGCGGCCGCGGCGCCCATCCACCCGCCGACCAGGGTCAACAGGATCAGCCCGAGATCGACCTCACCCCGCTGCGCCTGGAGCATCGAGGGAATGGCGGCGACGAGCAGTAGCTCAATGACCCGTGGCTTGGTCAGCGCGATATACGCCTTAAGCTTGTCCACCGGTCAGTCCGCCTCCATGAAGAACCTACTGTCACCGCGCGCTCCCGGGACCGGGACACGCGGATCTGCCAATGTGACAGGCTACCCGAGCGGGACCCGTGACCGTAAACCGCGTACCCCGTCACAACAGCCCCTCCGGGCACCACCCGCACTGACGCGGTGGCCACCGGTGACACGGACGAGCGTCGGACACTACACTGGTCCGGGTTACACGGGCACCGCGGGCTCTGAGCCGCCGCCGTGTGCCGTGACCGACAACGATCAGGAAGGCAGCACAAGCGTGACTCTCCCCCAGGAATTCGAAGCCCGCACCGTCCGGAACTACCCGGACGACTGGACGGAGCTGGACACCCGTGCGGTGGACACCGCCCGGGTCCTGGCGGCCGACGCCGTCGAGAACATCGGTTCGGGCCACCCCGGCACCGCCATGTCCCTGGCCCCATTGGCCTACACGCTGTACCAGCGCGTGCTGCGGCACGACCCCGCGGACCCGTCCTGGCTCGGCCGCGACCGTTTCGTCCTGTCGGCCGGGCACAGCTCGTTGACCCAGTACATCGAGCTCTACCTCGGCGGCTTCGGCCTGGAGCTCGACGACCTCAGGGGTCTGCGCAGCTGGGGCTCGAAGACCCCGGGGCACCCGGAGGTCGGTCACACCGAGGGAGTGGAGATCACGACCGGTCCGCTGGGTCAGGGGCTGGCGTCCGCGGTCGGCATGGCCATGGCGCAGCGTCGGGAGCGCGGGCTGTTCGACCCCCAGGCCCCCGCCGGCGAGTCCCCCTTCGACCACCGGATCTACGTCATCACGTCCGACGGTGACATCCAGGAGGGCGTGACGGCCGAGGCGTCCTCCCTGGCGGGAACCCAGCAGCTGGGCAACCTGATCGTCTTCTGGGACGACAACAACATCTCGATCGAGGACAACACGGACATCGCCTTCACCGAGGACGTGTCCGCGCGCTACGCCGCCTACGGCTGGCAGACGCTGGAGGCCAACGCGGAGGACGTCACCGGCATCCTCGACGCCATCGGCGAGGCGGAGCAGGACACCGCGCGACCGAGCTTCATCCGGATCAAGTCCGTGATCGGCTTCCCCTCGCCGGGCAAGATGAACACCGGCGGCATCCACGGCGCCGCTCTCGGCGGCGACGAGGTCGCCGCCGTCAAGGAGGCCCTCGGTTTCGACCCGCAGGAGCACTTCGCCGTCCCCGACGAGGTCATCGCCCATTCCCGGGCACTCGCAGGGCGCGGGGCCGAGGCCCACGCGCGCTGGCAGGAGTCCTTCGACGCCTGGGCCGCCGCGAACCCCGGGGCAAAGGCGCTGCTCGACCGGGCGTCGGCCCGGGAGCTGCCGGAGGGCTTCGACGAGGGGCTCCCGTCCTGGGACGCCGGCGAGGCACTCGCCACCCGCAAGGCGTCCGAGGCGACACTCCAGGTCCTCGGTGCGTCGCTCCCCGAGCTGTGGGGCGGCTCGGCCGACCTGGCCGGCTCCACGAACACCATCATCAAGGACTCCCCGTCCTTCGGACCGGAGTCCATCTCCACCGGCGCCTGGTCGGCGGAGCCCTACGGCCGCAACCTGCACTTCGGCATCCGTGAGCACGCCATGGGCGCGATCCTCAACGGCATCTCACTGCACGGGCCGACCCGCCCCTACGGCGCGACGTTCCTGCAGTTCTCCGACTACATGAGGGGTGCCGTCCGTCTCGGCTCACTGATGAGCACCGACGTCTACTACGTGTGGACCCACGACTCCATCGGTCTGGGTGAGGACGGTCCGACGCACCAGCCGGTCGAGCACCTCGCCGCACTGCGGGCGATCCCGAACCTGTCGGTGATCCGCCCGGCCGACGCGAACGAGACGGCCCAGGCGTGGGCTGCGGCGCTGAAGGCCCCGTCCGCCCCCAAGGCACTGGTGCTGACCCGCCAGGGTGTGCCGGTGCTCGAGGGCTCCGGTGAGAAGGCCGCCGGGGGCGTGGCCCGCGGTGCCTACGTGCTCGCCGAATCCTCCACGGAGGTCCCGCAGGTGATCCTGATGGGCTCCGGCTCCGAGGTGCAGCTGGCCGTCGAGGCCGCCGCCGCCCTCGAAACCGAGGGTGTCGGCACCCGCGTGGTGTCCGTGCCCTGCATGGAGTGGTTCGAGCAGCAGGACGCCGACTACCGCGAATCCGTCCTCCCCACGGCCGTCACGGCCCGGGTCTCCGTCGAGGCCGGCATCGCGATGCCGTGGAAGGGGTATACAGGAACCACGGGACGCAACGTCTCCCTGGAGCACTTCGGTGCCTCCGCCGACTACAAGACCCTGTACCGGGAATTCGGCATCACCGCCGATGCCGTGGCCGACGCCGCCCGGGAACTCCTCTGACCCTCCCGACCACACCGTTACACGCAGAAAGCTGGTTGAACACCGTCGTGAACCACGTCTCAGAACTCGCCGCCACCGGTACCTCCGTCTGGCTCGACGACCTTTCCCGCGACCGCCTCACCACAGGCAACCTGGCCGACCTCATCAGTGGGTCAGGCGTGGTCGGCGTCACCACCAACCCCGCGATCTTCGGTAAGGCCATGACCGCCGGCACCGCCTACGATGCCCAGATCGCCGAGCTCAAGGCCGCGGGCACCGCCGTCGACAATGCCGTGTTCGCCATGGCCGTGGACGATGTCCGCGACGCCTGCGACGCCTTCGCCGACACCTACGCCGCCTCCGACGGCATCGACGGGCGCGTCTCGATCGAGGTCGACCCCCGTCTCGCCGAGAACCGGGAGGCCACCGTCGCCCAGGCCAGGCAGCTCCGGGCCGACGTGGACCGGGCCAACGTGATGATCAAGATCCCGGCGACGGAGGCCTGCCTGCCGGCCATCACCGAGGTCCTCGCGGCCGGCATCAGCGTGAACGTCACCCTGATCTTCAGCGTCGAGCGTTACCGCCAGGTGATCGCCGCCTTCATCGAGGGCATCTCGCAGGCCGCCGGCAACGGCCACGATGTCTCCACCATCCACTCGGTGGCGAGTTTCTTCGTCTCCCGCGTGGACTCCGAGATCGACAAGCGGCTCGACGCCATCGGCACCACCGCTGCCCTGGCGGCCCAGGGCAAGGCCGGCGTCGCCAACGCACGCCTGGCCTACGAGGCCTTCGGCACCGACCTGCTGGGTGACGCGCGCTGGCAGGACCTCGCAGCGAAGGGTGCCCACGTCCAGCGTCCCCTGTGGGCGTCGACCTCGGTGAAGAACCCCGACTACCCCGACACCCTCTACGTGACCGGGCTCGCCGGACCGCACACCGTCAACACGATGCCGCAGGACACCCTGGACGCCACGCTCGACCACGCCGAGATCGGCGGCGACACCCTGTCGGGCACCGGCGACGACGCCCGGGAGGTTTTCACCGCCCTGTCGGACCTGGGCGTGGACCTGCCGGACGTCTTCAGGGTCCTGGAGCGCGAGGGCGTGGAGAAGTTCGTGGGCTCCTGGCAGGACCTGCTCGACGCCATCGGGGAGCGCCTGTGAGCCCTGACAGGACGAGGGAAACCAGCGGCACCACGACAGCCGCCGACGCCGACTGGGAGAACCCGCTGCGGGACGCGGCCGACCGCCGGGTCCCCCGGATCGCCGGCCCGTCCGGACTCGTGATCTTCGGTGTCACGGGCGACCTCGCCCGGCGCAAGCTCCTCCCGGCCGTGTACGACCTGGCCAACCGTGGTCTCCTCCCGCCCGGCTTCAGTCTGATCGGCTACGGGCGCCGTGACTGGACCAAGGAGGAGTTCGCGGAGCAGGTCCTCGACTCGGTCCGCGAGCGTGCCCGGACCCCGTGGCGCCAGGCGGTGTGGGACCAACTGGCCGCCGGGATCCAGTTCGTGAAGGGTGACTTCGTCACCGACTCCGCGTTCGACGACCTGGCCGCCATGACCCGCAGGATGGACGAGGAGCGCGGCACCGCCGGCAACTGGGCCTACTACCTCTCCGTGCCACCCGACTACTTCTCCGCGGTCTGCAACCAGCTGGAACGCTCCGGACTCGCCGACAGCACCAAGGGCTGGAAGCGCGTGGTCATCGAGAAGCCCTTCGGCCATGACGAGGAGTCGGCCCATGAGCTCAACCGCATCGTCAACGCGGTGTTCCCCGAGTCCTCGGTCTTCCGCATCGACCACTACCTGGGCAAGGAGACCGTCCAGAACATCCTGGTCCTGCGTTTCGCGAACCAGATGTTCGAGCCGCTGTTCAACTCCCGCTACATCGACCACGTCCAGATCACCATGGCCGAGGACATCGGGCTGGGCGGCCGCGCCGGCTACTACGACGGCATCGGTGCGGCCCGCGACGTGATGCAGAACCATCTGCTCCAGCTGCTCGCCCTGGTGGCCATGGAGGAGCCGGTCACCTTCTCCCCCGACGAACTCAAGTCGGAGAAGCTCAAGGTGCTCAAGGCGACCCGGCCGGTGGGGCCTTTCGCGCAGACCACCGCCCGCGGCCAGTACACCGCGGGCTGGCAGGGTTCGGAGTACGTTCCGGGGTTGCGGGACGAGGACGGCTTCGACCCGTCGTCCACCACCGAGACCTACGCCGCGGCGACCTTCGAGATCAACTCCCGGCGCTGGGCCGGCGTCCCGTTCCACCTGCGGACGGGCAAGCGGCTGGGGCGCCGGGTCACCGAGATCGCCATGGTGTTCAAGGATGCCCCCCACCAGTCCTTCAGCCAGGACCAGACCGAGGCGCAGGACTCCAATGTCCTGGTCGTCAGGGTGCAGCCCGACGAGGGCGTGCTGCTCCGCTTCGGCTCGAAGGTCCCCGGGTCGGCCATGGACGTCCGCGACGTCAACATGGACTTCTCCTACTCGGAGGCGTTCACCGAGCAGTCCCCGGAAGCCTACGAGCGGCTGATCCTGGACGCGCTGCTCGATGAGGCGAGCCTGTTCCCCACCAATGAGGAGGTCGAGGAATCCTGGCGGATCCTCGACCCCGTCCTCGGCTACTGGGCGCAGTCCGGGCGGCCCGAGGACTACGAATCCGGTACCTGGGGGCCGTTCGGCGCCGACCGGATGCTCTCCCGCCACGGCCGGAAATGGAGGCGACCCTGATGTCCGTGAAGACCTTCACCGAGGGCGGCGACCACTCCGTGGTCCTCGACCTGGGCACCACGACCACCCGGAACCTCGTCCGGCAGCTGCACCGGATGCGCGAGGAACGTGGCGAGATCGCCACGGGCCGCGTCCTGACCCTGATCGTCTCCGTGCGGTCCGAGGAGGACCTCGACACCGTGGTGGAGGCCACCGTCGCGGCATCGCGCGAGCATCCGGCGAGGGTGATCTTCGTCGTCCACGACCGCACGTCCGGGGACGTCAGCATGGATGCGGCGATCCACCTGGGCGGCGATGCCGGCGCGTCCGAGATGATCCTCATGCGGCTGCACGGGGACCTCGCCGAGCACGGCGACAACGCGGTGACACCGTTGCTGCTGCCCGACACGCCCGTCGTGGTCTGGTGGCCGTTCACCTCCCCCCGCAACCCCGCGGCAGACCCCCTGGGCGCGCTGGCGACCCGGCGGATCACCGACAGTCTCGCCGACGCCGCCGCGGGTCGCGGTGCCGAGGCGATCTTCCGGCGCCGGATCGGCTACTCGAAGGGCGACTCCGACCTGGTCTGGAGCCGCATCACCCCCTGGCGTGGCCTGTTGTCCAGTGCACTGGACCAGCGTGCAGGGGACACCGTCCAGTCCGCGGAGGTCTCCGGCCCCGCCGACGACCCCGCCGTGGACATCGCGGCCGGCTGGCTCGCCGACCGGCTGAACGTCCCGGTGACCCGCCTGGCCGACGGCTCCCCCGCCGTCCCCCTGGACGACGAGGGTGAACCGATGGCACCCATCAGCCGCACCGTGATCACCTGCACCGGCGGGAATGTGTCGCTCGAGGTCATCGACCACCGATCCGCACTGGTCAGCACCGGCGTCGGTACGGACACCGTGGTGAATCTGGCACGCCGCCAGGTCGGTGACTGCCTCGCCGAGGAACTGCGCCACCTGGAACCGGACCGTGCCTTCGGGCACGCGCTGCACGGGCTGCCCAGGGTCAGGACCCCACGTGACGGCATGAGCGCCCCGTTCCCCTTCTCCGCGCAGGAGAGTGGACGGTGAGCGGGCGCAGCGTGACCGTCACCCCCTGGGCCGACCAGGACGGCCTGGCCACCGGTGTGGCCCGGGACATCGTCGACGCCATCTCGGAGGTCCAGCGCACCGGCGGGGTCACCGACGACGGTTTCGCACGGGTCGTGCTGACCGGCGGCGGTGCAGGGGGCGCGGTGCTGCGTGAGCTCGCTGTCCTGGACCACGCCGCCAGGGAGACCGAGGACTCCTTCCCCGTCACCTCGGTGAACTGGAACAGGGTGCACGTCTTCTTCGGGGACGAGCGTTTCGTCCCGGTCGGTACCACCGGCGCCACCGCCCGCAATGACGGTCTGGCGGACACCGCGCTCCTCGACCACGTCGGGATACCGGGGGCCCACGTGCACCGTGTCGGCGTCCCCGCCACCGGCGAACCGGCGGACGGCCCCGTCCTCGACGCCGCCGCAGCGGACTACGCGCAGGTCCTGGCCGACCACGCCCCGGACGGGTTCGACCTCCACCTGCTGGGAATGGGACCGGAGGGGCACATCAACTCGCTCTTCCCCCACAGCCCCGGTCTCACCGCAGCCCCGGGAACGACGGTGGTCGCCGTGCGTGACTGCCCCAAGCCCCCGCCGGAGCGGGTCTCCCTGACCCTGGAGGCGGTGAACTCCTCCGCCCGCGTATGGCTGCTGGTCTGCGGTGCGGGCAAGAAGGAAGCCGCCGACCATGTGGTCAGCGGCGACGATCCTGCCCAGTGGCCGGCGGCCGGGGTCGCGGGCACGTCCGAGACGGTCCTGCACGTCGACGCGGCGGCCGACCCCCGGTAGCCCCCCGGGCTCAGGCCACGTTGTAGTGGACCACCAGGTTGAGCCCGATGATCGCGGCGATCCAGATCACGGCGGTGGTGACGGTCAACCGGTCCAGGTTCTTCTCCACCACGGTGGAACCGGACAGGCTGGACTGCATGCCGCCGCCGAAGAGGCTCGACAGGCCGCCGCCCTTGCCCTTGTGGAGGAGGACGGAGAGCCCCATGATGAGGCTGGTGACCACCAGAACGATCTGGAGGGTGAGAACCATGCGATTTAAGCCTTTACGTCGAATCGGGGTCGTGGACGATAACCACACCATCATAGCCCACAGGTGCGGACGACGACACCGGCGACACTACCCGGAGTTGCGCAGCCCGGTCGCCAGCCCGTTCATCGTGAGCCGGATGCCGTCGAGAACGTCCTCCGACCGGTCACCCTCACGGTACTTGCGCAGCAGTTCGAGCTGCAGCAGGTTCAACGGCAGCAGGTACGGGAAACGGTTGCGGACCGACTCGGCCAACGACGGGTTGTCGGAGACCAGGCTCTCCTGCCCGGTGATGCGGAGGTAGATGTCCAGGGTCAGGCGGAACTCCTCGGCGATCATCCCGTAGATCCGCTCGGCGTCCTCCCTGTCGGGGACCAGCCCGGAGTACAGGTGGGCGACGGAGAGGTCGGCCTTCGCCATCACCTGCGCCATATTCGACAGCACGGAGCGGAAGAACGGCCAGTCCCGGTGGAGCTTCTGCAGGTAGGCGAGGCGGTCCCCGTCGCCGTCCCCGTCCGTCTGCCCGATCCATTCGCGCAGGGCACTGCCGACGCCGAACCAGCCCGGCAGCATGATCCGCGACTGCGACCATGACAGCACCCACGGGATCGCGCGGAGGTCGGAGATGCTGCTGGTCTGCTTGCGTGAGCTCGGCCGGGAGCCGATGTTCAGGTTCCCGATCTCCTCCAGCGGTGTCGACGAGGTAAAGTAGCCGATGAAACCCCCGTCCTCGTGCATCAGTCGGGCGTAGGCGACCCGGGACAGCTCCGCCAGCTCCCGCATCGTGCGGTAGGCGTCCTGGGGATCGTCGATCCGGTCGACCGGGAGCAGACTGGCCTCCAGCGTCGCCGAGACCAGGGTCTCCAGGCTGCGGCGCGCCACCGACGGCACCCCGTACTTGGCGGAGATGATCTCGCCCTGCTCGGTGATGCGGACACTGCCCTGCACCGCACCCTCCGGCTGGGCCAGGATCGCCTCGTGGCTGGGGCCACCGCCGCGGCCGACCGTCCCGCCACGTCCGTGGAACAGGCGCAGTCCCACCCCGGCGTCCTCCGCGGCGGCGACCAGCGCGAGCTCGGCGTCGTAGAGACCCCAGTTCGCGGCGAAGTACCCACCGTCCTTGTTGGAGTCGGAGTACCCCAGCATGATCTCCTGGACGTTACCGCGCTGGGTGACGTAGTCGCGGTAGAAGTCGTGGCCCCACAGCTCGGCCATCACGCCCGCCCCGTTGGCGAGGTCGTCGATCGTCTCGAACAGCGGTATGACGTCCACCGTCCCGGTGAGCTTCTGGTCCACCACGTCGATCAGGCCGACCTCCTTCAGGAGGATCATCGGTTCGAGGATGTCCGAGACCGAGGACGCCATGGAGATGATGCAGTGCGGCACCGCGTCCGCGCCGTACCGGGTCACGGCGTCGGCGGCCGAGCGGAAGATCCCGAGCTCACGTTCGGTCACCTCACTCCAGCGGGCCCGCCGGTCGGTCAACGGCCGCGGCGAGTGGAGCTCGCGGGTCAGCAGCTCGACCCGCTGCCCCTCGTCGAGGGCACTGTAGGCACCGGTGACGCCCGCCCGTGCGAAGAGCTCGCCGAGGATCTCCTCGAAGCTCTCGGAGTTCTGCCGCAGGTCGAGGCTGCTCAGGTGGAAGCCGAAGGTGCGTGCTGCGGTGATCACGTCGCCGAGGCGGTGGTCGGCGATCAGGTCGTCGGCACTGGACCTCAGCGAGGCGTCGATGGTCTCGAGGTCGTCGATCAGCTCGGAGGCATCGCCGTAGGGCTCGTGCGGGGATGCGGGCACGGGGTCCGGGGCGACGTCCCCGGTGAGGCGGGTGGCCGCGGTCGCGGCCACCCGCCCGCGGATTCCGTGCACGGCACGGCGGTAGGGTTCGTCGATCCGGGACGGCACGTTGTTGTGCCCCGCATCGGCGAGTTCGGCGAGTTCACCGGTGACCGGGGTGAGGCGGCTGGAGAGGCTCAGCTCGTGCTCCAGATGGTGAAGCTGGTCCAGGTACCAGGTGAACACGGTCTGGGCGGCACGCGATGTCGCGTACGTGACCGTCTTTCCGGTCACGTAGGGGTTGCCGTCGTGGTCGCCGCCGATCCAGCTGCCGGGGCGGACCACCGGCGTGCCGGGGAGGTCAGCGCCGTAGCGGTCGCGCAGTTCAACGGTGACCCGGCGGTTGATCACCGGGATCTCCTGGAGCAGGCTGATGGTGAAGTAGCGCAGGCCCACGTTGATCTCGTCCTCGATGCGGGGACGCACCGAGCGGATCAGGGCGGTCTGCCACAGCATGGACACCCGGCGCCGGATGCTGCTGTCGATCCCGGCGAGACGGTCGTCGCTGCGGGCCGTGCGGCCGGCGTTCAGGATACGGCCACGTTTACGCATCAGGCGGGTGATGTCCCACTGGACGTCGAAGACGGTCCGGCGGCGGGTTTCGGTGGGGTGTGCGGTCAGGACGGGGGCCACCTGGGCCTTCGAGAGGGCCTCCGAGACCTCCTCGGCGGTGACGGATCCCTCGGACAGGGCCGACCACGTGGCCTCGAGCGTGGCTGCGGGGGCGGGTTCCCCCTCGTCGGCGCGCCATTCCCGGATGCGCTCCTCGTGGAGGTCCTCGGCGAGGTTGGCCAGCAGGCCGAAGTGGGAGAACGCCCGGATCACCGGCAGCGCGGTCTCGGCGGGCACGTCACCCAGCTTCTGCGCCAGTTCGTCGACGTCGCCGTCCCCGTGCCGGATGCTGAACGCGGCCTTCCTGGTGCTCTCCACCAGGTTGAATACCTCGTCGCCCTCCTGCTCACGGACGACGTCGCCGAGGATGGCGCCGAGGTAGCGCAGTTCCTGGCGGAGCCCCGGTACGATCTCGGGGTCGTCCATGTCCGGCGGGACCGCGGGGATCGCGGTTCCCGGGACGTTGTGGCGAGCAGTGCTGGGCGTCTCGTTCAGCGGAGCTGTCATGGCACCATTGTGCCCTCAGCCGGCCGCCTTTGCAGCGGCAGCGCACAGACGTGCGAAGTCCTCGCCGTCCAGGCTCGCCCCGCCGACCAGGCCGCCGTCCACGTCGGGCTGGCCGACGATCTCGGCGACGGAGTCGGTCTTGACCGAGCCCCCGTAGAGGATCCGGACGGCATCGGCGGTCCCGGCGTCCGCGAGCTCGGCGAGCAGTCCGCGGATGGCGGCGCAGACTTCCTGGGCGTCCCCGGCGGAGGCGACCTTGCCGGTGCCGATGGCCCAGACGGGCTCGTAGGCGATGACGACATTGGCCAGGTCGGCGGCACTGAGGCCGTTCAGGGACTCGCGGGTCTGGGAGACGACGTAGTCGACGTGCCCACCGGCCTCACGAACCTCGAGTGGCTCACCGACGCACACGATCGGCGACACACCGGAGCCGAGGGCGGCCTTCGCCTTGGCGGCGACGGTGGCGTTGTCCTCGGCGTGGTACTGGCGGCGCTCGGAGTGTCCGATGACGGCCCACGTGCAGCCGAGCTTGGCGAGCATGTCGGCGGAGACCTCACCGGTGTAGGCGCCGGAGGCGTGCGCGGAGACATCCTGCGCGCCGTAGGTCAGCGGGATCTTCTCGCCGTCGATGACGGTCTGCACGCTGCGGATGTCGGTGAACGGTGGGATGAAGGCGACGTCCACGTGCTCGTAGTAGTCCTTCGGCAGTGCGAACGTGAACTTCTGGACGACCTGGATGGCCTCCAGGTGGTTCAGGTTCATCTTCCAGTTGCCGGCGATCAAGGGGGTGCGGGTCATGGGGTTACGCTCCTGGTTGTCGGTGTCAGTTCTCGAGGACCTGGATGCCGGGCAGTTCCTTGCCCTCGAGGAACTCGAGGGAGGCGCCGCCGCCGGTGGAGATGTGGCTGAAGCCGTCCTCGTCCAGGCCGAGCGTGCGCACGGCCGCGGCGGAGTCCCCGCCCCCGACCACGGAGAATGCGCCGGCGGACGTCGCGGAGATGATGGACTCCGCCACTCCCCTGGTCCCCCCGGCGAAGGCCGGGAACTCGAAGACGCCCATCGGGCCGTTCCAGAACACGGTCTTCGCCGCGGCGAGGGCCCCGGCGAAGGACGCGACAGCGTCCGGTCCGATGTCCAGGCCCATCTGGTCGTCCGGGATCGCGTCCGCGGCGACGGTGGTCGCGGGGGCGTCGGCGGCGAAGGCGGGTGCCACGACCACGTCGGACGGCAGTGCGATCACGTCGCCGAACCGTTCGAGCAGGTCGCGGCAGGTGTCGATCATGTCCTCCTGCAGCAGCGAGCTGCCGACGGAGTGGCCCCGGGCGGCGAGGAAGGTGAAGCACATGCCGCCACCGATGATCAGCCTGTCGACCTTCGGGGCCAGCGCCTCGATCACCCCGAGCTTGTCGGAGACCTTCGAGCCGCCGAGCACCACGACGTAGGGCTTGGCGGGGTCCTCGGAGACCTTCTTCAGGACCTCGAGTTCGGATTGGACGAGGCCGCCGGCGTAGTGCGGCAGCAGGGACGCGACGTCGTACACCGAGGCCTGGCGCCGGTGGACCACGCCGAATCCGTCGGAGACGAAGGCTCCGTCGTCACCGGTGAGGGCGGCGAGCTCCGCGGCGAAAGCGGCCCGCTCGGCATCGTCCTTCGAGGTCTCACGGGAATCGTAGCGGACGTTCTCCACCAGCAGGATGTCGCCGTCGTTGAGGCCGTTGGCGCGCTCGTGCGCGTCCTCCCCGGTGACGTCGGCGGCCAGCGGGACCCACTGGTCGAGCCGCTCGGCGAGGGCCTCGGCGACCGGTGCCAGGGAGAACTCCGGATCGGCCTGACCCTTGGGACGGCCGAGGTGGGCGGTGACGATGACGCGGGCGCCGGCGTCAATCAGGCGGCGCAGGGTGGGGACCGAGGCGTCGATGCGGCCCGGGTCGGTGATGTCGCCCCCGTTGAGCGGGACGTTCAGGTCGGCGCGGACGAGGACGTGCCGGCCTTCGACCCCGTCGGCGATGAGGTCGTCAATGGTCTTGACGGACATGGGTTCACTCCTGTGGTTCATGGAAGCTGTACGACGGCGGGCCGGCGTATGCCGACCCGCCGTGGGGTGTGTGGCCGGGTACGGGGGACCCGGCCGGACGAAGCGTGCGGAGGTCTAGATACGCTCGCCGACGTAGGCGGTCAGGTCGACCAGGCGACGGGAGTAGCCCCACTCGTTGTCGTACCAGGACACGACCTTGACCTGGTTGCCGATCACCTTGGTCAGACCCGAGTCGAAGATCGAGGAGTGGGAGTCACCGACGATGTCGGTGGAGACCAGCGGCTCGTCGTCGGAGTAGGACAGGATTCCCTTGAGCTCGCCCTCGGCGTGCTTCTTCAGCGCGGCGTTGACGGACTCCACGGTCACCTCGGAGTTGGCCTCGAAGGTCAGGTCGGTGACCGAACCGGTGGGCACGGGGACGCGCAGGGCGTAGCCGTCGAGCTTGCCCTTGAGCTGCGGCAGCACCAGGGACACGGCCTTCGCCGCACCGGTGGAGGTCGGGACGATGTTGAGGGCTGCGGCGCGGGCACGGCGCAGGTCCTTGTGCGGGGCGTCGTGCAGGCGCTGGTCGCCGGTGTAGGCGTGGATGGTGGTCATCAGGCCGCGGGCGATGCCGAACTCCTCGTCGAGCACCTTCGCCAGCGGCGCCAGGCAGTTGGTGGTGCAGGACGCGTTGGAGATGATGTTGTGGCTCGCCGGGTCGTAGTCGGTGTGGTTGACACCGACGACGAAGGTGGCGTCCTCGTTCTTCGCCGGGGCGGAGATGATGACCTTCTTGGCACCGGCGTCCAGGTGTGCCTTCGCGGCGGTGGCGTCGGTGAAGAACCCGGTGGACTCGATGACGATGTCCACGTCCAGCTCGCCCCACTTCAGGTTCTGCGGGTCCCGCTCGGCGGAGACGACCAGACGCTTGCCGTCGACGGTGATGGACTCGTCGTCGTAGGACACCTCGGCGTCGAGACGGCCCAGGATGGAGTCGTACTTCAGCAGGTTGGCGAGGGTCTTGTTGTCGGTGAGATCGTTGAAGGCGACGACCTCCAGATCCGCTCCGCTCTCGCGGAGAGCGCGGAAGAAGTTGCGGCCGATGCGGCCGAATCCGTTGATTCCTACACGTACCGTCACTGTGGGGCTCCTGTCTGGAAAGGCTGGTGAGTTGTCGGTTCCCAGGGTACAGGCCGCGAAGGTGCGGGGTGCGGGGATCAACCCGCAGTCGGGGGTGGGGCTATTCGTCGTCGAGGTCGAAGATCTCGTCGGTCACGGCGGCGTGGGTGTCGGGGAGCCCGAGTTCGGCGGCCCGGCGGTCCGCCATGGTCAGCAGACGCCGGATGCGCCCGGCGACGGCGTCCTTTGTCATCGGCGGGTCCGCGAGCTGTCCGAGCTCCTCCAGTGACGCCTGGCGGTGCTGGACGCGCAGCGTCCCGGCCTGCACCAGGTGGTCGGGGATGTCGTCGGCGAGGATCTCGAGGGCACGGGCGACGCGGGCGGCGGCGACGACGGCCGCGCGGGCCGAACGGCGCAGGTTGGCGTCGTCGAAGTTGGCGAGCCGGTTGGCGGTCGCACGGACCTCGCGGCGCATCCGCTGCTCCTCCCACACCAGGCGTGTGCGCTGGGCCCCCATCCTGGTAAGCAGGTCACCGATGGTCTCACCGTCCCGGATGATCACCCGCATCACTCCGCGCGTCTCCTTGGTCTTGGCGGTGACACCGATGCGACGGGCCGCGCCGACCAGCGCCAGGGCCGCCTCGTTGCCCGGCGTGGTGACCTCCAGCGCACAGGAGCGGCCGGGCTCGGTCAGTGAACCGTGCGCCAGGAAGGCGCCACGCCAGGCGGCCACGCACTGGTCCACGGTCCCCCCGATGATGAACGGGGGAAGCCCGCGCACCGGACGGCCCGCACGGTCGATCAGGCCCGTGCGGCGGGCGAGGTCCGTACCGCCCTCCGCCCAGCGCAGGACGTAACGTGCGCCGCTGTTCAGGTTCCCCGCACCCACGACCTGCAGTTCCGCTGTCAGGTCGAAGAGTTCATCGACCGCCTGGGACACCCGGCGTGCGGTCACCCCGCTGTCGACCTCCGCCTCGACGACGATGCGCCCGGCAACCAGGTGCAGCCCGGCGCTGTAGCGCAGCAGGCCCGCCAGTTCGGCGGTCATGACATCGGGCCGGGTCACCGTGACCCGGGCCAGTTCGTCCTTCACCTCAGACGTCAGTGCCACTGTGCGTGGTGCCCCTTTCTACGGATTGGATGCGGACTCCAAGATCATACCGCCCCGGGCTCGCCGGGCGTACCGTCCGGCCACGAGGACACCTCGCGCAGGACCGAGGACAGCTTCGCCGCGGAGTGGCGGTCGGTCCACCGTCCCCGGTCATCGTCCTCGCGGACGTCCCGGTAGATCACCGTGGCGCCCAGCCGTGCGGCGGCGCGTTCGAGGTGGCGCCGCTCGTTGCTCGGCAGCGAGATGGACGTGTCGACGACGACGATGTCCATCGTCAGTGACGGACAGTGCTGCAGCAGCATGTGGATGTGACGCTCCATCGAGAACCCGCTGGTCTCACCGGGTTCGGCGACCAGGTTCATGATCACCACCCGGGTTGCGGCGGTGTCGGCGAGCGCCTCGACGATCCCCGGCATCAGCAGGTGCGGGATCACCGAGGAGAACCACGATCCGGGGCCCAGGGTGACCAGGTCGGCGTCGAGGATGGCCTGGACCGCCTCGGGAGACGCCTCGGGGTTCGGCGGGATCAACCGCACCCGGCGGACCTGGCCGAGGGTCGAGGCGACCGCGACCTGCCCGCGCACGGCGTTGACCTCGCGCGGGTCGTCGCCGAGTCCCTGGACCTCGGCCTCCAGGTCCAGTGCCTCCGGTGACATCGGCAGCACACGTCCGCTGATCCCCAGCAGTTCGCCGAGCTCGTCGAGCGCTTCGATGCTCGACCCCATGACCTCCGTCAGACCCGTGAGGACGAGATTGCCCACGGCGTGGCCGGCGAGCGCGCCGTGCCCGGAGAAACGGTGCTGCAGCGTCTCCTCCCACAGGTGGCCCCGCGGGGTGTCGCGCACCAGGGCAGCCAGGGCCATGCGAAGGTCCCCGGGCGGCAGCGACCCGAGCTCCCGGCGCATCCGCCCCGAGCTCCCCCCGTCGTCGGCAACCGTGACCACGGCGGTGACGTAGTCTGCCGCCGCGCGCGCGGAGCGCAGAGTGGCGAACAGGCCATGGCCGCCTCCCAGGGAGGTGATCCTGTCCAGTGGCTGGTACCCGCTCACGCCATCCCCTTCGTGTCGAGGTGGTCCGCGTGCGCGGGCACCAGGTCGCGGTGGACGGTTCGCACGTCGAGGTCGGGGGTGCCGCGCAACCGCTCGGCGACCGCCTCCACCATCGCCGGGCTGCGGTGCTGGCCGCCGGTGCACCCCACCGCCAGAGTGATGAAGTGCTTGCCCTCCCTGCGGTACCCGGGAAGGGCGGTGGTCACGATCCGGTCGATCGCGTCCAGGTACTCCGTGGCCTCCGGCCGCGACAGGACGAAGTCGGCGACGGCCCGGTCCAGGCCGCTGAAGTCCCTGAGCTCCGGATCCCAGTAGGGGTTGGGCAGGAAGCGGGCGTCCAGCAGGATGTCCACGTCCTTCGGGGTGCCGTTCTTGAAGCCGAAGGACTGCACGGTGATGTGCTCACGGCGGTCGCTGAGCGCGGCGAAGTACTCCTCCAGGGCCCGGCGCAGGTCGTGGACGCTGGTGCCGGTGGTGTCAAGGACGATGTCGGCCCGCTGCCGTATCCCGCCGAGCATCTCGCGTTCGCGGTCGATGCCCGCCTGCAGCGTCTCGTCCCCCTGCAGCGGGTGGATCCGGCGGACCTGTCCGTAACGCCTGATCAGGGTGCGGTCGTCCGCGTCGAGGTAGAGCACCACGGGACGGCGTCCCGTGTCGTGCAGGGTGGACAGCACCTCCGTCAGGGAGCCGACGAAGTCGCGGGAGCGTACGTCGGTGACCACCGCCAGGCGCTCCACCGGGGAGTCGGACTCGAAACTGAGCTCGACCATGCGCATGATCAGTTCGGGGGGCAGGTTGTCGGCGACGTACCAGCCCATCTCCTCGAGGACCGTCGCCGCCTCCTTGCGGCCCGCCCCCGACATCCCGGTGATGAGGACGAGGGAGGCCTCCTGCTGCTGATCCGATCGCGTGTCCATGCCACGATCCTAGCCGGAACCGTTGTTCCCCGGCCCCGACAGTGCCTCCATGACCGACTCCGCCAGTGAGCGTCCGAAGCCGGGCAGTTCAGTGATGCCGTCCACCCCGGCCTCGCGGACCCTGGCCACCGACCCGAAGGCCTTCACCAGCTGCGAGCGGCGCTTGGGCCCCAGCCCCCGGACCTCGTCGAGGGCGGACCTGGTCATCCGGCGTCCGCGGCTCGCCCGGTGGAAGGTGATGGCGAAGCGGTGGGCCTCGTCACGGATCTGCTGGATCAGGTACAGGGCCTGGGAGTTGCGGGGCAGGATCACCGGGTAGTCGTCACCCGGGATCCAGAGCTCCTCGAGGCGCTTCGCCACCCCGACCAGGGTCACGTCGGTGACCCCGAGCTCGTCGAGGACCTGCTGTGCCGCGTTGACCTGGGGCTTCCCGCCGTCGACGATGAACAACTGCGGTGGGTAGGCGAACTTCCTGGACCCGGCCTCGACCTTCTCCGCGGTCGCCTCGCCCTCGAGGAGGTCCCCGCCGTCGTCACCCTCGGGGACGGCGAGACGGTCCTGGCCGTGGCGTTTGAAGCGGCGGCGGACGACCTCGGCGATCGATGCCACGTCGTCGGAGTGCCCGTCGCCGGCCGCCTCACGGATCCGGTAGCGCCGGTAGTCCGACTTGCGCGGCAGGCCGTCCTCGAAGACCACCAGGCTGGCGACGACGTCGGTGCCCTGGATGTGGGAGATGTCGGTGCATTCGATGCGCAGTGGCGAGTCCTCCATCCACAACGCCTCCTGCAGGTCGTTCAGCGCCGCGGACCGGGTGGTCAGGTCGCCCGCCCGGGCGACCTTGTGCTGCTTCAGCGCCTGGTCGGCGTTGGTTGTCGCGGTCTCCATCAGCGCACGCTTGTCGCCGCGCTGCGGCACCCGGACGGTCACCTTCCCGCCGCGCAGGCTCTCGAGCCACCCGGTGAGCTGGGCGTGGTCACCGGGCAGCACGGGGACCAGGATCTCCCGTGGCACGGGTTCCAGGGTGGTCGTGGCGTCCCCCGGTGCACGGGAGTTGCCGCCGACCGCCGATTCTGTGGCGTCCGCCAGTGACGCGGTGTCGCCGTAGAACTGGGTGAGGAAGTCCTCCAGCAGGATGGCGGTGTCGGCACTGTCGCCGTCACCGGCACTGTCCTCGCTCGAGGCCTTCTTCTCGACGACCCACCCGCGCTGGCCGCGGATGCGTCCACCACGGACGTGGAAGATCTGGACCGCTGCCTCGAGTTCGTCGCTGGCCACGGCGATGAGGTCGGCGTCGGTGGAGTCGGAGAACACCACCGCCTGTTTCTCCATCGCCTTCTCCATCGCCCCGATCTGGTCGCGGAGCGAGGCGGCCCGCTCGAAGTCCAGGTTCTCCGAGGCGTCCTGCATCTCCCCGCGCACCTCCCGGAGGACCCGGTCGGTGTTGCCGCCGGCGAGGAAGGAGCAGAAACTGTCCACCAGTTCCATGTGCTCCGACGGCGAGACACGTCCGACGCACGGCGCCGAACAGCGGTCGATGTAGCCCAGCAGGCAGGGACGCCCCAGCTGCTCGTGCCTGCGGTAGACGCCGGTGGAGCACGAGCGCACGGGGAAGACGCGCGTCAGGGACTCCAGGGTCTCCCGGATCGCCCAGGCCTTGGGGTACGGGCCGAAGTAGCGGACCCCCCTCTTCCGCGGCCCGCGGTACAGGAACACCCGCGGGAACTGCTCCTTCACGCTCACCGCGAGCATGGGGTAGGTTTTGTCGTCCCGGTACATCACGTTGAACCGGGGGGCGAACTTCTTGATCCAGGTGTACTCGAGGTTCAGCGCCTCGATCTCGCTGCCGACCACCGTCCACTGGACGTGGTCGGCGGTGTGGACCATGGTCCGGATCCGTGGCTCGAGGTGCGCCGGGTCCTGGAAGTAGTTCGACAGCCGGCTGCGCAGGTTCTTCGCCTTGCCCACGTAGAGCACGCGGTCGTCGGCGTCCCGGAAGGTGTAGACGCCGGGGCTGGTGGGGATTGCACCGGTAGCGGGGCGGTAGGACGCGGGATCAGCCATGGTGGGGCCTGCCTACTCGTCGGGCATGTAGCGGTCCTCGAGCACGCGGAAGTCCTCCACCTTCGTGGCGATGGTGGACTTGTCTGCGACCTGGAAGGCCATCATGGGGACGAACTCGAAGTCCGGGAGTTCCAGCCGCGCCCAGCGTGCCTTGCGGGGGAAGGACAGCCCGTGGATGATGTTCCAGCGGTAGAACTGGGCGCCGAGGACATTGCGGACCTCAACACCCTCCTCGTTGACCCGGACCCGTGGACGCAGCAGGGAGAGGACCGCGAGCGCGAAGATTGCGCCGAGTCCGATGAACGCCCACTGGTCGACGGTGCTGACCGTCGCGCCCGTGTCCCCCACCCCGGACACGAAGGCCATGAAGACGTGCACCGCCATGACCACCACGGCTCCGATGCAGGCCCAGGTCGTCAGGAACGGGGATTTCACGGTCAACCGCCACTCGGCCGCACGGGGGTCGGACGGGGCGTCCGCACCTGATGCTGCGGCGGGTGCGCTGGTCACCGGTTCAGAACTGCTCACAGCACACCAGACTACCCCGCGTACCCGGTGACGATAAAAATGGTGGTGTCAGCTGCGCGCGCGGATGTCCCTGAGGACCAGCAGGCTGTGCAGCGCCGCCCGTGCGGCGTCCGCGCCCTTGTCCTCGACCGACCCCGGCGCACCGGAGCGGTCAACGGCCTGTGCGTGGTCCTCCACGGTGAGCACGCCGTTGCCCACGGGCTTCCCGGAGTCGAGGGACACCCGGGTCAGCCCGTAGGTCACGGCGTCGCAGACGTAGTCGAAGTGGGCGGTCGCCCCACGGATCACGCAGCCGTTCGCGACGACCGCGTCGAAGCTCCTTGCCGCCTCGGCGGCGACAACGGGCAATTCCACCGCCCCGGCGACCCGCCACTGCCCCACCAGGACGCCGACCGAGGTCAGTGCGTCGACGGCGTGCTCGTGCAGCAGGTCGGTGATCTCCGGGTTCCAGGACGCGGTGATCACGGCGATGCGCAGGCCCTCGCCGGCCCCGGGGCCGATCGTGAGGTCGGCCAATCCCTCGGCTGGCATGGTGGTCCTCCTGTGGGGTCTAGGTGGTCAGGGAGTCGAGCTGGTGCCCCATGCGGTCACGCTTGGTCCGCAGGTAGGCCTCGTTCTCCGGGTTGGACGGCAGTTCGACGGGGACGCGGCGGGTCACCGGTATCCCGTGGCGCTCCAGGTCGAGGCGCTTCTCGGGGTTGTTCGACAGCAGTGCCACGGAACTGACGCCCAGGTCACGGAGGATCTGCGCGGCCGCACTGTACTCGCGGGAGTCGACGGGCAGCCCCTGGGCGGTGTTCGCGTCGACGGTGTCGAGGCCCTCGTCCTGCAGGTTGTAGGCGCGCAGCTTCGGCACCAGGCCGATCCCCCGGCCCTCCTGGCCCCGGAGGTAGACCAGGACGCCCCGTCCGGCGTCGTTGATGAGGTCCAGGGAGGTGGAGAGCTGTTCACCGCAGTCGCAGCGCAGGGAGCCGAAGATGTCGCCGGTGAGGCATTCGGAGTGCACCCGGACCAGGACGTCCTCCCCGCCGTCGGCGGCGACGTCCCCGGCGACCAGCGCGACGTGCTCGACCCCGTCGACGATGCCGCTGTAGCCCACGGCGTGGAAGTCGCCGTGGGTGGTCGGCAGCCGGGATTCGACGCTGCGGGTCACGACCGGGGTGTGGACGCGCCGCCACTCGGCGAGCTGTTCGATGGAGATCAGGGAGAGCCCGTGCTCGTCGCAGAAGCGGCGCAGTTCCGGCAGACGTGCCATACCGGTCGGGTCGTCCTCGGAGACGACCTCGCACAACACGCCCGCCGGACGCAGTCCCGCCGCGCGGGCCAGGTCCACCGAGGCTTCGGTGTGGCCGCCGCGCTGCAGGACCCCGTTCCTCCTCGCCCGCAGGGGGACGACGTGGCCCGGACGGTGGAAGGAGTCGCGGGTCGACGCCGGGTCGGCGAGCAGTCGCAGGGTGTGGGCGCGGTCGTGGGCGCTGATGCCGGTGGTGATGCCCTCGGCGGCGTCGACGGTGACGGTGTAGGCGGTCCCGCGGACGTCTTCGTTGCGGGCGACCATCGGGGGCAGGCCGAGGCGGTCGGCCTCCCCGTCGGGAAGGGCCGCGCAGATGTAACCGGAGGAGTGCTTCACGGTGAAGGCGACGATCTCCGGGGTGGCCTTCTCGGCGGCGAAGATGATGTCGCCCTCGTTCTCCCGGTCCTCGTCGTCGACCACGACGACGGGCTTTCCGGCGGCGATGTCGGTGATGGCGTCCTCGACCGGGTCCAGCAGCGACGTCCGGCGGTAGGTGTCCTCGGCGGTCACCGGGCCTCCTCCTGGTTGATGGTGGTGCTGTCCGCGGCGGTGAGCCGCTCGACGTACTTCGCGAGCACGTCGCACTCGATGTTGACGTGTGCACCGGGCTCCAGGTCGCCGAGCATGGTCTCCGAGAGGGTGGTGGGGATCAGCGACACCTCGAACCAGGCGTCCTGCGGTGGGCCCACCTCGGACACGGTCAGGGAGGTGCCGTTGACCGCCACGCTGCCCTTCTTCGCAACGTAGCGTGCCAGCGCCGGGTCGTCCAGCGTGAAGCGGAGGATCTCCCAGTCGCTCCCCGGGGTACGCGAGGTGACGGTGGCGGTGCCGTCGACGTGGCCCTGGACGATGTGGCCGCCCAACCGCCCGCCGGCCGGGGTCGCGCGTTCCAGGTTCACGCGGCTGCCCTCGCCGGTCTCCCCGAGCGCCGTGTAGTCCAGGGACACCTTCATCACGTCGGCCCAGAAGCCGGCGCCGTCGAACCCGGTGACGGTGAGGCAGATCCCGTTGACGGCGATGGATGCGCCGTGGACGGCATCGGTGACCACGTCCGTGCAGGTCACTCTGATGCGTGCGGCGTCCGCGGTGCGCTCGACGGCACCGATGGTGCCGACCTCCTCAACGATTCCGGTGAACATGGGTGTTGAGTCTAGGCGACAGTGCCCCGCGGGAGGGCTTTCGGGTGGCATTGATGAAAATATCACTGTCCGGGACGGGGACCCGGGCTCAACCCGGGTCACGCACGGCGACCGTGAGAACGTCGCCGCCGAGGAGCTCCACCGACCGCATGGTGAGGCGTTGGATGCCGTCCATGGTTGTCCCGGTCTGCGGTGACGGCGACACCGTCGGGAGCCCGGCCCCCAGCAGGGCGGGAGCGGTGTAACTGTGCACCGCGTCCACCAGCCCGGCGGCGACGAACGAGGCGGCGAGCCGCGGCCCACCCTCGACGAGGACGTCGACGATCCCCCGGTTCCACAGTTCAGCGAGAACCGAATCCAGGTCGTGGGTCCGCAGGTGCAGTGCCGGGAGGATGGCGGCGTCCTCCGGAAGAGCCGCGTCACCCACCACCACACGCAGCGGCTGGTGACCGTGGAGCGACCCGTCCGGCCGCCGCGCCGTCAACCGCGGATCGTCGACCGCCACGGTGCCGGTGCCGACGATGATGGCGTCCCGCCGCGCCCGGTCGGCGTGGACATGTGCGCGGGCGTCAGCGCCGGTGATCCACTGACTCGTGCCGTCGGTGGCGGCGGCGAAACCGTCCATCGTGGCCGCGTACTTGAGGGTGACGTGCGGACGCCCGAGCCGCTGCGCGGCGAGCCACGGTTCCACGCTGAACGGCGGGACACCGGTGCGCTCCGCCCCGGCCCCCAGCAGTGGGCCGGTGACCTCCACTCCCCTGGCCCGCAGGTGGGCAGCCCCGCCCCCCGCCTTCTCCCCCGGGTCGGCGAAGACGAACACGACGCGGGCGATGCCGGCGGCCAGCAGGGCCGTGGTGCACGGGCCGGTGCGTCCGGTGTGGTTGCACGGTTCCAGGGTGACCACCGCGGTGCCGCCCCGCGCCCGCTCCCCCGCCTGATCCAGGGCATTGACCTCGGCGTGCGGGCCGCCGACCGGACTTGTGCCCCCGGTGCCGACGACCGTGCCGGACGCATCGAGGACCACCGCGCCCACCGGCGGGTTCGTGCCGGTCGTCCCCTTCACCGCGTGACCGGCGGCATCGGCGGCCCGTACCGCGTCCTCGAGGTTCATCACCGCACTGCCCCCGAGGCGAGGGTCCGCAGTTCGTCGATCCTGGCCTCCGGCCCGTCCGCCCCGAACACGCTGGATCCGGCGACGTAGACGTCGACGCCGGCGGCGGCGCTGTCCCCGATCGTGTCCGGGCCGATCCCGCCGTCGATCTCGACGAGGGTGTCGAGCCCGTCCGCGTCGATGCGCGAGCGGAGGGCACGGACCTTGTCGAGCACCTCCGGCATGAAGGACTGTCCGCCGAACCCGGGTTCCACGCTCATCACCAGGACCACGTCGAAATCCGCCAGGTGGTCCAGCAGCGGCTCCACCGGGGTGCCCGGCTTGATGCTGACCCCTGCCCGGGTTCCGGCGTCCCGCAGTACCCCGGCGAGCGCGACGGCCGCGTCCACGTCCGCGACCGCCTCCAGGTGGAAGGTGACGTTGCCGAAGGCCGCGTAATCCGGCGCCCAACGGGCAGGGTCCTCGATCATCAGGTGGACGTCGAGGAACTTGTCGGAGATGCCCCGGACAGCGTCCGCCACCGGGAGGCCGAAACTGAGGTTGGGGACGAAATGCCCGTCCATCACGTCGATGTGCAGCCAGTCGGCCCCGGGCACCTCCGCGACACTTGTCGTGAGGTCCGCGAAGTCGGCGGCGAGTATGGATGGTGCAATGAGGGGCTGTCGGGTCATGGACCCCATCGTATCGCGGCGGCCGCTCCCGCCCGTGATGTTACGGGTATGTTTCCCCGGTATTTCGGGCCTGTGTAGTCGGGGTATCCGGTTCGCACCGGGTCGGACGATAAGTTAGTCTTGCCTGATCGCAACCCTGCCACACCTGACCCCGCCGTCACGGGCCGCCACAAGCGGCGACGGGCCGGGGACGGGGACGATATCCCGAGGATTCTTCACGCACATGAGTTCGACCTACGGCCTGTACGACCCGGCCGCGGAGCACAGCGCCTGCGGTGTCGGCTTCCTCACCCGCAAGGACAGCGTCCCGACGCACGACGTCCTCGTCAGGGGCCACAACGCGCTCTGCGCCATCCCCCACCGCGGCGGAATGTCCTCCGAGGGCGTCGGCGACGGCGCCGGGGTCAACATCGACCTGTCAGCGGAGTTCTTCCGTTCCGTCACCGGGCTCCCCCTGGAGGAACGCCTGTTCGGCGTCGCCAACTTCTTCCTGCCCGAGGACGCCACCCACGGGCAGCAGGCCCGTGACCTGATCACCGCGGGCCTGGAGGCCGAGGGCCTCACCGTCGTCCACCTGCGCGAGGTCCCGGTCGACAACAGCGTGCTGCGTCCGGTCGCCGTGGACTACCAGCTGCCCATCGTGCAGTGGATCTTCACCGTCGACGGCATGACCCCCGTCGAGGCGGACCGTGCGGCGAACAATGCCCTGCTGCGCATCGAGGGCGACGCCTACCCGGACCCCGACCTGCGTGGCCTCTACCCCCTCTCCCTGTCCACCAGGACGCAGGTGCTCAAGGGACGGCTCAACGCCGACGAGGTGATCCCCTACTTCCGGGACCTCGTCGACCCGGCGCACAGCGTGCGCACCCTCTACTTCCACACCCGGTTCTCCACCAACACCGAGCCCCACCCGACCATGGCGCAGCCGTTCCGGCTGATGGCCCACAACGGTGAGCTCAACACCGACCGAAAGAACCGGATCAACGACGACGCCTTCGCCGCGGCACGGCACCGGACGATCATCCGCCCTCCCGGCCAGAGCGACTCCAGCCGGCTCGACCAGACCCTGCAGAGCCGGGTCTTCGACGACGGACTCGGCATCGTCGAGGCCGTGGTCACGCTGATGCCCCCGGCGTGGGAGAACGACAGCACCCTGTCGGCACCCGTCCGGGACATGCTCGAGTACTTCTCCCTCTACGAGGAGAAGAACGACGGACCGGCCGCACTGATCTTCAACGACGGCGACGTGGTCGGCGCCCGCCTGGACCGCCTCGGCCTGCGCCCGCTGCGCACCGTGGAGACCGGCGACTACCTGATGGTCTCCTCCGAGGCCGGGCAGCTCGGGGCACCGCACCACGAGGTGATCCGGCGGGGGCGTATCGAGGCCGGCGGCATGCTGTCGCTCGACCACCGCACCGGGCGCATCCGCGGCACCCGCGAGACACTCGAGGACCTCGCCACGGGACGCGACTACGCGCGCCTGCTCGGCGACGCCCGCACCCACATCGAGGACATCCCGGTGACCGGGCTCGACCGGGGAACCTCCACGCTGGGGTACCAGGGTGACCTGACCCTGCCGGGTCGCTACGTGTCCTACTCACTGAACCAGGAGAGCTTCCGGTTCATGATGGACCCGATGCTCGCCCAGGGTGCCGAGCGGATCTCCGCGATGGGCTACGGCAACGCCATCAACGCGCTCAGCGACCAGGAGGGCGGGCTGGCGAAGTACTTCTCCCAGCGGTTCGCCCAGGTCACGAACCCCCCGCTGGACAGCATCCGCGAGGCCGACGGGATGACCTTCCGCGTCGCCCTCGGTGCCAAACCCGACGGGCAGGACACCGGGGACCCGCGCGAGCCCACCCACCAGATCGTGGTGGACTCCCCCATCCTCAGCCACCTCGACATGCTGCGGATCCGGGAGCAGACGGCCGTCCCCGTGAAATACGCGGACCTGCTCTACACCCCCGCCGACGGGGAGGGCGAGAACGCCGCGGCCGTCGTCGACGCCCTCGACCGGCTCTGTGACGCCGTCGCCCGGTTCGCCGACGAGAGGGGCGGCATCGTCGTCCTCACCGACCGCGGCGTGGACTCGGGGCACGCGCCCGTCCCATTGCTGCTGGCCATCGCCGCGGTGAATCAGCGTCTCATCCAGGACGGTCTGCGCATGCGCGTCTCGGTGATCGCCGACTCCGGGCAGCTCCCCAGCTCCCACCACATCGCCTCGGCGCTCGGCTTCGGAGCCGCCGCGGTCTACAGCATCAGTGCCCGGCTGCGCGCCGAGGAGAAGTACCCCAGCCCCGCCGGACCGGCCGGCGAGGAGACCGACACCGACCGCGCGTTCAACAAGTTCCGCAAGGCCGCCCTGAAACAGCTCGGCAAGACCATGGGCCGCGTCGGACTGTGCACGGTGGAGAGCTACATCGGCGGCGAGTTCTTCGAGCCGAACTACCTCGACACCCGCGACCCGCAGCTCGCACGCTGCTTCCCCCATATGGACGCCCCCGTCGGCGGCGTCGGTTTCACCCGCATCGCCCAGGCCTCCTCCGACTGGCACCGGCGGGCGCTGAGCGTGAGCGAATCCGGTGACATTCCCCTGCTCGGCCTGTTCAAGGAACGGTCCGAGGGTGCGGGGCACTCCTTCGGCACCACCGCCGTGCGTGGGTTCACCGGCCTGACCGACGAGAGGATCACCGTCGACACCGGCAGTGCAGGCGACGGCACCGGTGACTCCCCGGTGCCGGGGGACGCCCTCCGCCTGCTGACCCTCGGCCAGCTCGAGGACTCCTACGGGCTGTCGGACGAGGCCTACCAGAACGCCGGTTTCGGTCCGGTGCCCGATGACCGTATCGACGACTTCCGGATCACCCCGGGCTACCGCGACTTCGTGTCCACCACCCGCGCCGAACGGCACCGCCGTCCCTCCGCCCTGCGTGATGTGCTCACACTCCCGGCGGATGTCACGGGCATGCGCACCGCCGGGGACTTCGCCCGCGAGCTGGAACGGTTCTCGCTGTCCGGGAACACCACACTGTGCATCCGCGGTCTGCGGGTGACCGTGTCCGACGGTGGGACCACCATCCGTCTGCTGTGCGACAGCACCACCGACACCGCCGATGACCTGGCCCGGCACGGGGAGTTCGCCGTCTGGCTGCGGTCGGTCATGGGCCGGGACATCCAGGACCTGAGGATCACCCCGACGTCGGTGATCCTGCGGGCCACCGGGCGGGCCGCCGTACTGTTCGCACTGGTCACCGAGGCGCCCCCCGCGCTCCCCCTGGACCGGGTCCAGCCCGCCCACGAGATCACCCGCACGCTGGCCTCCGGTGCGATGAGCCACGGCGCGCTGGTCGCCTCCGCACACGAGGCCGTGGCCCACGGCACGAACATGGTCGGCGGCATGTCGAACTGCGGGGAGGGCGGTGAACACTTCTCCCGCGCCGGCACCATCCGCGGCTCACGCATCAAGCAGTTCGCGTCCGGACGCTTCGGCATCTGGGCCGGCTACCTCGCCGACCCGCAGCTGCAGGAACTGGAGATCAAAATCGGCCAGGGCGCCAAGCCCGGCGAGGGTGGCCAGCTGCCCGCCCCGAAAGTCACCGTGGACATTGCCGCCGCCCGTGGCGGGACCCCGGGGATCGAGCTGGTCTCTCCCCCGCCCCACCACGACACCTACTCCATCGAGGACCTCGCCCAGCTGATCCACGACTGCAAGGCCGCCCGGGTCCGCGTGATCGTGAAGCTGGTGTCCTCCGAGGGCATCGGCACGATCGCCGTGGGCGTGGCCAAGGCCGGTGCGGACGTCATCAACGTCGCCGGCAACACCGGCGGAACCGGTGCGGCGGCGGTCACCAGCCTGAAGTACGCGGGACGCTCCGCGGAGATCGGGGTGGCCGAGGTCCACCAGGCACTGCTGGCCAACGGGTTGCGCGAGAAGGTCGTGCTGCGGTGCTCCGGTGCCCACCAGACCGGGCGCGACGTGCTGGTCTCCGCCCTGCTCGGCGGCGACTCCTTCGAGTTCGGCACGACCGCCCTGATGATGCTGCGCTGCGTGATGGCGAAGAACTGCAACATCAAGTGCCCTGCGGGGCTGACCACCAACGCGGAGGCCTTCAACGGTGACCCGCGCGCCCTGGCACAGTACCTGCTGAACATCGCCCACGATGTCCGCGAACTGCTCGCCCGGTTGGGCCTGACGTCACTGCGCGAGGCCCGCGGACGCAGCGACCTGCTGCACCTGCTGGAACACCCCGCCAGTGTCGGCGACCTGGACATGCGCGACATGCTCGCGATCGTCGAGGAGAAGACCGTGGCTGATCCGGTGTACCTGGAGAAGAACTACGACGTCGACGACGACCTGCTCACCAGCGTCCGGTCCGCCCTCGTCGACGGCGGACAGGCCAGCGTGGAGATCGGTGCAGACGACCCGGTGGAACTGTTCAACTGGAACAAGTCCGTCGGGGGCCAGCTCTCCATCGACATCGAACGGATGCTCAACCACGGGCTGGCCGCCGGCACCGCCGACGCGATGCCGTCCACCCGCCGTGATGACCGTGGACGTGCCTTCCTCGACTCCGACGCCGTGACCGTGCACACCCGCGGCTCCGCCGGGCAGTCCTACGGGGTCTTCTGCAACGACGGCGTCACCCTCACCCACTCCGGCACCGCCAATGACGGGGTCGGCAAGAGCCAGACCGGGGGCACGGTCATCGTGCGCACCCCCGGCGGCGGCTCCCCCGACGCAGGCGAAAACGTCCTGATCGGAAACTTCGCCCTGTTCGGGGCAACCGGAGGGCGCCTGTTCGTCGAGGGTGAGGCCGGTGACCGTTTCGCCGTGCGCAACTCCGGCGCCACCGCCGTGGTAGAGGGCTTCGGCGAGTTCGGTGCCGAGTACATGACCAACGGCACGGTCCTCAACCTCGGCGCCTTCGGCAAGGGCCTCGGCAACGGCATGAGCGGTGGCTTCCTGTACCAGTACGATCCGGAGTCCCGGATCGCCGGCGCGAACAACCCGGTCAGCACCGATTCACTGGTGACCTTCCCCCTCACGGACGCCGAGCCGTTCCATGAGAAGGCCGTGCGGATGCTGCTCGACTGGCACATCGACGCCACCGGGTCACCGCTGGCCATCCGGCTGCGCGCGGACTGGGACACCACCCGGGAGTCCATTGTGTGCTGCATGCCCCGGGCACTGCTGCTGTACCAGGACGCCGACGAGATCCTCGCTGCCGCGTCCCGCCGCGACCTGCTGGACGAACTCGCCACCGCGGTGGCGTCCTCCCGGCTGCGCGACTTCAAGCTGGACTACCGCGACCAGCGCGTGCTACTCGACGGGCGCGCACCTTCGCGGAACGGCGCACCGGACATGTTCTCTCTGCTGGCGTCCTACACCATCCTGACCGCCGCCCGGGAGATCGCGCGTGAGCGGGTGACCGGTGCGGTCGGCGCCGACGACCCCCGCATCGAGGAGACCGTGCGCAACCTGATTCTCACCGAGGACTTCTTCGTGATGCAGAAGGTGGTCCGCTATCTGCGCGACGCACTGGACGCCTTCGCCGACGGGGAACTCGCCGCCCTGATCGCCGCGAAACGTCTCGACGACTACAAGGAGTCCCTGTCACGGCGCAACGTCCGCGGCATCGACGCCCCGGCGACCTACGGATGGATCATGTTCCAGTCCGCCAAGAACGCCGGGCTGATCGACCACGAGGCCTTCGACAGGGCGATCGCCACGGCCTCCCTCGACGACCTCGTCGCCGACTGGCGGGAGACGAAAGGTGTGAACGCATGACCACGATCCCCACCGAAGCCCCGTTCTCCGTCGAGCAGAAGTTGTGGCTGGACGGCTTCTTCGCCGGGATGGACCTGGCCAAGGACCGGTTCCAGGCGCCTGCCGCCACACTGACCGTGGAGGTGCTCTACGGCAGCCAGACCGGGAACTCCTCATTCCTCGCCGACCAGCTGGCCGGGGGTCTGCGCGGCGCCGGACTGGGCGCGAACGTCGCCGAGCTGGACGGGGCCGGGACCGATTCCCTGGCGTCTGCCAGCCACGTCGTGATCATCACCTCGACCTACGGTGAGGGCGAGATGCCCGACAACGCCGAACTGTTCTGGGAGGCCCTGGCCGCCGAGGACATGCCGCGCCTGGAGGAGCTCAGCTACGCCGTGCTGGCCCTGGGCGACTCCGGCTACGACGACTTCTGCCAGGCGGGCAAGGACATCGACATCCGTCTGGAACAGCTCGGCGCCACACGCCTGGTGGCACGCGTCGACTGCGACGTGGACTTCGAGGAACCCGCGGAATCGTGGACGGCGGAGGTCACTGCGGCCCTGGCCGCGCTCGCCCCGGCCGGTGCAGCGGGTGCGGCGTCCCCCGTGCCCGCCTCCTCTCCGCCGGCACGCTCCGCCTGGAACCGCCGCAACCCCTACCCCTCACGACTCACCGTGAACCGCCTTCTGTCGGGTGAGGACAGCGCCAAGGAGATCCGGCACTTCGAGTTCGACCTGGGCGACTCGGGCATCACCTACGCCGCTGGGGATGCCCTGGCGGTCATGCCGGTCAATGACGCGTCACTGGTCGACGGGATCCTCGCGCGTCTGCGACTCGATGCCGACGAGGACGTGGACGGCACGCCCCTTGGTGAGCGACTGCTGCGTGAGTGGGAGATCCGCACCCCGTCGAAGGAACTCATCACCGTTCTCACGGAGGCGGACCCGGACAGTGTGCTGGCTGATGTGGTGCGGCGCGACGACCGGGACGCACTGGACTCCTTCCTGTGGGGACGCGACATCCTGGACCTGCTGGAGGAGTCGCCGGAGGTGACTTTCGCGTCGGACACCCTTGCCGAGGTCATGCGCCCGTTGCAGGCGCGCCAGTACTCGATCTCCTCGAGCCCGTTGGAGAGCCCGGACAGCATCCACCTGACCATCGCGGCAGTGCGCCACAACGGCGCCGGTGTGGACGCCGGTGACCGCGAGCACGGCGGTGTGTGCTCCACCTTCCTCTCGGACCGTCTGGAGTGCGGCGAGCTGGCGGACGACGTTGACTCCGGCGAAACCGTGGGCATCTACCTGCAGCCCAATGCGGCGTTCAGCGTGCCGGAGGATCCGGGGACACCGGTGATCATGGTCGGGCCGGGGACGGGCATCGCGCCATTCCGCGGGTTCCTCCACGAGCGTTCGGAGTCGGGTGCGGCCGGTGCCAACTGGCTGTTCTTCGGTGACCAGCACCGGTCCTCGGACTTCATCTACTCCGATGAGCTGACCGTGATGCAGGACAAAGGGGTACTCACCAAGCTGTCGCTGGCATTCTCCCGCGACCAGGCGGAGAAGGTCTACGTGCAGACGAAGATGCGCGAGGAGGCCGGGGAACTGTTCCGCTGGCTGGAGGACGGCGCCTACTTCTACGTGTGCGGCGACGCGTCGCGTATGGCGAAGGACGTGGAGGACGCGTTGCTGGACGTCATCGCCGGGCAGAGTGGCGTGTCACCGGAGGCGGCGCAGGACTACCTGACGGCGATGAAGAAGGAGAAGCGCTACGTCCGCGATGTGTACTGAGTCTCCGACCCGCTGTGCCGAAGTCGCGACTCAGGGGGACACCGGCACTGGCTCGCGCGTGTAAGTGGGGAGCAGGTTATCCCCCGGGCCCGGGATCAGGCTGGGGTGCGGGAGTGGGTGGGGTGAATCCGGCGAGTTCGGCGACGTCGCAGTCACTCATTCCCTTGAACCTGGCCAGCGGCCCGTCGGCGTGGGTGGTGTGGGTGTCGCCGTCGGGGCCCGTCCAGTGGATGGTGAATCCGCCGTCGTCGGTGTAGCAGCTCCAGGTCCCGTCGGTTTTGCCCGCGTGGTGGGCCCGGCACAGTTTCTGCCCGTTGGTCACCGCCGTCGGCCCATCGCTGTCCGGGTCGGTGTGCGCGGAGTTGACGATGTGGTCGTTGTCGCACTGCACCGCCGGGACGGTGCACGACGGGAACCGGCAGTGCCCGTCACGGCCGTCGAGGTAGAGCTTCTGGGTGAAGGTGAACGGGTACCCGGCCGATGCCGGGATCCTGGTGGGATCGGTGGCGACCTCCTTGACGGTATCGGCCACCGATTCCAGGCGGTCAGCGGTGGTGGTATCCACCCACCCGCAACTGGGCAGGTAGCCTGCCCCGATCCCGTGGATGCCATCGAGGCTCGCGCGGTACAGGTTGACCCGCACGGTCATTGTTTCCGGTGCATCCCCGAGAAGTTCGAGAAGGACCTGTGCCTTGAGCTGGGAAGGTGTCGGCAATCCGGGAAACTCGGCGGCGGTATCCTCGTCCAGCAGATCCCGGTCACGTCGTAGTCCGGCAAGTCGCTGGCGAACTTTAGTGTCCAGCGCATCGGCGATTGCTGCGCTGGTGGTTTCCGATCCGGTGGTCAGGATGTACTGCAGGCCCTTGCGGTACAGCGTCGAGGACTCCGCCTCGGCAGCAGCGGTCTCCTCGGCGAGATCGGGGGCCAGGTCGATCAGTGCTGCATCGACGCGGTCGCGCAGGGCGGGCAGGGGAACCGGGGAGGAGGAGGCCGCCAGCCAGTCGGTGAGCGCGTCTGCGACGGCGGCGTCGAGATCGGCGCGGACCTGCTCGACAGCCTTTGCGGGCACCGTCGTCAACTGGCGGTTGATGCGGCTCCAGATGACCTCGAGGTGATCGGCGGTGACGGTGCCGGCCTCTGCGACGGCAGCGAACAGGTCAGGCATGCGCAGGGAGACGTCTGCGGCGTGTGCGAACCTGATCGCGTCCGAACGGGTGCGCGAACGTAGGGCGAGAGCGGTGGACACCCTGGATCGTTCGGGCAGGGTGGCGAGGTAGGAGATGATGACGACTTCGCCGTTGTTGAGCAGTGCCTGGACGTCGGTGATGGTGTGGTGCGGCGGTTCGGTGCTGGTGGTGGTCATGTCCCCGGTGTCCCCCTGTGTCGTGTTCGTTGACGAAAGTGTATACGACGGTGTGGACACATGCAACCATATGTTCGATAAACATGGTGCACGCCAGGGGGAGCCGGGCGCACGAGGACATGGCGGGTCAGGGCCGCACAGTCCTGCATGGTGGGGATGGTGGCCGAGGCACATCCCCCACACGGACGGGACCTACCGGCGCAGTACGGCGAAGAACATCGCGTCCGTCCCGTGGCGGTGGGGCCAGAGCTGCACGAAGGGCGCGGAGTCCAGTGCCGAACCGTCCGACGCGTCAGCGAACTCCGGGAACAGGGCCGTGGCGTCCTCTATCTCCGCGCCGGTCTCCTCCGCGATCGAGCGGACGACCTCCACCGTCTCCGCCGGGTGCGGCGAACAGGTCGAGTAGACGACCACGCCACCGGGTGCGGTGACCTTGAGGGCGGACCGCAGCAGGTCACGCTGCAGGGAGACCAGCTCGGGAACATCGTCGGGCGACTTGCGCCACCGGGCCTCAGGACGACGGCGCAGGGCACCGAGCCCGGTGCACGGGGCGTCGACCAGCACCCGGTCGAATCCCGGGCGCTCCCCGGCGGGCACGTCCAGGCCCGTGATTGCCGCAGGGTCACGCCCGTCTCCGACATGCACGGTCACCGGCAGTCCGCTGGTCGCCTTCCGTACCAGGTCGGCGCGGTGCTCTGCAGGTTCCACGGCATCGACCCGTGCCTGGTCGCCCAGCCCCCAGGAGGCGATGAACGCCGTCTTGCCGCCGGGGCCGGAGCACAGGTCCAGCCACCGGCCACGGTCGTCCGCCACCGGGGCGCGCAGCAGCGCGAGGGCGATCAACTGTGACCCCTCGTCCTGTACGGAGGCGAGTCCGTCGCGCACCGGCTCGAGCTTCCCCGGGTCGCCCTCGGACAGGTGGACGGCGTACGGGGACCAACGGCCCTCCTCGCCGCCGGTGACCAGGGCAAGCTCCTCGCCGGAGATCTGTCCCGGACGCGCTGCCAGGTGCACGAGCGGACGGGAGTCATCGGCGGCGAGTGCGTCCCCGAGGTCGGCTGCCGGGGCGTCCGCTGTCCCACCCAATGCCGTGTTGAACACCTCGGCGATCCACCGCGGATGAGAGGTCTCCATGGCGAGACGCTCGATGTCGTCGGTGATCCCCGCGGTCACGGTCCGGAGCCACTGCTCCGGCGATGTCCGGGTGATCCGGCGCAGCACACCGTTGGCGAAGCCGGTCGCCTTGCCCTCACCGTTGGCCTTGACCAGCTCCACACTGGTGTTCACCGCGGCGTGGTCGTCGACCCGGGTGCGCAGCAGCTGGTAGGCGCCGAGACGCAGGGCGTCCAGCACCGTCTCGTCGGTGCGGGCGACCGGGCGTCCGGCGGCCTCGGCGATCACCGCGTCCAGGAACCCCTGGGCGCGCAGTGTGCCGTAGGTCAGTTCGGTGGCGAACGCCGCGTCCCGGCCGGTGATCTTCGCCGCACGCAGGGCGGCGGGCAGGGCCAGGTTCGCGTAGGCGCCTCCGGAGGACACCTGCCGCAGGACGCCCAGGGCGGCGTCACGCACCTTGTCGCCGGACCCCTGGGTATCGCGGGCCTCGTCGTGCTCCTGCCGATGCGTTTCGCTGCGCCGCCGGTAACCGGACTTGCCGCCCTGTGTCCCCGACTTCTTCTGCCCCGGCTGGTCACCGGAGGTCGATCGTGACCGGAAGCCACCCATCAGGATTCTCCTTCCGTGGATTCGAGTACGGGCGTGTGCCCGTCGAAGAGGTCACTGTGCC
This sequence comes from Corynebacterium sp., assembly GCF_052107835.1. Taxonomy (GTDB): domain Bacteria; phylum Actinomycetota; class Actinomycetes; order Mycobacteriales; family Mycobacteriaceae; genus Corynebacterium. Next base: position 72,718 of record NZ_JBQEDF010000004.1, read on the forward strand.
CGCGGGCCCAGTCTGCCGCCGCCATCATCTTCCTGCCCGGTGGCTGGATCCTGGTGATCTCCAGAGGAGCGTCGCCGGTACCGACCAGGACGGCGTCCCGCGTGGCGGTGAGCTCACCCGGCGCCAGGTCAGCGGCGGAGTCGGCGAAGGTCAGCAGCCCCAGTTTGTACCGCTCCCCGTCCAGCACCGTCCACGGTCCGGGGGCCGGGGTGTGGGCACGGGTGGTGCGCTGGACATCCACCGCGGGACGCCGCCAGTCGACGCGGGCGTCGGCCGGGGTGATCTTCGCGGCGTAGGTCATGCCGTCCTCGGGCTGCGGCTCCGGGACGACGTCACCGGAGGCGAGCCCGTCCAGGGTGTCCGACAAGAGGACGCGTCCTGCGCAGGTCAGCCGGGTCAGCAGGTCATCGGCGGTGTCGGTTGCGGAGATCGTCTCGGTGACCTCGCCCGTGACCGGTCCCGCGTCGAGCTCGGGCACGATGCGGAACGTCGTCGCCCCTGTCGTCCCGTCCCCCGCGGCAATGGCGGCCTGCACCGGTGCCGCGCCACGCCACCGGGGAAGCAGCGAGAAGTGCAGGTTGATCCAGCCGTGACGGAAGATGTCGAGCACGTCCGCGGGCAGGATCTGGCCGTAGGCCACGACCGCGACGGCGTCCACCCCGTCGGTGGCGTACCCCTGCAGCACACGGCGGACCTCGTCGGCGTTGTCGGCCGAGGCCTTCAGTGAGGGCCATTTGTGCACGGGTACCCCGTGGGCGTCGGCCACGTCGGCGACCCGGGACGGGTGCAGCGTCCTGCCCCGGCCGCGTTTGGCGTCCGGCTGGGTGAGCACGCCGACGACCTCGTGCCCGGAGGCCTCCAGAAGGTACTGCAGGGTCAGGGCAGCGGGCTCGGGCGTTCCGGCGAAGAGGATCCTCATCGGTTGAACCACCCACTTCCCCTGATCTCCGCCATGACGGCACGGCGGTCCGTGGACTCCATGCGCTGGAAGAACATCGTTCCGTCGAGGTGGTCGGTCTCGTGCTGGACGCACCGCGCGAGCAGCCCGCTGACCTCCCGGTCGACCGGCTCGCCGTCCACGGTGACCCCGGTGACGTGGACTGCTTCCGCCCTGGTCACCGGCCCGCCGGTCTCCGGTACCGAGAGGCATCCCTCACGTCCGGTCTGGGTCTCCTCCCCGATCGTCTCCCACACGGGGTTGATGATGTGGCCACGGTCGCCCTCGCAGTCGAAGACGAAGACGCGGCGTGTCACCCCGACCTGGTTCGCTGCCAGGCCCACGCCCCCGGCGTCGTCCATGGTCTCCAGCATGTCGTCGATGAGGGTGCGGAGGGTGGCGTCGGCGGTGGGGTCGTCCACCGGGTCGGCGACGGTCCGCAGGACGGGATCTCCGAACAGTCGGATATCGAGAACGGTCATGGAGTCCAAGTCTACTCACGTGGTACGGGGGCAAGCCCAGGCAGTAGGGTCGACGCCACGGACCCCCTCACTATCCTGATCCTCGCTGTCGTGTTCCTCGCGCTCCACGCCTACATCACGTACGTGGCGGTGCTGTACGGAGTCCGTAACGGGATGCGGGTTCACGGTTGCGAGGGCGGGGCTATCCGACCCGCACCGGGTCGACGACGACACGCAACGGGTCACTCTGGCGCCGCGTGGCACGCAGGGACAGCGCCGCCCGCAGGCTCGCGCCGAGGGTCTCGGCACCTGCGCCATCGTCGGTGCCACCCGACGCCGGCACCCGGATGATCAGCCGCCGCGCCTCACCGGCCTCCGGTTCGCCCAATCCCGCCGGGCGCCGGATCCCCGGTGGCAGTTCCACCGGCCCCAGCAGTTCCACGGGGCCGATCGACTCCGGTGGTGTCCAGGCGTCCTGCAGCTGGTCCAGCGAGGTGGACGTACCGTCCACGGCAACCATGACGACCGCCGGGGGGAAGCCCGCCTCCCGCCGGTTCCCGAGCTCGGTGGCGGCTGCACCCTCCGGGTCCCACCGGATCAGTTCCTGGGCGGTCGGGTCGGCGGTCGGTGACACCAGCACCACTTCACCACCGTCCTCGCGTGGCCGCACCAGGGCGGCCGCCTCCATCCACTGCCGCAGCGACTGCTCCGTCGCACGCAGGTCCGCGCGACCGAGGGGCAGCCAGGCATCCATGAGCACGGCCGCGCTGTACAGGCCGCCGTCCACCACCGGCTCGGCCCCGGGCGTGGCGACCACGAGTCGTGGGGCGTCCGGAAGACTGTCCTTGACCTGGCCACCCCCGGACACGGTCACGCCGACCCCGGGAAAGGCCCGGCCCAGCTCCTCGGCGGTGCGTTCCTGACCGACAACCGACATGCGCAGGGCGTGACCGCCGCAGGAGGTGCAGGTGAAGTGCCCCTCCAGGGCCCCGCACCACCGGCACCGGGGCGCGGCGGCATCATCCTTCGAGCCACCGCCACTGCCACCGGGTATCTCGAGCGGGCCGTTGCACCGGCGGCACCGTGCCGGTGTGCGGCAGGAACTGCACGCCACGGCGGGTGCATAACCGCGCCTGGGGACCTGCACCAGCGCCGGATGCCCGGCGTCCAGGGCCTTACGGATGGCCTTGTAGCCTGCCGACGGCATCCGGGCGTGGTTCTGGTGGGCGTCGTGGATGTCGTCGAGGGCGTGGATCCAGGGCAGGCGTGCACGCAGGACGTCGGGCTCCGCGCGCAACGTGGGTGTGAAGCCCTCCTCCACCCACTGCTGCACTTCGGCGGTCCGGTGCACGCCCCCGACGATGAGTCCGCAGCCCTCCAGCTCAGAGCGCATGCGGACGACCTCCCGGGCATGCAGGTAGGGAGCGCGCGGATCCACGAGGGAGTCCTCCCCGTCACCGACGAGGACGGCGAGGCGGAGATCCTTCACCGGCGCACTGGCCGCCGACCTGGTACCGACGACGACACGCCCCTGTCCCTGGAGGACGGCCAGGTGCCGACGGTACCGTGCCGCAGCGCCCACTTTCGCGGTGAGTTCGGTGATCTGGGCGGCGGACAGGAACCGGCGCAGCGCGGTGGTCAGGCGGTCGACATCGCGCTGGTCGGGGGCGACGATGAGGACACCGCCACCGGACCAGGCCACCGTCGCAGCCAGTTCAGCCAGCCGTGCCGGCCAGTCCTCCCCCGTCGTCCAGAGCCAGGAGGCGCGGGCGGCCCGTCCGTCCAGCACGGCGGTGAGGAAGCTGTCGGCGTGGCGGTAACCGGCCCACCCCTGCGCAGCTGCGTCGCAGGGCGCGGCAACAAGGTCGTCACGGGAGACGAGGGAACCGTAGAGTTCCTCCCAGGACGCTCCCCCGCCGAACAGTCCCGATTTCTCCGCGGTTGCGTGGCGGGAGGGGACGATCGCGCGGATCACGTCGGAGCGGGTGCCGGCGTAGTGGTCGGCGAGGCGGTTGACCAGGTCCCAGAGGTGCGGCGGGACGATCCGCACGGGACTGACCACCCTGTTCAGCGGAGCCAGCTCACCGACGTGGTCGGTTGTACGTCGGCGTTCGACCAGGAGGGCGTCCACCAGGCGCCCGGCGAAGCGGACGCGGACCTTCACCCCCGGCTGTGCCTCGGCATCACACTTCTCCGGGACGGCGTAGTCGAACAGCCGGTCAAGGTGCGGAATCCCCAGCAGCGGGAGGACCCTGGCAACGGGGTTGGTCACGGTGAAGCGCCGGCTAGTTCACGACGGCGGCGCCAGCCACGCGGTCGGCCGCAGCGCGCAGTGCATCCGCCCGGTCGACCGCCTCCCAGGGAAGGTCGATGTCGGTCCGGCCGAAGTGGCCGTAGGCGGATGTCTGCGCGTAGATCGGGCGCTTCAGGTCCAGTTCCCGGATGATCGCGTTGGGGCGCAGGTCGAAGACCTCGTTGACGGCCTGCTGGATCTGCTCGTCGGTGTGTCCGCCGACGGCAGTCCCGAAGGTCTCGACGTAGAGACCGACCGGCTGTGCCTTGCCGATGGCATAGGCGATCTGCACCTCGGCACGGTGCGCCAGTCCGGCGGCGACGATGTTCTTCGCCACCCAGCGCATCGCGTACGCGGCGGAGCGGTCGACCTTGCTCGGGTCCTTGCCGGAGAATGCGCCACCACCGTGGCGGGCCATACCGCCGTAGGTGTCGACGATGATCTTGCGCCCGGTGAGTCCGGCGTCCCCCATCGGACCGCCGAGGATGAAGGAGCCCGACGGGTTGATGAGCACCGTCAGTTCACCGGTGGCGAAACGTTCCAGACCGGCGTCCCGGATGACCCAGTCGATGACGTGCTCGCGGAGCTGGGCGGTGAGCTCCTCCTGCGTGATCTCCTCGTCGTGCTGGGTGGAGATGACCACGGTGTCCAGGTGGGAGGGCTGTCCGTCAGCGTCGTAGGCGAAGGTGACCTGTGTTTTCCCGTCGGGGCGCAGATGGTCCACAATGCCGTCCTTGCGGACCTGGGTCAGCCGACGGGACAGCCGGTGCGCCGTGGAGATCGGCAGGGGCATGAGTTCGGCCGTTTCGTCGGTGGCGTAACCGAACATGAGTCCCTGGTCGCCGGCGCCACCCTGGTCGTCGGCGTCGCGGGTGGAGCCCTCGTCCTCGTGGCGGTACTCGTGGGACGTGGTCACCCCGTCGTTGATCTCCTGGGACTGCGCGCCGATGGCGACGTTCACGCCGCAGGTGGAACCGTCGAAACCGACCTCGGAGGAGGTGAAGCCGATGCTGCGGATCGTGTCGCGGACCAGTTCCGGGATCTCCACGTAGGCGTCGGTGTGGACCTCGCCTGCGACGTGGACCTGACCGGTGGTCACGAGGGTCTCCACTGCGACGTGTGAATTCGGGTCCTTGCGCAGGAGCGCGTCGAGGATGGTGTCGGAGATCGCATCGCAGATCTTGTCGGGGTGCCCCTCGGTCACCGATTCACTGGTGAAGAGGCGGGAATTCGAACTGGTCACTGTCAGTCGGCTTTCTGTGGTTGGCGGTTGTCTCTTGCCCAGACTCCACCATAGTAGACCAAGCAGTCTGGATGGTGGAGCGGTCGGTCACGGCAGGAGGGACTCAACCGCGTCGAGGATGTGGGATGCGACGACCAACTTACTGGCTGCGGGTACCTCGGTGACGTCCTCGGCCCCCGGACGGTCCCCCGGCACCAGGATCCAGCCGGAACTGTCCTCCTGCCCGAAGACCACACCCTCACCCACTGCATTGCACATCAGCAGGTCACAGCCCTTTCGCTCCAGCTTCGCCCGGGCGTGGTCCAGGGGCGTGTGGGTGGCGTCCCCGGTCTCCGCGGCGAAGCCGCCGATCAGCAGGTCCCCGGGGAGCTCACCGGAGCGTCGCCGCTGCACCAGCCCGCGGAGGATGTCCGGGTTCTCGGCGAGCCGCAGGGTGGACAGCTCGTCCTCGCCGCCCTTCTTCAGCTTGGCGTCCGCCCGGGACGCGGGACGGTAGTCCGCCACCGCGGCGGCCATGACGACCACGTCCATCCCGGGCGCGAGTTCGGCGACCGCCGACTCGAGCTCCCGTGCACTGCTGATCCGGGTGACCCGGGCCCCCGACGGGACGGGGAGGTCGTCGGTGTGTCCTGCGACCAGCTCCACCTGGGCGCCGCGCTGGACGGCGATGTCCGCCAGGGCGTACCCCTGGCGTCCGGAGGACGCGTTGCCCAGGAAGCGGACGGGGTCGAGGGACTCGTGCGTCCCCCCGGCGGTGACCAGGATCCGCCGGCCGGCCAGCGACTGCCGGAACATCCCGGAGCGGCCGTGGGCGGCAAGGGCGAGGGCCCCGATGTGCTCAGGCTCGGGCAGCCGGCCTGCCCCGCTGTCCACACCGGTCAACCGGCCGTGGGCCGGTTCCAGCACCACAGTGCCGCGGCGGCGCAGTGTCGCCACATTGTCCCGGGTGGCCGGATTCCGCCACATCTCGGTGTGCATCGCCGGAGCCAGAACCACCGGACAGGTCGCCACCAGCGCGCTGGCCGTCAACAGGTCGTCGGCCCGGCCATGGGCCAGCCGCGCCATGAGGTCCGCGGTGGCCGGGGCGATGACCATCAGGTCAGCCTCCTGGCCGAGACGCACGTGCCGGACCTCGTCCACCCCGTCGAAGACGGTCGTGGACACGGGGTTGCCCGACAGGGCCTCGAATGTCGCCGCACCGACGAAGCGCAGGGCTGATTCGGTGGGGACGACGTGCACGTCATGTCCGGCCTCGGTGAAGTAGCGGACCAGTGCGCACGCCTTGTAGGCGGCGATCCCCCCGCCGACACCGACGAGAATCTTCAAGTCATTCACAGTGAACCACCCTAGCCCACACCGTCCCCGGCGATGGCCGGGACCACCTCCCCGGACACGGGACAGCGCTTGCCCGGGCACGCTTCAGATGGTGAAGCGTGCCCGGGCAAGCGCTGACTGCCGGACGCCGGCGGGATACCGGAACTAGCCTTCGGTGTGCTCCAGGAGGTCACCCTCGATCTCGCGCAGGGCGATGGAGAGCGGCTTCTCCTGTGCTTCCGGGGTGACGAGCGGGCCAACGAACTCGAAGACCCCGTCACCGACCGTCTGGAAGTAGTTGTTGATCTGCCGGGCACGCTTGGCGGCGAAGATCGCCAGGGCGTACTTCGAGGACACCTTCGTCAGCAGCTCGTCGATCGGCGGGTTGGTGATGCCGATGGGCTGGTCGAAGACGGTTGAGTTGTCGTTGCTTTCCACTTGCACACCTTTGTTTCTGGTTTTGCTACTCTGCACTGCCGGTCAGCAGTCCGCCGATCTCGGCGACGGCCGAGTCCACGTTGTCGTTGACCACGACCCGGTCGAACTCCTCCTTCGAGGAGAGCTCCTCCCGGGCCGTTTCGAGACGGCGGCCAATGACGTCGTCGCTCTCGGTGCCGCGGCCGGTGAGCCGGTCGACCAGTTCCTCCCATGACGGGGGAGCCAGGAAGACCGTCAACGCCTCGGGCATCATGCGCTTGATGTTGCGGGCACCCGCGAGGTCGACCTCGACCAGGACAGGACGACCGTCCTCGAGAGCACGGCTGACCGGCAACCGCGGGGTTCCCGAGAGCTGCAGACCACCGTGGATTTCCGCCCACTCCAGCATGAGGCCGGAGTCGACCTCCTCCCGGAACCGGTCAATGGGGACGTAGTGGTAGTCACGACCGTCAACCTCGCCGGGACGGGGGTCCCGGGTTGTCCACGAGACACTGAAGAACAGGTCCGGGACGCTCGACCGGAGACCGGCGACAACGGTGGACTTGCCGACCGCAGACGGCCCGGCCAGAACGACGAGGCGGGGAGCCGGCGTGTCTGGGGCCAAGACTCCTACGCCTCGAAGCCGAAGCGATCCAGGAGTGCGCGGCGCTGACGGTCGCCGAGGCCACGCAGGCGGCGGGTCGGGGCGATCTCCAGCTCGGTCATGATCTCCTGCGCCTTGACCTTGCCGACCTTGGGCATGGCCTCGAGGAGGGCGGACACCTTCATCTTGCCGATGATCGGGTCCTCATCTGCGTCGGCGAGGACCTGCTTGAGGTCGGTGCCGCCACGCTTGAGCTTCTCCTTGAGCTCGGCGCGGGCCTTGCGGGCCTCGGCGGCCTTCTTCAGGGCTTCTGCACGCTGCTCCGGGGTCAACTGGGGAAGGGCCACGGGTTCCTCCGTCTAATTCTGTGGTTTGATGTCGCTTGCTTATGGATCTTGCTGGGTACTGCAGGGTGTTTCATTCAGCGGGACCGAGCGTCCTGCTGAAGCCCCGACGCATACTAGCGATGCGCCGTGCCGGATAGCAACAACTCCGAGTGGGAGCCTACGCGTTCACCGGCTGCCGATCGACCAACGACACCCCGGGGGTGAGCCCGGGAGAAGCGTTGCAGGTCGCGACCATGAAACAACGCGCCAAGTGTAGCACTCCGGAGAACAGAAGATGAATAAACCCCTGGATACTACTCCGGAGCCACCTGCGGGAACCCGACGCTAGCACTGCCCACCGCCGCGCGCAGCGCCCCAATATCCGGGCCCGCTGCGAGGATCGACCGCGACATATTGGGGCTGGCCCACATTTCCGCAGGTCCGGCGATCTGCCGCACGTCATCTGCCGCGCCGCCCTGGGCGCCGACGCCCGGCATCAGGACGACACCGCCGACTCCGGCGAGGGACGGCGGATCCTCCACCGTCGCCCCGACCACCACACCGATGTTGCCGCCGCCGGGGTGCGTGCTGTTGAGCTTCCCGGCCCAGTCAACGACCGTCTGCGCCACCGTCACCCCGTCCGGGCCGGTGAGTCCCTGGAACTGAGGCCCCTCGGGATTCGAGGTCGCGGCCAGCACGACCACTCCCCGACCCGTGGACTCGCCGACCTCCACGGCCGGACGCAGCGAGTCCAGGCCGAGGTACGGCGACACCGTGACGGCGTCCGCGCACAGCGGCGAATCACCGGACAGCCAGGCCCGGGCGTAGCCGGCCATGGTGCTGCCGATGTCACCGCGCTTGGCGTCGGCGATGACCAGGGTACCGGCGGCGCGCAGGGCGGCCAGGGCGTCCTCCAGCACGGCCATGCCGGCCGAGCCGAAGGCCTCGTAGAAGGCGACCTGGGGCTTGACGATGCAGGCGGTGTCGGCGAAGGCCTCCACACAGGTCCGGGAGAACCTCCGCAGCCCGTCCACGTCGACCGGGAGTCCCCAGGACTCCAGGATGCCGGCGTGCGGGTCCATGCCCACACAGAGGCGTCCCAGGGCCGAGGAGCGTTCCAGGTAGCGTTCGCCGAAGGTGCTAGTGGTCATGCTCGACGTCCTGGATCGCCCGCACCACGGTGGTGGACCCCTTCAGAGCCTCGATGGCCTGCACGGCGGCGACCGCACCCTGCACGGTGGTCACGCAGGACACACCCTGCCGGACGGCCGCGGCACGGATGTCGTAGCCGTCACCGCGGGCAGCGGCGGTGGACGCCGGGGTGTTGAGGATGAAGTCGATCTCACCGTCGTTGATCAGGTCCACGATGGAACGGTGCTCGGCCGACGCGGTGCCGTTCTCGATCTGCGTCTGCTTGGAGACTGTCACGCACTGCAGGCCGTTGCGCCGCAGCATCGCCGCTGTGCCCTCGGTGGCGACGAGCTCGAAGCCCAGTGACGCCAGCCGCTGGATCGGCAGGATCATCGTCCGCTTGTCCCGGTTGGCGACGGAGACGAACACCCGTCCGTTGGTCGGCAGGGAGCCGGTGGCGGCCTCCTGGGACTTGGCGAAGGCGGTGCCGAAGTCGGAGTCGAGACCCATGACCTCACCGGTGGACTTCATCTCGGGGCTGAGCAGGCTGTCGAGCATCTCGCCCTCGGGGCTGCGGAAGCGGTTGAAGGGCATGACCGCCTCCTTCACCGCGATCGGGTGCCCCAGAGGCAGTGAGCCGCCGTCACGGTCGCCGGGGATGATCCCCTCGGAGATCAGTTCACGGATCGGCGTCCCCGTCATGATCCGTGACGCGGCCTTGGCCAGCGGCACGCCGGTGGACTTGGACACGAACGGGACCGTCCGTGAGGCGCGCGGGTTGGCCTCGATGACGTAGAGGATGTCGTCCTTCAGGGCGAACTGGACGTTCATCAGGCCCTTGACACCGATTCCGTGCGCCAGCGCCTCGGTGGAGCGCCGGACGTTGTCGATGTCCGACTCCCCCAGCGTCATCGGCGGCAGGGCGCAGGCGGAGTCACCGGAGTGGATGCCGGCCTCCTCGATGTGCTCCATCACGCCGGCGAGGTAGACCTCGTCGCCGTCGCACAGGGCGTCGACGTCGATCTCAATGGCGTTGTCCAGGAACCGGTCGACCAGCACCGGGTGGTCCGAGGTGATCTCGGTCGCCCGGTCGATGTAGTCCTCCAGGGAGGGCTCGTCGTAGACGATCTCCATGCCGCGGCCACCCAGCACGTAGGACGGGCGGACCAGCACCGGGTAGCCGATGCGGGACGCGACGCCGCGGGCCTCGGCGAAGGTGGTGGCGGTGCCGAAGGCGGGGGCCGGGAGCTCGGCCTTGGCCAGGACCTCACCGAACTCGCCACGGTCCTCGGCCAGGTTGATGGCCTCCGAGGACGTGCCGATGACCGGCACACCGGCGTCGGTGAGACGCTGTGCCAGGCCCAGGGGGGTCTGTCCACCGAGCTGGACGATCACGCCGGCGACCTCGCCGGACTGGGTCTCGGCGTGGTAGACCTCCATGACGTCCTCGAAGGTCAGCGGCTCGAAGTAGAGGCGGTCGGCGGTGTCGTAGTCGGTGGAGACGGTCTCCGGGTTGCAGTTGACCATCACGGTCTCGTAGCCCACCCGCGACAGTTCCAGGGCGGCGTGGACGCAGGAGTAGTCGAACTCGATGCCCTGGCCGATGCGGTTCGGGCCGGAACCGAGGATGATGACCTTCTGGCGCTCACGCTGCTCAGCGACCTCGGACTCCGCCTCGGGGTCCATCTCGTAGGTTGAGTAGTGGTACGGGGTCTGTGCCTCGAACTCGGCGGCACAGGTGTCCACGGTCTTGAACACCGGGCGGATCCCCAGCGACCAACGCAGTGAACGGACACCGTCCTCACCGGCCAGCTCGGGACGCAGTGCGGCGATCTGGGCGTCCGACAGTCCCAGGTACTTCGCCTCGCGCAGCAGGTCCTCGCTGAGGACCGGGGCGTCCTCCAGCTCGGCCCGGAAATCAACCAGCGCCTTCAGTTCGTGCAGGAACCAGGGATCCACGCCCACCGAGGCACGGTGCACCTGGTCAACCGTGGCGCCGAGGCGCAGGGCCAGCTCCATGTCGTACATGCGGCCCTCGGTGGGCCGACCCAGGTCGTCGAGGACGGCGTTGAGGTCGCGGGCGCGGTCGCCGGCGAAGTACTCGTCGCTGGTGGTCCAGAAGCCGGCGGGCCTGGTCTCCAGGGAGCGCAGCACCTTGTTCAGGGCCGAGATGTAGTTGCGGCCCACGGCCATGGCCTCGCCGACGGCCTTCATGGTGGTGGTCAGGGTGTCGTCGGCGCCGGGGAACTTCTCGAAGGCGAACCGGGGGGCCTTGACGATCACGTAGTCCAGGGTCGGCTCGAAGGCGGCCGGGGTGACCCGTGTGATGTCATTGCGGATCTCGTTGAGTGAGTAGCCGATGGCCAGCAGCGCGGCGATCTTGGCGATCGGGAAACCTGTCGCCTTCGAGGCCAGGGCCGAGGAGCGGGAGACGCGCGGGTTCATCTCGATGGTGATGAGCCGGCCGTCCTCCGGGTTGATCGCGAACTGGATGTTGCAGCCGCCGGTGTCCACGCCCACGGCGCGCAGGATGTCGATCCCTTGGTCACGCATGATCTGGAACTCGCGGTCGGTCAGCGTCATCGACGGGGCGACGGTCATGGAGTCACCGGTGTGGACGCCCAGGGCGTCGACGTTCTCGATGGAGCAGATGACCACGGCGTTGTCGTCGCCGTCGCGCATGAGCTCGAGCTCGAACTCCTTCCAGCCGAGGATGGACTCCTCGATCAGGACATTGGCCTCCGGGGAGGCGGCGAGGCCCCCACCGGCGATGCGGTCGAGGTCCTCGTAGGTGAAGGCCAGGCCGGAGCCCAGGCCACCCATGGTGAAGGAGGGGCGGACGACGACCGGCAGGCCGAGTTCGGCGACGGCGTCGTGGACCTCGTCCATGTCGTGGCAAACCGCGGACCGGGCGGACTCGCCGCCGATGGAGGCCACAATGTCCTTGAATTTCTGGCGGTCCTCACCGCGCTCGATGGCGTCGATGTCGGCGCCGATGAGCTCCACGCCGTACGTGTCGAGGATGCCGAGGCGGTCGAGCTGGATCGCGGCGTTCAGGGCGGTCTGCCCACCCAGGGTCGCCAGCACGGCGTCGACCGGGTGTCCGGCCTCCTTCTCCGCGGCGAAGATCTTCTCGATGTACTCGGGCTGGATCGGCTCGATGTAGGTGTGGTCGGCGAACTCCGGGTCGGTCATGATCGTGGCCGGGTTGGAGTTGATCAGCGAGACCCGCAGACCCTCGGCCTTGAGGGCACGGCACGCCTGGGTGCCGGAGTAGTCGAACTCGCAGGCCTGGCCGATGACGATCGGGCCGGAGCCGATGACGAGGACGTGGTTGATGTCGGTGCGCTTCGGCATTTAGTTGTTCCCTTCCATCAGCTCGATGAACTGGTCGAACAGTGGGTTGGCGTCGTGGGGGCCGGCGGCGGCCTCGGGGTGGTACTGGACGGAGAAGGCGAGGCCGCTGTCGAGGGCGACGCCTTCGACACAGTCGTCGTTGAGGCAGGTGTGGGTGACCTGGGCGGTGCCGAAGTCGGTGTCGAAGGGCTCACCGGGACGTCCTCGCAGGGCGAAGCCGTGGTTCTGCGAGGTGATGTCGATTTTGCCGGTCAGGTGGTTGATCACGGGTACGTTGATGCCGCGGTGCCCGAACTTGAGCTTGTAGGTGTCCATGCCCAGTGCCCTGCCCAGGATCTGGTTGCCGAAGCAGATGCCGAACAGCGGCACCCCCCGCTCCAGCACGCTGCGGACCTGCTCGACCATGACGTCGGCGGTGGCAGGGTCGCCGGGACCGTTGGAGATGAACACGCCGTCGGCGCCGTACTGCTCCAGCAGTGGCTCGACCGGGCTGTTCGCCGGGACGACGACGGTGCGGACCCCGCGGGACGCGAGGTTGCGCGGGGTGTTGGACTTGATGCCCATGTCGTAGGCGATGACGGTGAAGCGGGCGTCACCGTCGGGCTCGATCACGTACACGTCATCGGTGGAGACCTCCACGGCCAGGTCGGCCCCGGCCATCGAGGGCTGGTCGTTGACCTCGGCGACCAGCTCCTCCACCGGACGCGCGGCGTCCCCACCGCTGAAGACACCGGCCTTGACCGAACCCTTGTCGCGCAGGTGGCGGACGATCGCGCGGGTGTCGACGCCCTGGATGCCGATGATGCCCTGCTTCTCCATCTCCTCGCCCAGCGGACGTTCGGCCCGCCAGTTGGAGACGGTGCGGGACAGGTCGCGGATGACCAGGCCGGCGACCCAGATGCGGTCGCCGTGGGACTCGCCGTCCTCGTCGTTCCAGCCGGTGTTGCCGATCTGCGGGGCTGTCGCCACCACGATCTGCCGGTGGTAGGAGGGGTCGGTCATCGTCTCCTGGTAGCCGGTCATGGCGGTGGTGAAGACGGCCTCGCCGAGGGTGGTGCCCCGGGCGCCGAACGCGCGTCCGCGGAACACCCGTCCATCGGCGAGCACCAGCAGCGCGGGGGTGCGGGAGGAACTCACAGCAGTACTCTTTTCTTCTTCTCTTGTTGGATCAGTCATTCTTACGCGTCCACCACGTCGCCGTCTCGGCAGGTGACCCTGCCGCGCAGCAGCGTGGTCGTCACCTTCACCGGGAGGTCCATGCCCTCGTAGGGGGTGTTGCCCGACTTGGACGCCAGCTCGTCTCCGCGGGCTGTCCAGGTGCGGCCGGTGTCGACGACGCAGAGGTTCGCCGGCTCCCCCACCTCGACCGGCCGGCCCTGGCCGGGCAGCTTCAGGATCTCGGCGGGCCGCTCGGACATCACCTTCGCCACGAAGCGCCAGTCCTGTGCGTCCTGCCCCTCGGGGACGTTGGTGACGAAGAGCTGGGCGATCAGCGCCAGGGAGGTCTCCAGCCCCAGCATGCCGGGGCGCGCCTGGTCGAACTCGCAGCACTTCTCCTCGGAGCCGTGCGGGGCGTGGTCGGTGGCCACGCAGTCGACCGTGCCGTCGATCAGTGCCCGGCGCAGCGCCAGGGTGTCGCGGGTCTCGCGCAGCGGCGGGTTGACCCGGAAGTGCCCGTCGTAGGTCTCCAGCTTCTCGTCGGTGAGCACCAGGTGGTGGGGGGTCACCTCGGCGGACAGCGGGATGCCGTGCTCCTTGGCCCAGGCAAGCAGTTCCACGGTCCCTTCGGTGGAGGCGTGGCAGATGTGCAGTCGTCCGCCGTAATCGCGGGCCAGCAGGGCGTCGCGGATGACGATGGACTCCTCGGCGACCCGTGGCCACCCGTTCAGGCCCAGGCGCGCGGCGGTCTCGCCCTCGTGGGCGACCGCGCCCTCGGTGAGCCGGGGCTCCTCGCAGTGCTGCGCGAGCAGGACGTCCATACCTCCGGCGTACTCGACGGCGCGGCGCATCAGACGGGGGTCGTCGACGCATTTCCCGTCGTCGGAGAACATCCGGACCTTCGCCCCGGAATCGGCCATCATGCCGAACTCGGTGAGTTCCGTCCCCGTCAGTCCGCGGCTGATGGAGCCGACCGGGTGCACATCGCAGAGGTTGGTCTGCTGGCCCTTCATCCACACCATCTCGGCGATGGCGGGCGTGTCGGTGACCGGGTCGGTGTTGGCCATGGTGAACACGGCGGTGAAACCGCCCCGGGCGGCGGCGGCGGAACCGGTGGCGATGGTCTCGGTGTCCTCACGTCCCGGTTCACGCATGTGGACGTGCATGTCGACGAGCCCGGGCAGCAGCACCTGGCCATCGAGGTCGAGGACCTCGTCGCAGGTCAGGCTCCCGGAGGCCGCGATCTCCGCGATCGCACCGTCCCGGACCAGCACGTCGGACGGCTCTCCCTCGCCGTAGACGAGCACACCGCGCAGCAGGGTCTCCCCCTCGGCGGGCGCGTGCAGCGTGCCGGTGGCCGGGTAGTCGTTCACGTTCTTCTCCTGTGTCTCGTTGTTGCTCATTCGGTGCCCCCGTCATGCCCGGCGTCGGTGCCGACCAGCAGCGTGAACAGTGCCGCCATACGCACGTGCACACCGGCGGTGACCTGGTCCAGGACCACGGCCTGCGGGGCGTCGGCCACCGCGTCGCTGATCTCCATGCCGCGCAGCATCGGACCGGGGTGCAGGACGACGACGTCGTCGTCCAACCGGTTGAGGCGCGCCTCGGACAGGCCGTAGCGCGTCGCGTACTCGCGGTGGGACGGGAAGAACCCGCCGTTCATCCGTTCGGCCTGGACGCGCAGCATCATCACGGCATCCGCCCCGGCGATCGCGGCGTCCATGTCCGTGCTGGTGCGCACCGTGCCGGTCGCGCCGTGGGGATTGACCCAGTGCCCGATGCCCAGCGGCAGCAGGGTGGGTGGGGCAACGAAGGTGACGTCCACACCCAGCGCCGTGAGCAGCAGTGCATTGGATCGGGCGACGCGGGAGTGCAGGATGTCCCCGACGATGACGACGTGGCTCCCGGACAGGTCGCCCAGCTTGTTGCGCAGGGTGACAGCGTCCAGCAGTGCCTGGGTGGGGTGCTCGTGGGAGCCGTCGCCGGCGTTGAGGACGCTGATGCCGTCGGTCCCCTGCCCCACCCAGTCGGCGACCTGGCGTGCGGCGCCCGAGGACGGGTGGCGCATGATGATCGCATCGGCGCCGACCGCCCGCAGTGTCAGTGCCGTGTCCCGGAGGGACTCCCCCTTTTTCACGCTCGACGAAGACGCGGAGATGTTGATCACGTCCGCACTCATCCATTTGCCGGCGGTCTCGAAACTGGACCGGGTGCGGGTCGAGTTCTCGTAGAACAGGGTGAAGACGGTGCGCCCGCGCAGGGTCGGCAGCTTCTTGACCTCGCGGTCCCGCAGGGACTCGGCGAAGCGGTCCGCCTCGTCCAGCAGGCCGGTGATCTCACCGGCCGTCAGGTCGGCGATGCTCAGCAGGTGCTTCATTCGTCGGCTCCTTCCGGCGACCCACCGGACCGGAACAGCCGGACCTCGTCGGCACCGTCGATCTCCGCGAGTGTCACCTGGACGTCCTCGCTGGTGGAGGTGGGGATGTTCTTGCCCACGTAGTCCGCGCGGATCGGCAGTTCGCGGTGCCCGCGGTCGACGAGGACGGCCAGCTGCACGATGTGGGCCCGGCCCACGTCCCGCAGGGCGTCGAGCGCGGCCCGGATGGTGCGTCCGGAGAACAGCACGTCGTCGACGAGGACGACGGTGGCACCGTCTATCCCCCCGCGCGGGATGCTCGTGGACTTCAGCGCGCGGTGCGGCGTCGACGTCAGGTCGTCACGGTAGAGGGTGGCGTCCAGCGCGCCGTGGAAGACCTCCACGCCACTGAACTCGTGGATGCGCGTGGCGAGACGCGCCGCCAGCGGCACTCCCCCCGACGGGATCCCCAACAGGACGACCCGGCCGGAGCCCGGTGCGTCCAACGCCGTCTTCTCGATGATCTGGTGCGCGATGCGTGCGACAGTACGACCGACATCGTCGGCGTCCATGATCGCAGTGCTCATCGTGACCTCCTTCCCCGCCTCACCGGACGGATCGTTAAAGGTGGCCGGACCGGCCTGCACGACCGGTTCCTTGTCCGCGATTGATCATAGCACGCGGAAAGGACTCGCCCTTCAGCTCCCACGTATACTGCGGGGATGGATACGCTCCCCTATCCGTGGACGCAAACACTGGGTCAGGTTCTTTCCAGTGACCCCGAAGGGTCAACCCGTGTCGTCGGGCCCCGTCACTGGTGGAACGGTGCACTCGATGTCGAGAGTCTGGCTCTGGCGTCTACGCGGGTTGCGGGGGCTGCGCTGGGTGAGCTCACGGGGCGTGATTTCGTTGTGGACGCACATCGGGTTGCATCGTCCTTCGGTTCGCTGAAAAACCTCCGCGTCAATGGCCGGAGTCCCGAGGACTTCGCACCAGCGTCGAGGTTCTACGCAACTGCGGACGGATGGATCAGACTCCATGCCAATTACCCACACCATCGCTCGGCCCTGCAGAAATGCCTGGGGGCCCGGACCATCGACGAGATCGGGCAGGTTCTACTCAGTGGCGAAGCCAGCGACTGGGAAGCACGCATTGTTGATGGCGGTGGCGTCGCATCGGCTGTGAGGACACGGCAGGAGTGGGAGGAAAGTGCGATGGGACGTGCAGCGGCTTCTGGCCCCTGGATCGACTTCTCCACCACCTCGGGCAAAGGAACCCGTTGGAAGTCGACGGGTGATTCAGCTCGGATGCCCCTCCACGGTCTGCGTGTTCTCGACCTCACCCGGGTTATCGCGGGACCGAGTGCAACCCGGGTTCTCGGTACGTTGGGTGCCGATGTGCTCCGTGTCGACCCGCCCCAGTACCCGGAGCTCCCCGACCAGTTCATCGACACGGGATTCGACAAACGAAGCTGTCTCCTCGATCTCAAGGAGCGTGTCGACCGGAGTTTGTTCGACGACCTCCTACGCGACTGCCATCTCGTCGTACTCGGCTACCGTCCCGGTGCTCTGGACTCGATGGCACTTGAACCAGAGCAGCTCTGCGATGAACTGCCCCACCTGAAAGTCGTTGCCCTCAATGCATGGGGAAGCGGTGGCCCCTGGGAGGATCACCGCGGTTTCGACAGCATTGTCCAGGCTTCGAGTGGAATCTCCGAGATGTACCGGGACGCACAAGGGCATCCCGGCGCACTCCCAGTTCAGGCGCTCGACCATGCCACCGGCATGGGGGCCATCGCGGCGGCGGCAGTCCTCCTATTCCGTGACGACTACTCCGTGGCTCGTCTTTCACTGGCGCGGACGGCCCACGAACTCATGACGTTTCCCCGCTGCGACGCCACGCACCAGTGCGATCCACGTCCAATGAAGCCGGTGACACGCTCGATGGCCTGTTCCCCCCACGGGAACCTTGAGTACGCGGCACCGGTGCTCACCATGACCGACCACGGAACGGAGTTTTCGATGCCACCGGTGAACTACGGGCATTCTCCGGCACAGTGGAAAGACCCGGTATGAGTGAGACCCCGGACGGTGGAGTATGTCCCCCGTCCACCGTCTGGTGTCTGTGCAGGCACCAGCCCGCTCCTACTGCTCCGGGGGCTCCCCATGCTCGCCGTCACCGTCACTGACGATGCCGTCGATCAGGGCGTCGGCACGTTCTTCATCGGCCTTCGCCGCTGCCGCCGCGGCATCGGCGGCAGCCGCCTCCGCAGCTTCGTCAGCCAGGCGCTTGTCCCGGGCGATGCCGTCGAGCACGGCGTTGACGTAGGAGGGGGCCTTGTCGTGGGAGTACTCCCCGGCGAGCTGGATCCCCTCCTTGAGTGCGACCTTCGCCGGGACGTCCCCGTTGTAGAGGACCTCCCAGGTGGCGACGCGCAGCACGGCGCGGTCGACGGCCGGGAGCCGCTCCAGACGCCAGGTGCTGCTCAGGTGTCCGGAGATGCTCCCGTCGATCTCGTCGAGGGCGGTCGCGACCCCGGCGACGATCTGCCCGGTGTACTCCGGGACCTGCTTGACCTGGTTCGACTCGTCCCTGGCGAGTTCCACGCGCTCCTCGACGATCCCCACCGGGTCCGCGTCGCGGAACTCGGCCTCGAAGAGGATGTCGACGGCGCGACGGCGCGCCTTGTAGCGCGATCCGTGACGACGGTACGACCCGTCGGATTCCTTGTCCGCCATGACGTCAGTTGTTGACGCGCGAGAGGTACTCGCCGCTGCGGGTGTCGACCTTGACCACGTTGCCGGTCTCCAGGAACAGCGGGACCTGGATCTCCGCGCCGGTCTCCAGCGTGGCGGGCTTGCTGCCGCCCGTGGAGCGGTCGCCCTGCAGGCCCGGGTCGGTGTGCTCGACGGCCAGGTCCACGGACACCGGCAGATCGGCGAAGAGGATCTCGCCGTCGTGGAAGGACACCTGCACGCGCATGTTCTCCAGCAGGAAACGGCCGGCGTCGCCGAACTTCTCCGCGGGAACCTCGAACTGCTCGAAGTCCTTGTCGTCCATGACCACGAAGCTCTCGCCGTCGTTGTACAGGTAGGTCATGTCGCGGCGGTCAACCGTGGCGGTCTCGACCTTGACCCCGGCGTTGAAGGTCTTGTCGATGGTCTTCCCCGAGACAACGTCCTTGAGTTTCGTCCGGACGAAGGCGGGGCCCTTGCCCGGCTTCACGTGCTGGAACTCGGTGATCTGCTGAAGCTTGTTGTCGATCTTCAGCACAAGGCCGTTCTTGAAATCCGCGGTGGTCGCCACGTGTCTACTCCCTGGAAAAACTTCGTCGAAACTCGGTAAGGTGAACAGCCGGTCAGTGTACCAGCCCGGGCCTACACGACCTGCAATTCGGTCGTCGACGGGTTGACCGTCTCCGCTCCGTCGGCGGTGACGATGTAGGTGTTCTCGATCCGCAGGCCCGTCCTGCCCGGGAGGTACACGCCCGGCTCGATGGTCAGCGTCATCCCCTCGGCCAGGTCCCTGTCCTCCGGTGTGCGCGAGGCGGCGTACGGGGCCTCGTGCACGTCGAGTCCCACACCGTGGCCGGTGGAGTGGACGAAGTTCTCGCCGTACCCCGCCTCCGCGATGATGTCGCGGCAGACCTTGTCCACCGCGAACAGGCCGGCCCCGGGACGCACCGCGTCCGCACCCGCGCTGAAGGACCGGTGGACCAGCCCGTAGAGCTCGGAGGACAACGCGTCCGGCTCGCCCACGCACACCGTACGGGTCTGGTCGGAGGCGTAGCCGTCGAGCCACACGCCGAAGTCCATGGTGACCAGTCCGGGGACGATGACATCGCGGGACACCCCGGCATGCGGCTTGGCGCCGTTGACGCCGGACGCCAGGATCGTGTCGAAGCTCAGTCCGTCCGCCCCGGCGGCGCGCAGCCGGTGCTCGAGGTCGGCGGCCGCCTCGATCTCGGTGATGCCCTCGCGGACGCCCCCGGCCGCGATGAACTCGGTGAAGACGGTGTCCGCCAGGGAACCCGCAGCGCGCAGGGCGTCGAGCTCCGCCGCGTCCTTGACCAGGCGGGCATCCTCCACCGCGCGCTCCAGGATCGGCGGATCACCCAGTTCACGGGCCTGGCCGACCGCCAGACCGGGTTCGATGGCGAAGCCTGAGCCCCCGGCGACTCCCCTGAGTTCGCCGAAGAGGTCACGGGTGATGCGGATGTCGAGGCCGTCGGTCTCCTGGCGGACCTGTGTGTCGTAGCGACCGTCGGTGACGATCGTGGCGCTGCCGTCGGACGACAGCAGCACGGCGGCGTTGGATCCGCTGAACCCGGTGAGGTAACGGATGTTCTTCAGGTCGCTCACGAGCAGGTTTTCGTGACCGGCATCCTTGACGGCGGCGGCGACCTTCTCGCGGCGGAGGGTGGTGAGGGAATTCGCGTTGGTCATGACGTCCCAGGTTACGCCGCGAGGTACTCCAGCGCCGCGTGGTACCCGGACACCCCGAGACCCGCGATCACGCCGCGGGCGATCGGTGAGAGGTAGCTGTGGTGGCGGAAGTCCTCACGGGCGTGGACGTTGGAGATGTGCACCTCCACGAAGCCCGCCCCCTCCGAGATCTCCACCAGGGCATCGCGCAGCGCGACCGAGGTGTGGGTGAACCCGCCCGGGTTGATGATCACCGCGTCGCCGGCATCCGCGGCCTCGTGGACCCGGTCGATGAGGGCCCCCTCGTGGTTGGACTGGAGGAAGTCGATGTCCACGCCGAGTCGGCCGGCATGCTCCCCCAGCGCCGTCTCGATGTCCGCCAGTGTCGTGGAGCCGTAGATCTCCGGCTGCCGTCGCCCCAGACGGTCGAGGTTGGGTCCGTTGAGGACGAGGACGCGCATGGGATCTCCTTGGTTAGTTCAGTGTCTTCCGGTACGCCGTCAGGAGATCGTCCTGCGACGGGTTGACCAGTCGTTGCGGAGTGTAAACGCCGGTGGACCCGGTGTCGCCGACAACGACAATACGGATGTTACCGTCCCTGTTCTTCTTGTCACGCCCCATGACCTCGAGCAGGTCCTCGAGCGACGCACCGTCATAGAAGGTCGGCAGACCGACGGTGCCGAGGATCCGGCGGTGCTGCAGCACACCGTCCGCACTGAGCAGACCGGCGGCATGGGCGAGTTCGGCCTCGTAGACCATGCCCACCGCGACGGCGTTGCCGTGGCGCCACCGGTACTTCTCGTGCTGTTCCACGGCGTGGCCGTAGGTGTGCCCGTAGTTGAGGATCTCCCGCAGCGATGACTCGCGGAGATCCTGGCCCACCACATCGGCCTTCACCCGGATTGCCCGCTCAATGAGCTCCGGCAGTGATCCCTGCGGTTCGGTGGCGGCGGCGGGATCCATCTCGTAGATCCTCAGAATCTCCGGATCCCGGATGAAACCGGCCTTGATGATCTCGGCACTTCCGGCCACGATCTCGTCCCTCGGCAGGGTCTCCAGAACGTCCAGGTCGACCAGGACCCTGGCCGGCTCGTGGAATGCACCGACGAGGTTCTTCCCGGCCGGGGTGTTGATGCCGGTCTTCCCGCCGACCGCGGCGTCGACCATGGCCAGCAGCGTGGTGGGGTACTGCACGACCTGCACCCCGCGCATCCAGGTCGCGGCGATGAACCCCGCGAGGTCGGTGGTCGCCCCTCCCCCGACGCCGACGACCATGTCCTGGCGGGACAGCCCGGCGGACGCGCAGATGTCCCAGCACCCGGCGGCGCCGTCGACGGTTTTCGCCGACTCGGCGTCGGGGGTCTCGTGCAGGACCGGTTCGACCCCGGCGGCGCGCAGACCGTCGGCGACCCGTGCCGCGAGCTCCGCCAGAGGTGGCTGGTGCAGGATCACGGCGCGGCGTGCACCGGGGACGGCGTCCGCCACCAGCCCGGTGAGGTCGCGTCCGATGACGACGTCGTAGGGGTGGTCGGTGGCGACACGGACAATGGCGTTCACGACAGGTCCTCCAGGGGTTCGGTGTGCAGTCCGAGCAGGGCCAGGATCTCGGCGACGGTGTAGCGCGGAGCACGGCCGTCACTGTCGACGGTGTAGGTGGCGACCCCGGTGTAGAGGGCCTCGCGTTCGGCCAGGAGCTCCCTGTAGCGGCTCTCCGCATCCGATCCGGGGGTGGCCGCCAGAACGGGACGTGTGCCGGAGCCTGAGGTCCGGCGCACCCCCTCCTCGACCGAGACCCGCAGGTAGATGACGGTGTGTGCGGCGAGACGCTGACGGGTCAACGCCGAGAGCACCGCCCCGCCGCCCAGGGAAACCACCCCGTCGGACTCCAGTGCGGCCGCGACGGCGTCCTCCTCACGGCGTCGGAACTCCGGCTCACCGACCGCCGAGAACACCTCACCGCAGGACATTCCGGCGTCCTGCTCCAGCAGGACGTCCGAGTCGACCATCCCGCAACGCAGTGCCCCGGCGAGCTCGTGCCCGACGGTGGTCTTGCCCGCACCCGGGGGGCCGACGAGGACGACCCCGGCGGTCTGCACCGGGTGTCCGTCCGCCATCTAGTCGTCACCCCAGGACAGCCGGGAGTTCACGTCCGAGACGTAGGACTGGTAGTTCCGCCGCGTCTCGGCGACGCTGTCCCCGCCGAACTTCTCCAGCACGGCGCGGGCCAGGACCAGCGCCACCATGGACTCGGCGACGACGCCGGCCGCCGGGACGGCGCAGACGTCGGAGCGCTGGTGGATGCCGGTGGCCGCCTGGCCGTCGTCCATGTCCACGGTGGCCAGCGCACGCGGCACCGTGGAGATCGGCTTCATCGCCGCACGTACGCGCAGCTGTTCACCGTTGGTCATACCCCCCTCGACGCCCCCGGCACGGTTGGTGCGCCGGACCACCCCGGAACCGTTGTCCACCCGGTCGATCTCGTCGTGCGCCTCTGAGCCGCGGCGCCGGGCCTCCTCGAAACCGTCTCCGATCTCGACGCCCTTGATCGCCTGGATGCTCATCAGCCCCTGGGCCAGCTGCCCGTCCAGCCGGCCGTCCCACGTGGCGTGGGTGCCGAGGCCGATCGGCAGACCGGAGACCACGACCTCGACGACGCCACCGAGGGTGTCGCCGGACTTCCGGGCGGCCTCGATCTCGGCGATCATGGATTTCTCGTGGTCGTCACCGTGGACGGTGAACGCGCGGACCGGGGATGTGTCGACGGCGTCGAGGTCCGCGGCGCCCGGCGGGGGTCCGGTGTAGGTGTCGGACGGCCCGATGGCGAGCACGTGGCTGACGACCTCGGCACCGGTGACCTCGCGCAGCAGGGTCCGGGCGAAGGTTCCGGCGGCGACCCGGGCGGCGGTCTCCCGGGCACTGGACCGCTCCAGCACAGGACGTGCCTCGTCGTGCCCGTACTTCACCATGCCGGAGAAATCGGCGTGGCCCGGGCGCGGGCGGGTGAGCCGCGCGCCGCGACCGGAGGCCATTTCCCTGGCGACGTCCTCATCCGTGGTGTCCAGCGGGTCGGCGGACATGATGGTGGTCCACTTCGGCCACTCGGTGTTGCCGATCATCACGGCGACCGGCGAGCCGAGGGTCAGCCCATGACGGACGCCACCGAGGAAGGTGACCTCGTCCGCCTCGAACTTCATGCGTGCGCCGCGGCCGTAGCCGAGACGTCGTCGAGCGAGTTGGCGGGACACCTCGGCGCGGGTGACGGGCACACCTGCGGGAATGTCCTCGACAACGGAAACAAGGGCCTGGCCGTGTGATTCCCCGGCAGTCGTCCATCGAAGCATGGCCCTATTCTTCCATGTCCCGCGGCCCAGGGTCACCACCCCCCGGCGTTTATGAGATGTATCACCGCCACCGTGCCGGTCGCCAGGAGCATTCCGGGGCCGTGCGGCACACCCCCACCCCTCCCAGTAACCCCGGCGATCACCAGTGTGACCAGGGAGGCACCACCCACGGCGAGGAGCAGTCCGGCCACCCCACCTGTCCCGAGCGCGACCGCTCCCAGCGACAGGGCCAGTTTCGCGTCACCCCCGCCGACCCTCATCCGCGCCGACACCAGCCCAGGCAGGACGCAGACCAGGAACCACCCGAGGCCACCCAGCACCGCCCATCCATGACCGGTGACGATCGCGGCCGCCCAGACCACCGGCACCGCGGGAAGGGTCAGGATGTCCGGCAGCCGGCGGTGCCGAAAGTCCCACACCGCCAGGGCGAGCGCCCACACGAGGACCACCGCACCGCCGAGCACCCCCCCTGCTCCCCGGTCCCCTAGTCCAGTCCGCGGTGTTCCCGCAGCAACCGGTACATTCCGTCGACGGACGGGGACTCCCCGGTGAACAGGCGGAACTGCTCCACACCTTGACCGGCGAGCATCAGCAGCCCGTCCGCGACAGGACGGCCGCTCCGTCCCGCCTCGGCCAGCAGGTCGGTGGGGTACGGGTCGTAGATCACGTCGACCACGCGCGGGGCGCGCGCCAGCGCGGTGGCGACCCCCGACGCCGCCGTCACTCCGGACGCCGGGACGGTGGAGACCAGGACATCGGACGCGGCGCAGACCCCGCCGATGCCGTCGTCATCGAGCCGGCGCCAGTCGAAGTCCATCCCGTAGGACTCCACGAGCGTCTGCAGGTTCAGCGCCCGCTCCGACCGTGCCAGGACAGTCACCGTGGTGAAACCCGCCCGCGCCAGGGCGGCCACCGCGGGTCGGGATGTCCCACCGTTGCCGACCACCACGGCCCGCGTCCCCTCCGCCCCGACCGCGTCGAGACACGCCGACACGCCGTCGACGTCCGTGTTCTCCGCCAACCAGCGCCCAGTGGGCACCCCCTGGTCGTCGCGCAGCGGAATCAGGGTGTTGGCGGTGCCGATCAGTGCGGCCTGCCCGGTGACCTCGTCGGCGAGGTCGTGCGCCGCCGACTTGCCGGGCATCGTCACCGAGAACCCGGCCACGTTGGGCGGCGACGTCCTCAGCAGACGGCGGACCTCGGCGGGCTCGCCGGCGTCCACCCGCACGTACTCCAGATCGTCCAGTCCCAGTGCCGCCGCACTCCCCAGGTGGATCACCGGGGACAGCGAGTGCGCCACCGGACGTCCGAGCACCGCGCAGACGGTGGAGCTGCGGGAGCCCGCGAACCCGAGGAACTGTTCCACCGAATAGACGGTGTCCGTAATTTCAGTCATCTCAGGCACCCGGCTCGCGTCCACTGTCCAGGACACCGTTGCGCCGGGACTCCTCGATCGCGTCCTCGTGGGCGGAGAAGTCGCGGTTGAAGACGGTGCGCCCGTCCATGTCCACGGTCACGAAGTACAGCCAGTCCCCTTCGGCGGGGTGCTCGACGGCCTGCAGCGCACCGACGCCGGGCGAGGCGATCGGCGTCTCCGGCAGCCCGTTCTTCGCGTAGGTGTTCCAGGGTGTCTGCCGGCCACGGTCCTCATCGGTGGTGGCGACCTCCTGGGCGGCGACGTCGTAGTTGACGGTGGAGTCGAACTCCAGGCGCTGGTCCTCGGCGAGACGGTTGAGGATGACCCGTGCGACCTTGTCGAAGTCACCCTCCGGGGCCTCACGCTCGATCAGCGACGCCGCGGTGATCATCTCGTACGGCGACAGGTCCACCGCGCCGGACGCCTCGACCAGGCCGGTGCCCTCGTAGATCTCCGCCGACTGCTCCACCAGGGAGCGGACGATCTCCGGCGCCGACGACGTCGGGTTGAACAGGTGGACACCGGGGGCGATCAGCCCCTCGAGGCGGCGCGGGTCGTCCGCACGGGCGTCCACCGCGTCGACGGCCCAGTCCGGCACGCCGAGCTCGGCGGCCGGGGTGGAGACGACCGCCTCGCGGAGGTCGTCGACGCTGACGCAGTCCTCCAGCCCGTCGGTCAACCCCTCCCGGCAGGAGTTGTCGGCGATCGAGGTGAAGATGCCGGGGTTGGCCTCCCCGCCGACCACGGTCACGTCCTCCATGGTGAGTCCGGTGGGGATGTCGATGACACCGAGGCGGCGTTCGTCGTCCGTCAGCGCGGTCATCGCGGAGTCCGCCGACATCTCCTCCTGGAGTGCGTAGTAGCCGGCCTCCAGACCGCGGGACGTCCCGTTGCGCTCGGCGTCGTCGGCGGCCGACAGTATTGCCGACCGCGATCCGACGACATCGTCATCCAGGAGCTGGGGAACGAGACCGGAGACGGTGTCGCCCTCCTCGACGCGGATGAGCACGGCGTTGCCGTTGCCCTCGCCCTCGTAGTCGCGGGTGCCCACGACCTCACGCTGGTAGTAGACGTAGGCGACGACGAAGACCAGCAGCAGGACCAGGCCGAGGCTGATCGCGATGGACCATTGCCGACGGCGGCGGTACCTGGGTTCGGTACTGGATGATCGAGGCAAGACTCACTCCCACGGTTCTCGTATAACGTCTTCGCGTCATTGTTGCACGACACGAATGATTCTCAGGTGTTAAACACCCGGTTCTCCGGCAACTGAATTGCGTCTGGCGTCCAGCCATCCCTGCAGAATATGGACCGCCGCGGCCTGGTCGATACGGGACCGGCCCTTCTTCGCGCTGACGCCGGAGGCGTGCATGGCGGTGGTGGCGGCGACGGTCGACATCCGCTCGTCCACCAGCCGTACCGGGATCCCGTCGAGGCGTTTAGCCAGTTCACGGGCATAGTTCTCGGCGCGGGCCGTGCTGGCGGTGCGCCGGGAGCGCATGCTCACCGGCAAACCGACGATGACCTCGACAATGCCGTTCTCCCGGATGAGGTCGAGGATCCGCGAGATCTCGGCCCCGGGGCGTTCCCCGGTCCCCTTCTCCGCATCGACGGTTTCCAGGGGTGTGGCGAGGATCCCGTCCGGATCGGACAGCGACACGCCGATACGGACGGTACCGACGTCGATCCCGAGACGGCGGCCCCTGCCGGGGTCGTCCCCGCCGGGGCGGTCAGCGGTGGGCATCAGTTGCCCCCCGTCGCCGATTCCACGTACTCCCGGACCGCGGCAATGGCGGCGTCCGCCCCGCTCGCGTCGGAACCCGAGCCCTGCGCCATGGACGGCTTGCCGCCGCCGCGTCCGCCGATCAGCGGGGCGATCGTCCTGACAATGTCGCCGGCGGAGACACCACGGTCCACCGCGGCATCGTTCGCGGCGGCGATGAACGGGACCTTTCCGGTCTGCGGGTCCGCCGAGGCGAAGACGACGACCGCCGGGTCGGTGCCGAAACGTCCCTTCGCGTCATTGGCTATGGTGCGCAGGTCACCCGCGGCGATCCCGTCGGGGATGCGGGCGGCGGTGACGCGGATCCCGTGGACGTCCACGGAGTGCATCACGTAGTCACCGACCTTCGCGGTGAGCTCGGCGGTGCGGAACTGGTCGATCCGCTTCTCCGCGGCCTGCAGCCGGGAGGAGATCTGGTCGAAACGCTCCGGGATCTCCTCGGTGGGGATGCGCATGCGGGAAGCCACGGCGTCGGCGACCCGGTGCTGGTCGGCGAGGTACCGGAAGGAGTCCATGCCGGTGTAGGCCTCGATGCGGCGTGTCCCCGAGCCCACGGAGGACTCGCCCAGCACGGTCACCGGACCGACCTGCGAGGAGTGTCCGACGTGGATGCCACCGCACAGCTCCATGGAGAACGGACCGCCGATCTCCACGACGCGCACCTGGTCACCGTAGTTCTCGCCGAACAGGGCCATCGCGCCCATCTCCCTGGCCTCGGTGAGGCTGGTCTCGATGGTGTTGACCTGGTAGTCGGTGTCCACGGCCTCGTTGGCGATGTCCTGGATCCGGGACAGCTGGTCGTCCGTGAGGTGCTCGGCGTAGGTGAAGTCGAAACGCAGGTACCCCGGACGGTTCAGCGAGCCGGCCTGGACCGCGGTGGGCCCGAGCACCTGGCGCAGGGCGGCGTGGATCAGATGGGTGCCGGAGTGCGCCTGGCGTGCCTGGTGGCGCCAGGTGTGGTCGACGTGCGCGGCCACAGTGTCACCCACCGCCAGCTCACCACCGGTGACAGTCACCCGGTGCAGCCAGACCTTGCGGCCGGTCTTCTGGACATCGTCGACGGTGGCGAGGCCGCCGGGGCCGGTCAGGGTGCCGCGGTCGGCCATCTGGCCGCCCGCCTCGGCGTAGAACGGCGTCTGGTCGAGGATGACCTCGGCCTTCGTCCCCTCCGCGACACGGTCGACCAAGTTCCCTTCGACCACGATCCCGAGGACACGGCCCTCGGCGTCGGTGGTGTCGTAGCCCAGGAAAGCAGTCGCGTGGTTGTCGACGAACGGCCGGTAGACCGACACATCGGCATGGACCTGCTTCTTGGCGCGGTTGTCCGCCTTGGCACGAGCCCTCTGCTCGGCCATGCGGTCGTCGAAACCGGCCTTGTCCACGGTCAGACCGGCCTCCGCGGCCATCTCCACTGTCAGGTCGATCGGGAAGCCATGGGTGTCGTGCAGGGTGAAGGCCTCCCCACCCGGCAGTTCGGTCCCGCCCGCGGCCCGGACCTTCGCCGCGGCGTTCTCGAACAGGTGCGTGCCGGACTCCAGCGTCTTCAGGAAGGCGGTCTCCTCGCCGACGGAGACCGCACGGATACGCTCCCAGTTCCGGGCGATCTCCGGGTAGGACGGGGTCATGGTCTCGCGCACGGTCTCCATGAAGCGCTCCATGGTGGTGCCGGCCGCGCCCAGCAGGCGGGCCGAACGGATCACGCGGCGCAGCAGGCGGCGAAGGATGTAGCCACGCCCCTCGTTGCCGGGGGTGACACCGTCGAGGATGAGCATCAGGGCGGTCCGGCAGTGGTCGGCGATGACCCGGAAGCGGACGTCGGACTCCCCGTCCGCACCGTAGGTGGCGCCGGTCAGCTCCTCCGCCACCCGGATCACCGGGGCCAGCAGGTCGGTCTCGTAGACGTTGTCCACGCCCTGCAGAATGCAGGCGACGCGCTCGATGCCCATACCGGTGTCGATGTTCTTCTGCGGCAGCTCCCCGACGGGCTCGTGCCCCTCCTTCGGGCTGAGCTCGCCGCGGATGTCCTGCATGAACACCAGGTTCCAGATCTCGATGAAGCGGTTCTCGTCCGCCGCCGGACCGCCGTCGATCCCGTACTCCGGGCCACGGTCGTAGAAGATCTCCGAGCACGGTCCGCCGGGCCCGGGCACACCCATGTCCCAGTAGTTGTCCTCGCCATCGCGGCGCTGGATCCGCTCGGCGGGCACCCCGATGTCGTTGTGCCAGATGTCGGCGGCCTCGTCGTCGGTGAGGTACACCGTCGGCCACAGCCTGTCCTCCGGGATCCCGAAGCCGCCCTCGGCGACCGGGTTGGTCAGCAGTGACCAGGCGAAGCGGATGACCTCGCGCTTGAAGTAGTCCCCGAAGGAGAAGTTGCCCGCCATCTGGAAGAAGGTGTTGTGGCGGGTGGTGATGCCCACCTCCTCGATGTCGAGGGTGCGCACGCACTTCTGGATGGACGTCGCCCGCGAGTACGGCGGGGTCTGCTCGCCGAGGAAGTAGGGTTTGAAGGGCACCATGCCGGCATTGACGAACAACAGGTTCGGATCATCGAGGATCAGCGAGGCGCTGGGCACCTCGGTGTGACCTTGCTTCACGAAGTGGTTGATGAATCGCTCGCGGATCTCATGCGTCTGCACTGTGCTGGGACCTTCTTGTTGCTCGTGCTCTTGATACGGGACTTAACCGGCAACAGTCTACCCGTCGCCGCGCACAATCCCACGGAGGGTCTCCACCCGGGACCGCAGGGCGTGCTCCCGGCCGTGGTCGGTGGGCTCGTAGTAGGACGCCCCGGCGAGGTCACCGGGCAGGTAGTCCTGGCGCAGGACGCCGCGCGGGTCATCGTGCGGGTACCGGTAGCCGACGGCGTTGCCGAGCGCCTCCGCACCGGAGTAGTGGCCGTCACGCAGGTGCGCCGGAACCACCGATCCCCTGCCCTCGCGGACGTCGGCCAGTGCGGCGTCGATGCCCGTGATGACCGCGTTCGACTTCGCCGCGGTGGCCAGGTGCACCGTCGCCTGCGCCAGTGGGATCCGGCCCTCGGGCATGCCGATGAACTCCACGGCCTGGTGCGCGGCGACAGCCGCCTGCAGGGCGGTGGGGTCGGCCAGGCCGATGTCCTCGGACGCGTGGACGACCAGACGCCGCGAGATGAAGCGGGGGTCCTCCCCCGCATCGATCATCCGTGCCAGGTAGTGCAGTGCGGCGTCCGGGTCGGAACCGCGGATCGACTTGATGAAGGCGCTGGTGATGTCGTAGTGCTGGTCGCCGTCCCTGTCGTAGCGGGCGATGGCGCGGTCGGTGGAGCGCCGGACGTCCTCCTCGGTGAGGGTCTCCCCCTCACCGATGCTCTCTGCGGCCGCCTCCAGGTAGGTCAGCGCACGCCGGGCATCGCCTGCCGCCAGGGCGGTGAGCAGGGAGCCCGCCCCGTCCGACAGCGAGATCGTGCCGCCGTAGCCGCGACGGTCGGTGACCGCCCTGTGCAGCAGCGTGGAGATGTCACTCTCCTCCAGGGGCTTGAGCTGGACCAGAAGTGAGCGTGACAGCAGCGGGGCGACCACCGAGAAACTCGGGTTCTCCGTCGTCGCGGCCACGAGCAGGACGGTGCGGTTCTCCACGGCGCCGAGGAGTGCGTCCTGCTGCGTCTTGGAGAAACGGTGCACCTCGTCGATGAACAGCACGGTCGACTCGCCGTGGGTGAGCCGGCGGCGGGCGTCGCTGATGACCGCACGGACCTCCTTGACACCGGAGTTCAGCGCGGAGAGTGCCTCGAAACGGCGTCCCGACGCCCCGGCGACCAGCGAGGCGACGGTGGTCTTGCCGGTCCCGGGGGGTCCGTAGAGGATCACCGAGGTGTCGCCGCTCCCGTCGACCAGGCGGCGCAGCGGGGAGCCCTCGCCGAGGACGTGCTGCTGGCCGACGACCTCATCGAGGCCGCGGGGCCGCATCCTGACCGCCAGCGGCGCGTGGGCACCGGGATGGAAGTACGACTCGGCGGAACGCGACGGGGGTGCCGGGGCACCGTCATCGTCGTTCCCGCCGGGGACGTCGAACAGGCCGTCGTCGCTCATCGGGGGCTCACCGTGTCTGCGGGTGCGCGCCGAGCCTGGACAGGGTCGACAGCAGGTCGACGGCGAAGTCACCGACGTCGGTGAACCGTTCATCGGACTCGTGGTGCTGGGTGGCGAAACGGCGGACCGACTCCACCGTCGTCGCCAGATCCGCCAGGTGCTCGCGCGGCATCCGGTCGAGGCGGCGGGCGCCCTCGGCGGCCGACCCCGCCCCCTCGATCACCGCGAGCGTGCCGTGGTAGAGCAGTGACAGGCTCATCAGGGACCAGCCCACGAGCGACGCCATCAACGCCTTCTCCAGCCTGCCCTCCTCACGCACGGCCGGCCAGACCGCGATCACCTCCGAACTCCACGCCTCGACGAACTCGCGCAGTTCGGCGTCCTCCATCAGCGGTGTGGTGGTGTCGTGCGGGAACCCGGCGATCACGCACGCCACGTCCGAGACGATGTCCCGGAACCCGGCCCACTCGTAGTCGAGGAACTCCACGGAGTCGGCGAGCATGATGTTGTCGGGGGTCAGGTCGAACGGGGTGAACGCCTGCAGCCGCGAACGGTGCTGGCGCTGCCCGGCCTCCTCGGCGAACTCCTCCACCGTGGGGTGGACCGCCACCCCGCTGCGACGGAGCAGCTCGAGGCCCTGATCGACCAGTACCGCGACATCCACGTCGCGTTCCCCGGTCTGCGCGGCCGGGAGGTTGTGCCGCGAGTACAGACGCCGGTTGAGTGTGTCGAAGGCCTCCTGCCCGTCCGCGGTGGCGACGTGCATGCGACCCAGCGCACGGCCCAGCTTGCGCAGGGCGGCGGCACGCTCGAACTCACCGTCCACGGTGAGGATGTCGGCGTAGTTGCGGCCGTCCCCGGCATCGGAGAGGACCATCAGGCGTCCCTCGATATCGTGGGCGAGGAGCTGCGGTCCCGGCCGGTTCTCCTCGGCGAGGGTGTTCGTGTACTGGTAGGCGACGACCTCACGGACGAGGGCCGCGGTCGCCTCGTCCTCCCCGCCCTCCAGCGGAGGCAGCTGCTTGATGACCACGCTGCGCTCCTGGAGGAACGGGTTGGGGGTGACCCGGACCCGGACCACCAGTGACTCGCCGCTGCCCCCGAGGTCCTCGGGGTGGGTGAGCTCCGGGGTGCCGCCGAAACGGCTCGCCAGCAGGTGCGTTGCACTCTCCAGGGCGGAATCGATACTCAGCACGTCCATCTCCTCACTGTGTCCGGTCCCGTGTCCGGGTGTCAGACGTTCTTCTTCGGCTTGGCGTCGATCCCGGACTCCTTGCGCTGCTGCGCGGTGATCTCGCCCGGGGCGTCGGTGAGCGGGTCGACGCCGCCGCCCGACTTCGGGAAGGCGATGACGTCGCGGATGGAGTCGTAGCCGCCCAGCAGGGACACGATGCGGTCCCAGCCGAAGGCGATGCCGCCATGCGGCGGGGCCCCGAAGGCGAAGGCGTCCAGCAGGAAGCCGAACTTCTCGCGGGCCTCCTCCTCGGTGATGCCCATGACCGCGAAGACACGCTCCTGGATGTCGCGGCGGTGGATACGGATGGAACCGCCGCCGATCTCGTTGCCGTTGCAGACGATGTCGTAGGCGTAGGCGGTGGCCTCGCCCGGGTTCTCGTCGAAGCTGTCCGCCCACTCCGGCTTCGGGGAGGTGAACGCGTGGTGCACGGCAGTCCACGCGGAGTGCCCGAGTGCGACGTCGCCGGACGCCGTGGCGTCCGCGGCGGGCTCGAACATCGGGGCGTCGACGACCCAGGTGAAGGCCCAGTCCCCGTCCTTGATCAGGCCGAGACGGTCGGCGATCTCACCGCGGGCGGCACCGAGCAGTGCACGGGACGACTTGACCTCGCCGGCGGCGAAGAAGATGCAGTCGCCGGGCTTGGCCCCGACGTGCTCCGCGATGCCGGCGCGCTCGTCGTCGGTGATGTTCTTGGCAACGGGGCCGGACAGGGTGCCGTCCTCCCCCACGAGGATGTAGGCGAGTCCCTTGGCGCCACGCTGCTTCGCCCACTCCTGCCAGGCGTCGAGGGTGCGGCGGGGCTGGGACGCGCCGCCGTCCATGACGACCGCACCGACGTACTCCTGGGTGAACACGCGGAAGGTCGTGTCCCTGAAGAACTCCTTGCACTCGGTGATCTCGATGCCGAAACGCAGGTCGGGCTTGTCCGAACCGTACTTCTCCATCGCCTCGGCGTAGGTGATCCGCGGGATGGGGGCGGTGATCTCGTAGCCGATCTGTCGCCAGACGGCGGCCAGGACCTCCTCGGCCAGGGCGATGACGTCCTCCTGGTCGACGAAGCTCATCTCGACGTCCAGCTGGGTGAACTCCGGCTGACGGTCCGCGCGGAAGTCCTCGTCGCGGTAGCAGCGGGCGATCTGGAAGTAGCGCTCCATGCCGGCGACCATGAGCAGCTGCTTGAACAGCTGCGGCGACTGCGGGAGAGCGTAGAAGCTGCCAGGACGCAGACGTGCGGGGACCAGGAAGTCACGTGCACCCTCGGGGGTGGAACGGGTGAGCGTGGGGGTCTCGATCTCGGTGAACTCGTTGTTGACCAGGACGTTGCGCGCGGCATTGTTGACCTGGGACCGCAGGCGCAGCGCCCGTGCCTGGTTGTCGCGGCGGAGGTCGAGGTACCGGTACTTCAGACGGGTTTCCTCGCCGACCTCGCCACCGGACGATGCGTCGTCGATCTGGAACGGCAGGGCGGCCGACTCGTTGAGGATCTCCAGGGCGGAGACGTTGAGTTCGATGGCGCCGGAGTCCAGGTTCGGGTTCTCCGACCCTTCCGGACGTGCCTCGACAACGCCGGTGACCTTCAGGCAGTACTCGCTGCGCAGGGCGTGGGCGCGCTCGGCGACCTCATTCTCACGGAACACGACCTGGGCCAGACCGGAACGGTCGCGGAGGTCGATGAAGATGACTCCACCGTGGTCGCGCCGACGGGAGACCCAGCCGGTGAGGGTGACCTCCTCGCCGATGTGGTCAGGGCGAAGATCACCACAGAGATGGGTGCGCAGCACGTCGCGTTGTCCTTTCGGTTTGTTCAGTGTCATTCCGCGTCACAGGGTGGTTCCCCCGTTGACGCGAACATCAGCGGCCCAGTCTACTACCCCTGCGCCGGGCACGGAACAGAGGTGGCAGACTGGAGGACGACAGCACACCCGTTGAAAGGACCGTCGCCATGACCGAGAGTTCATCCCAGCAGTCGTCACCGAACAGCGAGCCGGACCGGGGCACCCACCCGGACTCGGACGGGATCAAGGACCAGGTCACTGTCGAGGACACCATCGTGACCCCCCTGGACAGCCGTGATCCCTACCGGTTCTTCTGGCTGACCTGCCAGATCATCCTCTGGGTGTCGGCGGTTGCGGGCGTTGCCGCGATCATCACGGGGTTGTTCGTCGGATCGGACAACTCGTGGATGAGTGGACTGGCGTTCCTGGTCATCGCCATGTTGTCCATCCTCGGCATTCTGCTGTCCCGGATCGGGGGCGATCTGAAGGCGGCGAATGTGACCTAGTTCCGCTAGTCACATCAGCCCCAATTACCCCACTAGTCACACGTAGAACAAGACGTGGATGCCATGACCTGCTATTCTGGCCACCATGGACATCAACGCACTCATCTCACTGGCCCAAGACGTTCTCACCCAGGGAGACTGGGCGGTCTACAACAACTGGGGCACCATCGACCAGGTCGTGACACCGCTCATCCCTGACGCACTGCTCAATTACCACCCCTGAGCAGGAAAATTAGCGCTTCACCCACAGTAATCGACCCGGAGGACCGTCATGGTTCCCCGGGTCGATCCGTTTACTGTGCCCGGGAACGCGGATTCAACTGCTGGGC
>NZ_JBQEDF010000005.1:0-97964 GCF_052107835.1 Corynebacterium sp.
GGGGTGGCCTGCTGTGTAGTGCCGAACCCGGACACGCATTCTGACCATTAACCCCACTTCGCCACCCACTACGGTGCCCTTCCGCAGTCATCGCACCGCCGGGAATGTCCGTGCTACCCCTGCTCCCGTCCCCGCAGCACCCCAGAGAAGGCGAACACGGCGATACCGGCCACAGGGATCAGGAGCAGCCCGGCACGGAGACTGGTGGCGTCCGCGACCGCACCAATGATGGGTGGGGAGGCCAGGAATCCTATGCGCATCAGCCAGGACA
Organism: Corynebacterium sp.; assembly: GCF_052107835.1. Lineage (GTDB taxonomy): Bacteria > Actinomycetota > Actinomycetes > Mycobacteriales > Mycobacteriaceae > Corynebacterium. The sequence goes on from NZ_JBQEDF010000005.1 coordinate 272, forward strand.
CCACCGCCAACCCCGTCCCGGGACGCAGGCCCGGCAGATTGCTCGCTTCCTGCATGGCGGAGGGGACGAGGGTCGCCACGCCGAACCCGGCCGCGGCCAGTCCCAGGACGGTCCCCGGCACGGAGGGGAATGCCAGTGCCAGCCCCATCCCCACGGCCAGCACCGCACCACCGGCACGGGCGACGGTGCGTCGGCCGTAGCGGTCGACGAGAGTGTCCCCGACGAGCCGTCCCACGAACTGCGCCGCCACAAGTGTGATGAACCCCGTGGCCGCTACCGCACCGGGAGCGCCGAGCGAGGAGAGGTAGAGCGTTGCCCAGGAGTTCCCGGCGTCCTCCACCACGGTGCCGGCAACCGCGACCACGACAAGTGCGGCGAGGATGAACGGAATGCGTGCGCCTGTTGTCCGGGGCTGGTCCGTCCCCGCCGCGTGGGTAGCAGGGTCGGTAGCGTGGTCGGCTCCGGAATCCGCTGTGGACACGTCCGCCTGTTCAGGACCCGGCAGACAGAACCGGTACGCCACGAGAGCGACCGCGGAGAACGCCACACCCGAGATCGCCAGGTGCACCCCCACACTGAGACCCGCCGCGATCGCACCCGCGGACATGGTGCCACCCAGCACGGCACCGAGGGACCATACCGCGTGGAAGGAGTTGATGATGGAGCGTCCGTAGCGGTCCTGGACCCGGAGAGCGTGGTGGTTCTGCGCCACGTCGGTGAAGGCGTCCATCGCGCCGGCCACGAAGAGCCCGGCGATGAGCAGGGGGAGTACCGGGGCGAGCCCAGCGGAGAACAGCCCGACGCTGGTCAGGACCGTCCCGAGCACGGCCACGCGTGCGGACCCGAACGTCCTGATGAGCGGCGCCGCGGCGAGCCCGGAGACGATGGCACCGATGGGGAAGGCTGTCACCGCGAGGCCGTAGATGGCGTTGTCCAGTCCCAGGTCCGCCTTGATGTCCGGGAAGCGGGGGACGATGTTGGCGAAGAGGGCACCATTGGTCAGGAAAAGTACGCAGACCGCGGCCCTGGCGCGCCTCTCGGTGGGGGACGCGGGGGACGGGGTGGCGGGCATGGGGACAGTCTAGTGACGGGAACCGGCGCCGGGACCGGCACCGCACCCCGAAACGGCCCCGGTCTGTTCTCCACCGGGATACGCTGTGTTCATGTGATGTACACCACGGTCGGTTAGCGTGAACGCGTCTGTGCAGTGACGATTCTGACGATTCTCCAGGAGACGAAACGCCCCATGAACATCAAGCTGTCCCGCCGCGCCGGATTCCGGTCCCTGATCCCGGTGACGGTCCTGGCACTGGTCCCCGCGCTCGCGGCGGGGACCGTCGTGGCCCCGGCCCAGGCACAGGTCCAGCCCCCGGAGATCGTGGGGGAGTACCTGCCCGCCACCCTGCCCCCGGTGCAGCATGACGGTGCCCCGGCCCCGCGGCCCTTCGGCCCGCAGGAGTACAACTGGTACCTCTCCGACCTGAGCTCCTACCAGGGCGGTATCTACTACGGTGTCGTCAGCGGTTTCGAGGACCTGCGGGCCAACCACCCCGGGGTCATGGACCAGAACCTCGACACGGTGGTGGAGGTTAACAACACCGCGGACCCGCAGACCGTCGGGCGCGCGCAGGTCGACGCCGCCGCCGATGACGCGGACCTGCTCACCGCGCTCTCCGATGCCTTCGGGGAGACCCTGGGGGACGAACTGCGCACTACCCTGGCGGAGAACCGCCTGCCGAAGACCCGCATGCTCCTCGACTCCGGCTACCTCTCCCGTGCCGGGGGCGTGGCGAGCTCCACCTTGATCGAGAAGGAGATCTTCGATTACGCGCGCCCCTTCGAGGCCGCGCCGGACCGCATCACCAAGCACACCGGAGGTGGGAACGAGGACCTCTACGAGTTGGGCAATGCGTCCTTCCCCTCCGGCCACACCAACCAGGCCACCTGGACCACCACGCTTCTGGCGGTGCTGCTGCCCGAGCTCGCTCCCCAGCTGATCGCCCGCGGTTCGGAGGCAGGGTACAACCGCATGGTCATGGGTGTCCACTACCCGCTGGACGTCATCGGTGGCCGGATGACGGGTCAGGCTGCCGCCGGTGACCGGTGGAACGATCCCCGGATGCGGAGCGTCCTGACGCAGGCGGGTGACGAGATCCGGAAGGAACTCGAGTGGCGCACGGGCACGCCGTTGGACGAGGCGATCGCGGGGGACTCCCCGTACCGCTCCACCGAGGCGGCGGTCGCCGAGTACACCGAGCGGATGACCTACAGTTTCGACACGGTCGGGGATCCGGACGCCCGGCTGACCGTCCCCCAGGGAGCACCGGAGCTGCTGTCCACCGCTTTCCCGGATCTGGACTGGGGGCAGCGCGCCCGGGTGCTCGCCGCAACGGCACTTCCGGCCGGTTACCCCCTGGACGACCAGTCCGCCGCCGGACGCGAGGCCGGGAACTGGCAGCGCATCAACCTCGCCGCCGCCTTCGCCGCGGACGTCACGGTCGGCGACGGTGGGATGTTGACCGTCAACGGCTCGCCCGCGTAGGCGTCAAAGATCTGAGTCCTCCCCCAGAACGATTCCCGGGTCAGAATCGTTCTGGGGGAGGACTCAGATCTGACTGGGCTCACACTGACGACGCGATTACGCCGCCGCCGTCTCCTTCGCGGCATCGGAGGACGGGTCGCCGGCGGAACCGGCCGCGGTCTCCGGCTTCTTCGCGGTCACCTGCTTGACGATGGTCACGGTGATCGCCGAGACGATCATGCCCGCGATCACCGCGATGATGAAGCCCCACCAGTTCTCCATCAGCGGCATCACGAAGATACCGCCGTGGGGAGCGCGGCTCTCCACCTCGAACAGCATGGTCAGCGCGCCGGCCACACCGCCACCGACCATCATCGAGGGGATGATGCGTAGCGGGTCGGCGGCCATGAACGGGATCGCACCCTCGGAGATGAAGGACGCGCCGAGCAGCCAGGCAGCCTTGCCGTTCTCGCGCTCCTCCTTGCTCCAGATCTTCGGGCGCAGGGCTGTGGACAGGGCCAGGGCCAGTGGCGGGACCATCCCGGCGGCCAGCACGGTGGCCATGATCTGGAAGGACGCGGCGTCGCCGGTGGACAGGCCTGCGGTGGCGAAGAGGTAGGCGGATTTGTTGACCGGTCCACCCAGGTCGAAGCACATCATCAGGCCGATGATCAGGCCCAGAAGCATGGCGGAGGACCCGGACATGTCGGTCAGCCAGTTCTGGAGGCCGTCCATGGCGGCGGCCAGGGGCCTGCCGAGGAGGAGGAACATCGACCCGGTGGTGATCAGTGTGGCCACCAGCGGAATGATGACCACCGGCATCAGGGAACCCAGCCAGCGCGGGACGTTCCAGGACTGGATCCACATGGCGACCAGCCCGGCGAGGATACCGGTGACCAGACCGCCGATGAAGCCGGCGCCGACCAACACGGCGACAGCGCCACCGACCATGCCGGGGACGATGCCCGGGCGGTCGGCCAGAGCGTAGGCGGTGTAACCCGACAGTGCCAGGACCAGGAAGTCCATCGCTGTTGTACCGCCACCGTAGAACACGGCGCCTAGGTAGAGAAGCAGTCCGGATCTGTCGGTGGTCTCTTCGCCGGCCCCGATGTCATAGGGAAGGCTGCCGGGCAGGTCCCACATGGAGTAGTCCGTGACGACCGTCTCCCAGACTTCGGAGACGTTGTAGCTTCCGATGATGAACCCGAGGGCCATGAGAAGCCCGCCGGCCGCCACGAAGGGCACCATGTAGGACACACCGGTCATCACGGCCTGTTGGATGCGGCGTCCCCAGCCGAGGCTGCCTTCGTCGTCGTCATCGTCGTCTCCGCCGGATTCCGCTCCGGAGCCGGACACCCGCTTGGGGTTGTCGGCCTTGGACGCGGCGACCGCCCGGTCGATCAGGGAGTCCGCCTCGGAGATCCCCTTGGCGACGGGCACATCGACCACCGGCTTGCCGGCGAAGCGGGCGATGTCACGGACACCGACCCCGTGGGCGAAGATGACCGCGTCGGCCTCCTCGATCTGGGACTTCTTCAGCTTGTCGCCGCCGGAGGAGCCCTGGGTCTCGATCGCGATCTCGACGTCGTCGCGTGCGTCCGCGGCGGCGACCAGGGCGTCGGCGGCCATGTAGGTGTGGGCGATGCCGGTGGGGCAGGACGTGATGCCCACCAGCTTCACGACACCGGCCGACTCCTCGGGTTCGGCGGCCGGCTCGGCCTCCGGCTCGCTGGCGGACGCAGCGGCGGGCGCGGCGGCGGTTGCGGCCGCGGGCTTCTTCGTCTTCTTCTTGTCCAGGATGTCGGTGACGAGGGTGACGATCTCCTCCTCGGACTCCGCCGACCGCAGTGCCGCCACGAAGTCCTTCTTCACCAGGGAACGGGCGAGGGTGCTCAGCACCTTCATGTGCTCGCTGCCGCCGCCCTCGGGTGCCAGGATCATGAAGACCAGGTCAGTCCCGTCGTCACCGGATCCGGCGCCGAAGTCGGTGGGTGTCCTGAGCCGGGCGAAGCCGAGCGACGGGGCGCTGACCGCGGTTGTCCGGCAGTGGGGGATGGCGATGCCGCCGGGCAGTCCGGTGGCAGCCTCCTCTTCTCGGGCGTGGATGTCGGCCAACAGTTGGGTGGTTTCGCTGGCGCGTCCGGCCTTGACCTGCAGTTCGGCAAGTTCGGTGAGGACGGCCTCCTTCTCTGCGGGGAGGTCTGCGTCGAGCGAGACCAGGTCGGTGGTGATCACCGGTCCGGTGTCTGGGCTGGTCATGATCATGCTCTCCTAGATTGTGGTGAAACGTCGGGAAGATCGTGTGGGGTGGGAAGTGTGGTTCCCGGGAGGGTGACCGCGGTCGACCCGTGTGTCACGGCGAGTGCGAGGCGGTCCGGGTCGGAGAGTCCCCGGACCGCGCCGATGACGTAGCCGGCCAGCGTGGAGTCGCCGGCTCCGACGGTGGAGACAGCCGTCACCGACGGACTGGGGCAGAACCAGGCGTCCGGGGCGTTGCCTGCGGACGTGCCGTCGTCGGCGCCCCCGTCATCCCTGGCGACCAGCAGGGCACCGGCCGCACCAAGGCTCACCAGGGCCGCCCCGAAACCCCGGCTGAGGAGCGCGGTGGCGGCGTCGACCACCGCGGCGAGGTCACCGTCGGCGGCCGCGTCCTCCATGGCGTCGCCGTTTCCGCCGACTATCTGCGCCAGCTCGTGGGAGTTCGGCTTGACCAGGTCGGGCGCGGCCGCGGGATTGCGGTCGGACAGGTCGACGAGGGCGGCGAGTGCCGCGTCCGAGGTGTCCACTGCCACGCGGAAGCCCAGCTCGTGGGCGGTGGCGGTGGTGCGGGCGTACCAGTCGTCGGGGAATCCGGGGGGAAGCGATCCGGCGAGCACCAGCCAGTGGGGTCCGGGGATCTTCTGGGCGGTGACGTCGGCCAGCGTGCGGGCGACGGCGTCGGACAGGTCGCGTCCGGTGGCCGCGGTGTCCCCGGGGGAGTTGATCTTGGTGGTCACCCCGTCCGGGTCGGTGATGGTGAGGTTGACGCGAACCGCGGCACCGCCGACGAAGCGTGCGGGAATGTCCCCGGCCCGCACCAGGTCGGCGAAGTCGCTGGACGCGTCGGCGGGGGCGATGGCCAGGACGTCCTCCCCGGCGTTGTGGACGACGGTGGCCACGTTCACGCCTTTGCCGCCGGCCTGGTCGGTCCCGGAGACGACCCGGTTGACACCCCCGACGTCCAGTGGTCCGGGCAGGTGCTGGGACCGGTCGATGCTGGGGTTCGGTGTGACGGTGATGATCACGCCTGGATCACGTCCATTCCTTGGTCTCGGAGTTCACGGAGGACCGGGTGGTCCGGTGACGCGTCAGTGATGAGCAGGTCGATGTCGGCCGCGGTGGCGAAGGAGCACAGCAGCTCCTCGCCGACCTTCGACTCGTCCACCAGGGCGATCCTGACCCGTGCGGCGCGGGTCATGGCCGTTTTGGCCTGGGCCTCCTGCGGATCGGGGGTGGAGAAGCCGAAGTCGGCGGTGATGCCGTTGGCACCCAGGAAGGCGACGTCGGCACGCATCCGCAGGAATTCCCCGACGGTTTCCGCGCCGACGACGGACTGGGTGATGCCGCGGACCTGACCGCCGACCAGGCGGATCCGGCGGTCGACGGCGGTCGGCGGCTGGACGGACAGCTGGTAGGACAGCAGGACCGAGTTGGTGACCACCGTGAGGTCGGGGCGGGCGAGCAGGTCGTCGCACAGCATCGCGGTGGTGGTCCCGGAATCGACGATGACCGAGCCGCCCGAGGCGGGCAGGTGTTCGACGGCGGCGTTGGCGATGCGGGACTTGGCGTCCCGCGCGGCCGTGGAGCGTACGGCCACGGGATTCTCCTCGCCGCTGTGCGCGCGGTGGGGGACGGCCCCGCCGTGGACCCGGGTGATCCGTTGCTGGCGCTCGAGGACGTCGAGGTCCCGGCGGATCGTCTCCGCGGACACCCGGTGAAGGTCGGCGAGGTCGGTCACCGACATGCCGCCGCGGGTGAGGATCTCCTCGGCGATGACGTCCTGCCGTTGTGGCGCGTACATACCCCCATTGTCTGTGGGAATGTGTGGTTGGTCAACGGTTATATCGTGATGTTTATGTGGTTCAGGCGTAAAACGGTCACAATCAGGCAGGGGTGCGGAAGTGCTGTCGTGCGCGAGAGCCCCTTTCAGGGGTGATGGCGGACTGTCCCCGTCGATTGTCCGGGGCGGACGGACAGTGGCAGCTAGGGTGAGGGCCATGTTGCGTCGCCGTCTCCCCGTTGCCGTTGCCGCTCTCGCCGCCATCGTGGTCGGCGCCTTCTCCGCTCCGGTGGCGACCGCGGCCCCCGGGGTTCCGGGCCTCCCGGACGCCGGGCAGGTGCAGCAGCAGGCGGAGCACGCCGTCGACACCGTTGTCGACGGCGCCCTCAACGCCACCGGCGAACCGGGCCCGCACCGCGTCCCGGGCCACTACTTCACCTCCCCGGGCGTCCCCCAGGAGGCGCAGGACGCCCGTCCGTCCGTGGTCGTCGGGCCGTCCACCCCGCTGATCGTCGGGCCGTCTGTGTGCACGGCCACCGCCGCCGGCTACGATGCCGCGGGCAATGCGGTGGCTGTCACCGCCGGGCACTGCGGTGCCCCCGGTGACCAGGTCAGCTCCGCCGATGACCCGGACGGCACCGTCATCGGCACCTACGAGCGCTCGGGGTCGGTGGACAACGGGATCATCCTGCTCAACGAGAATGCCCGGGTCACCAACACCTACAATGATGTCTCCCTCAGCGAGCTGGGTGGTCCGTTGCCCGGTGATTTCGGCGACGTCTGCAAGACGGGGATCACCACGGGGACGTCCTGCGGGCCGGTGTTCGCCACCGCCGACACCCAGTTCGCGATGCACCTCTGCGCGTCCCACGGGGACTCCGGTGCGCCGGTGTACGTCGGCGGCCGCCTGGTGGGCGTCCTCAGCGGCGGACTCGCGGACCTGCCCTCCTGCCAGCACCCCGCCCAGGGGCCCGTGCACTCCCCGGTGACGGGCGTGGGCTGGGACGTGGTCACCGCCGAGATGGACTACGCCGGCGGTGTCGGCGCCGGGTTCCACCTGGCGTAGGGCCGCGGGTGATCCGGCCCTTCTACCCCAGCCGGCCCCGGCCGAGCTGCAGCAGCGAGTTCGCGATGGCGATGCCCTCGGGCCCGAGTTCGTCGCGGAACTGGTTGAGGATCGCGGTTTCCCGCGAGTAGACCAGTTTCGTCCCGCCTGAGGCGGTGCGCGTCTTGCCGATCAGCCGCGAGATCTCCGTCCGGCGTTTCGCGGCGTCGATGATCGTGCGGTCGAGTTCGTTGATCTCCCTGCGGTAGCGCTGGATCTCGGCGTCCGACAACGGGTCATCGGTTCCGCTGGAGAACTCCTGCTCATTAGTCATGGTGAGGATTCTACGTCCGGACGGCGTTGTAGGGTGAACATGTCCCCACACCGATGAAGGAGAACACCCCACTGTGAGCACCGTGACGCACGACGAGATCCCCTTCCCGGAGGAGCCGTTCGAGCCGCCACCGGAGGAGGACGACGTCCCACCGGAGGACGCGGCGGCGGTGCTCGCGGACATGTCCGCGACCGCGTCCCACCTGGCACCTCTGCCGGACGTTACGGCTGCGGCGTCGACGTCGCCGTTCCACACGCGGGACGCTGCGGAAGGTGCGGGTGCCTCGGAAACTGCCCACGATGCCGCCGCCGCGGAGGAGTCCGTCGGCCCGGTCCCGGGCCGGGTGATGAGCACCCAGACCCGCGACCAGTTGCTCGAGGGGCTCAACCCCGCACAGCAGGAGGCGGTGAAGCACAGTGGCTCCCCGCTGCTCATCGTCGCTGGCGCAGGATCCGGCAAGACCAGTGTGCTCACCCGTCGGATCGCATGGCTGCTCGCCGGTGGGGTCGCACCGTGGCAGGTACTGGCGATCACCTTCACCAACAAGGCCGCCGCCGAGATGCGCGAGCGCATCGGTGAGCTCGTCGGCCCGGTCGCCGAGCGGATGTGGATCTCCACCTTCCACTCGGTGTGCGTGCGCATCCTCCGGGCGAATGCGGCCCTGGTCGAGGGGTTGAACTCCAACTTCACGATCTACGACTCCGACGACATGAAGCGCCTGGTCACCATGATCCTGCGTGACCGTGAGCTCGATGCCAAGGAGTTTGCGCCGCGGGCCGTGCTGTCGGTGATCTCGAACTGGAAGAATGAACTGCAGAGCCCCGCGGAGGCCCTGGCCGAGGCTCAGCAGGACGGTAACCACCACCGGGAGACGATCGCGCAGGTCTTCCGGGACTACCAGACCCGCCTGCGCCAGGCGAACGCCGTGGACTTCGACGACCTCATCGGGGAGGTCGTGGGACTGCTGCGCAACAACCCGGGGGTCGCCGACCACTACCGCCGCCGGTTCCGCCACATCCTCGTCGACGAGTACCAGGACACCAACCACGCCCAGTACGTGCTGGTGTCCACGCTGGTGGGGGAGGGGACCGCCGCCGCCGAACTGTGCGTGGTCGGTGATGCCGACCAGTCCATCTACGCCTTCCGCGGGGCGACGGTGCGCAATATCGAGGAGTTCGAGCGTGACTACCCGCACGCCCGCACGATCCTGCTGGAGCAGAACTACCGCTCCACCCAGAACATCCTGTCGGCGGCGAACGCGGTGATCTCGCGGAATTCGGGACGCCGCGACAAGAACCTCTGGACCGACTCCGGCGACGGATCCCTGATCGGTGGTTACGTCGCCGACAACGAGCACGACGAGGCACGCTTCATCGCCCAGACCATCGATGAGCTGGTCGACCACGGCGACGCCCGCTACGGCGACATCGCGGTGATGTACCGGACGAACAACTCCTCGCGCGTGGTCGAGGATATCCTGGTGCGCTCTGGCCTTCCGTACAAGGTCGTCGGCGGCACGCGTTTCTACGAGCGCCGCGAGATCCGCGACATCGTGGCCTACCTGAAGGTCCTCGACAACCCGGAGGACACGATGGGCCTGCGCCGGATCATCAACACCCCGCGCCGCGGCATCGGTGACCGTGCGCTGTCGCAGGTCACCGTGCACGCGCAGAACACCGGGGTGAGTTTCGCCCAGGGGCTGGTTGCGGCGGGACGTTCGGAGGTCCCGGGGCTGAGTTCGCGCGGACGCAACGCGATCGCCGGTTTCCTGGAGATGATGGATGGCCTGCGTGAGGAGACCGCGGGTGCGCTGATGCGGACCTCCGACGGGGAGTCCCTGGGCATCCCGGATGTCGGTGCGGTGGTGCGCGCGGTGCTGGATTTCACCGGCTACACCGCCGAGCTGGAGAAATCGAATGATCCGCAGGACGGATCCCGCCTGGACAATCTCAATGAGCTGGTGTCCGTCGGCCACGAGTTCTCGCAGGAGGCGGCGAACGTGGCCGCGTACGAGGCGATGCCGGGTGATGACGGGGCCGGCGGCGACGGTGCGTCCGACGCCGTTCTCGCCGAGGGCGAGCCGGAACCGGGCAGCCTGCAGGCGTTCCTGGAGCGGGTGAGCCTGGTCGCCGACGCCGACCAGATCCCCGCCGAGGAGCAGGACATGGTCACACTGATGACCCTGCACACCGCCAAGGGACTGGAATTCCCGGTGGTGTTCCTGGTCGGCTGGGAGGACGGCCAGTTCCCGCACATGCGGGCCCTGGGCGATCCGACGGAGCTGTCGGAGGAACGGCGTCTGGCGTACGTGGGGATCACCCGTGCCCGCGACCGGCTGTACCTGTCACGGGCGATGACCCGGTCAAACTGGGGGACACCGCAGAACAACCCGCCGTCGCGGTTCCTCGGTGAGATCCCGGACGACCTGGTCGACTGGATCCGGGAGGAGCCTGCCCCGGCGTGGGCCGGTGGCTCCGGCTCCTGGGCGGACGGGACGAGCTTCGGTGGCGGGTGGTCGTCCGGTTCGTCCTCCCCGTCCGCGCAGGGTTCGCAGCGGTCGCAGCGGTCCACGAAGAGCCCGGGTCCGTCGGCGTCCTCCGGGGCGCTGCGGAAGAACACGCAGCAGCTGGAACTGGAGGTCGGTGACCGCGTCAACCACGACAAATACGGCCTGGGCACGGTGAAGAGCGCGGACGGCAAGGGGGTCCGTGCCACCGTCACAATCGACTTCGGTGCCAACGGGACGGTGCGGCTGATGCTGATCGGCGGGATCCCGATGGAGAAGCTGTAGGGGGACGGGTAGGGGACAACCCCGGGGAATGTACTCCCGTCGGCAAAACAAGGGAGTATGGTTCACTGCAAGTTGATTGTGAACTGGGTCACGACACGTATTAGTAACCTAATCTTCACGCTCGGCACATCAGCCGCCGCTGTCGGGCTGGTACAAGTGAATCCATAACGAATCCCACACTGCGGGCGGTTGACCACCGCTCTGGAAAGACGTCCCTCTCCGAATGCTCAAGTACATAGCCAAGAAGACCGCAACATGGCTGGCGGTGATTTTCCTTGCGACGAATCTCGCGTACTTCCTGGCCGCTATCTTCCTGGACCCGAGATCGAATTACTTCGGCCGACGACCGCCGATGTCCGGGGAACAGATCGACAACATCCTCGAACCGCTCAATCTGAGCCGGAACACCCCTCTGCTGGAACGCTGGTGGAACTGGCTCTCCGGCATACTCCTCCACTGGGACTGGGGTGCCTCGCCGCTGGGGGACAGCGTCAACGAACAAGTCTCCTACCGCATCTGGGTTTCCGCCCAGCTGCTGCTGCTCGCCACCATCCTGTCGGTCATCATCGGGGTCGCCATCGGCGTGTACACCGCCTCGCGGCAGTACAAGCTCGGCGACCGGCTTTGGCAGGGGATCTCGATCGTCACCCTGAACACCCACGTCGTGGTTGCCTCACTGGCGGTCGTCGCCGTCGGGCTCTGGGTCAACGACCTGGCAGGGACCAGGGTCTTCTGGGTGACAGGGTCATCCAACCCGGACGTGGAGGGCTTCTTCCCACGGCTCGTGGACATAGCCCAGCACCTGGCGCTGCCCACGGCGTCCATCGTGATCATCTCCTACGCGAGCTACCACCTGCTGCAGCGCACACTGCTGCTGGACAACCTCAACGCGGACTACGTGCGCACCGCCCGTGCCAAGGGGCTGACCCGCAACCAGGCCGTCCGCAAGCACGCCCTGCGTACCTCGATGATCCCGGTGGCCACCAACGTGGCGTTCTCCATCCCGGCGATCTTCACCGGCGCGATCCTCACCGAGCAGATCTTCGCCTGGAACGGCATGGGCCAGTACTTCCTGCAGACCATGCAACGCAATGACGTCCACGGGGCCGTGGCCATCGCCGCCTTCGGTGCGGCGGTCACTGCGGTCTCGGCGGTCATCTCCGACATCGTCGTCGTCGCACTGGACCCGAGAGTGAGGGTGAACTGACATGACCATCCCGAACATGCAGGATGCGGCAGGTGCCGCTGAGCCGGTCGAGCCCGGTGTCGAGGAACTGGAGACCACCGCACCAACCGGCCGAGGGAAGAAGAAGGCGGGGACCAGCAAGCTCGGACTGTACTGGCGACGCTTCGCCCGCAACCGGATGGCCCTGGTGGGGCTGGTCATCTTCGTCCTGCTGACCCTGGCGGCCTTCATCGGGCCGACCTTCGTGCCCTGGGAGTACGACGAACCCGACTTCCTGAACCTGTCGAGCCCGCCCTCCCCGGAGCATTGGTTCGGCACGACGGACGTCGGCAACGACCTTTTCGCCCAGACCCTCCACGGACTCGGCCGGTCGCTGATGATCTCGGTCATCGCGGCGGTGTTCATCACGGTGATCTCCGCCATCCTCGGCGCCGCCGCAGCACTCTACGGGGGTTGGGCGGAGAGGATCATCCTGGGGCTGATCCACTTCCTGCTGGCCGTTCCCTCCCTGCTCCTGATTGCACTGCTGGTCAACGGATCGGGTGGCGACTGGAAACTCCTGACCTTCATGCTGGTCCTCTTCGGCTGGATGTTCACCGCCCGCGTGATCTGGTCGCTGGCGATGTCCGTCCGGGAGAACGACTACATCCGGGCCGCCCGCTACATGGGGGTCGGCAGGTTCACCATCGTGATGCGTCACATCATCCCGAACATCGGCTCGCTGATCATCATCCAGTTCGCCCTGGCCATCCCGTCCACCGTCGCGACCGAGACGGGCCTGTCCTTCATCGGTCTCGGCGTGAAACTGCCGGACGTCAGCCTCGGAACGCTGTTGTCCATCGGCTCGGCCACCACCACGTCCGCCCCCTGGCAGTTCTGGTTCCCCGCCGCTGCCCTCACCCTGCTCACCGTGTCCCTGGCCTTCATCGGCGACGGCCTGCGGGACGCCCTCGACCCCACCTCGAACGCTGGAGGACGCGCATGACCACCGCACACACTGGCATCACCGAACCGGTGCTCTCCGTCAAGGACCTCACCGTCTCCTTCCCGTCCGAGGCAGGTACCGTCTCCGCGGTCCGAGGTGTGGACTTCGATCTGCACCCGGGCAGGACGCTCTGCATTGTCGGTGAGTCCGGGTCCGGCAAGTCCGTGACCTCCATGGCCGTGATGGGACTGCTGCCGGATTACGCGAAGGTGGAGGGCTCCGTAATGCTGCAGGACCGCGAACTCCTGGGGCTGAGTGACAGGCAGATGTCCGGCATCCGTGGCCGGGACATCGGCATGATCTTCCAGGATCCGCTGACCGCCCTGACACCGGTCTTCACGATCGGCGACCAGATCGTCGAGGCGATCCTGTGCCACCAGAAGGTCTCGAAGAAGGCCGCCTGGAAACAGGCTGTGGAACTGCTGGACCTGGTGGGCATCCCCGAGCCCCACAAGCGGGTGAAGTCCTTCCCCCACGAGTTCTCGGGTGGCATGCGCCAACGCGCGGTCATCGCGATCGCGATCGCCAACAATCCCCGCGTCCTGATCGCGGACGAACCAACGACGGCCCTGGATGTGACGATCCAGGCCCAGGTGCTCGACGTCATCCGCCTCGCCCAGCGGGAGACCGGTGCGGCCACCATCCTGATCACCCACGACATGGGGGTCGTCGCCGGTATGGCGGACGATGTGATGGTGATGTACGCGGGACGCCCGGTGGAACGGGCTGAAGCGTCCGAGCTCTTCAGCACACCACGGATGCCCTACACGGTGGGCCTGCTGGGGTCGACACCACGCGTGGACCGGCCGTCCCGGGAGCCGTTGATCCCCATCGCCGGTACCCCGCCGCTGCTGGTGGACCTGCCACCGGGGTGCCCCTTCGCCGACCGCTGCCCCGCGGTCATCGACGACTGCCGTGTGGAGGAGCCGCGCCTGGAGATCGTCCCGGGGACCTCACCGGAGACCGGGACGCACCGGGCGTCCTGCATCCGCTCAGGGGAGATCGCGGACTCCCGGATCGACGGGGCCGAGCTGTACCCGGTCCCGGAGCTCGCCGAGGACGTCTACGCGGGCGTTCCACGGGAGGAGCGAGAGACGACGCTCGAGGTCACGAACCTGCACAAGGAGTTCCCGCTGACGAAGGGTTCGGTGATCAAACGCCGGATTGGCACGGTGGAGGCGGTCAAGGGACTGACCTTCGACATCCGGGCGGGGGAGTGCATGGCGATCGTCGGCGAGTCCGGTTCCGGCAAGACCACCACGCTGCTGGAGATCATGGAGCTCGAGCCGCAGGACGATACGACGATCACGCTCACCGGCCGTGACGCCGGATCGATGAGCAACCGCGAGCGGTTGACCGCGCGCCGGGACATCCAGATCGTGTTCCAGGATCCCATGGGGTCACTCGACCCACGCCAGACGGTGCGTGAGGTGATCTCCGAGCCGCTGAAGTCGCTCGGCTACGACGGTGACATCAGTGACCGTGTTGCTGAGCTGATGGACCTGGTCGGCCTGAACCCCAGCCACATCGACCGCTTCCCGGGACATTTCTCCGGGGGTCAACGCCAGCGCATCGGTCTGGCACGTGCGCTGGCCACGAACCCCAAACTCATCGTCCTCGATGAACCCGTGTCCGCGCTGGACGTCTCCATCCAGGCCGGCGTGATCAACCTGCTGGACGATCTGAAGCGTCGCCTGGGCATCTCCTACCTCTTCGTCGCCCACGACCTGTCGGTCATCCGGCACCTCTCGGACAAGGTCGCCGTGATGTACAAGGGGGATTTCGTGGAGCAGGGGGACACCGACGAGATCTTCGACAACCCGCGGCACGAGTACACGAAGAAACTACTGTCCGCGATCCCCGTCCCCGACCCGGCGGTTGAACGTGCCCGCCAGCAGCAGCGTGACAATGATGCGCGCCTGTCGTCCTGAATCCCGTCCATCCCACGAAGGGAACCACCGATGAATGACGGAACACTGACCCGCACTCCCGGACGTGGCCCGCCCCGTGCGCCAGTCCGGTGAGACCCCTCACGGTCCCGGTAGTTCATCTCCACCCCACTCTCCACTCTCCAGCCCCTGACGACATGAGGAGTAAGCCCATGAGAATCACGAAGCGAAGGAGCGCCCTGGCCGTGGTCACCACCGCCGCCCTGGTGCTCGCCGCCTGCTCGAGCGACGAGGACGGTGGCGGCGAAAGCTCGACCGCGGCCGACGCCAACGCCTCCGATATCAATGACACCGAACGCGATGAGATCGAGGACGGGGGTGAACTGACGCTGCCGATTACTGAGGTCGCGGAGCAGCAGAATACCTTCCACGCGGACGGCACCCTGTACACCCGTGATATCTGGAAGTGGTACAACCCCCAGATCGCTCTGTTCGATGCCGAGGGTGAGTTCCAGCCGAACCCGGACTACCTCGAGGACGTCTCCGAGGAAGAGGTGGACGGTAAGACCCAGGTGACCTACACGATCAACGAGGAGGCCGAGTACAACGATGGCACCCCGATCAACTGGGAGACCTTCGAGCACACCTGGAAGTTCAACAACGGTGAGGACGAGGAGCTGAACGTCAGCTCCACCGATGGTTACTCGCTCATCGAGTCGGTGGAGGAGGGCGAGAACGATAAGCAGGCCGTGGTGACCTTCACTCAGCCCTACGCCTGGTGGGAGGGGCTGTTCAACTACCTGTTGCCCACCCAGGTGGACACTCCGGAGAAGTTCAACGAGGGCTACTTGAAGGAGACGCCCAATGACTGGGGCGCCGGACCGTACAAGATTGAGTCCTCGGACTTCAACCGGCAGACCGTGACCTTTGTTCCGAACGAGAACTGGTGGGGGGAGGAGCCGAAGCTGGACACGTTCACCTACCGCCAGATGGAGGCCCAGGCCGCCATCAACGCTTTCGAGGCCGGGGAGATCGATGCCACCAGTGCCGCGACGGCGGACCGGCTCGCTACCGTGAGAGCGATGGGGGACGACGCGGATATCCGCACTGCGATGCGACCGGACAGCTTCCTGATCACCTTGAACTCTGAGGCACCCCTGTTGGAGGACGACGCAGTCCGCGAGGCGATCATGACCGGTGTTGACCGTGATCAGTTGGCTGAGATCCGCTTCAATGGGCTGGATTACACCGAGGACCTGCCCGGCTCCTTCATCCAGTTCCCGACCCAGGAGGGCTACGAGGACAACCTCGGCGAGGTCCTGGAGTACGACCCGGAGAAGGCGAAGTCGCTTCTGAACGAGGCTGGATGGGAAGAGGGCTCCGACGGCGTCCGCGAGAAGGACGGGGAGAAGCTCGCGCCGCGGTACGTGCTTACCGGGGATGATCCGCAGACGAAGGCCGAAGCCTCAGCTTTCCAGGCGATGATGCGAGATATCGGTGTTGATATGACGATCGATGAGCGCCCCTCTTCAGAGTTCGCGAACATTACTTCCCAGCGTGATTTCGACATCTTCCAAAGTGGCTTCAGTTCCTCGGATCCCTTCGGTGTCGCCTACTTCGACCAGATGTTCGGCTCGGATTCCGAGCTGAACAAGTCCGGTACGGGTACCGAAGAGTTCGACGAGAAGATCGCCGAACTGCAGAAGATCGGTGACGGCGATGAACAGATCGCCGAGGCCAATGAGCTGGAGAAGGAGATCCTGGGCACCTACGGCATCATGCCGACATACAATGGTCCGGATATTCAGGCCACCAAGCCCGGTCTCGCCAACTACGGCGCCTACGGCTTCGCCGACGTGCCGGTCGAGAACATCGGCTGGGAAGCCGAGTAATGGGCCCGTCTGGAACATCCGTGTAGAAACCGGCGTTCATTGACCTACCCACGAACCCGCGTTCTGCCCCTCCACCGAGGAGGGGCAGAACGCGGGTTCGTCCTGTTCTGTTCCTGCCGAATCGAGCGCCACCGGAGGTGTGTTGGCCCGGAGTAGCGTCGAAAGCAGTAACCACACCGCACGAGAAAAGGAGCACCCCACCATGAGCGAGCACCAGGTCCGGCAGGTCATCCTGTCCACGGAGAACCTCGACGAATCCATCAGGTTCTACACCGAGACACTCGGATTCCCCCTGAAGTTCCGCGACGGTGACCACTATGCCGCCATCGACGGCGGCAGCATCACGATCGCCCTGGCCACCGAGATCGACCACCCGATCCCGGGCAAGGTCGTGGTCGGCGTCAAGACTGACGACGTGGACGGTGACGCCAAGAAGGCGGAGGCGGATGGTGGCGGGTTCGTCACCGACCCCTACAACGACGCCCACGAGCGCCGTGCCGTGGTCTACGACAGCCAGGGCAACGGCATCGTGTTCTACTCCCCACTGCCGCAGTAGCCACAACACACGGGAAAAGCATTCACCCGGGCACGCTCTGAGAGGTTAGAGCGTACCCGGGTGAATGCTTTTTTCCACCGGAGTGGGCCGGAGGGCGATGCTGGCGGCTGTTCTAGAGCTCGATGCCACGCTCGCGGAGCCACGGCACCGGATCCACGGCCTGGTCCTCGGTGGGGTAGACCTCGAAGTGGACGTGGGAGCCGGTGGAGAAGCCCTCGGAGCCCATGCCGGCGATCTTCTGGCCGGCGTGGACCGGCTGGCCGACGGTCACGTCGATGGTGGACATGTGGCCGTAGACGGTGATGGTGCCGTCGGAGTGCTTGACGCGGACCCAGTTGCCGAAGCCGGAGGCCGGGCCGGCGTCGATCACGGTGCCGGACTGTGCGGCGAGGATCGGGGTGCCGATGGCGTTGGCGATGTCGATGCCGTTGTGCATGCTGCCCCAGCGCATCGCGAAGGGGGAGGTGTAGGAGCCCTCGGCCGGCTTGACGGTGCTGGGGGTGCGGTTCAGCAGGTCCTCGGCGGCGCGGGCGGCGTCGAACTCCAGTGCGCTGGACAGCTGCCCGGAGAGATCGTCGATCTGGGTGGACTGCGGCAGATCCAGGATCTGTGCCGCGGACCCGTCGACATCGCTGCCGGCGGCGCTTCCGTCGGACCCCTGGGCCAGCACCTCGGTGTTGGAGGTCAGGGCGATGTCGTTGTCGCCACCGCTCTGCTCGGAGGACTGGTGGACGGTGGCGGCACCGGCACCCGTGGCGCCAGCGGTGGCAACTCCGGTTGCTGCGATCGCGACAAACGCCATGCGGCGCTTGGCAGCTGTGTCGAGCTTGCGGTGTGCTCCGCCTCTCCGTGCCTCAGTCATCCTGTGTAACCCTCTCCGTTATCAATCTGTCATCCGACCGGTCGCTGTTTGTGACCGTATCGTTATCAACGAGTCGCAACTTTATAGGTCGGTAGGGCACTGGGCAAGCCAAATGGCGAAAAGATCACGATTTTGTATCGACGGAGTTGGAGGCGTAGGGGGTACTGAAATGGTATCGATTTGATAACGGGCAGGTCAAGGTGGGTGTGTTACTGGTGTGACGGGGGTGGGGGATATGTAACGCCGGGCCCCGGCGTGGCCTACAGATCACGACGTCCGACGTTGTGCACAATGGGACAGGTGAGTAACGAATCCCAGCGCCCCACCTCGAGACGACAGCGGACCCGCCGTGCTCCCGAGGCGCGCCGTCGCGAAGCGAGGGCGGCCGCGGAGTCCCGCCGCGCCGCCCGCAACAACCCCCGGAGTGCCGGTGAGGGTGCCGAGCGCTTCGTGGCCGGGGAACACGGAACCGCAGCGTCGCGCGACACCGGTGCAGCGAAGCGTCCGGCAACGGACGCCCCCCGACCCGGTTCCGGTGCGCGCAGCGGAGGGAGGCTCTCCCGTGTCTGGCACGGGTGGTGGTCGACCTGGGGTGAGCACATTCGCCGCTTCGCCCCCGTCGTCCTCGTCAACCATGCGGTCACGCTGGCCGTGACGATCGCCGTCGCGGTCATCATCGGTATCGGGGAGACCTTCACGGCGGTTCCGGCGATGGTCGGGTCGTTCTGGATGTTCGCCAACCTCGCGCCGGTCGGGTTCGCCGGGGCGGAGCTGGGTGTGGCCCCGCTCCTGCCCGCCGCATTGATTGTCCTGGCGCATTCGAGGCGTGTCCGGGCCGCCTGCGGTTCGCAGATCACCGTCCGTAATATCCGCGTCTTCGCGACACTCGCCGTGCTGGTCCCTGTGGTCCTCACGTGTCTGGCGTGGCTTGTGCTGTGGGATGCCTCTAAGGTCTTCGACATCGCCCCGCCCAACATCCTCGTCGCCGTCGCCTCCACGGCGGTGGTGAACGGATTGGCGTTCGTGGTGGGACTGGGGCCCAAGGTCTGGCGGGCGCTGCTGCTGCGCCGTGGGTGGCCGACGTGGCCGGTGGAGGGGGCCCGGCTCGCCGGACGCTTCGTGCGCTGGATGCTGCTCGCCGGTCTGCTGGCGGTTGTTGTCCAACTCCTCCTTAATATCGGTGCGCTGTCGGATGCCTACTCCATCGCCCCGGACGCCTGGGGACGCATCGGACTGACGGTGCTGAGCCTTCTGTACCTGCCGAACCTGGCTGTCGGGGCCAGCGGTGTGCTGATGGGCAGCGAGATGCACATCGGTGACGCATCGGCGTCACTGTTCGCCGTCACGAACGCGAACCTCCCGCCGATGCCCATTCTCGCCGCGATGCCGAACACGGACCTCCCGTACGGTGAGGCGCTGCTGGTGATTCCGGTAGCGGTCGCGGTGTTCACGGTGTACCGGTTCTTCGTCACCCGCTCCTTCATGGAGGCTCCGGTGTTCACCGCGTTGGCTGCGGGCGCGTTCGCCGCGGTGGCGGGACTGCTGGTGGCCTGGGCCGCCGGCGGCACACTGGGTCTCTACGGCTCGACCGGGCCGCTGTTGTGGCTGACGCCCCTGCTGTTCGCGTGCTGGATGGTGGTCCCGGCCCTGGTCGTCTTCATCTGGCTTGCCAGAGCGGGGCAGCGCGTCACGGAAACGGCGCAGGACGTTGAGGACTCCGGGTCCATCGACCCGGAGGCGGACGCTGAGGTGGAGTCCGACCAGGAATCCGATGCCGAGACCGACGCTGAGGCCGGTGCCGATGCAGGTGCCGAGGGGGAGGCTGACGCTGAGGACGAGTCCGAGGCGGATGGTGCGGCCGGGGAACCGGGTGACGATCCGGACTCTGAACCTGGTCCCGGGCCGGAGGGCGAACCAGTCCCGGCCGACGACACGGACGTCACTGACCCCGAGGAACCGGAGGCCCCGGAGGCGCCCGAGGAACCTGAGGACCCCGTGGAACCTGAGGACCCCGAGGAGACGGACGAGGTCGAACCCGATGAAGATCCTGGGGTCGATCCCGGGGATGGCACGGACCCTTCTGGAGCGGAAGAGGATGAACCCGGCACTGATGAGTCCCGTGCCTGAGCCCGGGGGCCGGACAGCTACCGCGTAGACAACCCCTCCGACGGCACCGGGGGAGGGGCGAGGAAGTAAGCTGGGGTGCCGTGAGTGACTCTGCAACCCCCGCGTCGACCCCGACGGCCCCGGCACCTGCACAGGTGGGTGTCGGACGCACAGGTGAGGCACTGCGTGTCGTGATCCTGGCGTCCGGCGAGGGGACCCTGCTGCAGTCGATGATCGACGGTCTCGGTCCGTCGGTGGATGTCGTCGCCGTCGGATCGGACCGCCCGTGCCGGGCGCTGGACCGGGCCGCGGACGCGCACCGTCCCACCTTCCTCGTCGAGTACAACCCCGACCGGGTCGAGGGCTACGACAGGGACGGCTGGAATGCCCTCCTCGCCGACGAGATCGGCCACCACGCCCCGGACGTCATCGTCAGCGCAGGCTTCATGCGCATCCTGGGGCATGCGGTGACCTCCCGGTTCGCCGGACGGATCATCAACACCCACCCCGCACTTCTCCCGTCCTTCGCCGGCGCCCATGCCGTGGAGGACGCCCTGGCGTACGGGGTCACGCTCACCGGATCCACCGTCCACATCGTCGATGACGGCGTGGACACCGGTCCGATTCTCGCGCAGCGCGCGGTCCCGGTGATCCGCGGGGACACGCGGGACACCCTCCACGAACGGATCAAGACGGTGGAAAGGGCACTGATCGTCGACGTGCTCCACCGCACGGCCGAACACGGCTACACCATCGAAGGACGAAAGGCCTGGATCAATGACTGAAACCACCCGACCCATCCGCCGCGCGCTGATCAGCGTCTACGACAAGACCGGTCTCGAGGAGCTCGCGACGGGCCTGGACAAGGCGGGGGTGGAGATCGTCTCCACCGGATCCACCGCAGCGAAGATCGCCGGCACCGGCATCCCGGTCACCCGTGTCGAGGAGCTCACCGGATTCCCGGAGTGTCTCGAGGGCCGTGTGAAGACCCTGCACCCGCGCGTCCACGCCGGCATCCTCGCCGACACCCGCAAGGACGACCATCTGCTGCAGCTGCGCGACCTCGGGGTGGAGCCCTTCGAGCTGGTCGTGGTGAACCTGTACCCGTTCACCGACACCGTCGCGTCCGGTGCGGACTACGACGCCTGCGTGGAGCAGATCGACATCGGCGGGCCCTCGATGGTGCGCGCCGCGGCGAAGAACCACCCGTCCGTCGCCGTGGTCACCGACCCGGGCGAGTACGGCAACGTCATCACCAAGGTGGCCGACGGTGGTTTCACCCTGCGTGAGCGGGCACTGCTGGCCACCCAGGCTTTCCGTCACACCGCGTCCTACGACGTTGCGGTGGCCAGCTGGTTGACCGGGCAGACCGCCGAAGGTGACGACGCCCAGTTCCCCGAGTGGATCGGTTCAGTCCACGAGCGCACCCACGAGCTGCGCTACGGCGAGAACCCGCACCAGGCCGCCGCGGTGTACTCCGCCCCGGGGCAGGACGGTGGCCTGGCCAACGCCGAGCAGTTCCACGGCAAGGCGATGAGCTACAACAACTACACCGACGCGGACGCCGCGTGGCGTGCCGCCTGGGACCACGAGCGTCCCTGCGTGGCCATCATCAAGCACGCGAACCCCTGCGGTATCGCCGTCGCCGACGATGTCGCCACCGCCCACCGCGCCGCCCACTCCTGCGACCCGGTGTCCGCCTACGGCGGAGTCATCGCGGTCAACCGTCCGGTGTCCGAGGCGCTGGCCCAGCAGGTCGCCGGCATCTTCACCGAGGTCATCATCGCGCCGGGCTACGAGGACGGTGCGGTGGACGTGCTGAGCCAGAAGAAGAACATCCGCATCCTGCAGACCACGCCTCCGGTGAAGGAGGGTGCGGTGGAGCACCGTGAGATCACCGGCGGACTGCTGGTGCAGGAACGCGACCTGGTCGACGCGTCCGGCGACGACACCGCCAACTGGACGCTCGCCGCCGGTGAGGCCGCCGACGACGCCACTCTTGCCGAGCTCGAGTTCGCGTGGCGGACCGTGCGTGCGGTGAAGTCCAACGCGATCCTGCTGACCAAGGACGGTGCCACGGTGGGCGTGGGCATGGGCCAGGTGAACCGTGTGGACTCGGCGAAGATCGCCGTGGAGCGGGCGAACACCCTGGCCGGGGACGAGAAGCGGTCCGAGGGTGCTGTTGCTGCCTCGGATGCGTTCTTCCCCTTCGCCGACGGGTTCGAGACCCTGGCCGAGGCCGGGGTGCGTGCCGTGGTGCAGCCCGGTGGGTCCGTGCGTGACCAGGAGGTCATTGATGCTGCGGTCGCTGCCGGTGTGACGATGTACCTGACCGGGGAGCGCCACTTCGCGCACTGATCGGTACCCTGTCCCTGCTCTCAGAAACTGGGGGCCGGCATCCCGGCACCCAGGGATGGCTTTTTCCGCTCAGAGCAACTCTGGATGCCGCGATGCCCGCCTGAGGGGCGGCGCATCCCTGTACGGTGCGAGATATGAGCATTATCGACAGTGAAACAACCACCGCTGCCACTCTCGCAGCCATGGAGTCTGAAGGTACCGACCTGGCCTCGGCACTGGAGTTCTACGACTCGCTCCCGCCCGTGGACGTGGAGCAGATGATCGGAGCCTGGCACGGCGCAGGGGTGGACACGGGCAATCCGTTGGACGGGCTGCTGGAGATGACCGGCTGGCACGGCAAACGCTACGTCACCGCTGACGACGCCCATCCGCTGGTCATGGATGGGAAGCGGGGGCAGTTCCCGATCAATCCGGCGCTGGTGCCGATGATGACCGCGATCAGGCTGCGTCCCCTCACAGAGAAGTTCGGCCTCGGCCCGGTGGTGAAGACGGCGATGCCGCTGCTGAAGACCCGGAAGCCTGCTGCCCGCCTGCGGATGGTCGGGTACCGGGGAGTGGTGAGCGGCACGATGGTCTACGACCGCCAGCCCATCAATGACCACTTCCGTCTGGTCGACGGCGACACTCTCCTGGGGGCCATGGACCACCGGGACCTGGACAACCCCTTCTTCTTCAGTCTCCACCGCGAAGCCACATGATCGGGTCGCCCTCGTCCCCGTCCGGAAGCACGCCCTCCTGCCGCAACGTGGAACGGACGAGGCCGCGGCGCTGGGCGTTGTAGGTCAGCACGTGCGCGACGATGCTGCCCAGGATGAAGCTCTCCGGTGGGTCGCACAGGGCATCGACGAGACGGTCACCCCAGGCACCACGGTGTTCCACATCGGTGAGCATCGACGACCAGCGGGGGCCGATCAGATCAAGGCGGTCCAGGAGATCGTCGGCGGAAGGCGTCGCGGAACCCCCGGAACTGTTCCCAGGCTCCGTGGGCGGCTGCTCCCGTCCCTCGATGGATGCCAGCCACACCTCGAACTGGGTGATGGCACGCTCCAGTAGGACGGCGATGGATTCCTCCGGTCCCGCCCATTCCAGCAGCAGCATTCCCGGATAGCGGGTCCGGGTCCACTCCTGTGGCTCCAACTCCCCCGCGGTGAGGAGAAGCGACCGGATGTCGTCGAGGTCGTGGTGGGCCATCAGTAAGGTCACCTGGTCGCTGCTCGGATCGGCGGTGATCCACAGTGACTCCGGAGCGTGGAAGTGGATGCCGTTCGGGGCCGGCAGCCAGTGGCCGGTCCGGCCGACCGGACCGGTCGGGGTGTCCGACGGCGGGTGACCGTAGGCACGACGGTACGCACGGGCGAAGCCCTCCACCGAGTCGTACCCGGCCTCCCACGCGGTCTCGGTGACGCTGCGGCCGGAGCGGAGGCCCCACGCCGCCCTCTCCAGGTCTACCCGTCGCCGCAGGGCCACCGGCGATTCCTTCGCGCCACTGCTGACCTGCCGGGCGAAATGGAAGCGTGAGGAGTGCGCCCGGTCCGCCATGCCGGTCAGGTCGTCCGCCGACTCATCCAGTACGGCGTCCAACAACTCGCGCAGCCGGTCCGGGCGACGACCGGCACCGGTGGACGCGGAGTTGTCATCAGGGGATTCGCTCACGACGTCCAGTCTGCCGCAGTCCGGGCGCCCTCGACCAGGTAACGGGCGGAGATGAAGTCACCGGCGACCTCCGTGGACTCCAACCTCAGCTGAAGTCGACGCGGCAGAAGGGGAGCCCCGGCGCCCAGGGTGACCGGTGCGTAGCTGACAACCATGTCATCGAGCAGTCCGGCGTCGGCCAACTGGCCCGCGACGTCGCCGCCGCCAACCACCCACAGAACACCGTCGGACGCTGGCGCGGTTGTCTGTATCTGCTTGACCACGTCGGCGATGTCTCCGGACGTGAAGTGCAGGTCAGCACCGTGGATGGGGTCGTGCTTCTGATGACTGAGGACCCATGTCGGCTGCTGGTGTGGCCAGTCCCCACCGTTCGACTCCATCTCCTGCCGCATCCATTCGAAGGTGGTACTGCCCATCAGGAGTGCCCGGGTACGGCTGGGCAGGGTGTCCATCCGGAGTTCGGGATCGGTGGGTTCGACGTGGTTCTGGGCGAAGAGCCAGGAGAGACTCTGTGACGGGTCGGCAAGATAGCCGTCGAGGCTGCTGGCGGTGTAGTAGATGATGCGCATGATTCACAGGCTAGGAGTGCGCCGGGTTCTGCGGCCCGACCGTTCTTGCTGTCTGTGCGTGTGCCCTGCCGCTACCCTGGAAAGGTATGGCCCGAAAAACCATTGCGTCGGTCATGCTCGCGGTCGCCGCCGTCACCGGTGTCATCCACGGCGGATTCAGCGTGTACTGGGGCTTAGGTGGAGAGTTCCTGGTCGGGACGCTGGGTTCTGACCTGGTGGAGCTGTGGGAGGAGAACGCGGTCCTGCTGCTGCCGGTGGGACTGCTGAAGATCGTCGCCGCGCTGCTGCCGATGGTGCTGGTGACTGCCTGGTTCCCCACCTGGCCGTGGTGGCTCCGGCGGCTGCTCCGCACGGTCAGCTGGCTTGGCGCGGTGTCCCTGGTTGTCTGGGGTGGGGTGAACACCGTCGTCGGAAACCTGGTTCTCAGCGGTGTGATTGAACCCGGGGACGGCTACGACCGGGACGGGATGATGGGCCACGCCTGGTACTGGGATCCGATGTTCCTGATCTGGGGAGCGGCGTTGGCGGCCGGGCTGTGGCTGAGCAGACGGATCACGGAACCTTCAGCGCACGCTTCGCGGCGTTCATCCCGCACATGAAGTGGACCCCACCCCCCGGGGCAGTCGACGACGAGCACAGGAACACCCCGTCCACGCCGGTGGAGTAGGGATCCGGTGACAGCCGGGGACGCGCCAGCAACTGCACCAGGTCATTCGCCCCGCCGGAGATCTCGCCTCCGGCATTGTTCCGGTTATGAGCCTCGACAGCCGCCGGGGGAGAGGCGGTCCAGTCGATGATGCGCTCCCGGAAACCGGGGGCGTCCTGTTCGATCTGGGCGGTGACCAGCTCGAAAGTCTCCCGCTCAGTGCCGTCCCACCCGGCGGGGACGTGGGAGTAGGCCCACAACGGGTTCAGCGTGCGACCGTCGACCACCGCCGAGCGGGACGGGTCGGCGAGGTACTGCTGGCCGACCAGGGTGAAGGGGCGGCCGGGGAGTCGTCCTGCCCAGCAGTCCTTCTCGGATGCCGCGATCTGCCCGGCGGTGCCGCCCAGGTGGACGGTGCCTGCGCGCCGGGCGTCCGTCGAGGACCACGGGACATCCCCGTCCAGGACGTAGTCCACTTTCGCGAGACCGGGGCCCCGGCGGAACCTGCTCCATGCCCTCGCTGTCCTGGAGGGCAGCCGGTCACCCAGAATCTGTGTGGCGATCTCCACGGAGGTGTCCAGCAGGACCAGGTCGGCGTCACGGACCTGTGCCAGGTCCGTGACGCGTGTTCCGGTGGTGACGGTGCCACCCATCGCGCGGAGTTCAGCGACCAGGGCATCCCCAATGGCCTGGGAGCCGCCGACGGCGACCGGCCAGCCGTGCTTGTGTCCGGCGACGGTCAGCAGCGATCCTGCGGCGGACGATCCAGGCCAGTGCAATGGGGTGAAGGCGTGCGCGGCAATACCGGCGAACAGGGCGCGGGCCTCCTCGCTGCGAAAACGGCGCCACGACCAGGAGGCGGGAAGCGCCGCATTCAGACCGAACCCGGCAAGAAGCAGCGGGTGCCGTGGGAGGTGCAGCAGGGGTTGGAGGAACTCCCCGGCGACCGTGTCGGCGCGGTTTCCCAGTGCGGAGAAGGACGCGCGCCAGGCAGTGGCGTCCTGCCCCGGGAGTGCGGACGCGGTGTCCTCCGGAGAGGTGTGCAGACTGGCGGAACGGTGCTGATCGAGAATGTGCACCATGTCCACGTCGGCGGTGGCGAACTGCAGTCCGTGGTCGGCGAGCCTGCCCCCGAATTCCCTGAAGAAGGGGCTTGCCTGCGCCAGTGGGTGGGCTGCGGAGCACAGGTCGTGGACCACCCCGGACTGCATCAACTCGGCGCTGCGCACGCCGCCACCGAACGTGTCCTCCGCTTCCACCACGGTGACCTGTAGTCCGGCGTGGGCGAGGACGAGTGCGGCAGCGAGTCCATTGGGGCCCGAGCCGACGACTGTGGCGGTGCGGGGGGAGCGGGGCATAACATCCCACCGTAGCGCCAAACTCAGCATTTTCTCCTGGACGCGGGTAGCTCGTCCCAGGTGCGGCCGGGGCCCAGTCAGCTGTTCCTGCGAATTCCCCCGTTCAGCATGGTCGACCATCGGTCGATAACCCTGCGGCGATGATCGGCATTGTCGATGAGTACTGCTCCGAGGCCGAGCCCACGGGCAAGATCCACTGTCATGCGCAGTAGCTCGCGGGTTGCAGTGTCCGTCAGGTCGGCGTCGAGGGCCAGGGCCATGAGTTGGTGGACCTCGCGTGCGTAACGGGAGTCGGAGGAAACGATGAGGTCCCGGAGCTCGCTCTCCGAGCCTGCGGCAGCGGACCACACGTGAAGTGCAGCACGGAATGAGTCACTGCTGAACGCATCGACAACCAGGCTGAGCACTTCCGTGGTGGGGGAATCCTGGGGCGTGGCGCCGAGGTCGGCGACGGCGCGGCGCAACTGCCTCGTGAGTCGCGAGTAGAACTCGGTCACTGTTTCCTCGATGAGCACGTCCCGGGTGAGGAAATGTCGCTGGGCGGCTCCGCGGGACATTCCTGCCCTGGTTGCGACGGCGCTGACCGTCGTAGCGGCAACGCCGCTGTCGGACAGGGTGGAGATGGCCGCATCCAGGAGCTTTCGCCGTGTCTCACGGCTGCGGTCCTGCTGTGGGGTGTGTGGCATGGCATCTCCGGTCGTGGGCTCCGCTGGTGAAATGTCGGATTCAGGGTATCAGTGTCCGGAGGCTGAGGGTGCAATTGCAGCCAAAAATGAATCATGCTTGACTCAACACTCTGAGTCCCATACTGTGTTGCGTATCACACCAGTACCCGTCCTGTTGGCCAGGACAACGAGCTCTCCGACCCCGAGGGAAAGGACCATGCCATGACGGCGCTGACTGACACCGCAGGCACCCTGGGTGCTCCAGAAGCCACGGATCCCCCCGGCGAACGGGACAACTTCCGCAGCCTCGTCGCCGAACTCGGCGAGCGGCTGAACCGGGCCCGCGCCGGCGGGGGAGACAAGGCCCGGGCCCGCCACATTTCCCGCGGGAAGATGCTTCCCCGCGACAGGGTGGACGCCCTGCTCGATCCGGGCAGTCCATTCCTGGAGGTTGCCCCGCTGGCCGCCGAGGACATGTACGACGGACGAGTCCCCGGCGCCGGTATCGTCGCCGGAGTAGGTCTGGTGGAGGGCCGCCTCTGCCTCATCGCTGCGAATGACGCCACCGTCTCCGGCGGCACCTACTACCCGGTCACGGTGAAGAAGCACCTGCGTGCCCAGGAGATCGCCGAAGCCAACCTGCTGCCCTGCATCTACCTCGTGGATTCCGGGGGAGCGATGCTGCTGCAGCAGGACGAGGTTTTCCCCGACCGGGACCACTTCGGCCGGATCTTCTACAACCAGGCACGTATGTCCGCGGCCGGAATCCCTCAGCTCTCCGCAGTGATGGGCTCCTGCACCGCTGGCGGCGCCTATGTCCCGGCGATCTCGGATGAGACGGTCATCGTTGACGGCCAGGGAACGATTTTCCTCGCCGGTCCACCGCTGGTGAAGGCGGCAACCGGAGAGGACGTCTCCGCCGAGGAACTCGGTGGTGGGGCGATGCACTCCCGAGTCTCGGGTGTCACAGACCACCTTGCCGCTGACGATGCCGACGCCATCCAGCGCATCCGCGACATCATCGCCACACTGCCGCCGGACGAGCCCGCAGCGCCGGTCACGTCCGCCACCGCTGACACCCCGTCCTCATCGCGTCCGCAGAGCGATCTCTATGACGTGGTTCCCACCGACCTGAAGACCCCCTACGATGCCCGCGAGGTCATCGACATCATTACCGACGCTGCATCGGTCCACGAGTTCAAGGCGGAGTACGACAACTCCGTGATCACTTCCTTCGCCCGGATAGAGGGACACCGGGTCGGGGTGATCGCCAACAACGGGGTGATTTTCGGTGACGGTGCGGTGAAGGCCGCCCACTTCATCGAACTGTGTGAGCAGCGCGGCACCCCACTGCTGTTCCTTCAGAACACCACCGGTTTCATGGTCGGCAAAGACTACGAGCAGGGGGGCATCGCCAAACACGGTGCCAAGATGGTCACCGCCGTGGCCACGGCCAGCGTCCCGAAACTCACCGTGATCACCGGTGGCGGGTTCGGAGCAGGCAACTACGCCATGTGTGGTCGCGCCTACTCGCCCCGGTTCCTGTGGACCTGGCCCAACGCGAAGGTCTCTGTGATGGGTGGACCACAGGCCGCCATGACACTGTCCACCGTGCGCGGGGCGAAGGTCACCCGCGAGGGCGGTACCTGGTCCGACGAGGACCGGGAGGAGTTCGAGAAGCCTATCCGGGACCTGTTCGAGGAGAAGTCGAGCTGCTGGTACGGCACCGCACGGCTCTGGGACGACGGTGTCATCGACCCGGCGGACACCCGCCGCATCCTGGCCATGGCACTCGGTATCTGTGCCCGGGTCCCCCGCGACGACAGCGCCAGCAGCCGTTCCGGAGCCGGTTTCGGCGTCTTCCGGATGTGAGAGAAGAGAGAAGAACCATGTTCGATACAGTCCTCGTCGCCAACCGTGGCGAAATCGCCTGCCGGGTCATCCGTTCGGTGCAGCAGGCGGGGCTGCGTGCCGTCGCGGTTTACTCAGATGCCGACACCGACGCCCCCCACGTCACCGCCGCGGATGCAGCGGTGCGGATCGGCCCCGCCGCTGCGTCCGAGTCGTACCTGAGCATCGGGAAGGTCATCGCGGCTGCGGTGGCCTCCGGCGCCGGTGCCATCCACCCCGGCTACGGGTTCCTCTCGGAGAACGCCGCCTTCGCCCGCGCCTGCGAGGAGGCCGGGATCGTGTTCATCGGCCCACCGGCGACGGCCATCGAGGGCATGGGCGACAAGATCACCGCCCGCTCCACCGTGGAATCCCGCGGTGTTCCCACGGTGCCCGGCATCTCCCGGCCGGGACTGACGGACGAAGAACTCATCGCCGGGGTCACCGGCACCGACGGAAGCGACGGAGTCGCCTTCCCTGTGCTCATCAAACCGTCCGCCGGCGGTGGTGGCAAGGGGATGCACGTTGTCGCGGACCCGGCGGACCTGCCGGAGACACTGGCTTCCGCACGGCGCGAGGCGGCGTCCTCCTTCGGGGACGACACTCTGTTCATCGAGCATTTCGTGGACACCCCGCGTCATATCGAGGTCCAGGTCATGGCTGACGCCCACGGCAACGTCATCCACCTCGGCGAGCGCGAATGCTCGCTGCAGCGCCGCCACCAGAAGGTGATCGAGGAGGCCCCGTCCGCACTGCTGGACGAGGCGACCCGGGCACGCATCGGTGAGGCGGCCTGCGACGCCGCGCGTTCCTGCGGATACCGGGGTGCGGGCACCGTGGAGTTCATCGTCTCGGCGAAGCAGCCCGACACCTTCTTCTTCATGGAGATGAACACCCGCCTGCAGGTCGAGCACCCCGTCACCGAACTGGTCACCGGGATTGACCTGGTCGACCTGCAGATCCTCGTCGCCCAGGGACAGCCGCTCCCGCTCACCCAGCAGGACGTGACGCTGACCGGGCACGCGGTGGAGGCACGGGTCTACGCAGAGGACCCTGCGAACGGTTTCCTGCCCACCGGCGGACGGATCACCGCGCTGCGGTGGCCGGACGGCCCGGGCGTGCGGGTGGATAGTGGCGTGGTCGAGGGCCAGGAGATCGGGTCGGACTACGACCCGATGCTGGCCAAGATCATCGCCTACGGTGCCGACCGTGACAAGGCGGTGCACCGCCTCGATGCGGCCCTGGGTGACACCCTGCTCGCCGGGCTGGGCACGAACATCAACTTCAACCGCTTCCTGCTGGGGTATCCGCAGGTCCGCGCCGGGGATCTGGACACCGGTCTGCTTGACCGCATCGTCGGTGATTACGTGGAGCCCCCTGCCCCAGGGGAAACCGTGTTGGCCGCCGTCCTGTCACTGCAGGACAGCGCTGCCAAGGCCTCTCACGACGCCGGGCACCGCGGCGTATGGGCCGCTGCGGACGGATGGCGGGCCGGGGCAGCGCCCGCACCCTTCCGCGTGCGCCTGTCCGTCCCCGGGTCGGGGCCGGTCGACGCCACCCTCGATACCGTCGTGGAGTCCATGACCCTGCGACAGTCACCGGTCGATCCCGAACACCCTGCTGTGGAATCAGTGACGGTCACCGAGATCGCCACCCTGGGTGAGGATGCTGGTGGCACGGATACAGTCCACGTCCTCGCCGGGGCGGGGGAGGCGGTTCCATCCCGCAGGTGGGTCACCAGACCCGTGCCCGCCGACGATGCCGGTGGTGAACAGGCCGTGGCGGTCTCCAGTCCCGAAGGTACCTGGGTGATCCAACGCCTGGGGCTGGGCAGGGATGCCGTCGAGGTCGCCGCCCGTGAGGATGACGTCCTCAGCCCGATGCCCGGGACCGTCGTCTCGGTACGGGTCGGTGACGGCGAGACCGTGAACGCGGGCCAGCCGCTCATTGTGCTGGAGGCGATGAAGATGGAGCACTCACTGACCGCATCCCACGACGGAACCGTCGACCTCGGCTGCGCGGTCGGCGACAAGGTCGGCGCGGGCACCGTGCTCGCCTCCGTCAGCGCCGAATAGCGACGAACAACCCCGAATGAACCGAAAGGACACACCATGACTTCGCCCACCACCTCCCGCTCCCGCTCATCCGCCGATGACGGACTGACCCCGGAACTCGCCGAACTGCGCCGTACCGTCGAGGAGTTCGCCAACGAGGTCGTCGACCCGCGGGCGGCCGAGAACTACCGCAACCACACCTTCGACTACGGGATCCAGTCCAGGATGGGAGAGCTCGGACTGTTCGGCCTGCCTTTCTCCGAGGAGTACGGCGGGATGGGCGGGGACTACTTCGCCCTGGGTGTCGCACTGGAGGAACTCGCCCGCGTGGACCAGTCGGTGGCAATCACCCTGGAGGCCGGCTGCTCCCTCGGGGCGATGCCGATCTACCGCTACGGTACACAGTCGCAGAAGGAACGCTGGTTGCCCGATCTGATCGCCGGCCGGTCCCTCGCCGGATTCGGACTCACCGAACCGGGGGCGGGTTCCGACGCCGGCGGCACGAAGACCACCGCGAAGCTCGACGGTGGCCACTGGGTCATCAACGGGTCCAAGCAATTCATCACGAACTCGGGGACGGACGTCACCTCACTGGTCACCACCACCGCGGTGACCGGCACCCGCGAGGACGGCCGCAAGGAGATCTCGGCGATCATCGTGCCCACGGACACCACCGGCTTCACCGCGGAGCCGGCCTACGACAAGGTCGGCTGGAACAGTTCCGACACCCACCCGTTGAGCTACGACGATGTCCGCGTCCCCGGGGAGAATCTCCTGGGTGAACGCGGCCGGGGTTTCGCCCAGTTCCTGTCGATCCTCGCCGAGGGCAGGGTCGCCATCGCCGCGCTGGCCACCGGCGCGGCACAGGGGTGTGTGGATGAAGCTGTGAGCTATGCGAGGCAGCGCACCTCCTTCGGGCATCCGATCGCCGAGTACCAGGGCATTTCCTTCAAGATCGCCCGCATGGAGGCCCGTGCCTGGTCCGCCCGTCAGGCCTGGCGTGCGGCGGCAACCAAGATGCTCACCGGGGCCGACTTCAGCAAGGAGGCATCGATCGCGAAGATGGTCGCCGGGGACGCTGCGATGGACAACGCCCGGGATGCCACGCAGGTCTTCGGCGGTGCCGGGTTCATGAACGAGACCCGGGTGGCACGCCACTACCGGGACTCCAAGATCCTCGAGATCGGGGAAGGCACCACCGAGGTCCAGCTCATGCTCATCGCCCGCTCGCTCGGGTTGGAGGGGTAGGACGCCATGGAAGAGAACACCGGGAACACCATTGAACAGCGGGGCCTGTGGCTCGAAGAGTTCACCGTGGGCACCACCTACCTGCACCGCCCCGGGCGCACTGTCACGGAGGCGGACAACACCCTGTTCACCACGCAGACAATGAACACCCAGCCACTGCACCTGGATGCTGCCTGGGCGGCCTCCCAACCGGGATTCCGCGGGGAACGCCTGGTGAACTCCATGTTCACGCTGTCCACGGTGGTGGGGTTGTCCGTCAACCAGCTGACCCTGGGCACCATCGTCGCCAACCTCGGATTCACCGAGGTGACGTTCCCCGCCCCCATGTTCCACGGTGACACCCTCTACGCCGAGACGACCTGCCTGTCGAAACGCGAGTCGAGGACCCGTCCGAACCAGGGCGTCGTGGAGCTCAGGCACGCCGGACGCAACCAACACGGGGACATCGTGTGCACCGCGGTGCGTTCCACCATGATGCAGAGCCGACCGGAGGATCCCTCATGACGCAGCCGATCTCCTCCCGCTGGACCCCACCGGGCGCCGCCCTGCTCTTCGCCCCCGCCGACCGCCCCGACAGGTTCGCGAAGGCCGCCGACCGCTCGGACGCGATCATCCTCGATCTGGAGGACGGCTGCCGCAGGGAGAACCGGGCCGCAGCGCGACAGCACATCATCGACGCCGGGCAGGACAGGTCCCTCGAACCGGCCCGGACCATCGTCCGGGTCAACGCACCGGGCACCCCGGACTTCGATGCGGACGTGCGTGCCGTCGCTGAATCCCCCTTCACCACTGTGATGCTGCCGAAGGTGGAGGGTGCGGAGACGCTGGACGCACTGTCGGAGGCGGTGCCGGACGCCGCGACCTGGAGGATCATCGCCCTCGTCGAGACGCCCCGGGGCGTCCTGTCCCTCTCCGAAATTGCGGACCACCCGCAGGTGGACGCCCTGTTCTGGGGTGCTGAGGACCTGACCGCCGCGCTCGGCGGAACGTCGTCACGTTATGGCGCCGGGGAGGTGCCGGCACCCGGCGGCGGAACGTCCGGGAACCCCGGCGGGTACCGCGAGGTTCCACGCCTGGCCCGGTCGCTGGTGCTGCTGCACGCGGCAGCGTCCGGCATCGTCGCGCTGGACTCCATCCATGCCGACACCACCGACACCGCCGGGGCGCACGCCGAAGCTGTCGATGCCGCCGCCAGTGGCTTCTCCGCCACGGTGTCCATCCACCCGGCACTGGTCCCGGTCATCCGGGACGCCTACCGGCCGACGCCGGAACAGGCGGAGTGGGCCCGGCGCGTCCTTGACGGCGCAGCGACAAACTCCGGGGCCTTCGCCGTCGACGGCCAGATGATCGACGCTCCACTGCGCCGGCAGGCAGAACTCATACACAACCGTATTCCTGACACACCCAGGAGCTGATTCCCCATGACCGCAACCCAACCCACACTTCGCCCGACCGCCCTGACCGCCCCCGATGACGTTGACCCCGCAGTATCCCACCAGGTGGGGCCGATCGACACACCCCTGCTGGAGGAGACTATCGGGCAGAGCCTCGCCCGGACGGTCGCAGCCTTCCCGGATAATGACGCACTCATCGACCTCTACGGCGATATTCAACTCACCTACCAGGAGTTCCACCGCAAGGTCCTACGCCTCGCCTCGGGACTGCACAACGCCGGCTACCGCAAGGGTGACCGCATCGGGATCTGGTCGCCGAACCGCTGGGAGTGGACCGTCCTCCAGTTCGCCACCGCCGAGATCGGTGCCATCCTGGTCTGCATCAACCCCACCTACCGCACCCGGGAACTGACCTACGCGGTGAACCAGTCCGGGATCAAGGCACTCTTCTCCGCGGGAAGGTTCAAGGACTCCAACTACCGGGCGATGGTCGGCACGGTGGAGCACACCTTCGACCGTCCCTACCGTGAGACCGTGTTCTTCGGTTCTGAGCGGTGGGATGAACTGTCCGGACACGCGATCCTCGACCTCAATGCGGTCCGGGACACCCTGGATCCCCACGACCCGATCAACATCCAGTACACCTCGGGAACCACCGGCATGGCGAAAGGGGCGACCCTGACCCACCACAACATCCTCAACAACGGATTCATGATCGGGGAACGCCTGAGCTACACGGACGCGGACCGGGTGGTGATACCCGTGCCGTTCTTCCACTGCTTCGGAATGGTCATCGGGATCCTTGCCGCAGTCACCCACGGGAGTGCCTCGATCATCCCGGGACCGGTGTTCACCCCGGAATCCACGTTGGAAGCGGCACACCACGGACAGGCCACCAGCCTGCTGGGTGTGCCGACGATGTTCATGGCCGAACTTCAGCTGCTGGAACAATGGAGGGAGAAGGGGAAGGATCTCGACCTGTCCCGTCTGCGCACCGGAGTGATGGCAGGGACCTCCTGCCCGACGAAGACCATGCGCGAGGTGATCGACGTCCTCGGAATCACCGAGATCGGGATCTGCTACGGAATGACCGAGACCTCACCGGTCAACCACCAGACCCTTCCGGACGATCCGGTGGTCAAGCGGGTCGAGACAGTGGGACGGGTCGGTCCGCACCTCGAGGTGAAGATCGTGGACCTCGACGGCAACACTGTTGCCCGCGAGGTCCAGGGTGAACTGCTCGTCCGTGGCTATTCTGTCATGCAGGCCTACTGGGACATGCCGGAGAAGACCGCCGAAGCCATCGACTCGGAGGGCTGGATGCACTCCGGTGATCTCGCGAAGATGGACACTGACGGCTACGTGCAGATCACCGGGCGGATCAAGGACATGATCATCCGGGGAGGGGAGAACATCTACCCGCGGGAGATCGAGGAGTTCCTCTACGAGCACCCGGACATCGCTGATGTCCAGGTGATCGGGGTGCCGGACGAGAAGTACGGCGAGGAGGTCATGGCGTGGATCATCATGGACGATCCCGACGGGGACAAGACCCCCATCACCGTCGAGGACATCCGCGGGTTCTGTGACGGGCAGCTCGCGAAGTTCAAGGTTCCGGCGTTCGTCCATGTCACCGATTCCTTCCCGATGACGATTTCCGGGAAGGTCCGCAAGGTCGAGATGCGGGAGAAGTCCATCGACATCCTCGGTCTGTACCAGAACGGCAACGGAGGCAAGTGATGACTGAGTTGACTACTGCAGCGGCAGCGGTCGCGGACATCCCCGACGGGGCGACTCTCGCGGTGGGTGGGTTCGGGGTGTGCGGAATCCCGCAGGTGCTGCTGACCGAACTCTCCCACCGCGACGCCGGGAGTTTCGAGGCTGTATCGAATAATGCGGGTCTTGACGGGCGAGGGCTCGGACTGCTGCTCGCGACCCGGCAACTGCGCCGGATCGTCGCCAGCTACGTCGGTGAGAACAAGGAGTTTGCGCGCCAGTACCTTGACGGCGAGCTGGAGGTCGAACTTGCACCGCAGGGCACACTCGCGGAACGGTTGCGTGCCGGTGGTTCCGGCATCGGGGCGTTCTACACCGCCAGCGGTGTAGGCACACCGGTCGCCGACGGCGGCATGATCTGGAGGTACGGCACGGGAGGCTCAGACTCTGCAGGGGATGGGGCCGTCGTATCACCGGCGAAGGAGACACGTCGGATCGCAGGACGGGACCAGGTTCTGGAGCATGCGATCATCGCCGACGTCGCGCTGGTCCGTGCCGAGGTAGCGGATACCTCCGGCAACCTGCGGTTCAACGAGACCGCACGCAACTTCAACCCCGTGGCGGCGATGTCGGGGAGGATCTGCATCGTGGAGGCGGAAAAGGTTGTCCCGGTCGGGGACCTCGCCCCGGATGACATCCATCTGCCTGGGGTCTACGTCCACCGGATCGTGGAACTCACCCCGGAGCAGGCCAGTGACAAGGTCATCGAGAAGGAGACAGTGCGATGAGTTGGGACAGGCAGGACATGGCAGCGCGCGCGGCGCAGGAACTGCAGGACGGGCAGTATGTCAACCTGGGGATCGGGTTGCCGACCCTGGTGCCGAATTACGTGCCCGACGGGGTCGACGTCACCCTGCAGAGTGAGAACGGCATGCTGGGTATCGGCCCCTACCCGCTGGCGGGAGAGGCGGATCCGGATCTGATCAATGCCGGCAAGGAGACGGTCACGGCGATGCCGGGAACCTCCTACTTTGATTCGGCGATGAGCTTCGGAATGATCCGGGGCGGCAAGATCGACGTTGCCATCCTCGGCGGGATGGAGGTCAACCACCGCGGTGACATCGCGAACTGGATCGTACCGGGCAAGATGGTCAAGGGCATGGGCGGTGCGATGGACCTCGTGGTCGGTGCCCGGAAGGTCGTGGTGCTGATGGAGCACACGACCCGTGACGGGGGACCGAAGATTGTGCAGGATATCTCGCTTCCGTTGACCGGGACCGGGGTGGTCGACCGCATCATCACCAACCTCGGTGTCATTGACCGCACGCCGGAGGGACTGGTTCTCGTCGAACGTGCTCCCGGAGTGTCGGAGCAGGAGGTTCGCGCCGCCACGGGGGCGCCTCTCGCAGTAGCGTAGAAACCAGCCACCCCGGACGACAATGTGCGCCATAATAGGTAGATACAGATTTACAGCTAGATCCGCGACGAAAGGTACGACGAACCACCATGGCAACCGCTGCACCCACCCCGTCCCCAGAGGACATTGTCATCGTCGGTGCCGCCCGCACCGCCCAGGGAAAGATGCTCGGTGCCCTGGCCTCGAAGAGCGCTGTCGATCTCGGCGCCACCGTGATCGGTGGTGCCCTGGAGCGTGCCGGGGTGGACACCAAGGACGTGGACTACGTCTATATGGGCCAGGTCATCCAGGCCGGGGCAGGGCAGAACCCGGCCAAGCAGGCTGCTGTCGCCGCCGGCCTGCCGATGTCGACACCGGCGGTGACCGTGAACAAGGTGTGCCTGTCGGGTCTGGACGCGGTGATCAACGCCTCGCGCATGCTCAGGGCCGGTGATGCCGAGATCATCGTCGCCGGCGGGCAGGAGTCGATGACCAACGCCCCACACCTGGCCGCCGGGGTGCGTGCCGGGTCGAAGTTCGGCTCCCTGGCGCTACAGGACTCCCTGGAACGTGACGGGTTGGCCGATCCGATCCACGGCACCGCAATGGGCGCGGAGACCGAGGCGGGAAACACTGACCGCGGCATCACCCGCGCCGAGCAGGACCACGTGGCCGCGCTGTCGAACCAGCGCGCCGAGGCGGCGATCGCGGACGGCACCTTCGCTGAGGAGATCATCGGTGTGGAGGTGACCAGGCGCAGGGAGACCGTGGTCGTCGACACGGACGAGGGTGTTCGCCCGGGCACCACCGAGGAGGGGTTGGGCACGCTGCGTCCGGCGTTCGCGAAGGACGGGACGATCACCGCGGCATCATCGTCGCAGATCTCCGATGGTGCGTCGGCGGTGGTACTGACCACACGTTCCCACGCCGAGGCCAGTGGTCTGACGGTGCTCGCTGCCCTGGGTGCGTCAGGGGAGACCGCGGGCCCGGACACCTACCTGCATTCCCAGCCGTCCCAGGCGGTGTCCGCCGCGCTGGGCAAGGCGGGGTGGAGTGCACAGGACCTGGATTTCCTGGAGGTCAATGAGGCGTTCGCCGCGGTGGTGGTGCAGTCGGCCAAGGATCTGGACTACCCGCTGGAGAAGACGAACATCCACGGTGGCGGGATCTCGTTGGGTCACCCGATCGGGGCGTCCGGTGCGCGGTTGGTGGTCGCTGCCGCGTACGAACTGGGACGTCGCGGGGCGGGACGTGCCGCGGTGTCGCTGTGCGGTGGCGGTGGGCAGGGCGATGCCCTGCTGCTGTGGCGCTGAGGGGGTCAGCGCCGTGACGGGGTTTCACCATGTCGAGGTGTGGATCGCCGACCTGGTGGAAGCCCGATGTGAGTGGGGTTGGCTGCTCCTTGAACTCGGCTTTGAGCGTGTGGACGAGTGGGCTGAAGGCGAATCCTGGGCTGCTGGCGGGGCTTATCTCACGTTGACGTTGTCCCCGAACCTGAGCGGGGAGACGCATGACCGTAGGTCTCCGGGAGTGAACCACCTCGCCTTCAAGGCAGGCTCAGCTGAAACGGTGGACACGATCATGTCGGCCGCCGGTGGCCACGGGTGGCGGCCGTTGTACCAGGACCGCTATCCGCATGCGGGTGGTCCGGACCACTATGCGGGGTGGTTGGAGAACACGGCCGGCTTCAAAGCGGAGATAGTCGCCGACGACGCGTGACAGGTCCTAGTCGTCATCCCAGCAGCAGCGCAATCACCATCGTGGAGGGGATCGCCAGCAGCGTGCTGATCACCGCGGTGTCGCGTGCCAGGACCAGGTTCGTCCCGAAGCGCTGCGAATAGGTGAACACGTTCTGCGCGGTGGGTAGGGCGGCGATGACCACCGCCACCAGTAGGGCTGGGCCGGACGCATCGAACAGGAACCTCGCCACCACGTAGGCGATCAGAGGGTGGCCGACGGTCTTCATCAGCGATGCCAGCCACACGCTCTTGCGCGGACTGGTGTCCTTGTTCAGGACGGTGACCTCCGCCATGGACAAGCCGAAGGCCACGAGGGCGGCGGGGACGGTGCCGGCGGCGAGCAGGCTGACCGGCTCGGACAGCATCTCCGGCAGCGTCCACCCGACGTTGGTGTTCAGCAGGGCCAGGACGATGCCGGTGACCGCGGCGATGATCAGCGGGTTGCGGACGATGCCGAGCACAAGCTCACGGATCAGGCGCACCGTGCCGCCGTTGCCACCGTTGCCGGAGTCCCCCTGTTCCCGCTGCCGCCGGGTCGTGACGTCCAGCAGCAGGACGGTCATCGGACCGTAGAGTGCGACCTGGAAGATGATCACCGGCAGTGAGGCGGTCGGATCGTCCAGGACGTGGGTGGCGATCGGGACTCCCAGGTTAGAGCCGTTGCAGTAGGAGCACGCGAGCATCGTCACCAGGCTGTCAGGTACCGGTCGGCGGGCCAGGAACCGGTAGCCGAGGAACCCGGTGATGCCGGCGAGGAGGGTGCTGATGACCACGACCGCGAGGTTCTCACCGAACACGGTGGCCAGGTCGGCCTCGCGCAGGAAGTTGATCAGCAGCGCGGGTGTGGCGAGGTAGAACACGAACATGTTCAGCGCGTAGACCGCGTTCGGCCCGAGCAGACGCTTGCGTCCCACCGCGTAGCCCAGGGCGATGATGATGAACACCACCATGAACCCGCTGAGTACGCCAACCATGTCCACTATTAGATCAGGCCGGTCCCCGTCCCGCTGATGCGGGGGAGGGACCGGCCCGTCCTTGCTGAGAGATCGCTCAGCGCGGGAGGATGCTCGGGGATTACGGGGTGCGAATCACCTTGGTGCCGCTGAACCTGTCATTGAAGGACTCCTTCTGCGGGCTGTTCGCGATGGTGACGATGATTCCGATTCCCAGTCCGAGCTGTATGAGAGCACCGACTATGGGAATGATCTGCGTGGCCACCCAGAGGTTCCTCTTGATCGACGCAACTGCATCGACACTACTTCCGTCAGAGGACACCACTTTCATCTTGAAAAGTCGTTTACCCGGGGTTCCGCCCCATGCAACGTCACTTCCCACGCGGGCCAGGAACCAGATGACGAGGACGATAGCCGACGATTTGAGTAGCTCGACGGTCTCGAGGGACCCGGTATTCACCCCGACAATCGAGGCGATGGCGGAGGAGATGACGCCGATAATCAGAGAGTCGACAAGGAAGCCGACGAACCGTCGGCCGGCCCCGGGGAGTTCATTGGCGGCGA
The DNA here is from genome assembly GCF_052107835.1 of Corynebacterium sp. Lineage (GTDB taxonomy): Bacteria > Actinomycetota > Actinomycetes > Mycobacteriales > Mycobacteriaceae > Corynebacterium. The sequence continues at coordinate 40,681 of NZ_JBQEDF010000005.1, forward strand.
CGAACTGCTGGTCCGCGGAGTCAGGGAACTGGTTGTAGTCACCGTAGGACGGGAGGTCCCCGGAAGGCCGGTTGTTCTGTGGATTCTCGTTGTAGGGGTTGGTCATTTCAGCTCCGGATTCGAAGTGGTTAGTGAGGTCCACAGCGGAGGCTGAGAACCGGATGCTCCGATAGGCTACACGATTGGAGTAAACGGTACATGGAAAAGAGAGGCAACTAGCGGGCGTTGACCACGTACGCCTTTGCCCACTGGTCGCAGGTGTGCTGGTTGTGGGGGCTCCGGGAGATCAACACTCCGAGGACGATGTAGATGGCCAGCATCCCGATGGAGCCGATCATGGGGATGTTCGAGATGATCGCGACCACAAGGAACCAGGAGTTACGGACAAGGGAATCCCTGGCGGAGATGAGCTGGCCGTCCGCGTTGACGACCTTGATGCCCAGGGCCATCTTGCCCAGGGTCTGTCCCTTGCTGGTCTCCATGAGCACGCGGTACACGAACCAGAGGACCACGGAGAGGATCCCGACGAAGATGATGCTGCCCATCTCGAGCTCCGGTGCGGTGCCGTTCGCACCGTCGTCGACCCAGCTGTTGACGTCTTCCATGAACCGGTTGATGTCGTCGCCGGCGATGACCGACATCAGGATGACCGTGATGACGCCGAAGATCAGGCTGTCGATGATCAGGGCACCGAGTCGCTTGCCGGCGCCCGGGTAGCCGGCGCCGAGGTAGTTCTGGGACGGATCCTGCGGGAACTGGTCGTAGCCGGAGGCGTAGCTCTCGTTGTAGCCCTGGTTGTAGTCGCCGTAGGACGGGAGGCCGTTGGACGCGCCACCCTGGTTGTTCTCGGGGACGTCGGGGTTCTGGTTGTAGGGGTTGGTCATGGGACCTTTCGATTCGTTGTGCGGTTTCCGGCGGCACGGAGCCACTGCGGGGGCAAGGCCTGCCTGGGGCCTGGGGAGGTTACGGGGTTCACCGTACCGGACCGTGGTCCACGGTCCACCCCCGGATACACGACTGGACCCCGCCTCCGGCGGTGAAGCCGGGGACGGGGTCCAGGTGTCTTAGTCAAACGCGCGCTGCTGTGTGCGCTGGAGTGGCCGCTGACGGGAAGTCAGCGGACGGCCAGTGCGGATCAGCGGCTGTGGAACGGCAGGAGAGCCATCTCACGGGCGTTCTTGATCGCGGTGGCGACCTGACGCTGCTGCTGCGGGGTCAGACCGGTGACGCGACGGCCACGGATCTTGCCGCGGTCGGAGATGAACTTACGCAGCAGTGCGTAGTCCTTGTAGTCGACGGTCTCGATGCCCTCGGCCTTGAGCGGGTTCTTCTTCGGGCGGCGGGCCTGCTCGAGCCGCGCCTTCTTGTGATTGGTGCGCTTCACGGTAGTTGCTCCCTTTTACCAGCTGGACTTGCGAACGCCGGGCAGCTCACCGCGGTGAGCCATCTCGCGGACGCGGACACGGGACAGGCCGAACTTGCGGAGGTAGCCGCGGGGGCGACCGTCAGCGGCGTCGCGGTTGCGGATACGGGCGGGGGAGGCGTCGCGCGGCTGACGGTTCAGCTCGAACTGCGCCTCCTGGCGCTCGTCGTCGGTGGAGTTCGGGTTCTTGATGATCGCCTTGAGCTCGGCACGACGCTCGGCGAAGCGGGCGACGATTTCCTTGCGCTGCTCGTTCTTCGCGATCTTGGACTTCTTAGCCATAGATTATCGCTCCTCGCGGAAATCGACGTGCTTCCGGACGATCGGATCAAACTTCTTCAGCGTGATCCGGTCCGGGTTGTTCCGCTTGTTCTTGCGGGTCACATAGGTGTAACCGGTGCCCGCGGTGGACTTCAGCTTGATGATGGGGCGGATATCGTTACGTGCCACTAGATCTTCTCCCCACGTGCGCGGATCTTGGCGACGACGGACTCGATGCCGTCCCGGTCGATGGTCTTGAGGCCCTTGGTGGAGACGTTCAGGGTGACGGAGCGTCCCTCGGAGGGCAGGTAGAACGAACGGCGCTGGATATTCGGGTTCCAGCGGCGGCTCGTGCGGCGGTGCGAGTGCGAGACGGACTTGCCGAAACTCGGCGTCCGACCCGTGACCTGGCAAAATGCCGACATGGGTATCTTTCTCCTTCCGCCCGCGCAGTCGATCCCTGGTGCCGCACCGGCAGTGGAGACGCCACTGTGAAGCCCCACGGTCAGACATTCCGTGGGGTGGTTGGGGCACTGTGTGGGCCGATCGCGCGTGCGATGACGTTTACTAAGACAACAGCGGTGCACTACACTACAACAGACCGTCTGACGATCCTAATCTCGGCGTTCGCCCAGGCCGGGGCCACCGGTGATCCGGGGTCCGTTCGCGTGCTCCGTCCCCCGCGATTTCGTCCTGCCGCGCTCGGCGGGATAGGATGGTCCATCGTGTTGCGCTCCGGCGCATTCCGACCAAACACTCCAAACCCAACCCAGGCACGACCGTCCTGCCCGCCACGCGGGCAGCGGGGGACCGACCTGGAGCACAACCCTGAGGGATTGAGAATGAAGAACGATATCCACCCCGACTACCACCCGGTGGTCTTCAAGGACGCCAGCACTGGCCACCAGTTCCTGACGCGTTCCACCGCCACCTCCGAGCGCTCCGTGGAGTGGGAGGACGGCAATGAGTACCCGCTGATCGTCGTTGACGTCACCAGCGAGTCCCACCCCTTCTGGACCGGTGCACAGCGTGTCATGGACACCGCCGGCCGTGTCGAGAAGTTCCAGCGCCGTTACGGCAACCGCGTCCGCCGTACCAAGAAGAACCAGGAGGGTTAGAGAACAATGGCAGTTCCGAAGCGCCGCCTTTCCCGCGCAAACACCCACTCCCGCCGCTCGCAGTGGAAGTCCGACAACGCTGCCCTGCAGAGCGTCAAGATCGAGGGCCGTGAGGTCCAGATCCCCCGCCGCCTGGTCAAGGCTGCAGAGCTGGGCCTCGTCGATCTCGACTAGTTCCCGCTGAGTTCTGAGGTAGCCGCCCCCCACCTTTACAGGTGGGGGGCGGCTACCTGTCAGTTGACTGTGTGTGTGGCATTTCGGTGTCCAATCCCCGCAGTAATGATGCACAATAGCGGGATGAAGATTCTTGTTGTCGATGACGATCAGACGGTGCGGGACGCGCTGCGCCGTTCCCTGACGTTCAACGGATACGACGTGGCCGCTGCCGCGGACGGTGATGAAGCCTACGACCAGATCCGTCAGGAAACACCTGACCTGGTGATCCTCGACGTCGAAATGCCGAAGGTCGGTGGCCTGTCCGTGTGCCGCGAACTCCGGAGCAGCGGCAGTGACGTCCTGATCCTCATGATCGCCGAGAACGCTGAGGTGGCTGACCGCGTCGCCGGCCTCGATGCGGGGGCCGACGATTTCATGGGGAAGCCCTACGCGCTCGAGGAGGTCCTGGCCCGCGTTCGTTCCCTGCACCGTCGTTCGGTGCGTACCGCGGTGGCGCAGAACGCGGAACTCAAGCCGCTGGCCTTCGAGGACCTCAGCCTGAACCCGGAAACGCGCGAGGTGGCCCGCGGAGAGCGCCACATCAGTCTGACCCGGACGGAGTTCGCACTCCTCGAGTTGCTGATGAAGAACCAGCGCAAGGTGCTCAGTCGCACGAAGATCCTCGAGGAGGTCTGGGGCTACGACTTCCCGACCTCCGGGAACGCCCTCGAGGTGTACATCGGCTACCTCCGGCGCAAGACCGAGGAAGGTGGGGAGACCCGGCTGATCCACACCGTGCGCGGCGTGGGGTACGTCCTGCGCGACACGACGCCCTGAGCGGGCAGCCCCTCGCGCCGTTGCGACCGCGTGAGGGTTCGGTGCCGGGGGGCCGCCGGGGGCGGCTGGGGATTGCCTGAATGTATTCTGCTGGTCGACGGTGTGCCGCATGCACGTGGTTCCGACGGCACTGCCAGGTTCCGTCGATGGCGGACCAAGCCTCCGGTGTCACAATGGATCACATTGAGAAGCACGCAGCATGATCGTCGGACATGAACCGGCGATGTCGAGCGAAGGAGTGTCAGATGTCCGATGACAAGCGATCCGGTGAGGGATTCAGCGGAGAGTCCTGGGGAAGGAAGGGGGGAACCCCCGACGGGCAGCAGGGGCCCGAGCCCGACTTCACCGACTCCGCCGCCCAGCAGCGCCGCTGGGAGTCGCTGTCCGCGCAGTACCCGGGCCAGGGCCAGGGGCCGAACCAGAACCCCGACCAGGGTCCCGGTCAGAACCCGGGCCAGTTCCCCGGACAGCCGCCCCAGGGCGTGGCCACCGCACAGCGGACCGGCCAGGCCACGCCGCGGCGCTTCTCCACTCCCGCCGTGGCAGCGCTGCTGGTCGCCGTCGCCGTGGGCGCGTCGGCCGTGACCGCTGGCATCGTGCGCGACGGTGACGACAACTCGAACAGCGGCGCAACGACCTCCTTCAACCAGCAGAACTCCGGCGACCGTGAGAACACCGCCGCCGAACCTGATCCGGGCACCGTCGAGGACGTGGCCAACAAGGTCCTGCCGAGCGTCGTGTCGATCCAGACGCAGTCGGACCAGGGGGAGGCCGAGGGCTCGGGGTCGATCATCAGCCCCGACGGGCTCATCCTCACCAACAACCACGTCGTCGCCGGCGCGGAAGAGGGCGGCGGTGGCAGAGGCGGCGGCGGTGGCCTGGTCGTGAACACCAACGACGGGCGCCAGCTCGAGGCAGAGGTCGTGGCCACGGATCCGCAGACCGACCTTGCTGTGGTCAAGGCGGAGGGCGCCGACGACCTCCAGCCCATCGCCACCGGTGACTCGGAGTCAATGCAGGTCGGCGAGACCGTCGTCGCCGTCGGTTCCCCCCTGGGGCTGTCCTCGACGGTCACCACCGGTATCGTCTCGGCGAAGAACCGTCCGGTCCAGGCAGGCGGCGAGGACGGCGGCGAAGCGTCCCTGATCGACGCGATCCAGACGGACGCGGCGATCAACCCCGGCAACTCCGGCGGCGCCCTCGTCAACCTCGAGGGCGAGCTGGTGGGCATCCCCTCCGTCATCGCCACCCTGGGCGGCGGAATGGGCGGGGAGTCCGGCTCGATCGGCCTCGGTTTCGCCATCCCGTCGAACCAGGCGGAGAAGACCTCCCAGCAGCTCATCGACGACGGCAAGGCCACACATCCGGTCATCGGCGCCGAGGTCAACACCCAGTCCGCCGAAGTCGGTGCGGAGATCGTCAGCGTCACCGACGGCAGTCCGGCGGAAGAGGGCGGCCTGCGCGACGGGGACGTGGTCACCAAGGTCGGTGACCGGGTCGTGGACAGCGGGGTCAGCCTCATCGCGGCGATTCGTTCGCACAGTGTCGGGGACCAGGTGACGCTGACGGTGACCGACGGCGACGGCGGCGACGAACGCGAGCTGGACGTCACCCTGGACGAATCCGACTAGACCACCCCCAGATCTATACACAGCCCCTGTCGCCCGATACCGTGGAACACACCCGCACGCCGCCGGGGACCGAAGTAGCCGAGGAGCACACCACCTATGTCCCACGAATCGTTCGTCGACACCGACCGCGAACTCCGCAGCCTGATCAACGTGCCCGGGGTCGAGGACTTCTCCGCGACCGAGCAGGAGTCCTTCGATCGCCTCGATGCCCTGGACGCCGAGGTCACTGAGCCGGGGGATGAGGTCTTCCGCTCACTCGACCAGCAGGAGGAGCGCCGGGACGTCGGTAATCAGCGGCACTCCCTGCTGCACGCACTTGTGGTGATCGTCACGGACAACCCGGACTCCGAGGACCAGTCCGGCGAACTCGTCGCCGAGCTGCTGGCGGAGGAGGACTTCATGGTGGACGCGGTGCTCACCGTGGAGTCCGGCAAGGCGGCGGTGCGGCAGGCGCTCGAGACCGCGGTGGTCGGTGGCGCTGACCTGGTGATCACCGTCGGCGGCACCGGCGTGGGGCCGAGGGACAAGACCCCGGAGGCGACCAAGGGTGTGCTCGACAAGCGGCTCCAGGGGTTGTCCCAGGCGCTGCGTTCCTCGGCGCTGGCGTGCAACGCGACCGACGGCGGGCTCTCCCGCGGTGTGTCCGGGGTCTCCGGCTCCACGGTCGTGGTCAACCTGGCGGCGTCCCGTGCCGCGATCCGTGACGGCATGGCCACGCTGTGCCCTCTGGTGCGGTACGTGATCTCCGATCTCAACCGGGGCTGACACACAGGTGTCCGCCGGGGATGACGGGGCAGGGAGGGCGCAGGACGCGCCGCGTTCCCGTCGCCCCGGGCGCCGGACCCGGCGCAAGAGCGGCGTGATCGGCGGGGCACACGGGGAGACGGCTGACATTCCTTCCACCAGCGGTGGACGGTCGGACGGCGACGGGACGAACACGGAGGGGTTCGGGGACGACTTCTGGGAGGCCCAGAGACCTCCGCACTGGGGATGACGGACGATGGGCCAGCGGGGGCCGTCAGGCCGGTTCCCGTCGGCCGAGACGGACCTTCTTCACTTCACGCCCCTTGTCCACATCGGAGTCCTTGAAACCGAAGAACCAGGTCAGCACGAACGCGACGGACAACCCGACCGCCGAGGCGAGGAGGTAACCCCAGAAGCTCCCGTCCACACCGTCCGACGGGTTGACGAAGGAGGTGAAGCCGATCAGGGCCCCGGTGAAGCCCCACATGTTCACGTTGAGCATCCCGGTGAGCAGTCCACCGACGGCACCGCCGGCCGACGCCATGATGAACACCCGCCCGTACTTGAGGTTCACACCGTAGACCGCCGGCTCGGTGATACCGCAGAACGCGGAGATGGCCGCCGGACCGGCGAGGCCCTTGATCTTCTCGATCCTGGACTTGATGAACACCGCCAGGACCGCACCACCCTGGGCCACCATCGTCACGGAGATGATGGCGTTGAGGTAGGAGTTGCCGCTGGCCGCAAGGTCCTGTGCGACCAGGGGGATCACCGCCCAGTGGAGACCGAAGATCACCAGTGACTGGTAGAACGCGCCGATGATCGAGCCGGACACCGCCGGGGACAGGTCGTAGAGCCCCTGGATCGCATTGGCGATGCCGGTGGAGATGAACATCACCACCGGTCCCAGGATGAGCAGGATGGCCAGTGACACAACGACGACCTCGATCAACGGCACGAAGATCATGCGCACCATGTTCGGGATGACCCGCTTCAGCCACGGCTCGATGACCGACGCCAGCCAGGCGGCGACGATGATCGGGAAGATGGAGTAGGAGTACTCCGCCACGTGGACGGGGATACCGAAGAAGTCCGAGTTCAGGGACATGCCGAGCAGCTCCCGGTCGCCCTCGGACTCGGACATCTCCACCAGGCTCGGGTAGCAGAGCACGCCGCCGATGATCGAGACGATGATCGGGTCCGCACCGAGGCGTCGTGCCGCGGTGAAACCGACGAAGATCGGCAGGAAGAAGAACACCGCGTCGCTCATCGCGTAAATGATCTGGTAGGTGTTCGAGTCCTCGACGATGACGTCGAGGGTCAGCAGGAGCGACAGGACGCCCTTGATGATGCCCGCGGCCGCGAGCAGTCCGATCACCGGGATCATCGAGCCGGTGATCACACCGATCAATTCGGAGAACCCGTACTTCGCCCAGCCGACCACGGTCGTCGGGCGTTCGCGTTCCTCACCGTCGTCGGGGGATCCGGTGTCAGCACCGTCGCCTCCCGTGCCGAGCTGGTCGGCGACCGCGTCGTAGACGTCCTCCACGTCGGCGCCGATGACCACCTGGTACTGGCCGCCTGCCCGGATCACGTCGATCACACTGTCCAGGTCGGCGATGGTCTCGTCGTCGGCCCGGTCGGCGTCCTTCAGGTAGAAGCGCACCCGGGTGATGCAGTGGGTGACGCTGCGGACATTCTCCGCGCCGCCGATGTAGTGGACGATGTCCCAGGCTGTGGCGTCGAACCCGCTGAGTTCGGAGGGGCGCTGCTCCGACGGTGTCGCAGACTGCTCTGCAGCGTCCTTATCAGCAGAGTCCTCATCTGCAGTGTCCCCGACGTCGTCGCCGTCCGCCGCGTCCGGTGGTGCCAGGTACACCTGGGCGACCTCGTCGCCTAACGCCGCGTCCCCGGCGGTGACGTCGATGTGGTCGGCGAGCTTCTTCGAATTGGTCACGACCACGACGGTGGTGGTGGATTTGTCCGCCGAGACGATGTCGTCGACGTCCATCGTCGCGATCTTCTGCCCGGCGGTGACCCGGTCACCCTTCGCGACATCGACGGTGAAGGGGCGGCCCTCCAGCTCAACGGTGTCCAGCCCCAGGTGCACCAGGTACTGGAGACCGGAGTCCGTCGTGATGCCCACGGCGTGACCGGTCTTGGCGACCATGATCACTGTGCCGCTGACCGGTGAGCAGACATCACCTCCCGGAGTGTCGGTGATGCCGAAGCCGCCGCCCATCCCTTCCCTGGCGAAGACGGGGTCGGGGACCTCCGCCATCCTGATGATCGTTCCCGGGACAGGGGCGAGCACCTGCTCATGTTCCATGTCACGCTCCTTATCAATAGCGGTCGGCGAAGAACGTGCACCGTCGGGGACGGTGAACGCGGCCCAACGGTTGCAGATAGCACGGTTGCAGACCGCCGATGTCCGTCTGGGCACGGCGCTGAGTGTAGTTGCCCGGAAACTGCTGCCGCAGGTCGAGAATCGCGACGGAAGCACCACTGCGTCCCCGTGGGACCGAGAGGGGCGGGGCAGTTCCACCGGTGTCGATCCCCGAAACCCCGGTGCGCAGTCATTGCGCCGGCGGGCGGGAGCCGTCACGTTTTGGGCGATACGGTGGCACGGAGTGGCGGGATCCGTGATGAATCCCGCCACGCCGCGCGATAAAACCCCGGGCGGTGGATCAGATCGGGTGATCCACCGCCCGGGGTCAATGGCGCGGGCAGTGCGCGGGCAGTCCGGGGCTGGCTGCGGGTCGGCTCCAGCTAGTCGGCGGAGTGACGGCCCGACGAGGTGCCGGAGTCGGGCGTGTCGCCGTCCGGAATCTCGTCGGTCAGGGTGGCGACCCCGGACTGGGAGGCCAGCAGGTCGCGGATCTCGATCAGCAGGTCGGTCTCGGAGACCTCGGCCTCGTCGGGGTCGATGCCCTTGCGGCGGAGGTTCATCTCGTTGAGCTTGTTCATCGGGGCCACGAGGATGAAGTAGACCACGGCGGCGATGATGAGGAAGTTGATCACCGCGGTGATGATGGCGCCGAAGTCGATGGCGGTGCTGGCGTTTCCGTTCCGGATCTCCCAGGTCAGGCCGTCGACGTCCGTACCGCCGAAGGAATTGATGATTGGCTGGATCAGGAAGTCGGAGATGGCGGTGACGATCGCGGTGAATGCACCGCCGATGATGACCGCGATGGCGAGTTCCATCACGTTGCCCCGCATGATGAATTCCTTGAAGCCCTTGAACATTGTGTTCTCCTTATGTGAACGAGGGGAGGGTAAGTGTGGCTACGGTCCGATCCGGTGTACGCCCTTGTCGGTGATGACGGTCGCGACCGCGATGTCCAGGGTCGTCCGGGGGACGTCGACACCGAACTCCTCGTGGTCCACAATCGCTGTCACTGAGCCTAGTGTGCCACCTTTCGGCAGGTCGGCAATGGATCTGTCGTAGAATCCTCCGCCCTGGCCCAGCCGGACACCGTCGGCGTCGACGGCGAGGGCGGGCAGCACCAGGGTGTCAACACGGGTGAACAGCGACGATGACGGGGCGTCGGCCCCGTCCGGGCCGGTTGCCCGGGGTACCGGCTCCTGGATGCCGAAGCGTCCCGGGCGTGTCGTGCCGGGGCCGTGGTAGCGGCGCCAGACCAGCGGCGCCGCCGGTTGTGCGGTCACGGGGAGCCAGACCCGGAAGCCGGCGGCGTCCAGGGTCAGGGGCAGGTCGGGGCCGCCCGGCTCGCCGGGGAGTCCGTGGTAGGCGGCGACGGAGTCAACTCCGGCGTCCCCCAGGTACGCCAGCAGATTCGCGGTGATCGTGGCGTCCCGGCGCGAACGTTCGGTGGGGGACATCCCGTTCCTGACCGCACGGATCCGGGCCCGGAGTTCCTGCTTGGCCACCGCGGTCGGGGACGGTTCGGGGGTACGTTCCGGCTGCTGGTCCATACCGCAGAATGGTAGCCGGAGGGACGTACGGTGGGTGGCCTGCCGGGGGAGGGCCCGATTTCACCGGGACGCGCGCACGCCCCCACTGTAGGATTCGGGTATGACATCCACAGACACAACCTCACCCGCCGGCTCTCCCCAAGACGCCTCCGACGGCGCATCCACCGGTGGGATCAGAACTGTCGTTGTCCCCGCTGCAGGTCTGGGCACCAGATTCCTGCCGGCGACGAAGACCGTACCCAAGGAACTCCTCCCGGTCGTCGACACCCCAGGTATCGAACTGATCGCGAACGAGGCCGCGCAGGCCGGGGCAACCCGGCTGGCGGTCGTCACCGCCCCCCGCAAGCAGGGGGTCATGGCCTTCTTCGACCGTGACGAAATGCTCGAGGACACCCTCGAGGCACGGGGTAAGACCGAGCAGCTGAACAAGGTCCGCGCCGTCAACGAGATGATCACCGCGGTGTCGGTCAACCAGGACCGCCCGCTGGGTCTCGGCCACGCGATCGGCTGCGCCGAGGAGGCCCTCGACGGCGACGAGGACTGCTTCGCCGTCATGCTCCCCGACGACCTCGTCCTCCCGTTCGGGGTGATGAACGAGATGATCGAGGTCCGCAAGCGCTTCGGCGGCACCGTGCTGTGCGGTTTCGAGGTCCCGGAGGAGGACGTCTCGAACTACGGCGTCTTCGAACTCGCCGACGACCAGGGCGAGGCCGACGGTGACCCCAACGTGTTCCGGGTGACCGGGATGGTCGAGAAGCCCGACGCCGAGGACGCGCCGTCCAACATCGTCGCCACGGGACGTTACCTGCTGGACAGGGACATCTTCGACGCACTGCGCCGCACCGAGCCGGGCAAGGGCGGCGAGATCCAGGTCACCGACGCCATCGGCATCCTCATCGATGAGGGGCACCCGGTGCACGTCTACATCCACAAGGGGGGACGCCACGATCTCGGCAACCCCGGAGGCTTCATCCGCGCGTGCGTGGACTTCGCACTGGACAGCGACACCTACGGGGCGCCGCTGGAGAAGTGGCTGAAGAACCGTCTGGACGGTTAACCGGCGGCCCGTCGGCGGGGTTCACCGGATTTCTTCCCGGCAGGCGGTAGGATCTTCACGCGTAGGATCTCCTGCGTTGACCGATCACCGACCCACCGACCTGTGAGGACACACCACGTGAGAACTGTTGAGGAGCAGCTGGCGACGATCAGCGCCGCGGCAGTGACACCGGAACCGGTGCGTACCGCCATCTCCGAGACCCTGGGGCTACGGTGCGCCGAGCAGGTTGAGTCGGACGTCTCCGTCCCCGGGTTCGACCAGGCTGCCGTCGACGGCTACGCCGTGCGGGCGGTGGACGTCCGGCACGCCGGAAGCGGTGACCCGGATGTCCCCTCGGCACGGCTGCCCGTGGTTGGCGAGGTCAGCGCCGGTTCCCACCGTCCCGTGCGCCTGCAGCCCCGCCAGGCGGTGCACGTCCAGGCGGGTGCCCCCGTCCCGACACTGGCCGATGCCGTCGTCCCGCTCGACTGGGCGGTGGACGACGGGCGCCGGACCGAGGCACTGCGGTCGGTGTCCTCCGGTGAATTCGTCCACCGCGAGGGCGCTGACGTGCAGCCCGGCGACGTGGTCGTGGAGCAGGGCGCCGTCATCGGCGCCGCCCAGGTCGGCCTGCTGGCCGCGATCGGACGGTCGAAGGTGCTGGTGTACCCGCGCCCGCGGATGTCCGTCCTCTCCTTCGGCCCGGAACTGGTCGACATCGACCGCGAGCCGGGTCTCGGCCAGGTCCACGACGTCAACTCCTATGCGTTGTCCGCCGCCGGACGCGAATCCGGGGCGGACGTCAACCGGCTCGGCATCGTCGGCGGCGAGGACCGCCGCCTCCGCGACATCATCGAGGGGCAGCTGATCCGGTCGGAGATGCTGGTGATCTCCGGCGGCGTCGGTGGGGCGGCCAGCGACCGTCTCCGCGGGATCCTGGAGGAGCTCGGTGAACTCGACGTGACGCGCGTGGCGATGCACCCGGGATCGGTCCAGGGGTTCGGTCTGCTCGGCGCCGACCGCGTGCCGACGTTCCTGCTTCCGTCGAACCCCAGCGCCGCGCTGGTGGCCTTCGAGGTCATGGTCCGGCCCCTGGTGCAGATCCTGCGCGGGCAGCGCCAGACCACACGTCGTGTGGTGCAGGCCAGGACCATCGCGGGCCTGGACTCCGCACCCGACCGCCGCGGGTTCATCCGTGCCCAGCTCATGCGTGACCGGGAGACCCGTGAATTCCTCGTGGACCCGCTGGGCGCGGCGTCCGGCGGGGAGCCAACGCACCTGCTCGGGAGTCACGGCCAGGCCAACTGCCTGATCGTGGTCCCGGGCGACAAGACGCACATCGGCCCCGGCGAGGTCGTTGACGCCATGTTCCTGACCAACCGCGCGTGACCTCCGTCGTGCGTGGGTTCCTGACGCCGAACCGTCACCCGGGGTGGCCGGCGAAGTCCCCGGTACTGTCCGTCGGTGCGGGACGGGTGCGGCTCCGTCCGCTGACCCGCAGGGACGGAAGAACATGGGCGGAGTACCGCAACGCCGACGAACACCTGCTGCGGCCGGTGGAGCCCACGGTGCCCGGGCCGTGGTGGGAGGCGCACACCCGGCCGGTGTGGCGCCGTAATGTCAGCGGGCTGCTGGCGATGGCCGACGAGGGGCAGATCCTGCCGTTCGCCATCGAGGTTGACGGTGACTTCGCCGGCCAGCTGACCCTGGGCAATGTCCAGCATGGTGTGGTGTGCAGCTGCTGGATCGGGTACTGGGTGTACTCCGGTTTCTCCGGCCGCGGGGTGGCGACCGCCGCCGTCGCGCTGGGTGTGGACCACGCCATGACCCAGGTCGGCCTGCACCGGGTGGAGGCCACGGTCCTGGAGAGCAATGTGGCGTCCCGGCGGGTGCTGGCGAAGATCGGCTTCCGCGAGGAGGGTGTGCTGAAACGCAACCTGCACATCAACGGGCAGTGGCGCGACCACCTGCTGGTGGGGCTGACCGCGGAGGAGCTCCCCGGCGGTGCGGCTGCGGTCCTGGGACGGGGCACGGGACGGGATGCGGGACGCGGAGTCTGACACGCGGCGCGCCTGACAGGATTGTGAGACCACGGCACGTATCGTCGTGTGCACTGTCAGACTCCGCCCCTGACCCAGCACGACCCCAGATTGCCGTCGGCGAAAGGAAAGGCCGCCCGTGTCCAGCTCCCTCAGCTCTCTGATCCTGATTGCCGTTGTCTGGCTGCTGCTGCTCGCGCCCCTGTTCCTGCGCAACCAGTCCCCGGTGCGCAAGACCACGAAGGTGCTGTCGGAGACCCGCGTCCTGCATGAGGGCGGCACCGGGATCGGTCGGCGGCGCAAGCGTCCGCTCCCCGCCGAGAGCCTGTACCACGCGGACGTGGAAGAGGAAATCGAGCTGGTCGAGGCGGAGCCGGTGGACGTGGTCATCGACGACACCGGGCGGGAGTCGAAGCGGACGGTGCGCCGGCGTGCTGCCGCTCAGGCGAGGGACGCCCAGGCACGGGACGCGGAGGCACCGGACACGGACGCACTGGACGGCTCTGACGCCCCCGACCGCGCTGACGGGCAGGTGCCTGTCGCGGATGTGATCACGGACCCGCGGCTGGTCCGCACCCCCGGCGTCATCGAGGGCGAGATTGTCGGCTACCGTCCGCTGGACGACGAGGACACCGGGGAGTTCGCCCCGGTCGACCCGGATGCCGCGGTGGACGACTCCGACGCCCCCGAGGACGTGGGCCGCGTGGTCGCGGCCGAGGACACCAGGTTCACCTCCATCGCCCTGGATACCGGGGACGATGACACTGACGCAGACACAGACTCGGCGACAGTCGCAGAGACTGTCGCTGATGCGGATGCTGACACCGAGGATGCCGATGCCGACGCCGACGCCGTTCGGCCCACCGGCCGCCGGTTCTCCCCGGTGCCGGACGCCTACATCCGGGGTGGCGACATCGACGTCTCCGTGGGGACCGGTGAGGATGTCGCCGAGGAGGCCGACAGGGAGAACCCGGGTGTCGTCGCCGACGATGATTCCGTGGACTCCTCCGATGCCGTGGAACTCACCGACGAGGAGATCGACTACGCGTCGGCCCGGCGTGGGCGCGGGTTCTACGACCCGGTGGCCTCCCAGCACCTCGCCGACATGCGGCAGACCCGGCGCAAGCGGGTGCTCTCCGTGCTGGCCGCCCTGTGTGTCGTGGCCGTCGTCGCCGCGGTCGTCCTGGGCGGCGCCATGTGGCTCGCGGTCGTGGCGTCACTCGGCCTGTCCGGCGTGTACCTCTACTACCTGCGTCGCCAGGTGGTCGAGGAGGCCAGGCTGCGCCGCCGCCGGATCGCCCGCATGCGCCGCGCCCGCCAGGGTGTCCGCAGCACCGATGACCGTGAACTCGGCGTTCCCGACCGCCTCCTGCGCCCGGGGGCGGTGGTCCTGGAGAGTGACGACGCCGACCCGGAGTTCGCCGACCTCGACTACGCGGACCACGGGTACGACAGCTACCGCTACGACGCCGCGGCCTACGACGACTACATCACCCCGGACGACGGCTACGATCACGCCGGGCACATCCGTGCGGTGTGACCCGTGGGCCGGGGAGGTAAGCTGACCCCACCATGAACAACCCCGCCTTCCGTGATGCCGCCCTGCTGCTGCTCCGCGTCGCATTGGGGGTCGTCTTCATCGCGCACGGCTGGGACAAGGCCTTCCAGACCGGGATCGATGAGACCGCCCGCATGTGGTCCGGTATGCAGATCCCCCAGCCGACCCTGTCGGTGTGGGTCGTCTCCATCGTGGAAATGCTCGGTGGGGCGTTGCTCGCCCTCGGTTTCCTGACGCCCGCCGCGGCCGGTGTGCTGGCGCTCGACATGGTCGCCGCATTCTACTTCGTGCATCTGGGCAACGGACTGTTCGTCGCCGACGGTGGAGGGGAACTGGTGGTCGTCCTGTTCGCCGCCTGCCTCGTCCTCGTCGTCTTCGGCGCCGGACGCGCCAGCCTGGACAAGGCACTGTCCCGGTTCGGGTGATCACTCCCGTGGACAGTGACAACGGACGCAACGGCAACGGCGGCCACGGGGACATTCACGGGGACGTCCGCGCGGCACTGTCCGCCCGGCTCGACAGGGAACCGTCGCCCACCGGGATCGACGACGACACCGTCGACGCGCACCTGGCCGCCTGCGGGGACTGCCAGGAGTGGTTCGCGGCCGCCAGTGACCTGAACCGGCGGCTGCGGATGAGTCTCGCCGTCGACGGGGGGACGGAAGAACCGTCCGACGGCCACGCGCTGGCCGAGCACATGGCCCGCATCGCGGACGAGACCCCGCAGCTGTCACACCGGCTGCGCAACAGGTCCCTGCCGCTGATCGCCAGCAGGATCGCCCTGGTGGTCATCGCCGTCTGCTACATCGTCTGGTCGGTCCTGCTGCTGACCGGGGTGGGTGGCGGTGGCGGGTCCGACAGTGGACCGGGCGGGGCGGTGGGCAATGCCGACGACCCCGACCTCGCCGGCCTGGCGGTGGATGCCGCCTCGGTCCGCTTCGCACTCGCCGCAGGCCTGCTGTGGGGAGCGGCGCGGCCCCGTTCCGCACCCGGGCTGCTCCCGGTGTTCCTGGCCCTGTGGGGTTTCGGCGCCGGGTTCGCGACCCGTGACGTTGTGCTGGGGATCGTCGGGGGAGGGGTGGACGTCCCCGCACTCCTCGGCCTGCTCCTGCACCTGGCGGCGTGCGCGGCGCTGATCGGGGTCTGGCTCGCCAGGAACCACGCCGTGGCACCGCTGCGGCAGTCGCTGCGTGTGCTGTCGGCCCGTCCGGTCGCCTACAGTCCAGGCGACGTGGAGCGGAACTCGTCCTGGCGCTCCGGGGACCACTGACCGGGATCCGTCTCAGGTGTGGGGACGGTCCGTCACGTCCACCCGGGTAGCCACATGCGCCAGCGCCATTCGTCGACGGTGATCGGCATGGCGGTGAAGATGGGCAGGAAGAACAGGAACATCCACACCACAAGCACCAGGTAGCCGGCCGAGATGAGCATGCCCGTCTTCGTGAGCAGCAGCGTCCGGAAGCGCCGTCCCGCGGAGGCACCGGGGCCGTCCCGGCCCTCGGAACCGTCGGAGGGTCCGGTGCCGCGGCGCAGCGCCCACCCGGACACCTGTCCGATGACGAGGGCGATCCCGATGATGAGGAAGGGCGCGAGGTTGGTGGCGTAGAACAGGTACATCTGCCGGTCGACGTTGAGCAGCCACGGCAGGAAACCGGCGAGGTAGCCGACCACCGGCACCAGCCACCGCATGTCACGGCGCCGGATCAGCCGCCACAGCCCCCACAGCAGCACGGGCACGGTGAGCCACCAGATCACCGGAGTCCCCAGCAGCAGGACGACCTGCTTGTTGCCCTCGGCGTCGTCGGAGGAGTGGTAGAGCAGGGCACGGGTGGTCGCCAGCCATTCCCACGGCTTCGACTCCCACGGGTGGTTGTGCCCGTTGGAGTTGGTCAGCTCCTCGTGGAAGCCCAGGACGGACACGTGGTAGTAGATGAAGTTCAGCCAGGAGTCCGGCAGCAGGCCCAGGCCCCATCCGCTGATCTGGTCGTTGCCGGACTCGATCTCGTGCCGGAAGACCCCGGTCTCCGACGCGAACCACGAGCGCCATGACAGCAGGTACACGACGGCGGGGACGATGACCAGGGAAGCGAAGGCCGGCACGCAGTCCCGGGCGAACGTCCCGAGGAACGGACGGCGCACCCCGTAACGGCGGCGGCGCCACCAGTCGACGCCCACGACGGCGAGTCCGAAGAAGGCGATGTAGTACAGACCCGACCACTTCACCGCGCTCGCGCACCCGAGGGCGACGCCGGCGGCGAACCTCCACCACCGGTAGCCGACCCGCGGGCCGAGGTCGAAGTCCCCGATGCGTCCCCCGGCGGCGATGCGGCCGAAGCGCCCCTCCATCTGACCGTGGTCCCGGATCAGGAGGTAGACCGCCAGGACGATGAAGAACACCTGGAAGTGGTCCAGCATCGCCGAACGCCCGGTGACGAACAGGATGCCGTCGCACAGGGCGATGACGCCCGCGGCCATACCCACCCAGTCCGAGCCGGTGAGACGGCGGGCGATCATCGCGGTCAGCAGAATGACACCGACCGCCAGGAGCGCGACGACGATGCGCCAACCCCAGGGGGTGTTGCCGAACACGGCCATGCCGAGCGCCTCGAGGTGCTTGGCCAGGGGAGGGTGCACGATCAGGCCGAAGCCGGGGTTGTCCTCGATTCCGCCGACCAGGAGTCCGCCGCCGCCGTCCGTGCCCCGCAGCACCTGCCAGGACTGCGGCACGTAGTGCTTCTCGTCGAAGACCGGCACGCCGTTGTCGGTGGGGTGGGACAGGAAGAGCAGGCGGCTGAGCAGACCCAGGACACCGAGTGTGCCGAGGATCCACCACCACCGGCGGGGGCGGGCGGCAGCTGTGCCGGAGCCGGGGGTGGCGCCCGGGAGCAGCGTCTGGAGTGTCACAACCGGCCATCCTATACGGCGCGGGCGGGGCACAGGTAGAGTCTGCAGGCCATGCACGAAAGCAATTCACCGGCACCCTTCGGCGACCTGGCGGCACGTGCGGCGGCGACCCGACCGAGCCCGGCCGGGGGGATCATCCTGGCGGCGACGCCGCTGGGGAATCCGCTGGACGCCTCGGTCCGTCTGATCGACGCCCTGTCCAGCGCCGATGTCATCGCCGCGGAGGACACCCGCCGGACGCGCACCCTGGCGGACACCCTCGGTGTGGCGATCACCGGACGGGTGGTGTCCAACTTCGACCACAACGAGGCCGACCGCGCCGCGGGGCTCGTGGAGCAGGCGGCGTCGGGGGCACGGGTGCTGGTGGTGACCGACGCAGGCATGCCGTCGGTCTCGGACCCCGGGTTCCCGCTGGTCCAGGCCGCCCAGGACGCCGGCGTCCCGGTCACCTGCCTGCCCGGCCCGTCGGCGGTGCCGACCGCGCTGGCGCTGTCCGGGGTCGGTGTCGGCCACTTCGCCTTCGACGGTTTCGCCCCGCGCAAGGACGGGGCCCGCCGGCAGTGGCTGGAACAGGTGCGGGATTCCCACCGGGCGGTGAGCTTCTTCGAGTCGCCGCACCGGATCGCCGCCACCCTGGCGACCGCCGCGGAGGTGTGCGGTGCCGACAGGGAGGCCGCGGTCTGCCGTGAACTGACGAAAACCCACGAGGAGGTCGTCCGCGGCCCCCTGGGTGAACTGGCCGACTGGGCGAAGGACGGGGTGCGCGGGGAGATCACCGTGGTCGTCTCGGCGTCGCCGGGGCCCGACGGTGGAGTCGACACCGACCCCGCCGACCTGGTCGGGGAGGTCGAGCGGAAGGTGGGGGACGGCCAACGGCTCAAGGACGCCTGCCGGGAGGTCGCCGCGCACCGCGCGGTGTCCCGCCGTGACCTCTATGAGGCGGTTCTGGACGCCCGGGGCAGGTAAGCGGGAACCAACTGTGGCACAGTAGACCGCATGTCTGTTTCTGAAGAGAATTACCGAGCTGACGATACTGACCCGTCGTCGCCGCCCGCTGATCCACATGACGCAGATCAGAGTGACGGGCTCACGCCGGAGGAGGTCGAGGGCCTCAACGATCCGGAGTTGAACCAGGAGAAGGTCGCTCCGGTCGCCATCGAGAGCATGCTGCCCCCGCCCGCGGAGGACGAGAACGCGAAGGTCGACAAGGCCGTCGTCTGGTTCGCGGCACTGATCGTCGGTGCCGTGGTGGTCTGGGCGCTCGCTTTCCCCGACAACTTCGAGAGCTTCTCGAGCGCCGCCCTGGACTTCGTGGTCGCAGACTTCGGCTGGGTGTACATCATCGCCGGCTCGATCTTCGTGTTCTTCATCCTCTGGGTGGCCCTGAGCAAGTACGGCCGCATCAGGCTGGGGCAGGACGACGAGCGCCCCGAGTTCAACGCCGCGAGCTGGATCGCCATGCTCTTCGCCGCCGGCATGGGCATCGGCCTGATGTTCTACGGTGTCGCCGAACCGCTCACCTTCTACGAGAACGGTGTTCCGGGCGAAGCCTCGCAGAGCGTTCCGGTGTCCATGTCCACCGCACTGTTCCACTGGACACTGCATCCCTGGGCGATCTACGCGATCGTCGGCCTCGCGATCGCCTACGGCACCTTCCGCCTGGGCCGCAAGCAGCTGATGAGCTCGGCCTTCATTCCCCTGATCGGCGTGCGCCGTGCTGAGGGCTGGCTGGGCAAGCTCATCGACGTCCTGTCGATCTTCGCCACGGTCTTCGGTACCGCCGCGTCCCTGGGCCTGGGTACCCTGCAGATCGCCGCAGGCATGAACGCCACCGACATGGTGCACGACCCGGGCACCGGCTGGCTGCTGCTGATCATCGGTGTGCTCGGTGTGGCCTACCTGATCTCCGCCTTCTCCGGCGTGAGCAAGGGCATCCAGTACCTGTCGAACTTCAACATGGTCCTGGCCGCGATCCTGGCGCTGTTCGTCCTGGTCGTGGGGCCGACGGTGGTCATCATGAACACCGTCCCGACGTCCGCGGGCAACTACCTGCAGGAGTTCTTCGGCATGGCCGGCCGCACGGCCGACTCCGCACCGGGCATGGCCGAGTGGCTGAGCGGCAACACCCTGTTCTACTGGGCCTGGTGGATCTCCTGGTCCCCGTTCGTGGGCACCTTCATCGCCCGTATCTCCCGTGGCCGTACGGTCCGCGAGTTCATCCTGGTGATCATGCTGGTCCCGACCGCGGTGTCGATCGTCTGGTTCTCCATCTTCGGTGGCAGCGCCATCCACGAGCAGGACGGCGGCACGGAGATCTTCGGCGACGGTACCTCGGAGAACATGCTGTTCAACCTGCTCCAGGAGCTGCCGATGGGTGCGATCAGCTCGATCATCGCCATGATCCTGCTGGTCACCTTCTTCATCACCTCGGGGGACTCGGCATCGACCGTGATGGGCACCATGAGCCAGAACGGCAAGCTGGTGGCCGACCGCAAGATCACCGTCCTGTGGGGTCTGATGACCGCCCTGATCGCGGTGGTCCTGCTGGTGACCGGCGGTTCGGACGCCCTGGACAGCCTGCAGACGGTGACGATCATCGCCGCCAGCCCGTTCGTGATCCTGATCCTGTTCCTGTGTGTGTCGATCCAGCGCGGTCTGTCGCGGGACCCGATGTTCCTGGACGAGAAGCAGCAGCGTGCCTTCGCCCTGAGGCTGGCACGTGAACGCCGCTACCAGGAGACCGCGGAAGCGCGGCAGGCCAGGGAGCAGCGTAAGCAGGAGAAGAAGAGCACGAAGCCGGAGAAGGCCAAGAAGAAGTAGCCGCCCCCTGTCGCGCGGCGTGTCCGTGCCATGGCCTAGTCTGTTGGCATGTCGAAACACGTCCTCACCGCTGTTGCCTGGCCGTACGCCAACGGCCCCCGTCACATCGGACACGTTGCCGGGTTCGGCGTCCCCTCGGACGTCTTCGCCCGGTACCAGCGAATGTCGGGCAACAAGGTGCTGATGATCTCCGGGACCGATGAGCACGGCACGCCGCTGCTCGTCCAGGCGGAGAAGGAGGGGGTCGGCGTCCAGGAGCTCGCCGACCGGTACAACCGCATCATCGTCGAGGACCTGGCGGGGCTGGGGCTGTCCTACGACCTGTTCACCCGCACCACCACCCGCAACCACTACGCCGTGGTGCAGGAACTGTTCCGCGGTCTCAACGACAACGGCTACATGGTGCGGCAGACGACCACCGGCGCGATCAGCCCCTCCACCGGCCGCACCCTGCCGGACCGTTTCATCGAGGGCACCTGCCCGATCTGCGGTGCGACCGACGCCCGCGGCGACCAGTGCGACAACTGCGGCAACCAGCTCGACCCCGCCGACCTCATCGACCCGCGGTCGAAGATCAACGGGGAAGCCCCGGACTTCGTGGACACCGAGCACTTCATGCTCGACCTGCCGGCGTTGGCCGAGGCTCTCGGCACATGGCTGCAGACCCGTGACGGCTGGCGCCCCAACGTCCTGAAGTTCTCGCTGAACCTGCTCAAGGACATGCGGCCGCGGGCGATGAGCCGTGACATCGACTGGGGTGTCCCGGTGCCGATCGAGGGCTGGCAGGACAACAACGCCAAGAAGCTCTACGTCTGGTTCGACGCGGTCGTCGGCTACCTCTCCGCGTCCATCGAGTGGGCGTTCCGCACGGGACAGCCGGACGCGTGGCGCGAGTGGTGGAATGAGCCGGAGACGCTGTCCTACTACTTCATGGGCAAGGACAACATCACCTTCCACTCCCAGATCTGGCCCGGCGAGCTGCTCGGCTACGCCGGCAAGGGCTCGAAGGGAGGGGAGACCGGTGAGCTGGGCGAGCTGAACCTGCCGCACGAGGTCGTGTCCTCGGAGTTCCTGACGATGTCCGGCTCGAAGTTCTCCTCCTCCAAGGGCGTGGTCATCTACGTCCGCGACTTCCTGGAGACCTTCGGTCCGGACGCGCTGCGCTACTTCATCGCGGTCGCCGGCCCGGAGAACATGGACACCGACTTCACCTGGGACGAGTTCGTCCGCCGGATCAACACCGAACTCGCCAACGGCTGGGGCAACCTGGTCAACCGCACGGTGTCGATGGCGCACAGGAACTTCGGCGAGATCCCGACCCCGGGCGAGTTCACGGAGGAGGACACGGACCTGCTGGAGGACGCCGCCGCGGCGTTCGCACGGGTCGCGGACAACCTGGAGCACTCCCGCTTCAAGGCGGGAATCGCCGAGGCGATGCGGATCGTGGACCGCGGCAACCAGTACATCGCCGCGCAGGAGCCGTGGAAGCTGGCGAAGGACGAGTCTCAGCGCGAGCGCCTGGCGACCGTCCTGTTCACCGCCCTGCAGGTGGTGTCGGACGCGAACACGCTGCTGACCCCCTACCTGCCGTTCTCCGCGCAGCAGGTCTTCGAGACCCTCGGTGGCACCGGTGTGTGGGCCGCACAGCCGAAGGTCGTTGAGGTCACCGACGATTCCCCGCGCACACCCGTCGGTACCGGCGTCCCGGAGGCGGGGCGCAGCTACCCGGTGATCATGGGCGACTACGACGCGCAGCAGGCCCATTGGGGGCGAACCGAACTGTCCCCGGGCACCGCGCTGACCAAGCCCTCCCCGTTGTTCACCAAGCTCGACCCGGAGCTGGCGGAGACCGGCCCGGAGTGGGCACGCGTCGACCCGGAGTAGGCCCGGAGCAGTCATGGACGTCCTAGGCGCCTCCCTCGTCATCAT
The DNA here is from genome assembly GCF_052107835.1 of Corynebacterium sp. GTDB lineage: Bacteria > Actinomycetota > Actinomycetes > Mycobacteriales > Mycobacteriaceae > Corynebacterium. The sequence continues at coordinate 63,073 of NZ_JBQEDF010000005.1, forward strand.
CCTCCTCGCCGCCGTGGCGGTGGCCTGGCTGGTGCTGATCATCGCCGCCCTGAACAGCATCTTCCGGCACCGCCGGTTGTCGGGCACCGCCAAGGCGGTCTGGACGCTGCTGGTGTTCGCCTTCCCCATCCTGGGCCCCTGCGCCTGGTTCATCTGGGGCCGCGAGGGGAGCTGACGGGGAGGCCCCGGCTACCCTGGCGCACATGTCGAAGAAGAAGCCGCGTCCCACCCCTGTCCCTCCCGAGCCCCTGCCCGAGCTCTTCGACGCGCACACCCACCTCGCGTCCTGCGGGGCAACCGGACCGGGAAAGGTCGCGGAGGTCATGGACCGGGCCGGGGCCGTCGGCGTGGGGCAGGTGTGCACCGTCGGGGACGATCTCGCGGAGTCCGTCCAGGCGCTGGACGCCGCCCACGCCGATCCCCGCGTGTTCGCGGCGTGCGCCGTCCACCCCACGAGGGCCGGGGAGGTCTTCGTGGACGGGGTGCAGGACAGGCTGCGGGAACTGGTCGCCGACCCGCGGTGCGTGGCGGTGGGGGAGACCGGCCTGGACACCTACTGGATCCGGCACGATCCGGAACGCACCGCCCCGCTGGATGTGCAGGAACGGGCGCTGCGCTGGCACATGGAGCTCGCCGCCGAGGTGGGCAAGCCCCTGATGATCCACAACCGGGAGGCGGACGCCGACCTGATGCGCGTCCTGGCTGATGCCCCGGAGTCGGTGACCGTGATGCTGCACTGCTTCTCCTCGCCGCTGGAGGTGGCGCAGGAGGCGATCCGGCGGGGCTACTACCTGAGCTTCTGCGGCAATGTGACCTTCAAGCGAAATGGGGAGCTCCGGGAGGCCGCACGCATCTGCCCGTCCGACCGGATCCTCGTGGAGACCGATGCACCGTTCATGACCCCGGAGCCCTTCCGCGGCGCGCGGAACGAGCCGGCCTTCGTGGGGTACACGGCACGCTGCGTGGCGGACGCCCGGGGGATGGACCCGTCGGAGCTGGGGGCACTGGTGACGGAGAACGCCCGGCGGCTCTACGGGATCCCGGCTCCACGGCAGGGGCGTGTGTGACGGGTGTGTGTCCTGTCACCGCATGTGACCGGCAATTGTGATCGTCGCGACATTTTCGGGGAAATTTGCCCGAAGACTTGGACGTGACCGTCTCGTTACCGTATCGTGATCAAAGTTACGAAACCGAGACAGTCTGAGAGTTCAGGCTTTCAGACATCGAGTGGGCGGCCACAGTCCAGAGCCGCCGGAGGTAAAAGAGCGAGTGTCCCCCAAGAACAAGTCCAACCTGCACCGCATCAACACCACGAATTCCGTGCCTCTGCGCATGGCGACAGGTGGCATGCTCGCCGTGCTGGTTGTCGGCGGTACCGTCGTGGCGACGAACCACAAGGACGTCACCCTCGACGTCAACGGCGAACGCATCGAGACCAGCGCATGGTCCGGTGACATCCGTTCCCTGCTCGAGGACAATGACGTCGAGTTCTTCGACGAGGACATGATCACCCCCGGCCTCGACGAGAGCGTGGACAACAACTCCGACGTCACCGTGCGGTCCGCCCGCCAGGTGGCCGTCACCATCGACGGCCAGGCCAAGGACGTCGACACCAACTCGCTGACCGTCTCCGAGCTCCTCGACGAACTGGGCTACGACGACAACGCCCTCGGCGTCTCCGCGGCCCAGGGCTCCTCCATCCCGGAGGACGGCATGGAGCTCGACATCACCACCCCGCGCGAGTTCACCCTGAAGGACGGCGCAGCCAACCACGACGAGCCGGCCCGGCTGACCATGGCCGCCAGCACCGTCGGCGAGATGCTTGAGGCGCGCGGCACCCCGCTCGGCAAGGATGACGTCGTCACCCCGCCCGCCGATGCCCCGCTGGAACAGGGCACCCACGTCGAGATCCACCGGGTGACCACCGACGAGCAGACCGAGGAGCGTCCGCTCGAGCCGAAGGAGACCGTCCGCGAGGACCCGGAGATGTCCGAGGGCGACGAAGAGGTCGTCGAGGAGGGCTCCGCCGGACGCGAGCGGGTGACCTTCCGGGTCACCGAGACCAACGGCGAGGAGACCGACCGCGAGATCATCGACCGCGAGGAGCTCGAGCCCGCCAGCGAGCGCATCGTCGTCCGGGGCACCAAGAAGGAGACCGGCGGATCCGGCGGATCCGACGCCCCCAGCGTGTCCGACGGTTCCGTCTGGGACGAGCTCGTCCAGTGCGAGGCCACCGGCGACTGGTCCGCCAACACCGGCAACGGCTTCTCCGGCGGCCTGCAGTTCACCCCGTCCACCTGGGCTGCCTTCGGCGGCACCGAGTACGCACCCGAGGCACACATGGCCTCCCGCGAGGAGCAGATCTCCGTGGCGGAGAAGGTCCAGGGCGCACAGGGCTGGGGCGCATGGCCGGCCTGCACCTCCAAGATGGGGCTGAGCTAGGCACGCAGTCGCCCGCACAGGGCGCGGACAGACCCCAGCCGGTGGAACCACGCAAGGTTTCCACCGGCTGGGGTCTTTCCCATGGGCGGGTGGGTCACGGTGGACGTGAGGTTTCGCTGCCGGGACGGTCGGGCGACTATCCTGGTCAATCGTGAACAATGACACGGGTACGAGCAGCACCGGCACCGGCAGCGCCGACGGCACCGACGTTCGGCTGCTCGGCCCCGGCGAGATCCGGCAGCTGGCGGCTGAGCTGGACGTCACGCCGACGAAGAAGCTCGGGCAGAACTTCGTCATCGATCCCAACACGGTCCGCCGCATCGTCTCGGCCGCCGAGATCACCCGGGACGACCACGTCATCGAGGTGGGCCCGGGGCTCGGCTCGCTGACCCTGGCGCTGCTGGAGAGGGCCGGGGACGTCACCGCCGTCGAGATCGACCCCCGCCTGGCCGGGCGCCTCGAACGCACCGTGGCGGAGTTCGCCCCGGCGACCTCGGAGAATCTGACGGTGGTGACCGCGGATGCCCTGGCACTGACCCCGGACGACACTGCCGCGGCAGGGGCTGAACCACCCACCGCCCTGGTGGCGAACCTGCCGTACAACGTGTCGGTCCCCGTCCTGCTGCACCTGCTGGAGGTCTTCCCGAGCATCACCCGCGTCCTGGTGATGGTGCAGCTCGAGGTCGCCGACCGGCTCGCCGCGCCCTCCGGCAGCCGGGTTTACGGCGTGCCCAGCGTGAAGGCCGGATTCCACGGCCGTGTGCGCAGGGCAGGGACGATCGGGAAGAACGTCTTCTGGCCCGCCCCGAAGATCGACTCGGGCCTGGTCCGGATCGACCGGTGGGACGACACCGACCGGCCCTGGCAGGGCGTCCTGGAGACCTGGGGGGCGGACGCGTTGCGCCGCGAGGTCTTCGCCGTGACCGATGCGGCGTTCCTGCAGCGCCGCAAGACCCTGCGCGCGGCACTGTCCGGGTACTTCGGTTGCGGGCCGGGTGCCGAGGAGGTCCTGGTGGCGGCCGGAATCGACCCGAGGGAACGGGGGGAGAAGCTGGACAGCGCGTCCTTCGTCGACCTCGCCGTCGCAGCCCTGGAGTCCCGTCGCGGCCGGCAGGCGCAGGAGCCGGCACCGTGACCGCCGCCGACACCGATGCCGTGCAGGATGCCTCGGCCGGGAGGGCGGTGACCGCCACCGCACCGGGCAAGGTGAATCTGCACCTGTCGGTCAGCGACGCCGGCGGTTCCGGCGGCAGGGACGACGGCTACCACGACCTGGAGACCGTCTTCCACGCCCTCGACCTCATCGAGACCGTCACCCTGCAGGTCGCCGGGTCTGTGCCGCCGGAGACCGCGGACGCCGCGGGGCCGTCCGGGATCCCGGACGCGGCGGACCTGGTCACCGGTGTCACCGTCACCGGCCGCGACTCCGGCAGGGTGCCCACCGGGGACCGGCAGACGGACAACCTGGCGGTCCGGGCCGTGCTGGCCGTCATGGAGCGTTACCGGAGGCACGCCCCGGGGTCGAAGCTGCCGCGGCTGGCGGTCACGATCGACAAGGGGGTACCCGTCGCCGGCGGGATGGCCGGTGGTTCGGCGGACGCCGCGGCCACCCTCGTCGCTGCCCGCGAGCTCCTCCACGGCCGGGGGGCGGCGGCCGCGGGGTTCGCCCTGGCGCCGCGTCCCGGTGACGGGGAGTTGTCGGCCATGGCCGCCGACCTGGGGGCGGACGTGCCCTTCTGCCTGGAGGGTGGCACCGCCCTGGGCCGCGGCAGGGGCGAGCAGCTGCTCCCGGTCATGGTCCGCGGCACCTACCACTGGGCGCTGGTGATGGATTCGCGTGGACTGTCTACGGCCGATGTCTTCGCCCGGCTCGACGAGCAGCGGGCGGCGGCCGCGCGTGGTGAGCGTCCCGATGTCCGTGCGGGCGGTCCCGAGGACGTCCAGCGCGCCCTGCTCTCCGGTGACCCGGAGGTGCTCGCTGTGCACCTGGGCACCGGTGGTGGGGGTGGCACCGGTGCAGTCAACGACCTGCAGGCACCCGCGATCAGTCTCAGCCCGGACCTGCGGCGTACCCTGGCTGCGGGACGGGATGCCGGTGCACTCGCGTGCCTGGTGTCCGGGTCCGGACCCACGGTGGCGATGCTGTGCCGGGACCGTGGGCATGCCGTGGACGTTGCGACGTCACTCGCGGCCGAGGGCGTCGGAGGACGCGCCGTCTCCACGGCGACCGCCGCCTCCTACCCGCACGGTGCACAGATTCTCGAACAGTAGATAGGACACGAACCACCCACCATGGCCGACACCAACCTGGTCAACTTCGAGAACGTCGACAAGTCCTACGGACTCAAGACCCTGCTGGACGGGGTGAGCCTCGGCGTGAACTCCGGCGACCGCATCGGCGTCGTCGGGCTCAACGGCGGCGGGAAGTCCACGCTGCTGCGTATCCTCTCCGGTGCCGACACCCCCGATTCCGGGCGGGTCTCCCGCAACAACGGGCTCCGCCTTGCGCGGGTCTCCCAGGACAGCGATCTCGTCGGCGAGACCGTCGGCACGTCCGTCCTGGCACCACTGGGGCTGGAGACCTACGAATGGGCCTCGGACCCCCGGGTGCGCGAGGTGCTCCATGGACTGGGGGTGACCGAGCTCGGGGGAACGGGCGGCAGTGGCCTCGACACCCCGGTGGCGGGACTGTCCGGCGGTGAGCGCCGTCGCGTGGGGCTGGCAGCCGCACTCGTCCGGGACCTCGACCTGCTCATCCTCGACGAGCCGACGAACCACCTCGACGTCGAGGGCGTCCAGTGGCTCGCCGCCCACCTGCTGTCGCGGCGCTGCGCGCTCGTCGTCGTCACACACGACCGCTGGTTCCTGGACACCGTGGCCAACCACACCTGGGAGGTCCACGACGGTGTCGTCGACGTCTACGAGGGCGGCTACAACGACTGGACGTTCGCCCGTGCCGAGCGTTCCCGGCAGGCCGACGCCGCCGAGCAGCGCCGCCAGAACCTCGCCCGCAAGGAGCTGGCCTGGCTGCGCCGGGGAGCTCCGGCGAGGACCTCGAAGCCGCGCTACCGTATCGAGGCGGCCGAGTCGCTGATCAAGGACGTGCCCGCGCCCCGCGACAGTGTGGAGCTGATGCGGTTCGCCACCCGCCGGCTGGGTAAGAAGGTCATCGAGCTGGAGGACGCCACGGTCACCACGCCGGGCGGTGAGGACGCCCGCGTGCTGGTCGAGGACCTGACCTGGCGGTTGAACCCGGGTGAGCGCATCGGCCTGGTCGGGGTCAACGGCTCCGGCAAGACCACACTGCTGCGTGCCCTGGCCGGGGAGTACCCGCTGGCCGCGGGCAGACGGGTCGAGGGGCGCACCGTCCAGATCGGCTGGCTGCGCCAGGAACTCGACGACCTTGACCCGTCGCGGCGGCTGCTGGACGCGGTGGAGGATGTGGCGAGCCGGGTGCAGATCGGTGACAGGGAACTCTCCGCGTCCCAGTTGGCCGAGCGGCTCGGCTTCTCACCGAAACGCCAGCGCACCCCGGTCGGGGACCTGTCCGGTGGCGAGCGCCGCCGGCTGCAGCTGACGCGGGTACTGATGGCTGAGCCCAATGTCCTGCTGCTCGACGAGCCGACCAACGACCTGGACATCGACACCCTGCAGGAGCTGGAGAGTCTGCTGGACGGCTGGGCGGGCACGATGGTCGTGATCTCGCACGACCGTTACCTGGTGGAGCGCATCTGTGACTCAACCTGGGCGTTGTTCGGCGACGGTCGGCTGACCAACCTGCCCGGCGGTATCCAGCAGTACCTGGACACACGGGCGGAGCTGGCGGCGTCGGGACAGAAGCATGCGGGGAACCTGGACCTGGGCGGCTCCACCGGCGGTGCCGGCGGAGGCGATGCACCGGCGTCGTCGGCACCGTCGGCATCAGGGACGCCTGCGGGGGCAGCCACCGTGCCGGCGTCCCCCGGGCTCTCCGCGCAGGAGGACCGGGCACTGGGCAAGGAAATGGGCGCACTGGAGCGCAAGATATCCAAACTCGACTCGACCATCGGGGACCTGAACCGGAGGATGGCGGACGCGGCCGCTCCGGCGGACGGCAACGTGGACACCGCACTGCTCGCCGACCTCGACCGGAAACTGTCCGCGGCCAGGGAGGAGCACGGGGAGCTCGAGATGTCCTGGCTGGAGGTCGCGGAGCGCCGGGAGGACGGGAGCTGACGGGGACCGGCTAGGGGAGCAGGAGACAGAGCAGCCGTTCGACGACAACCCGTGCGTCGCGCGGGGTGAGATGCTCCGCCAGGACGGACTGTGTGAGGCCGACAAGGGTACTGAGCAGTAGTTCGGCGTCGAGGCGGTGGTCCGCGGCGTCACCCGGGGGCGCAGCAGGGGACGCGTCCGGGGAATCGGGGGGCACTGCCGAGCGTGCGTTCCCGAGCTGGTGGGAGATGACGTCGACGAGAAGCCGTGGCGCGGAGGAGGGTCCGTCCCCTTCCGCGCTGTCGCCGTTGAGGGAGGCGGACTGGAAGGCGTTCAGGACGAGCGCGTCGGAGCGACGGTCGTCGTCGAGGGGGAGGACTGCGTACGCCACGGTCTCCAGGACCGCTTTCGGTGACTCCTGCACTGTCTCCCCGTTCCGGTCGTCCCCGTCGTCGGACCCCGGGCGGAAGCGGGCAGCGGCCGATTCGATGACCGCACGGTGCGTCGCCTGGAGCAGGGCGTCCTTGTTCCCGAAGTAGTACTGGACGAGCCGGACCGAGATCCCCGCTTCGGCGGCGACGGCCTGGAAGGTCGTGGCGCCCAGTCCGTCCCGGACGATGACCCGTCGTGTCGCATCCGTGATCGTGGTGCGTCGCTCGCTGTGGTCCACCTGCCGTGGCATAGCCGGGCCTCCTTTGTCCGTGGGGTTGACGGGTATCCGTCGTGTTGGTACGTTCATATCATAGTTATGGTATGGACATACCATAAAAATGACAGGAGGAATCGTGGCACAGCAGAGAATCGGGGACTTCACCGGTGACCGGGCCCGCGCGACGTACCGGCAGGCGTACGCCAGGCTCGCTGAACGATGGCCCGTGGAGGCCGAGGAACTGACGGTGGACACCTCGTACGGGCCGACGCATGTCCGGCGGTCGGGATCCGGGACGAAGACGCCCCTGGTCCTGATGCACGGACTGAACGGCAGTGGGCTGAGCTGGCACAGTACTGTCGGCGAGTTGGCGCGCGACCGGGTCGTCTACGCCCCCGACGTGATCGGAACGGCCGGGAAGAGCCGCCAGACGGCCCCGATGGAATCCGGCGACGACTACGCGGCATGGGGTGCCGAGCTGCTGGAGGGTATCGGTCACGAACGGGTCCATCTGTTCGGCTACTCCGAGGGATCGTGGTTCTCCGCCCTGACCGCCGGGCGGGCGGTCGACCGGGTGGCGAGCGTGACCCTGGGGGAGGGGATCACGACCTTCGTCCCCGCGTCGAAGAAGGTCGTCAGGAAAATGATCACGACGGCGATGTGGCCGACCCGGCGGAACTTCGCCCGGCTGGACGAATGGCTCACCCCCGGTGCCGAACTCACCGCCGAGGACAAGGACCTGGCGAAGGCCGCAATGAAGTACCGGCGACGGTCACCGTGGCCGTCGCCGCTCAGTGACACCCAGCTCCGGGCCATCACGGCACCGGTGCTCGCGATCTTCGGCGAGCAGACCCGGCTGGGGGACCCGCATGCCGCGGCTGCCCGGATCAACGACCTCATTCCCCGCGCGACCGTCGAGATGGTTCCGGACGGCGGGCACAGCGTGCTCTGGCAGTACCCCGGTGTGGTGCTGCCGATGATCGGGGGCTTCATCGACCGGGAGGACGGCTGAAAAGGCGTCTGGGGACGCCGGTGCGTCCGACCCCGTTGATACACTCTGGTGCAGCGCTGTGGTGACACAGCACAGGAGAGCGCAGCACAGGAGAGACGGGCGGAGGACACGTGGCAGCGGAACAGCAGGGTCAGCAGATCCGCGCGGCCGCCGGGGAGCGGGACGGTGCCTCCCCCCGGGTCATCCGCCAGCGCGACGGGGTGATCGTGCGTCAGCCGCATCCGGAGCGGCGCCACTTCCTCCGGCGTCTGCTGGAGCCCAGCCCCTGGGGCCTGATCTTCGGGGCGATGATGTTCGCCCTGTCGCTGACACCGTCGCTGCTGCCGCGTGACTGGTTGTTCCAGGGTGTCGCCGCGGGACTGTCGGCGGCGACCGGACACCTGATCGGTGTGCTGCTGGAGTGGGTCTGGCTGCTGTGGATCCGCGACCTCGTCGAACCGGTGATCGTGTCCGTGACGAGGGGGAGGAAGGTTCCCGCGAAATGGCGGCCGTGGCTGCGGATCATCCTGCTGTCGGTGATCGTCGTGGCACTGGTGGTCTGGGTGCTGATCGCCGTGCGGTGGCAGCAGCAGATCGCCGACATCATGGGCGACCAGGCGTACACCGCCGCACAGTTCCTGCTGGTCCTGCCCGTCGGTCTGGTGCTCTGGGCGTTGCTCTACCTGCTGGGCAACACCGTGGGACGGCTGACCACCCTGCTCGCGCGGGCCGTGCCCGGCCAGCACACCCGCTACGGCCTCAAGCTCATCCTGTCCTGGGGTGCGGTCGGGTTGGTCACGGTCGTCGCCGCCGACCAGCTGCTGCCGGGCACCATTGTGCGGGTCAGCGAGAACGTCTTCTCCGTGCGCGACGAGGAGATCCGTCCCGACCTGGTCAAACCCCACGTCAGTGAACGCAGTGGCGGGCCCGGCTCACCGAACGAGTGGGAGGACCTCGGGGCGTACGGCACCAGGTTCACCGCACTGGGGATGTACCGGGACGAACTCGAGGAGTTGACGGGACGTCCCGCCCGCGAACCGGTCCGCGTCTACGCCGGGCTGAACAACGGCGACAACGACCGCGAGCGTGCGCTCAACGTCGTCGATGAGCTCGAACGCACCGATGCGCAGGACCGCGAGGCGCTGATGATCGCGCCGACGACGGGCACCGGGTGGGTCAACCCGACCGCCGCGCAGGCCTTCGAGCTGATGTTCGGCGGTGACACCGCCATCGCCGCCGACCAGTACTCCTACCTGCCCAGTGCGGTGCAGTTCATTTCCGACCGCGACCAGGTCCGCGAGGCGGGCAAGGAACTGGTGACCGCGGTCGTCGACTGGTGGCACACCCTGCCGGAGGACGACCGGCCGAGGATCTACGTCTACGGCGAATCCCTCGGCACCTCCGCCGGCGAGGGTGCGTTCTCGGGGATCCGCGACATCGCGTCCTCGGTCGACGGGGTGCTGTGGCTCGGGCCGCCGAACAGCAATGAGCTCTGGAGTGACCTGGTCACCCGCCGCGATCCGGGGACCAGGGAGGTCGATCCGGAGTACTCCGGCGGGATGATGACCAGGTTCGCCGAGAACGAGGAGGACATCCAGGAGTGGATCGACGACCCGGAGGCGCAGGGCACGGCGTGGAACTCCCCGCGGGTGCTGTACGTCCAGCACCCGTCCGACCCGGTGGTGTGGTGGTCGCCGGACCTGCTGTTCCGTGAGCCGGACTGGTTGAAGGAGACGCCCGGATTCGACCGCTCACCCGAGATGCGCTGGATGCCGTTCATCACGTTCTGGCAGGTCACCCTCGACCTTCCGCGTGCCGGTAATGTGCCGGACGGCCACGGTCACAACTACGGCACGACCGTGCTCGACGGTCTGGTCGCCGTCGCCGGCGAGGACCGGTTCTCGGTGGCGGACGTGGAACGCATGCGTGTGCAGCTCGAAACCGCGATGGAGGACCAGGGCCCGGAGAAGGAGGTCGGCGTCGACAACGAGTGACGACTAGCATGGTCCCCATGATTCTCATCAATGTCCGCTTCCGTCCGCTGCCCGAGTACGTCGAGAACTTCCGGGAGGTTGTGGCTGATTTCACCGACGCCTGCCGTGCGGAGGACGGGAACCTGTGTTTCGATTGGTTCCGCGGCACCGACGATCCGTCCGAGTACTTCCTCGTCGAGGCGTTCGAGGACGGTACCGACGGGACGCACGTCCAGAGCGACCACTTCAAGGCGGCCTGCGAACTTCTTCCCACGGTGCTGAAGGAGACACCGCAGATCATCAACACCTCCATCCCCGGTAAGACGGAATGGGACCGGATGGCGGAGTTCTCCGTGGACTAGCCGCCCGGGACACACCTGAAATGAGGTCACGTTGACCGTCAGTGTTTTCGACCTGTTCTCCATAGGCGTCGGACCGTCGAGTTCGCACACGGTCGGGCCAATGCGCGCCGGCCTGGCGTTCGCCGCGGACCTCCATGAACGGTGGACCGGCAGCAGGTACGGCGTCGCGGATCAGGACCCTGCGCCGTCCGGGACCCTCGCCGACGGTGCGGTCAGCCGTGGCACGGGGGTCACGGTCATCCTCTACGGCTCACTGGCCGCGACCGGAGTGGGGCACGGGACGCTGGGGGCCTGCCTGATGGGTCTGGACGGGGCGGACCCCTCCACAGTGGACCCCGACTTCATGGTCGACCGCCTCAACCGGATCCGCCGCGACCGGACGGTCAACCTCTACGGCGACCGGACCATGCCCGTCATCTGCGGGTTCGAGGACATCATCCTGCGTCCCGCGGTGAGGCGTACCATCCACACGAATGCGGTGACCTTCTCCGCCCTGGACCCCGACGGCACCGAGTTCAAACGGACCTACTACTCCATCGGCGGCGGATTCATCCGCACCGCCGAGCAGGAACCGGTGATCGGGAAGCTCACGGGGGAACACACCTTCACCTCCGCGGACGGGCTGACGCAGCTGGCGGAGTCCTCGGGTGGGGTCGCCGCCGTGCAGCGGGAAAGCGAGCGTTCCCTGCGCAGCGACGCCGAGATCGACGACTACCTGGATTCCGTGGTCGATGTCATGGACAGCTGCGTGAAACGTGGCGTCACCTCGGAGGGCACGCTCCCCGGCGGTCTGCTCGTCCGGCGGCGTGCGGAGAAATGGTACCGCCAGCTGCTGGTCGACGACCCGGATCACAGCCGGGAGTTCGCCACGGACTGGGTGAACCTGGTGGCCATGGCGGTCAACGAGGAGAACGCCGGCGGGGGCCGTGTAGTCACCGCGCCCACCAACGGGGCAGCGGGGATCATTCCCGCCGTCCTGTACTACGCGCGTGAGTACACCGACGCCGGGCAGGAGGACCCCCGGGCGGCCTGGCGCCGGTTCCTCCTGGCCGCGGGGGCGGTCGGGTCCCTGTACAAGGAGCGGGCGAGCATCTCCGGAGCGGAGGTCGGCTGCCAGGGGGAGGTGGGGTCGGCCTCGTCGATGGCGGCCGCCGGTCTGGCGGAGGTGCTCGGCGGGACGCCCCGGCAGGTGTGCAATGCCGCGGAGATCGCCATGGAGCACCTGCTGGGCCTGACCTGTGATCCGGTGGGGGGCCTGGTGCAGGTCCCGTGCATTGAACGCAACGCCATCTCAGCGAACACCGCCGTCAACGCCGCACGGATGGCGATGCGCGGCGACGGCACCCACCGGGTCAGCCTCGACGAGGTCATCGAGACGATGCGGCAGACCGGCGTCGACATGTCCGACCGCTACAAGGAGACCGCGGGGGCGGGACTGGCCATCAACGTGGCGGTGAATGTCCCGGAGTGCTGAGTCCGTCAGTGCTGAGCCCGGGAGCGCTGCCTTTCCCGCCCCGCCCCGGACATGTCAGGCGTCCACCACGATGCCTGCGCCCGCGGTTCCACCGGTGCCGTCGTGTGCCGTCACCGGACGTGAGCAGCAGGCGAGGATTCTCCCCGCGTCGATGTCCCGCTGACGCAGGCCCCCCTGGTGCCGCATGTCGACCTCCCCCGAGATCTTCTGCACCGCACAGGAACCGCACACCCCGGTGCCGCAGTTCGAGCGCAGCGCCACCCCGGCACGCCTCCCCGCCTCCAGGATTGTCTCGCCGACGGCGACGGGAGCGACGATCCCGGACCGTGCGAACGTCACGGCGGGTTGCCCGGGCTGCTCTGCGGGGACGGGAGCCACGGTGTCCGGGACGTTGCCCGCACCAGTGCCAGCCGTGCCCGGTACGTCCTCCGCACGGGGTCCCGCGGTGTCGTCGAATGACTCCTCGTGGAATGCGTTCGGCGGGACGCCGACCGACTCGGCGACCTCCCGTGCCCCGGCCAGGTAACCGGACGGGCCGCAGGCGAACACCCTGCGGCCGCAGGCGTCCTCGGCCAGGGACTCCAGGACATCGGGGCACAGTCTTCCCACCGGACCGGTCCACCGGGAAACCGCCCGGGCGCCGCGCCGGGAACCCGCCGACCCCAGAGACAGGCTCACACGGATGCCGGGGTGAGCCTCGGCGATGGCCGTGAGCTCGGTGGCGAAGGCGAAGTCGCCGGGACGCCGGCAGTGGTAGATGACGACGGCGTCCGGGGCGCGTCGGCCGTGTGCCCCGGCGTGGGCGGAGAGTGCGGCGAGACTGCGCACCATGGACAGTACCGGGGTGATTCCCGCGCCGGCGGCCAGCAGCAGGTAGCGTGCGCGGCGGTCGACGTCCGGCAGGTGGAAACCCCCGAGGGGCCCCTGTGCCTCGAGGACGGTGCCGACCGTGAGGTTCCTGTGGATCCAGGGGGAGACGCGGCCGTCGGCGACCTTCTTCACGCAGACGGTGAAGGTCGGTCCGTCCCCGCCGCTGTCGAAGGGGCTCGAGGAGATCGAGTAGGCGCGGTCCACCGTCGCGGCGTAGGGCCCGTCCGCGGGGAAGTACAGCCGGACGAACTGTCCTGGCCGGTGTCCCAGCGGCTGCCCGTCGGTGCGCCGCAGGACCAGGGTGCGCAGGGAGGGGGTCTCCTGCCTGATCCCCACGACCTCGACGGAGAATTCCGTGGGCCCGTCGGGGGACGGGACGTCCGCGAAGTCACGGGTCAGCTCGGCCGCGCGCGTCCCGGAGGATGTGCCGGCGGCCCAGGGCATCACCAGGGCGCGGGTGTCGGGGCGGTGGCCCCGCCAGCCGGACGGGAACCGTGCGGGGGAACCGGTGGCGATGGCGTCCGGAATGTACTGGTCGACGATGACACTGGTCATGAGGTGCGCTCCCGGGGGAATCGTGTGGAGGCGGGGAACCGTGTGCCGGTGTCCCCGAGGTGGTTGAGCATGCGCTGCGAGTACCAGCTGATGAACGACTCCACCTGGTCCTCACTGCGCATGTAGGGTCCCGGGACGTAGCCGGGGCTGGCGACACCCTGCTGGGCGAGTTCGACGAAGTCGGCGTCCTGCGCGTTGGTGTGGCGCCACACGTGGGTCAGTTCGTCGATGTCGTAGTCCTCACCGGCGGTCGCGTCCTCGGCGACGAGCCAGGTCGTCCGCACCAGGGTCTGGTGCTCGTTGACGGGGTAGGCGGCGAAGGTCAGGACGTGGTCGGACAGGCCGTGGACCCAGCAGTTCGGCTGGACGTGCATCGAGGTGCGGCCCAGACGGAAGTCGGGCAGGTCACCCATCAGTTTCTGGGACAGGCGTCTACCGGTGACCGAAAAGGTTTCCCCGGCCTTGTCGAGCGCCTCGCGTGAGATGCGGAAGCCGGTGGGACGGCCGACGAGATCCTCGACGACCCGCCACGGCAGTCCATGGCGTTCGCAGCGTTGCCGCAGGACGCTGTCCGCCGCGACCGCCCGCTCCCAGTCGGCGGCGAGTTCCGGGGGCACGATGTCGGCGGTGAGTCCCCAGGTGGCGAACAGGGAGCAGGCGAGTTCCGGGTGTCCGCCGCAGTGGTAGCACTCGCGGTTGTTCTCCATGGTGAGTTTCCAGTTCCCCTCCTCCAGCAGGTCGATCTGCGCGGCGACCTTCGCGTTGGCGATGTCGAAGCCCTCGAGGTACGGGGTGACGGTGGTCGCCATGCCGGGACGCCCCGGGGCGTCGTCGAGGTCATCGGGGGGTTCGGCGGCGGCGCAGACGAAGATCAGCCCCGCGATGCTGCGGACGTGCAGACGGCGCAGGGCGAAGCAGTCCCGGTCGAGGGATTCGCCGGGGGCGGAGGCGTGTTTCAGTGTGCCGTCGGTGGCGTAGGTCCAGGAGTGGTAGCCACAGACCAGGTTGGCGGAGTTCCCGCGGCGTTCGGTGACCACGCGGGCGCCGCGGTGGCGGCAGACATTGTGCAGGACGTTGATTTCGCCGTCCTCACCCCGGACGATGATCAGCGACATTGACCCGAAGGCCACGGTGACGCGGTCGCCTGGATCGGGGATCTCGGCCTCGGTGGCGGCGAAGATCCAGTGGCCCCCGAATATCCCCTCCATGTCCAGGGTGAAGATGTCGGGGTCGGTGTAGAGCGGGGCCTCCAGGGACGTGCTGGGCGGCCGACGGTGGAGGAGGTCGGTCATGCGCTGCGCCGTGGTCATGGTGTCGAATCTAGAACCACATTCCTTCAATGAAAAGCGCAGATTGCAGCATAATATCATGTACTATTTTCGCATGATTGATCATCGGCTCACTGTGTTCCGGACGTTCGCCGCCTGCGGCACCGTCACGGCGGCGGCGGATGCACTGGGCTATTCACCGTCGGCGGTGTCCGCGCAGCTGCGCGAGTACCAGCGTGCGCTGGGGGTCCACCTCGTCACCAGGGCAGGACGGGGCCTCGAGCTCACCGCCGCCGGAGCCGAACTCGCCGCCCGTTCCGACGAGCTGACCGAACTCTGGGACCGCATCCACGGCTCCGTGCGGAGGACCGACCCGGACAGTGAACCCGTTCTGCTGCGTCTCGGCGGATTCTCCACCGCGACCGGGTCACTGCTGTCACCGGTGGCCGCCCGCCTGCACGGTGCGCACCCCGACCTCGACATCACCATCACCGAGGCCGACCCCGAACGGTGCATTGACCTGCTCACCGCCGAACGGCTCGACATCGCCGTGACCGTCGCCATGCAGGCCGAGCCGGACGTCGACAACCGCAGGATCGAGCAGTTGCCTCTGCTGGACGATCCGCTGGACGTCCTGCTGCCGGCGAACCACCCCCTGGCAGGGCGTGCATCGGTGGACCTGGGGGAACTCGCGGGGGACCCGTGGGTGGCGGACCACCCGGGCACGACCTACCGCGCCCTGTTCACCACCGCCTTCACCGCCGCCGGGGCCACGCCGCGGGTCGTGCACGAGGTGTCGGACTGGATCACCACGGTGTCGATCGTCTCCGGGGGGCTGGGCGTGGGACTGGTCCCGCGGCTGGTGCGCCTGGACCCGAACCGCGATGTGGTGCGCATGCCGTTGCAGGGGCCGTCCGCCCCGAGCCGGCGCATCCTGGTGATGCTGCGGCGCAGTTCCCGGTCCCACCGGATCTTCGAGGAGGCCGTCGACGCCCTGCAGACGGTGGCCGGAGGGTTCGGGGGTGGAGCCGGGGGCGACGTCGGCAACGACGTCAGCGGCGGATCCGGGAACCCTCCGGATCATACAGCGGAGCAGTGACGACGACGGCGTCCAGCATCCGGCCGAAACGACGGATGGTCAGCGCGGAACCGGCGGTGGTGAGACCCTCCACCCCCGCCCCGCCGTCGACCCAGGCGGTGCCCACGACCTGGCCGGTGACGTAGCCGGTGTCCGCGCCGGTCACCCAGCCGACCACCCCGGGGTCGCCGGCACGGTAGACCGGCGACCCTGCACCGGGGATCCCGGCGTCCGACCGCGAGACGAACGTGACCAGGGTCCGCCCGCGCGACGGCGAGCGCAGCAGGGCGTCCTTCCCCACGAAGCCCGACGGTTTGACGGCCCCGTCCATCTTCACCGCGAATCCGAGTCCGGCGTCCTGCGGCGTGTTCTCCCGCGACATGTCCGCGGCCCACGACAGGTAGCCCTTCTCGGTGCGCAGGCTGTTGAAGGCAAGGCGCCCGGCGGGCACGATCCCGTGCGTCCGCCCGGCGGAGAGGATCCCGTCCCACAGGTGCAGGCCGTGGGCGGCGGGGGCGTAGATCTCCCAGCCGAGTTCCCCGACGTAGCTGACCCGTTGGATCAGCACCGGCACCCCGGCGACGAACATCCGGGCAGCCCGGAAGTACATGAGCCCTCCGTCGGAGACGTCTCCTTCCGCCAGCGGGGTCAGGACGTCCCGCGCCCGCGGCCCCCAGAGGCCGATGCAGCAGGTGGACGTGGTGATGTCGTCGACGGTGACCCCCGGCGCCGCCTCCTGCGCCGCCCGTCGCAGCCGCGAGACGTCCAGCGCCCCGTTGACGCCCAGCATGTACTCCTCGTCCGCGGTGCGGGTGACGGTCACGTCGGAGAGGATGCCACCCTGCTCATCGAGCAGCAGCGAGTAGACCACCGGATGCGTCCGGCCGATCGGCTTGTCGATGAGGTTCGTGCACTGCGACTCCAGGAACGCGGTGGCACCCGTGCCGCGGACGGTGACCCTCGTCAGCGAGGTCATGTCGTACACGGCGACCCGGTTCCGGGTGGCCCACGCTTCCGCGGCGGCGACGGGGGACCAGTTCACCCGGTCCCAGGCGTCGCGGCGGGGGATGGAGACCGGGACGGTCGGTGGGGTGCCGGGGAGTTCGACGGGGCCCGGGGTGACCCGCGCCTCGACCGTGGTGAACGCCGGGTCACTGAACAGCGCCGTGTTCGACTCGTGCCACAGCGGCCGCTCCCACCCGTTGTGCTCGGCGAACACCCCTCCGGCCTGTTCGGTACGCGTGTGGAACGGGCTGGTCTTCAAACCCCGCGTCACGGCGGTGGACTGGTGCGGGAAGTGGATGTCGTAGATTTCGTCGTAGTTCTCCGCGGCGCGGCCACGGATCCAGGCGTCGCTGAGCACGGCGGGGTCGAAGCGGGTGTGGTCCAGTTCGTGGGTGTCGATCCCGGGGTCACCGGTCAGCATCCAGTCCGCCACGACCTGCGCGCAGCCGGCGGACTGGGTGACCCACACCGCCTGGGCACACCAGAATCCGGCGACGCTGGGGGAGGGGCCGAGCATGGGACCACCGTCTGGTGTGAAGGAGAAGACGCCGTTGAACTCGTCCTGCAGTTCCAGGTCCCTGACCGGTGGCAGGATGCGTCCGAGCTCCGCCTTCGTGAAGGCGAAGTCTGCCGGGGTGAACGTGCGTTTCGCCGGGTGCTCACCGGTGGCGAGCATGTGGGGGGTGTCAGTGAGTTCCGCCGGGGGCAGGGGGATCGGCCGGTGCTCGTAGGCGCCGATGCCGATGCGCCCCCCGAACTCACGGAAGTAGATGCCGGCGCCCTGGTGGCGGACGATGGGGCGGGACGGCTCGTCGTCCGGGAGTGGGGTGCCGTCCGGCCTGGTGCCGGGGAGGGAGGGGACGGGTTCGGTGAACGCGAAACCGTGCTCCATGGGGTGCATGGGCACGCGCAGGCCGCCGAGCTTCGCCAGTGGATGGCCCCAGATGCCGCCGGCGGAGACCACGGTGTCGGCGGGGATGGTGCGGGGTGCCTCGCGCGCGTCCCCCGCGTCACCGGCGTCCTCGACGACGACGCCGGTGACGCGCCCCTCCTCCGTGAGGACGTCGGTCACCCGGGTCAGGCCCAGAACCGTCGCTCCGCCGGCTTCCGCCCGACGGGCCTGGAACTCGACCGCACGGGCGGCGTGGACGACCCCGTCGGTGGGGGTGTGCAGGGCGGCGAGGACCAGGGAGGTGTCCAGGTCGGGCCAGAGGTCCTTCACCCGGTCGGGGCCGATGATCTCGGCGGGGAGTCCGTTGGCGTGGGCGAATCCGAGTCGCCGCGTGAGTTCGGTGAGCTGTGTGTCGGTGGTGGCGATCTCGAGGCCGCCGACACGGGACACCAGCGGGGCCCCGTCGAGGTCGAGTCCGTCCAACTTGTCCATGGTTCGCTGGGCCAGGGCGCACATCGCGCGGGACGCGTTGGTCTGGAACACGAAACCGGGGGCGTGCGATGATGATCCGCCGGTGGAGTAGAGCGGGCCCTGGTCGATGAGGGTGACGTCGGACGCGCCCCGCAGAACGAGCTCGTCGGCGAGGGCGGCACCGACCACGCCGGCTCCGATGATGACGATGCGGTCCGTGGGGGAGACTGGCTGTGAGGTCATGGTGGCTCCTGTGGCTGTGGCTGTGGTTGCGTTGTGCGCAACGCGGACGTACTGTGCGGGACGTGGGTAGTCAGGGAGTGCAGTCAGTGGACCGGGCCGTCGCGGCACTGGAGGTGCTCGCCGACCTCGGTGAGGCGGGCACGGGTGCGATCGCCGGGAAGCTGGGGGTGCACAAGTCCAGCGCGACCAGACTGCTGACGTCGCTGGCATCGCACGGCCTCGTGGAACAGGACGGCCAGGGCGGGACGTGGCGGCTCGGGTTCGGACTGGTACGGCTGGCCGGGGCGGTCACCTCGCGGGTGGGGTTCTCCCAGTCCGCGCAGCATCTGTGCGGTGAGGTCGCCGGCGACCTGGGGCTGACCGCGAACGTTGCGGTGCTGGACGAGGGC
This sequence comes from Corynebacterium sp., assembly GCF_052107835.1. Classification (GTDB taxonomy): domain Bacteria; phylum Actinomycetota; class Actinomycetes; order Mycobacteriales; family Mycobacteriaceae; genus Corynebacterium. The sequence goes on from NZ_JBQEDF010000005.1 coordinate 81,929, forward strand.
TACGCGGTGAATGTCTCGCAGGCGGTCGGTTCGGGCCTGCTGGCGCCACGCCACTACGTGGGGCTGCGGACGCCGGGTCACGCCACGAGTTCGGGGAAGCTGCTGCTCGCGTACGCGGTGGACGGTTCGGCCGCGGCGGGCGACGGGCCGCTGGAGAAGTTCACCGCACGCACGATCCTGACCCGTGCCGACCTGGAGCGTGGACTGGAGCTGGTAAGGGAGCGCGGGTGGGCGTCCTCGGACGAGGAGTGGGAGGACCACATCACTGCCGTGGCTGTACCGCTGCGCCGGCCGGACGGGACGGTCGAGGCGGCTCTCACGGTCACCGGCCCGAACCACCGGCTGCCGTCCGGCGACTTCGCTGCGGTGGCGGCGCGGTTGTCGGACCTGGCAGGGGCGTCCGGGCACTGGGTGTGACGGTGCTGTACGTCGTAGCGCGGTCATGACATGAACCTCCTCGGGTCGAACAGTCCCACCGGGTGCGCGGTCGTCCCTTCGGTGACGTGGTCGGCGAGGATCTCGCCGACGACGGGCACGAACTTGAAGCCGTGACCGCTGAACCCGCAGGCAATGAGGACCTGGTGGTGCAGCGGATGGGGGCCGATCACGAAATTCTCGTCGGGGGTGACCGAGTACAGGCAGGTCTTCGCCTGGACCAGGTCGCCGGTGAGGTCGGGGAAGAGCTGGACGGCCCGCCGACGCATGTCGGCTATCTCGTGGTCGTGGACGGTGCGGTCGATGGTCGGGGCGGTGGTCGGGGTCCCTTTTCGGAAGAAGCCGAGTTTGAAACCGCCGCCGGGTCCGTCGGTGGCGGGGAAGCCGTAGATCTGGCCGTTGGCGTGGGTGTCCTCGACGTAGATGGGGTGGTTGTCCTCGCTCCACGCGTCGAAGGGGACGGCATCGGTGCAGCGGGGACTGAACCAGTAGAAGATCATGCGCTCGATGGAGAGGGGAAGCTGCAGTTCAGGCAGCATCTGTGGTGCCCACGCGCCGGGGGTCACGATGAGCTTGTCCGCACCGTAGGTCCTCTGTGGGGTGGTGACCTCCACTCCTCCGCCCGGTGTGGCGGACCAGTGGGTGACCGGCTCATGGAAGCGGAGCGTCGCCCCCTTCTTCCCCGCCACCTCGGCGTTGGCGATGGTGGTCTCCTCGGGTCGGACGTAGCCGGCGTTGGCCTCGTAGAGACCGAGGGCGTCGTCGGCGGGGTGCATGGTGGGGAAGCGTGCGCGGATCTCCGCGGCGGTGAGGACGTCGTGGTCGAGCCCGTGCTGCTCGGCGGCCCGGCGTGAGCCGGCGAACGTGGGGCTGGCGGGATCACCGATGTAGATACCGCCGCACAGCTTCATGAGGTCGCGCCCGGATTCCTCCTCGAGCTTCCGGAAGAGTTCGTAGGAACGACGGAGGAGGGGGACGTAGTCGGGGCTCTCGAAGTATGCCTGGCGGATGATGCGGGTTCCGCCGTGTGCGGAGCCTTGGTCATGGCCGGGTTCGAAGGCCTCGAGCGCGAGGACGCTCACCCCGCGTTCCGCGAGCGAGTTTGCGGCGGCTCCTCCCATGGACCCGGTTCCGAGGACAATGACGTCGAAGTGCTGGACTGCCGTCGTGGTGGTCATGGTGGTGGTCTCCCTGCAGTGAATCTGTCACACATCCGGCATAGGTTGCGTACTGCGCAATCATCTGTCTATTACGCAACAGATTAGGGCGAGGTGAGTCGCCGGACAACCGCTCGGAGTGGCCCACGGGAAGAATTCACGCAGGTGTTACGTGACGGGAGGATCGTCACCTTCGGAGGAGGGGTGGCCCCGGCTGTTACTCCGGGATCTGCCACCCTGCCCCTTTCCGTCCCGGTGGGTCCTGCGGTGGGCTGCACCGGGATGACGCCAGGTGGTGGGATGGTCGTTGTGGATCGGCGTGCGGTCCGGGTCGATGGAGACAGGGGGAACCCAGTCGACCCGTCGGCCCGAGCCGCGGTCACTCACCTCCGTCCACCAGCGGTCCTCGTCCTGCCGGGAGTCGTCCACGAGGGCGTGCATGTCAGGGGAGGCGAAGGTGAGGTTGTCGATATCCGTCATCCCGCCGTTGTGCCAGTCATCGATGTGGTGGATGTGGCAGTGTGCTGGCGGGGCATCGGAGCCGGGAGCGGAACTCATGCCCTCCTCACCGACCAGGGCGAGGTACTGGTCCAGCGACCCGAGCCTGCGTGACCTACCGAGGTACAGTGTCCTGCCCTCGAAGTCGAGGATCTGCAGGTAGGCGTTCAGGTTCTCCGGGGCACTCAGTAGCGTCGCGGCGGGAACGTGGGTCCCGGTGTCCGTCAGCACGCTCCCGGCCCCCGACGCCACCTGGTCAACCGACATCACGGCCACGATCGTCGTCGCCCCGCGGCTGGTCGACAGCTCCTTTCCCGGCCCGTAGCCGCTGTTCAGGACGGCTCCCAGTGCGTCATGCCGACGCTGCTCCGGAGTGCGGTCGTCCTCCCTCCGGTCATCGGGTGCCCACAGGTCACCGGTCTTCGCGTGGTCCGCCATGAGCCGCTGCATGACGGCGGTGACCTCCGGTGTCAGGACGCCGCGGACCTGTGTCATTCCGTCGGTGCCCTGCTTTCCCAGCGTCAGTGACCGCATGCGCTGGTGGTCCTTCTCGGTGTACGGCTCCTCGGCGCCCACCAGGTCGAGCAGGAAGGGTCGGAGCTTGTCCAGGACGTCCGGCCCCTGCTTCCGGGTGAGGTCGGAGATGGGTCCATCGGCGATTCTCGTGATCTCCGTCTGCACCTGTTCCGGGAGGTCGCGGATCTGCTTGTCCACCTTCGCGACCGCCGCGTGGTCCATCTCGCCACGGGCCACCTGCGCGGCGACGCACGGCATGTGTTCGGGGTGGGGTGCTGACGGATCTGCACTCCACGGGTCGGTCCGTTCGCTGATCCGGGTGCAGGAGGAATGGCGGACCCGGGCCTCCCGCACGCCGACGTTCCAGATGCGGCTGAGCAGCCTGATGCGGCGCTGCGGGCCGACGGGGAAATGCGGTTCGTAACCGGTGATGAACGCGGCGTCCGCGACGCCGAGCATCTTACGTGCCCTCTCGATCTTCGCTGTTGCCCCTTGCGCATCGTGGGGACTGAGCCGGTCCCAGGTGTCCGGACCGTGTGAGATGATGTCCTCCGCGGCGGTGAGGAGGCGGTTGATGGCGTCAAGAAGGTCGACCCTGCTGCCCACGGATGGTGTGACGTTGTCCGTTACGCTGTCCTCCACACCCACCACTACCCCTCCACAGTTGTTCGACCACCAGTACGAATATGTCCCCGACAAGTGTATTTAGTTTGTATCCACGACAATACAGATCGAACAGGTGATCGTCAAGAGTTTACTGGCAAAACCTGTTGTCGGGCCAGGGACGCCCACCGCCGGTAGAATTGTCGGGCATGTCCACCAATGCCCCGGAACCCAAGGCGAAAGCCCGCGCCGACTTTCCCGCGGAGGCTCCCGCCGAGCACCGCACCGCACCGCCCAAGCTCGACAAGAAGGCCTACGAGAAGGAGCTGAAGAGTCTCCAGGCGGACCTGGTGGACCTTCAGCAGTGGCTGCGCGAGACCGGTGCGCGGATCGTGATCATCATGGAGGGGCGCGACGCGGCAGGCAAAGGATCGGCGATCAAGCGCATCACCCAGTACCTCAACCCCCGGTTCTGCCGGGTGGAGGCACTGCCCGCCCCGACGTCCCGCGAGCAGGGGGAGTGGTACTTCCAGCGCTACATCGAGAAGCTGCCCACCGCCGGCGAGATCGTGATTTTCGACCGCTCCTGGTACAACCGTGCCGGGGTCGAACGTGTGATGGGTTTCTGCACGTCCCAGCAGTACCGCCGGTTCCTTCATCAGGCACCGATCTTCGAGCGTCTCCTGGTGGAGGACGGCATCATGCTGCGCAAGTACTGGTTCTCCGTGTCCGACGACGAGCAGATCCGCAGGTTCACCTCCCGGCGCGAGGATCCGTTGAGGCAGTGGAAGCTGTCGCCGATGGACCTGCAGTCGATCACCAGGTGGGAGGACTACTCGCGGGCGAAGGACGAGATGTTCGCGCACACCGACACCCCCACCGCCCCCTGGTACACGGTGGAGAGCGAGGACAAGAAGCGCTCCCGGATCAACGTGATCAACCATCTGCTCAATTCGGTGCAGTGGGAGAAGGTGGAGCACACCCCGCCGCGCATACCGGAGCGTCCCGAGGAGACCAGTGGGTACGAGCGTCCTCCCCGGGCGGAGTTCCGCTACGTCCCCGATCTCGCCGCCGGGCTGGAGAAGGATGCGGTGAAGGCGAAGAAGAAAAAGAAGAAGTAGGACGCGCCCCGGCGCCCCAACGCCCGGGGTCAGCTGTCCTTGTAGTGTGCCTCGATCTCACGCCCGAAGTGCTCGGCGATGACCTTGCGCTTCAGCTTCAGCGACGGGGTGATCTCCTGGTACTCCACCGTGAGGTCGCGGTTCAGGATGGTGAACTGCTTGACCTGCTCCCACTTGTTGAGCTGCTCGTTGAGCTGGCCGATGTAGCCCTCCAGCAGCGCGCGGACCTGGGGGGTGGCGACGATGCTGCTGTAGTCGCCCTCGATGTTGTTGCGTTCCGCCCAGGAGGTGATCGCGTCCTCGTCCAGGGTGACGAGGGCGGACACGAAGTTCCGGTCGTTTCCGACGACCACCATCTGGCTGGCGACCGGGCAGAGGCCCTTGAACCGGGCCTCGATCTGCGCGGGGGCGACGTACTTGCCGTTGGAGGTCTTGAACAGTTCCTTCTTGCGGTCGGTGATCCTGATCCGGCCCTCGTCGTCCATCTCGCCGATGTCGCCGGTGTGGAACCATCCGTCCGGCTCGAGCACCTCGGCGGTGGCCTCGGGGTTGTTGTGGTACCCGTCCATCACGCCGGGGCCGCGCAGGAGCACCTCTCCGTCCTCGGCGATGCGTCCCTCGATGCCCTCCAGGGGACGTCCGACGTAGCCGGCGCGGTAGATCTCAGGGCGGGTCAGGCAGGACGCCGCGCTTGTCTCGGTCAGTCCGTACCCCTCCAGGATCGGCATCCCGGCCGCGCCGAACCAGCGGGCGATGTAGGTGTTCAGTGCGGCGGAGCCGGAGATGAAGTAGCGGACGTTGTCGCCGAAACGGGCGCGGATCTTCGACATCACCAACTTGTCGCCGATCTTCGCCTGGAGGCGGACCCAGCCGCCGGCGGTGCCCACGCCGTTGTCGGCGTCGAAGACCTGGATACCGACCCTGCTGGCCCAGTGGAACAGCTTCTCCTTGATGCCGCCGTCGGTGGCCATCATGGTGGCGACTCCGTTGTAGGCCTTCTCGAAGATGCGCGGCGCCGAGCCCATGAACGTCGGTTTCACCGTCCCGATGTTCTCGACGATCTTGTCGATGCGTCCGTCGATCGCGGTCTCGAAACCGAAGTGGACCGGCAGGACGAGGAGCAGCTTGCCCATCACGTGGGCCAGGGGGAGCCACAGGAACTGCTTGTCGTCGATGGTCAGCAGCTTCCTGTCGCCCGAGTTCGACGTCACGTCGGTGGCGTGTGCCTCGAAGACCCACACCCGGTGGGGCAGCCTCACACCCTTGGGCCGCCCGGTGGTGCCCGAGGTGTAGATCAGGGTCGCGAGGTGCTCCAGGCGGGTGGCGTCGATGCGCTCGTCGATGATGCCCGGGTTCTCCTCCAGATGCCTGATCCCACGGGCACGGAGGTCGTCGAGGCCGATGACCCACTCCCGGTCGGCCCAGTCGGGCAGGGTGCCGGTGAGGAGGACCACCGTCGTCACCTTGGGGAGTTCGCCGCGTAGCCCGGTGATCTTCTCGAGCTGCGCCTCGTCCTCGGCGAAGACGACCCGGGAGTCCGAGTCGTCCAGGATGAACTGGACGTCCTCCGCGATGGTGGTGGGGTACACGGTGACCGTGGCCGCTGAGGCGTACATGATGCCGTAGTTCGCCAGGGCCCACTCGTAGCGGGTCGCGCAGGCGATCGCGACACGCTGCTCGGCCTCGACCCCGAGCGACATCAGTCCGGCACCGACCTCGGACGCCTGCTGGCCGAGCTCGGCCCAGGTGACCGCCTGCCAGACCTCGTTCTCGTCCGGGAAGCTGTACGCGCGGCGGTCGGGGGTGTCGCCGATCCGTCGCCGGAGCATATGCCCCACGGACTGCATGTCGGGGTCGAGTTCGACCTTCTGGGACGGGGTGCTCTCGGCGGGCGCGCTGGTCATTGTCTCTCCATCCAAGGGGTGTCGCCGGTGTCTCTCGTACCGGTGAATGTGCTTTGCTTTACAGTAGCAAATATACAGTGACCGAGATCACCCATGCACGGCATTCACCAACTCGGTGCAGGGTTCCCGGGCGGCCACCCCCTTTCTGCGGCGCCGCGGGAATCCGTGCCACCATGGCGTACATGAGTGACAGAGAACACCATGACCGGCAGGCGGACGCGAGCGTCAGCGCAGACAGCGGTATCCGTACGGAGGTGGCCAATGGCACGGGAGTCATCACCCTCGACCGGCCCAAGGCGTTGAATGCCCTGAACAAGGCCATGATCAGCGCGATCGCCGGGGCGCTGGCACAGTTCGCCGACGATGACGGCGTCCAGCGCGTCCTGCTGCGGTCGGCGGGGGAGAAGGCGTACTGCTCCGGCGGGGACGTCCGCTCGGTCCGGGAGACCGACCTGTCCGGTGACTACGGCCCCGGCGATGAATTCTTCCGCGAGGAGTACGACATGAACCATGCCCTCGCCAGCTTCCCGAAGCCGACGGTCGCACTGGTCGACGGGATCACCATGGGCGGTGGACTTGGTGTGTCCGCGCACGCCGACTACCGGGTCATCACCCCGCGCACCTGGCAGTCGATGCCGGAGATGGCGATCGGCTTCGCCACCGACGTCGGCATCTCGCACGCCTTCACCCACCTGCCGCACGTCCCGGAGGGGGCGCGCACGGCCCTCGGCCTGTTCCTGGCGACGACCGCGTACCGGTTGACCACCGATGACCTGCTGTGGACCGGTCTGGCCACGCATCTCGTGCAGGACGCCGCGGCGTTCGAGCACGCGTTGACCGGCGACGCGGGGACGGACGCCACGGTTGACGCCGCCCTGTCTGATGCGGTCACCGCCACACCCGGGACGCCGGAGTACGAGGGGGTCGCTGAGCGGTCCGTCCTGGCGCAGAACCTGGCGTGGATCAGTGAGGTGTTCGCCGGGGACGCCTGGGCGACCATCGCCGTACGGCTGGAATCGGCGTCCGGCGACTTCGCCGACACCGTCCGTGGGCTGCTGGAGCCGGCCAACCCGCTGTCGCTGGTCGCCGCGACCGCACTGCTGAACCATTCGGCGGGCAGCACCCTGCGTGAGGCGCTGGACGCGGAGTTCGCCATCGGCAGCCTGCTGCGCCGTCAGCCCAATTTCGCCGAGGGTGTGCGTGCCGTGCTGGTGGACAAGGACCGTGACGCGCACTTCACCCCGGCGACCCTGGCGGAGGTCACCGATGGCCAGGTGGGGGAGTTCCGGGCGACGCTGGGGTAGCGGACCCGTCGGGCCGCTGAGTCACCCGCGGCATCGGCGTAGCTGGTGCAGCGTACCTCCTACTGTGGGGAATGCTAGTGCGGGGAATGGAGGGAGCCGCCGTCGGCGGTGTCATGCGACGGGGTGGTCGACGGACCGTCCCCGGTGGGCCCGGATTCGACCCGGTCCCTGGCGGCGGTCTCCCGCTGGACCTTGAGCCAGACGGCGAACCCCCACGCGACGAATGCCGCGTACACGAGGTACAGGACGGCGCTGGGGTAGTAACCCGCCGTGAACAGCAGTGGCACGCCCACAACGTCCACGGCGATCCAGATGAGCCAGAACTCCGTCCACCCCTTCGCCATGCCGAAGGTGGCGAGCAGGGAACCGGTGAAGATCCAGGCGTCGGCCCACGGGCCCCACGACCCGAGGGCGCTGAAGACCCAGGCGAATCCGCAGGTGCCGACGACGGCGACGGCCAGCATGAACAGCCGCTCACGTCCTGTCGCCCAGCGGGGCTGGACGGCGGCGTAGGACTCCGCCGGCTCGGTGATGATGGAGCGGGACGGGTCGGTCTCCCCGGGTTCGCGCATGCCGGCGGTCTTCGCCCGGTGCCACTGCCACCAGCCGTAGACACTGACGATGAGGAACATGACCTGGCGTCCGGCCTGGCCGTAGAGGTCGAGGTCCTGCGGGGTGTGGAACATTCCGCCGAGGAACACGGTGAACAGCAGGACGTTGCCCACGATGCCGACCGGCCAGGCCCACACGACGCGGCGCATCCCGCCGACCGCCGAGGCGATGCCGAAGCCGTTGCCGATGACCTCGCGCCAGAGGATCGCGGAGTCGCCGATGGACCACTGCGCGTTGAGGACTGTGGTGAGGACGTCCTGGACGGACGTCAACAATGCGGACATGAGGTGTCCAGCCTTTCTCTCCCGTCCGGACTGTGACCGTCGGCCCCGGAATCACACCGGATCTGCTGGACCCACCTGGTGGAGGTGGCGCTCGCGGGCTTTCACCGCCGGTGGGGACTTCCACCCCGCCCTGAGAATGCTTACGTGGCATGACTTTACACCGCGGCAGGGGCCTGCACACCGTTCTGTACCCTGTGAAACTATGGGAGGCAGGCGCGGTGACCGCGATGGCAATGGTGAGAACCCGGAGAGCATCGACGCCGAATGGGAACGCCTGACGACCGACGGCAAACTTCCGGCGGTGAAGATTCCGTGGCGGGTCCATGGGCTGGCGCTGGTGGTGCCCGTCGTCGCGGTGGTGGCGCTGTGGCTGTCCTATGACTCGATCCCGGATCCGATGCCGACCCATTGGGGAGCCTCGGGGGAGCCGGACGCATGGGCAGAAAAGTCGATGTCCCGGATCCTGGGCAATCTCTTGCTGGGGCCGGGAATCGTGATTCTGACCTGCGTGGGGGCGGGCGGATTCCTCAGCATGACGTCCGCTGCGCTGCATGAACCCGGTGGGGCGAAGACCCGGACGGATGCCCTGCGTACCTGGCACGAGTTCGACATGATGCAGGACCTGCTCGCGTGGTTCAGCGTGGGCCTGTCGGTGTTCATCACGGCGATGATGGTCGGCGGTGTCGGGCCATGGGATGCCGCCCGTGGAGATGTGGTGATGGGGATCGGGATGTTCGGCATCCTGGGTGTGACAGTCTGGCTGCTCGTCGAGGGGGTACGCCGCGGCGACCCGATCCTGCGGAGATACCCGCATTCCGACGGGCGCCGTCGCAAGTGGTTGATGTTCGTGGAAATCACTGAGGGGCCGGACCGGGACCGTGTCATGATCGATACGGGATCCGGCACCAACTTCACCTTCAACGTGGCAACCAGGGGAGGACGCATCGGTGCGATCGTCCTGATGGTGCTGCTGGCGGCCACCGTGGTCCTGCTGCTGTGGTTGGGTATGTCGCTGATGCTGTAGGTGCGGACAGAGAGAAATCCCCACCATCCGGGGGCACGCATTCCATGCATTCTGCAGTGGAAGTGTGCCCCCCAGGATGGTGGGGATTCTGGGTGGGGCGGAGGCGCACCCCGGTCAAGCTACCCGCCGAAGCCGCCCCGGAGCAGGGCGAAGCCGTCCTCGAGGGCGCGCTTCGGGTTCTTTCCGTCGACCGCGGCCCACGACGGGCACAGTCCGCGCTTCTCGGCGGTCGCCGTTCCCCGGGGGGCATGGGGAAGCGCCTCGACAGCGATCGCACCCGCAGCAAGGCAGGAGATCATCATCAACGCGGTACCCTGACGGCTCAGGTTCCCGCTCGTACGGCGGTAGAGCGCATCCAGCAGTCCATCGGCGAGGTGGACGACCCGTTCCTTGTCCTCCGGCCCGGCAATGTAGCCGAGGTGGTCGCCGATGGACATCAGGTTCAGCAGCGTTCCCGGGTCCTGGGAGGAATCGTCGCTGTCGGACACCCGGTCGGAGATCAACCGGTGCATCGTGTCCAGCGGGTGCTCGTCCTGCGGTGCCTCCTCCACAAGGACGCGCCATTCATCGATGGTGACATCAATGAAGTACAGCAGTGCGTCCTCCCGGCGCGGGAAGTAGTTGTGGAACGTCCTGGCGGACACCCCGGCACGCTCGGCGACGGCGGCGACGGTCATTCCGTCGCTGCCTTCGCTGAGCAGGAGCTCCGCCGCGGCTGTCGCCAGCGCACGCCGGGTGCCCTCCTTCTTCTGCTCCCGCAGGGACGTCTGATCCGAGCTAACCATTGGACTTCGGGGTGTCATTGTCCTCGGCACCGGCCTCGTGCTTGCCGGACGCGTCGTCCTGGTCGCTGACGTTTCCGGCCTCGTGCTTTCCGGATCCGCCGCCAACGGTGACCAGTTCCTTCTCGGATGACTCCTCGGCGGGATCCTCCAGGCCCTCGAGGGTGGTTCCCTCGACGTCGACGGACGGGATGATCTTGTCCAGCCACTTCGGAAGCTTCCACGCACGGTCGCCCAGCAGGAACAGGACGGCCGGGACGATGGTCATGCGGACCACGAAGGCGTCGAACAGGACGGCCATGGCCAGGGCGGAGCCCATCACGGCGATGAACGGCTCGTCCATCAGGATGAACGCGGCGAACACCGACATCATGATCAGCGCGGCTGCGGTGACCACACGGGCACCGTGCTTGAAGCCGTTGGACACGGCGTTGCCCGCGGTCTTTCCGTGGACGTAGCCCTCGCGCATTCGTGTCACCAGGAACACCTGGTAGTCCATCGCCAACCCGAAGACGATACCGATGAGCATGATCGGCAGGAAGGAGATGATCGGCTGCGGATCGTCGGTGATGCCGAGCCAGCCCCACTGCCAGACGGCAACGGTGACACCGAAGGTGGCGGCGACCGACAGGGCGAAGCCCAGGGCGGCGATCAGCGGGACCCACAGGGACCGGAACACGATGACCAGCAGGATGAACGCCAGCACCACCACGATGGCGATGTAGGGGATCAGGACATCGGAGAGCCGGTCGGAGATGTCTTCGAAGATCGGGGTGACACCGGTGATCGAGTAGGAGCCGCCGGTTTCGGAGGCGAAGTCCGACTGGGCGTCGCGGATGGACTGCAGGGTATCCGCGGTGGCCTCGTCATTGCCGCCGGTGGTCGGGGTGATCAGGACCTGGGCGGCTGACCCGTCCTCGGTCACCTGGGCGATCTGTGCGTTCTCGACACCCTCGACACCACTGATCTCGGTGACAGCCTCACCGAAGGTCGCCTGCCCCTGCTGCGGATCGTCGGACTTGACCAGAGCGATCATCGGGGCGTTCTTGCCTGCGCCGAAGTCCTCGTTGACCCATTCGGAGGCGGTGCGCTGCGGGCTCCCGAGCTTGGCGGAGTCGTCCGTGGGCATGGCCAGCGACAGGTTGAGTGCAGGGATCGCCAGGACGATGAGCAGCAGCACGGAGCTGATTGCGAAGACGACGGGGCGCTTGCGGATCTGGCGGACCCACTTCAGGCCCATGGTGGGCTTCTCGTCCTCGGGGTCCGGGGCCTTGACCACCGGAGCGCGTCCGGCGAAGGACTTGGTGCCGAAGAGGCCGAGGATGGCCGGCAGCAGGGTGACGGCGACCAGCACGGCGACGATCACGGTGAATGCGGCGGCGAACGCCATGGCGGTGAGGAACGGGATGTTGATGATCCACAAAGCGGCCAGTGCGATCACCACAGTAAGGCCTGCGAAGCAGACCGCGGACCCGGCCTTGCCGACGGCGAGTCCGGCGAGGTGCGCACGTTCCCTGTGGGCGGTCTTCTTCACCGCCTCCGCCAGTTCCTTCGGCGTCATGTTGTTGCCGCCGGAGAAGGCGACCAACTCGTTTCTGAATCTGGAGACGATGAACAGGGCGTAGTCGATACCGACGGCCAGCCCGATCATGGAGGCCAGGGTCGGGGTCATGCTGTTGATGTTGTCCGTCAGGGCCGTGGCGGCCATGATCAGCATGATCCCGGTGCCGAGACCGACGATGGCGGTGATCAGCGGCAGGCCGGCGGCCACGAAGGAACCGAAGGTGACGATCAGCACGATGGCGGCGACGGCCAGGCCGATGATCTCCGCGGCTCCGCCGATCTCCTGCATCTGGAAGACATTGCCGTTGTAGGCGGTGTCGAGGTTCTGGGTCTCGGCATCGTCGATGATGTCGGTGACCGCGGTGATGTCCCCGGCGTCGACGTCCATGGAGCTGTCGCCCGCGAAGGTTATGGAGATGGTGCCGGTGCGGTCGTTCTCACTCAGCGGGGAGAGGGCCTGGATGTCCTCCTGGATCTGCTCCTCCGGCAGGCCCTGCTGGGCCTTGGCCCCGGCCATCTGCTGCTCCATGGCACCGGCGGCAGTGACCGGGTCCGCGATGGCGTCGGTGTCGACCAGCGCGTCCTGGGACTGCAGTTCGGTGACGAGCTTGTCGACGTCGGCCTTGGTGTCCTCATCGGTCAGCGAACCGCCGTCCGGTGCCTTGACGACGACGGTGCCGGTCGGGGCCTCGGCGTCGTCACTGCCGCCGGGGAAGAGATCGCCCATCTCCTCCTGGGTCTCGACGGAATCGAGACCGGGGATGGTGAAGCTCATGGACGTGGACTTCGCCATGGTGCCCATCAGGGTGCCGGCGCCGATGAGCACCAGCAGCCAGACAGCCAGGAAGCGCCACCTGTACAAGTATGCGGATCGTCCGATCCGGTAGAGGAATTTAGCCATGCGGAGGATTATTGCACAGGCGGTGCAATGTTGCACAGCCAGTGCATAGGTATGTTTCCAGCATCACACTCGACTGGCATCCAACGGTCCCGACGTTGGTTCCCCGTGTAGGCTGTCCCGGGTGAAAGCCTACACTCCGGAGGTGCCGTAAGTGCTGTACGCATTGAGCTTCGCGCTGGCGGACACCCTCAACTTCCTCCTCATCGGGGTGCTGATCGCGGTCGGGGTCGCCCAGCGCCCCGCGCGGGAGGGGGGACGCTACGGTGCGGTCGCGGCGCTGCTCGTGGCCGGCGACTGGTTGGGTGTCTTCCTGTTGGCGTTGCTGGTGCTGCTGGTCTTCGACGGCCTGGGCGACGTGATCGCCACGCTCCTGGAGTCCCCGGTGTTCGGGATCCTGCTGATCCTCACCGGTGTGGTCAGCGCGGTACTCGCGTGGCGCAGCGGACGGAAGGAGGGGACGGGGGACAGTGACGGCCAGCAGGCGCTGATCCAGCGGATCCTCACGCCCCTGAAGTCCCCGTCGGTCACCACGGTGGGCGCGGGGTTCCTCCTCGGCGTGGTGCAGTCGATCACCTCGGTGCCCTTCTTCGCCGGCATCGCGGTGATCAGCGCCGGTGACTTCGCGGTGGCCACCCGCTACCTCAGCATGATCGCCTATGCCTCGGTGGCGTTGAGCCTTCCGTTCCTGGTTGCCGTGGTCGTCGGCTACATACGCATGCACCCGTACAGCGCGGTCGGCCGGGGTTTCGGGACCCTGCGTGACAACCAGGGGACCGTCGCCCGGATCGGCGGCTACATCGTTGCCGTGCTGCTGATCGTCCTCGGCACCTCCCAGATCATCTAGGACACCCCAACAATGGACATCACCTTCACCTGGCGGCAGGACGCCCCGGAGGACATCGAGCGCGTGTACCTGCACATCACCGGTGTCCACGACCACCATGTCCCGGATCTCCACGAGATGGAGCAGGGGATCGGGCAGGACGCGGCAATCTGGGCGTCCACGGTGGATGTCCCGGATGACCTCACCGCGTCCTACCTGGTACTGCCCCTGACCGCGGAGGAGGCCGCGGCGTTCGACGCCGAGGAGGATTCCCGCGCGCGGTGGGTGCGGCTGGTGGGGAACGCCGTCCCGCACACGCTCGACCACCCGGGGTGGCGTCCACCCATGGACGCCGGATTCACCGGAACGGCCTCCGGACGCCTCATCATGCCGGACGCGCCGGAGCGTCCCGGGTGGGAGGAGGCGGACGTGCCCTCCTGGGAGCGGGGTTCCCTCGGAGGTCACACGCTCTGGACGTCCGGGCTGCGTACCGCCGAGTACCTGCTGGTCATCAGCGACGGGGTGAACTGGGCGGGGACGGCCCTCCCCGCCGCCCTCGACCGTCTCCACGGGTCGGGACGCCTGCCGCGCATCGGCGTGGTCGCCGTTGACACGCAGGAGGACCGAGTCGCGCTGCTGTCCCGCTCGACCGTGTACCGGGACCTGGTCGCCGACCGGGTGATCCCGTGGGCGTGGGAGCGGATGCCGGGTGGATTCTCGGCCGGCCGGACCGTCGTGACCGGGGAGAGCCTGGGCGGGCTGGCAGCCGTCGACCTGGTGCTCACACGGCCGGACGCGGCGCTGTCGGCGGTGAGCACGTCCGGCTCGTTCTGGTTCCCGGACTGGAGGGACGGGCGCATCGGCGGCGAGGTCGCCGCGGAGATCCGGGAAGGCTCTGTCCCGCGCGGCACCAGGGTGCACCTCAGCGCCGGACACGGCGAGAGTTCGGGGGAGAACTCCATGGTCGCCCACTCCCGCGCCGTCCATGCCGCGCTGTGCGACGCAGGTGCCTACGCCACCATCGACACCGCCAACCACGGCCACGAGATGGCCGGGTGGACCGGGGCGCTGACCCGCGGGCTCATCGCCCTGCTGGGGGACCGAACCTAGTCCGCGACCATCGGCTGCATCGTCAGCTCCGGGTGCTCCTTCTCCACGAAGGCGAGCTTCCACTTGTCGCCGAACAGGGCGATGAGCTCGCCATCGGTCCGGGTGAAGATCTCGACCCCGCGCTGACGCCCCAGCTCATGGACCGAGGCGGCGTCGGTGCGCCGGGCCACGGAGTAGGGGACCGGCTCGGTGACGGTCTCCACGTTGTACTCGGCCATCATCCTGGCCTGCATCACCTCGAACTGCATGGGGCCGACCGCGGCCATCACCGGGGCGGCGTCGCCGCGGGCGTCGTTCTTCAGGACCTGAACCACCCCCTCGGAGTCCAGCTGCTCCAGGGCCTTGCGGAACTGCTTGTACTTGCCCAGGGTCTTCGCGCGCAGCGTCCGGAAGTTCTCCGGGGCGAACTGCGGCATCGGGCGGAACTGGACCTTGCGTCCCGCGTAGATCGTGTCACCGGGGGCCAGTGTCCCGGCGTTCACCAGGCCGACGATATCGCCGGGGTAGGCGGCCTCGACGGTGTTGCGGTCGCGCCCGAACACGGTCAGCGCGTACTTCGTGGAGAAGGACCGGCCCGACTGGGCGTGGTGGACCTGCATGCCGCGGGTGAACTCGCCGGAGACCACGCGCATGAACGCCAGCTTGTCGCGGTGGTGGGTGTCCATGCCCGCCTGGACCTTGAAGACCACACCGGCGAAGGCGTCGGTGACCCCGCGGGTACCGTCGATCGCGCTGCCTGCGGTGGACGCCGCGGCCGCCACGGCCTTCGGGTCGGAGTCGCGCGGGCCCGGTTCCGGTGCCAGGGCGCACAGGGTGTCCAGGATCTGGTGCACACCGAAGTTCAGCATCGCCGAGGCGAAGATCATCGGGGAGGTGGTGCACTCCATGAACAGCTCCTGGTCGTGCACGGCACCGTCGGCGGCGAGCAGCTCGGCCTCCTCGGCGGCGGTGGCCCACTCGGCCGCGTCCGATTCCCGTCCGGCAGCTTCACCGGGGGAGTAGTGCTCCTCGGGTGCGATCGTGGAGCCACCCGCGGTGCGCAGGAAGTGGATGTACTCCTCCGGCTCGCCCCCGGCGGACAGCCGGGCCAGGCCGCGGAAGTCACCCGCCTCTCCCACCGGCCAGAACAGCGGGGTGGGCTGCAGGCCGATCTCGGAGACGATCTCGTCGACGAGTTCCAGCGGCTCCTTGCCGGGGCGGTCCCACTTGTTCACCACGGTGATGATCGGCAGGCCGCGCGCCTTGCACACCCGGAACAGTTTCAGGGTCTGCGGCTCCAGACCCTTCGCACCGTCGACGAGCATCACCGCGGCGTCGACGGCGGTGAGCACCCGGTAGGTGTCCTCGGAGAAGTCGGCGTGGCCGGGGGTGTCGACCAGGTTGATCATGTACGGCTGGC
>NZ_JBQEDF010000006.1:0-89469 GCF_052107835.1 Corynebacterium sp.
GATATCGCGGTGCATCAGCAGGTCCTCGGAACAGCCCTGGACGAACCAGAGGTACTTGACGCGTTACGCACGCTCAATCGGGTTGTCACTGACGGACTGAGAGAACTCAACTAGGCAACCCGGCCCGTCTCAGAAAGCCCTGAAGACCCCTGCGGTGCAACGACTCCAGGATCCGGATTTCACGCCACAGAACAGGCCATTCTGCAGCCGTTACTGCTACCACCACCGGCGCCTTCCCTCCACCTCCAGGGAATCCCCACGGGCCCGAACGGGTTACACCACCGGCAACCGGAACAACCGGCCCAGCACGACCAACAAGGAGAGCATCATGGGCACCATCGGAATCATCGGGTCAGGACTCATCGGGGCAACCGTCGCACGACTGGCGGTGCAGGGCGGACACAACGTGGTAGTCAGCAACTCGCGCGGACCCGAGACGCTGCTGCCGCTGGTCGCAGCGCTCGGCCCCGGAGCCCGCGCCGCAACCGCCGAGGATGCGACGAAGGACGGGGACCTGGTGGTCGTCAGCGTCCCGCTCGGTGCACTGGCCGACATCCCGGTCGAGCCGCTCAAGGGCAAGACCGTGATCGACACGTCCAACTACTACGAGCAGCGGGACGGGCTCATCGACTCGCTCGATGCCCGCACGATCACCACCACCCAGATCCTGCAGGACCACCTGCCCGATTCCCACGTGGTCAAGGCGTTCAACAACATCAACTTCGCGCACCTCGGCGAACTGAACCGCCCCGCCGGCGACCCGGAGCGGACGTCGTTGGTCATCGCTGGCGATGATGCGGAGGCCAAGGCCGAGGTCATCACCTTCCTCGACGACATCGGCTACAACTCCTTCGATGCCGGAGAACTGTCCGAGGGACGCCGCTTCGACAACGGTCAGCCCGCTTACGGTAAGCCCTACATCTCACCCGGCTTCCAGCCCACGTCCCTGCTGAACATGGGCCCGGGCCACGCCGCGACCGATGATGAACTCCGTGAGGCCCTCAATGCTGCGGAGTTGCCTGCCTGACACCTCCCGCAGCCGCCGCAAGCTTCTGGGCCTGCTGGTAACTGACACCAAGCAGGGTTCCGATGTCGCGGTAGGTCAGGCCGCGCTGAGACAACTCGCTGACTGCGGACTGCAGTGTCGCCGTAGCTTCGGCCTGCATTTTGCGCGCCTCGTCCCGTAGGTCGGCCGCCGCGCTGGCTCTCTGCGCCGTCTCCCCTTCCGGGACGACATCCACGGTGGCCTCCGCCGGATTTGTGGTGATCTCGGGGAAGAGTGCCAGGGCGTCCCGGACCATCGCCGGGATCTGATCGAGGCGCCGGGTCTGAGTGAACAGCCCCGGCACCTCGTCCACGGTGACTGTCCACCACCCGGATTCACGGACCGCACGAGCGGTTACATTCATGATGATGACGTTAATCTTCGTGGGGCGACGTTTCTAGTCGCCTCCTGGCGATTAATGTAGCCTGCGCCTATGAACACGCTGCCCACGGAGGTCGAACACGCTGTGTCGTCCTACCTGGCGTCAGCCGACCGGCTACTGCCAGGCGCCGTCACCGATCTCGCCGTTGTCGGTTCCACTGCACTCGGCGCGTACCGCCCTGGCGCGAGCGACATCGACCTGGTCGCCGTCCTCGACGATTCTTGGCGAGGACGCCGCGGTCTCCTCCCTCGACTCCGTCTGCTGCACCTGTCGCAGCTGTCACGCCTTTTCGGACGCATCGTCCGCGGCAAAGGGGTATCCGCAACATGCAATACGGCCTACATCTGGGGCAGTGAGCGAACACTCCCGGTGACGCAGATTCGTCCCGCGGGATCGCATGTCGGCGAGATCTTCAATGCGAACGACGCCTTCGACGTGAACCCCGCCATGTGGAACCAGCTGGCCGCCGACGGGATCGTGGTCCGCGGAAAGGCGGTTGCGGACTGGGGCATCGACCAGGAACCGGAGAAACTGCAGCCGTGGACGAGGCAGAACCTGCACGACTACTGGACTCCATTGGCAGAGAAGGTCACCCACGGTCGTCTCCCGTTACTCGCCGGACGCGTTGAGTGGTCTCTGTTGGGACCGGCCCGGATGCACGCCACTCTGACCACTGGGAAGGTCATCAGTAAGGATGCCGCGGGCGAATATGCGCTGGAGAGGTTCCCGGAGCATGCACCTATCCTCCACGTCGGGCTCGGGCACCTGCGCGGGGAGGACATCCCATCGAACCCGCCACGCGGTCACTGGCGGGAGCTGACGGTCGCCGCGATGAAGGACCTCATCAACGACGCTGTGGGATGATTGCCTGACCACGGCACAGGGAGGTGGCAATGGCAGTGGCCGGCTACACGAGACAACGCGGCACACTCACCGGCGCCACACTGTGGCGCGCAGAGTCACCGACCGCGCAACGACGCATCACCCCGGACGGGGTAATGGACCTGATGTGGTTCCGGGAACGCCTCGTTGTCGCCGGTGCCGACACCCGGACAATGATCGCCGACACCCGCCCCGGTGAACCGACCTGGGGAATCCAACTCGCGCCCGGCGTGGCACATACGCTGCTCGGCCTGCCCGTACGGGAGCTAACCGACCAGCGGGTCGAGTTGTCGGATATCGTCACCGTGCCCGGCGCGTCCACCAGCGACATCGAACACATCGCCTCGGATAATAGCGCCATCCCCACTGCCCTTGAACAGGTCTTCGCCACACTGTGGACCGCAGCGGATCCCGACCTTACGACGCTGCGCCTGGCGTCGTCCCTTGACCGTGCCGCCCGGAACCGGCTGACGGTCCGGGAGACAACTGTCCACCACAACATCTCAGAACGCACTCTGCGTAGGGTCAGCGACGACCTTTTTGGCTACGGCCCGAACATGCTCACGCAGATCCACCGCTTCAACCAGGCGCTCACCCTGCTGCGTACGGGCACACCGATCAGCGAGGCGGCCATGTCTGCGGGGTACTCGGACCACGCTCACCTCACCCGCGAATGCCGCCGTTTCGCCGGGCAACCGCCGTCCGAACTCGCGGGAGGGGCACCGGAACAGGCATCCTGACCGATTTCTTCAAGACCCAACCGGCCCCGCCTGGAATGCTGATCAGCATGAGTATTGATCGCCACAGAGCAGCCACATTCATGGCGTCCCAGGCCCGCGTCCTCGACCGACGACGCTTCGAGGTCATCACCACTGACAGCGACGCGGCACGTAAGGCCATCATCACGGGGCTCGACGCCCACCGGAACTCCGACGGCGGGTACGGCTGGGGGTTGGAACCCGACCTCCGCGCCCAGGAGAGCCAACCCGCCGGAGCGCTTCACGCCTTCGAGGCTCTGGTCACCGCGGGGCCGTTGACCTCACCACATACTGGCGGACTAATGGACTGGCTGGAGAGGGTAAGTCTCCCGGACGGCGGGCTCCCCTTCTCTCTGCCGGTGAGCGATCCTACCGGCTGCGCGCCATTCTGGGTTGCCGACGACACCCCGTCGGAATTCTCGCTGCAGATCACCGCCGCTATCACCGCTCAGGCACACCGAGTCGCCCGGTTCGACGCAGCCGTCCGAACCCACCCCTGGCTGCAAACGGCGACGCGCTACTGTTTCGACGCAATCCGGTCACTGGACGAGGCCCCGTTCGCATACGTACTCTCTTTTTCCCTCCAGATGCTCGACGCCGCCTCAGACACCCACCCCGAAGCGCACGAGCTGCTCAGACACGTAGGTCAGTTCGTCCCCGCAGACGGAGCAGCTCCGGTCACTGGCGGCGCCGACGGAGAAACGCTGTACCTCCTCGACTACGCGCCCGAACCCGACCGCCCCGTCCGGAACCTCCTTGACCCAGATGCTGTGGCAGACGACCTGGATCGGCTGGAGCAGGGGCAGCTCCCGGACGGTGGGTGGGCAGTGGACTTCGAGAGCTACTCCGAGGCGGCTGCCCTGGAGTGGAGGGGACGCGCGACTGTCGCGGCAGTCGGGATCCTACGTTCACACGGGCGGGCCTAAAGTCAGACAAATGTAGAACATTTGAGCCATGAGTACCGTCAGCAAGCGCGAACTCAACCAGCACACCGCAGCCACACTTAACCAGGTCACCGACGACGATGACGTCATCATCACCGAGCACGGCAAACCCCGGTGGCGGGTCACCCGGTACCGGGCACAGGAAACCACGTTAGAGCGCCTGGAACGCCAGGGGCTGTACACTCCACCTTCCGGCAATCCCCCGCCATGGCCGGAGGACACGGGTGGTCCCACCTACACCAGTGAGGAAATCGATGCCCTCATCGAGGACATGAAGGGCGACCACTGACCCGTGCCCCTCATCTACCTTGATTCTTCGGTCGCCTTGCGCACCGTGCTCGGCACACCAGAGCGGCGCCGACTCCAATTGTGGCTAAGAGAGCCCGACAGACGTTTCGTCGCATCCCGTCTCTTCCACACCGAACTCATTCGGATTCTCAGGAGGGAGGGCATCGATCTTCGCAAAGCTGAACCACTGTTCGCTCGGATTGGCCTGATCGACATCACCCCGGAAACGCACGTTGTCGCCGAGTCGATTGAACAGCACACAACGTCGCTGGACGCACTTCATCTGGCCACGGCCAAGCTCATCGGAGAGCCGATCACGGTGGCGACCCACGACAGGAACATGGCGTCGGCAGCCGAACACATGGGGCTGGCGGTCACCGACCCCGTCGTCGAGCCGTAGCTACTCCATCCCGGCGACCCCCGCCGTCACCACGTAGGACGCCGGGTCGAGGTGGCTGCCGTCCGCATCGTAGACGCGGGCCTGCTGCAGCCCGGCGTCCTCCACCGTCGGCCAGTCGAGTCCGCCGTCGGTAATGAACCGGACCCAGTCTCCGTGCATCGCATCGGCGAGCTCCTGTGACGGGGACGATCCGAGGACCTGCCCCACACCCGGTGCGTCCAACAGGTCGAAGGAGTACGGGACGTCGGAGCAGTGCGGGCTGAGGTTGCCGCGCTCGATCCGGCCGTTGAAGTCGTAGAGCCATGTCCCGGCACTACCTCCCGCACGCCGGTGGGCGTCCGCCGTCCGCAGCGCACCGGCGGCGAACATCATCTCGGTGACGGCCTGCCCCTGGGCGAATTGGTCGCCAATCAGATCGATCTCGGCACCGAACCTCTCAAGCGCAGCGTCCGAAAGCCCAGCGTCCCGCAGATCAGACACCACATCGGCACGGGGACGCGGCGACGGGACGGGGAACTCATTGCGTGCCCTCCCGATCAGTAGTGGTACCTCCGCGCCCTGTCCGGACGCCAGGCCCTCACTCACCGGAGCCGTGAGAACCTCACCGTCGATTGCCGGCGCCCACTCCAGCGACAGCGGGACCGGCATCCCTGCCCGCATTCCCTGCACCGCCGCCGCCAGATCGATCGGCTTTGGCGGGTCGAACAGGCTCACCCCTCCGTAGGCCTTGCCCACACGCTCGACATCGAGGATCTGGTCCTCGGTGAGCGAGCGCCACCCGTCCAGCGTCGGCGGGATTCCGAGCGAGTCGGCGAGCATGCGGGACGCCCTGGCCACTTCGTCAGCGTCGATGTCGTTGATCGCCGCCGACTGGGCGATTACTCCGTGGAACAGGCCCTGTGCCCGCGGGGATGCGAGCAGCTGCAGGACGGAGGTTCCTCCGGCACTCTGCCCGCCGATCGTCACCCGGTCCGGGTCACCGCCGAAGGAGGCAATGTTGTCCTGTACCCACTCCAATGCGGTGACCTGGTCGAGGAAACCACGGTTCAGACCACTGTCACCGCCGCTGCCGTGCTGCCCTGTCCACCCGAAGCCGTCGAATCCCAGCCGGTAGGAGACGGCGACGGTGACGACACCGTCCCGGTTGAACGCCCGGCCGTCGTACCAGGGGCTGGACGGCGTGCCTGACAAATACGCCCCGCCGTGGATCCACACGAACACGGGCAGTTTCGCATCCCTGTCCCCGGGTACAGGGGTGAACACATTGACGTTGAGCGTGTCATCACCGGGGATGGTGGGCTCGGGGATGGTCGGGGTCTCCGAGAAGGGACGGCGCTGCGGCGTGGAGCCCGGTGCCGTGGCGTCCAGGACGCCGTCCCAGTCACCACGACGCACCGGAGGAGCGAAGCGGCGCTCCCCTGTCGGGGGCTCGGCGAAGGGTATCCCCAGGAAAGCTGCGGAGTCTCCCCGCCAGATCCCCCGGACGCGACCTGCTGGTGTCTCTACGGTTTCGGTGTGGCTGGTATCGGTCATGACTGCCAGTCTGCCAGCCGGGACACCATCTCGAACCGCACGCACACCACCTGAGTGTCGTCGCCAATGGTCAGGCCCGGGTACTCGGCGCGGAACTCCCGGGACGTCCAGAACTCCTCGTGCCCGCTCCTCCACTCGACAGCATCCCGGAAACCCTCACCCTCACCGCGGGCATGCTTCCCTGTGACCTCGTCCAAGCGGCACACTGCCACATCCGTCTTCACGATCACGCAGACCGGTGCCCCGCCGGAATCGACCACCACCTCCTTGTCACCCGCCTGCGGCAGTGTGTCGCCATCCTGCCTGTACTCCAGAAGCAGGGACGACGTCGTGGTCTTCCGTCCGTCGAGGATCGCCCCCACCAATTCGTCGCGCAGTTGCCCCGGGAACGCGTACTCGCCGATCGTCCAGGTGGGAGGCGTACTGGCAACCGCCCTGACCGGCGAGCCGTCGCCGCCCGCCACCGGCAGTGGCAGGGCGGTGAACTCCACCCTGCCCGGCAGCTCCGTGAGTCCCCGCAGATTCTCGATGATCAGGCGGTCACCACCGAGGAGCAGGTCATGCACCGGCAGGACATCGGCGTCGACGGGATCGGGACTGATCGTATCCATGCCGAGCACATGCATTCCGGCGTCGACCAGAACCTCGCACGCTTCCGCGCCCAGCACGGGATGGCCGGGGTAGCGTCCTGTCCCCCAGTACCGGTCCCAGCCGGTGGCGATCAGGACGATCCGGGCCCCCTGCAGATCCACGTCACCGAGGTGCCCGGGCGTGATCTCTTCCCCGGACTGCAGCTCGGGGAGGTGCAGAATGACGGCATCGCCGGTGAGCTCCCCCGGCAGCACCCGATCAATCGTCCGACCGCCGGGGATGGTGTGGGAAGGTGCGTCCACGTGTGTCCCCGAATGTGTCCCGAGGTGCAGATCACGCACCGCGCAGCCGTCGGAGGCAATCGTCAGCGCATCCTCGACCTGCACCTCCGGGTCCCCGGGGAACACCGGCATACCCGTGGCGATCGGGTGCGTGAGGTCGTGGTTCATGGCGGTGGGTCTAGGCCTCCGGACCGAGGTCCTTCACGAAGCGGAGTCCCGTCGCCTCCCAGCCGAGGTGCAGGTAGAACACGTGGGTCTCCTCCCGGTGGGTGCTTGAGGTCAGGACCATCTTCCCCGCCCCCCGCACCCGGGCCCAGCGCTCGAAGACCCCGATGAGTCGCTGCCCGACCCCCTGTCCCCGTGCCTCCTCGTCGACAACGATCGCCGACAGTCGCGCCACGGGCTTCTCCAGCTCGATGTGCCAGCTGAGCTGCCCGGCGAGCTGACCGATCAGACGATCACCGTCCTCACCCCCACCGTCGGCAACCCAGCAGCAGATCTCGGGTGCCTGCAGGAACCGACCGATGCGTGACCGGATGCCTTCCTGCCCCGCCGGGTAGCCGAGCTGGTCGAGCAGGGGCAGGACGCCCTGCGCGTCATCGACGGTCAGTGGCCGGATCTCCATGGGCCCGAGGCTACAGCACCCGGTGACGTCCGATCGGCAGTACCAGAGGTGTGCCGGACACTGGCATCCCAGTGACGATCGGCTGCGTCAGGTCGTGGGTCATGCGACCGAGTCTAGGCTGCAGAGGATATTCACACCGGCTGCGATTTCCACATAGTGAGACATGCAGTTCAGGGTGTTTTATGGGCTTCGGAAAAATCGGCGGCGGTGTGATAATCCGGCGGACAGCCGACCAACCTCCCCAGGAGTACGGCGGTTCCTACAGCACCCGGTGACGTCCGATCGGCAGTACCAGCGGTGTGCCGGACACCGGGTCGTCGATGATCCGCGAGCGCAGTCCGAACACCTTCTCCACCCGTTCCTCGGTGAAGATCTCCGAGGGCACGCCCTGGGCTTCGACACCACCGTCGGCGATCATCACGATCTGGTCGCAGTAGCGCGCCGCCAGGTTCAGGTCGTGCAGCACCATGGCGATGGTGATCCCGGAGGACGCGTTCAGGTCCGTGAGCAGGTCCAGGACCTCGACCTGGTGGGAGACGTCCAGGAACGTCGTCGGCTCGTCCAGCAGCATCAGGTCGGTCTGCTGCGCCAGTGCCATGGCGATCCACACGCGCTGGCGCTGGCCACCGGACAACTCGTCCACCGACCGGTCCGCCAGTTCAGCCGTCCCGGTGGTGTCCAGGGCGAAGGCCACCGCCTCGTCATCCGCCGACGACCAGCGGGACATGATCCCCTGGTGCGGGTGCCGACCACGTCCCACCAGGTCCGCGACGGTGATGCCCTCCGGCGCGATCGGCGACTGCGGCAGCAGGCCGAGCGTGCGCGCCAGCTCCTTCGCCGGCATCGAATGGACGTCCTTCCCGTCCAGCAGCACACTGCCCGCCGTGGGCTTGAGCAGCCGCGACATCGACTTCAGCAGCGTGGATTTTCCGCAAGCGTTCGCACCGATGATGCCGGTGACCTTCCCGGGGAGCACGGAGAGGTCGATCCCCGTGATCACGTCATGGTCGCCGTAGCCCAGCGACAGGCCAGAGGCGTTGAGGGCGTGGTCGGTTGTCACAGAGAGCCTCCTGCGCGGTTCGTGCGGATGATGAGGTAGATCAGGTAGGGGGCGCCGAGCACGCCGGTGACCACACCGACCGGGTAGCGGGCGTCGAACAGCCACTGCCCGGCGAAGTCGGCGACGAGGACGAGCAGGGCGCCGACCAGCGCGGCCGGGACCAGCAGGTTCGTCCCCTGCCCCACCAGCCGGGCGGCGATCGGACCCGACAGGAAGGCCACGAAGGCGATCGGTCCTGCTGCCGCGGTGGCGAAGGCGATGAGCCCGACGGCGGCGACGACCAGGATCAGCCGGGTCCTCGAGACCCGCACGCCGAGTGCTTCGGCGGTGTCGTCGCCGAGCTGGGTGATCGCCAGGTTGCGCCACTGTGCCAGCAGCACCGGAGTCAGCACGACGACGGCGACGAGCACCAGGCGGACGTCGCCCCAGGAGGCGTTGTTCAGGCTGCCGGTCAGCCACCGCATCGCCTCCTGCGTGTCCCAGGTCTGGGCCGTGGACAGCTGCCAGTTCGTGAGGCTGGTCAGGATCGCCGACACCCCGATCCCCACCAGGATCAGCCGTGTTCCGGCGACCCCGCCCTTCCACGCCAGGGCGAACACCAGGACGGCGACCGCCAGCGCGGCGGCGATCGCGAAGGCGGAGGTCGCGGCACTGCTCAGCGACAGGGTCAGGATGGAGAACACGGCCGCCGCCGAGGCAGCGGAGCTGATGCCGATGATGTCCGGGCTGGCCAGCGGGTTGCGCAGCATCGTCTGGAAGACCACACCACCCAGGCCGAAGGCCAGGCCGCACGCCAGCGCCAGCGACGCCCGCGGCAGGCGGAGGTTGCCGACGGTGTAGGACGCCCCGGGCACCTGATCACCCACAATTACACGCCACACGTCGCCCAGCTGGTAGAACGTGTGCCCGAAGCACAGGGACAGCAGGTAGGAGGCGGTGACGAGGACGGTGAGGACACCGATGACCGTCCACCAGCGTCGGTGGCGCCCACGGCGCTCGGCCGCGACGGCGGCGACCGTGCCGGCCGTTGCCCCGGGAGTGGTCGTGGAGGTCGGGAGGCTCACAGTGCACGCACCTTCTGACGTCGGACGATGGCGATGAACACGGGCGCACCGATGAGTGCGGTGAGGATCCCGACCTCCAGTTCGGACGGCCGGGCGACGATCCGCCCCAGGATGTCGGCGGCGACGAGCAGGGCTGCCCCGGAGACCGCGGAGAACGGGATGAGCCAGCGGTGGTCCACCCCGATCAGCAGGCGGCAGGCGTGCGGGACGACCAGGCCGATGAAGCCGATGGGGCCGGTGACCGCGGTGACCGCACCACAGAGGATGACGGCGCCGAGTGCCGCGGCCACCCTGGTCAGCGCCACGTTCTGCCCCAGTCCGGCGGCGAGTTCATCACCGAGGGCCAGGGAGTTCAGGCCGCGCGCGGAGAGCATGCAGATCAGGAACCCCACGACGAGGAACGGTGCGACGAGCCGGATGGAGTCCCACGTCCCGCCGCCGACCCCGCCGATCTGCCAGTCGCGGGCGATGTCGACGAGGTCGGCGCGGGTGAGGGTGATGGCGCTGATGAAGGAGGTCAGGGCCGCGGCCGTCGCCGAACCCGCCAGAGCGAGCTTCAGCGGCGTGGCGCCCCCGTGCCCCAGTGAGCCGATGACGTAGACGAAGACGGCGGTCACGGCCGCGCCGACCATCGCCAACCAGATGTACTCGCTGGCCGAGGACAGCCCCAGGTAGGCCATGCCCAGGACCACGGCGAGGGCCGCACCGGTGTTGACCCCGAGGATACCGGGATCGGCCAGGGGGTTGCGGGTCACGCCCTGCATCACGGCGCCGGTCACACCCAGCGCCGCCCCGGCGACGACCGCCAGGACGGTGCGGGGGATGCGGGTGGCCACGGACGCCTGGTCGAAGCCCTCCGCGGAGCCCCCGTAGGCGGCCAGGATGTCGCCCAGCCCCACATTGCGTGAGCCGATCGCGGTGGACAACGCCATCACCACCAGCAGCACCGCCACGGCCACGATCAGCCAGATGGTGCGCAGCGTGGTGGAACGCCGCAGCCGCTCCGCGGTCGTTTCCGCGGTGGTGGTGTCGTTCATCGGGGCGTCAGATTACTCGTTCTCGGCCTTCTGGGCAGCGTCGGAGAGCTCCGCGACGTAGTCGTCGAGGATGTAGGGGACGCCCAGCGGGGTGGGCATCGCGGCGGTGCCGAGTTCGTCGTCCTCCAGCAGGACGACGGCGTCGTTGGCGATCGCCGGGATCTGGCCGAGCAGCGGGTGGTCCTTCATGGTGTCGAGCATCTCCTGGTCACCGTAGGTGACGATGATGTCGACGTCCTCGAAGACGTCCGCCTGCTCTGCACTGATGGTGCCGCTGAAGTCCGGGTTCTCCTCGGAGAACTCCGTGATGGAGTCCGGTGCCTCCATGCCGAGGTCCTCGAAGAACTTCGGGCGGGCGTCGTGGGTGGTGTAGAAGCTGACCTCGGCGAGGTCGGACGGATCGACGTGGGTCAGGAACATCGTCTTCTTGCCCTTGATCTCGGGGTTGTCGTCCGCCGCCGTGGCGATCTGGTCCTCGAGGTTGGTGATGAGCTCATTGCCCTCGTCCTCCTTGCCGAGGGCCTTGGACTCGATCTCGATGTTCTCGCGCCAGGTCGTGCCCCAGCCCACCTGGTCCTCCGGGTAGGGGACGGTGGGGGCGATCTGGGTGAGCTGGTCGTAGTCCTCCTTGGAGAGGTCGGAGTAGCCGGCGAGGATCACGTCCGGGGCGGTGTCGGAGACGGCCTCGAAGTCGATGCCGTCGGTCTCGTCGAACAGGACGGGCTCGTCGTCGCCGGTGGCGCCGAGTTCATCGAGCTTCTCCTGGACCCACGGCAGGATCGGGGATCCGCCGAAGTTCGCTTCCGCCATACCGACCGGCACCACTCCGAGTGCCAGCGGGACCTCCTGGTTCTCGAACTGGACGGTGGCGACGCGTTCGGGCGTCTCCGGGATCTCGGTCTCGCCGAAGGCGTGCTCGATGGTGATGGGACCACCCGAGGACGCTCCGTCGTCACCTCCGTCGCCTCCGTCGTCGGAGGAGCAGGATGTCAGGACGAGGCCGAACACCGCCACCAGGGAGAGAAGCAGCGTCCGGGGACGCACAGAGCGGGCCATGGGGTCTTACCTTTCGACAGGGGAGAGCATTCTCAGCGTTTAGGCATGCCTGTCAAAAATAGCCCTAACCCATACCTACCCGCAATAGCGCAGTTAAGACACTCAATTGTGCATTTCGGACATCCGGGTCCCCTGTCCCCGGAACTGTCCCGGCGTCATCCCGGTAACCCTCCGGAATGCCGTGATGAACGCACTGACCGAGCGGTAGCCGACCTGTTCGGCGACATCCGAGATCTCCAGGTCGAACCCCAGCAGCGCCACCGCGTGCTTCACCTTCGCCGTCGCCACCCACTTGCTGAAGCCCAGGCCCGTTTCGCCCTCGAATGTCCTGGTCACGGTCTTGGTGCTCACTCCAAGGCGGCACGCCCACTGCGTCAGCGTGGTCTGGTCGGCGGGATCGGAGCGGACCTTGTCCACGATCGGCCTCAGCAGCTCCGACTCCGGCACGTCCAGAACGAGTTCGCGGACCGAGGGACCCATGACGTCGAAGATCATCCGCTCCGTCAGCAGGTAGGACTCCTCCGGCAGGTCCGCCGAGATCAGCCGGTCAACCAGGTGCCCCAGCAGAGGTGTGAACTCCACCGCGACGGGTTCCTCCCCCAGCGCCGGGGCGTCCAGCGAGAAATGGACCGCACGTTGCCGCGACCCGGCGGGCGCGTACCCGGAGTGGCGCGTCCCCGCCGGGATCCACAGACCGACCCCTCCCGCGACGGTCCAGATGCGCTGCCCCACCCGTGCCATCCCCGAGCCGACCTCGTTCCACAGCAGTTCGTGGGTGGGATGGGAGTGCTCGCCCCAGGCGGTGTCCCGCTCCAGCACCTCGTCACGCCCGAACGCGAGGACGGGGAAGGTCAGCTCCCCGGCCTCGTACAGTGGGAGGCGGCGGTTGTCCACGGTCACAATTACCAAGAATAGACAACTTCGGCGGACGAAACATCACTTGGGCCGACTTTTATGGAATATCCACTACAACGGGCTGCCGCGCTCAACCGTGCAGCCCGAACTCCTCCGCCAGCAGTTCCCGGGACCGGCGCCGGTCCACCGGATCCGCGATCAGATCCTGCACCATGATCTCGCCGTCACCGGTCAACCCCGCCTCCGTGGCCATCCTCTCCAGCGTGAGCCGCACCGTGGACGGACTCCCGGCGACGAACCTCGGCCACCGTCCGTCCACGATCCCCACCGGCTCGTCCCGCTCGTCCCCCGACATCTCCCCCAGTGCCTCGTCCGGCGTGGGCACCATCACCGAACCGGCGGCGCGTCCGGCGCGTCCCAGCCGCGAGTAGTAGCCCTTGGGCGACGCCGCGATGCGCCGTCCCTCCTCGTCCGTCTCCCCCACGGCGACGTTCACCGCGAGGATCGCTGCCGGGGCGTCCCACCCGAAGCCGGCGGGCTGGAACCCCTGCCGGTAGGAGGTCAGCGCCTCAGCGGCGCTCGTGGGGTTGATGAACCCGCCGAAGGTGTAGCCGATGCCGAGCTGCGCGGCGAGCAGCCCACTGTGCGGGCTGGACCCCAGCAGCCAGGCCTCCGGACGCGAGTCCACACTGGGCATCAGGGGATTGTCCTTGAACGGGTGCTCGTCCGGGAATGCGCCGTACAGCCAGGCCAGGGTCTCCAGCACCTGCTGGGAGTGGTCGAGCCGCACCGGGTTCTGCCGGTCGAGCTGCATCGCCAGGTCCACCACGGGACCGCCGGTCGCCCTGCCCATCCCCAGGTCGATGCGCCCGGGCGCCATGGCCTCGAGCTGCTGGTACATCTCGGCGACCTTGTAGGGGCTGTAGTGGTTCATCAGCACCGCGCCGGACCCCAGCCGGATGCGGGAGGTGCGCTGGGTCGCCGCGGCAATGAGCAGTTCCGGGTGGTGGGACGCCCCGGAACGGCTCTGGTGGTGCTCGGCGAACCAGATGCGGTGGTAGCCGAAGGCCTCCGCGTCGACGGCCGCGTCCAGGGCATCGGTGAGTGCCCCCGATTCCGTGGTGTCGGGGGCCACGGTCCCCAGGTCAACGATTGAGAGCTTCATGCATCCACGCTACGCCGGACGCCGGCCTGGGCATTGCCCTTCCACTTCTCCGGTGATTAGTCTAGGCTGCCCTTTCATGAGAAAAATGAGTGTGCATCATCTTTTGTCCGCCGTGGCGGCACTGGTCCTCGGGGGCAGCTTCCTTGTCGCCTGCGGTGATGGGTCAGGGGATTCCGGCGGAGCCGGGGATCCGGACCTCCCCGACTCCGTCACTGTCTCCCACGCCATGGGGGAGACAGACGTCCCGACGAACCCGGGGACGGTGGTGTCCGTCTCCACCGCCTTCACCGACGCATTCGCCGCCCTCGGGTCCCCGGTCTCCCTGGAGGCGCGTCCGTCGCTGATGGAGGACGGCGCGCCGTGGAACGGGGACAACGACGACGCGGAGGCGGACGAGACCGTCACCTACGACGGCGCGTCCGCCACCCTCGCCGACGACCTCTCCGAGCAGTTCGCGGCCCTGGACCCGGACGTGATCTTCGCCGGATGGCTGCCCGACGAGGAAGCCTACGAGAAGCTGTCGGCGATCGCGCCCACCGTCGGTGTGGTCGGCGACAACACCCAGTCGGACGACTGGCGTGAGGCGACCTCACTGGCCGGCGAGCTCCTCGGCGAGGACGACGAGGCGTCCTCGCTGATCCAGGACGTGGAGGACCGGGTCGCGGACACGACGGCGACCTACCCCGGGCTGGAGGGTGCGACCGCGGTCTTCGGCCAGATCAGCGCCCAGGGGACAGCCGTGGTCACCGCCGACAACGACCCGGCCAACCGCTTCCTCACCGACCTCGGCATGGTGGTCCCCGACGAGGTCAAGGAGGCCAGCGACGACGGCAGCCGCGCTTTCATCTCCGAGGAGAACGTCCATCTGCTCGACACCGACTTCCTGGCCATGTGGCCGTACGGCGTGGAGCCGGACACACTGTCCGGCTGGGACGACCTGACGTCCGTGAGGAACGGTTCCGCGTTCGTCATCGGGGACCAGGCCGATTCCATGGCATTGAGCACCCCGACCGTCCGCTCCATCCCCTGGTCGCTGGAGAAGCTCGACCCCAACTTCAGGATCATCGACGAGAACCGCTGACCGATCGATTAGCCTGAACCGCATGACTCCGACCGCCGGCCTGCCCACGCTCACGTTCACCGACATCGACACCGGCAACGGCACCGGTGCCGGCGCTGCCACCCGTGTCGCCCACGTCCGGCTGAACCGTCCGGAGAAGTTGAACTCGCTGACCCTCGGCACCCTCTCCGAGCTGGTCGCCATCGCCGGACGCATCAGACGCGACCGCAGCGTCCGCGCCGTGGTCATCGCCGGGGAGGGACGCTCCTTCAGCGCCGGGCTGGACTTCGCCTCGGCCATGAAGAGCCCGGCGGCACTCGGCGCCACATTCCTGCCGAGGCCGTGGCGCGGGACGAACGCCTTCCAGGAGGCCTGCTGGGCATTCCGGCGGCTGCCTGTCCCGGTGATCGCCGCCGTCCACGGGCACTGCTACGGCGGCGGACTTCAGTTGGCGATGGCCGCCGACTGGCGGATCACCACGTCCGACGCCGAGTGGAGCATCCTGGAGGCGAAGTGGGGGCTGGTCCCGGACATGTCGGGGATGCAGACACTCACGCAGCAGCTCCCGGCGGACGTCCTGAAGAAGCTGACCATGACCGGCGAGACCTTCGACGGCTCCCGCGCGGTGGAGTACGGCGTGGCGAGCGAGGTGTCGGACGATCCGCTGGCCGCCGCCGATGAACTGGTGGGGACCATGGCCGGCCGGTCGCCGGACGCCGTGGCCTACGCGAAGAAGCTGGTGGACGAGACCTGGACACGGGGACCGCGCGGAACCTTCGCCAGGGAGCGGTTGCGCCAGCTCCGCCTGCTCGCCGGAAAGAACGCCGGCGTCGC
Organism: Corynebacterium sp.; assembly: GCF_052107835.1. Taxonomy (GTDB): domain Bacteria; phylum Actinomycetota; class Actinomycetes; order Mycobacteriales; family Mycobacteriaceae; genus Corynebacterium. The sequence continues at coordinate 15,861 of NZ_JBQEDF010000006.1, forward strand.
GCGGAAGGCGGCGGCGAAGAAGATCAGCCCGGTGTTCCGTCCCCGGTCGGTGCGGTAGTCCGGGGGAATCCATGGACAACCAGCACCGAGCAGCGGGACGGCCCGCCAGGACGTCACTGGACACACTGGTGGACGCGGCAATCGAGATCGGACTCCAGCGGTTCACCCTCGGCAAGGTCGCCAAACACGTCGGTGTCGCCGAAGCCACCGTCTACAACTACGTGTCCGGACGGGACGACCTGTACCGCAAGGCATGCGACCGCACCTTCGCCTCCGTTTCCTGGGACACCGACGCCACGACGTGGACCGGGTACGTGGACGAGATCAGCGAACGAGCCGTCGCCCTCGTCGGCGAACACCCGGGGCTGACGACCTACCTCTTCTACGGCCCTTTCGAACCGGACTCCATCCGCATCTACACCACAGTCGTCGACACGGTGATGGAGTTGCGTCCCGGGACCTCACCGAACGAGGCCTACCTGCTGGCGTCCCGCCCCCTCATGGCCAGCCTCCACTTCGCCGCGATCCCGGGCCTGTCAGGGAGTACCCGGTGGGTGAGGCAGGCGATGATGCAGGGAATGGAGGAGAAGCTCGGCGACGGCGACCTCCCGGACCTCGACCCGAACCTCGACGGTGACTGGCGTCGGGTCCTCCGGACCCCCGGGGACTGACTTCCCGGGGATCTACCCTTCCCACGTCACCGGTTCGTGCGGTAGCCGTTCCGGGTGGTCCGCGGTGGCGTCGCCCAGGGACCGGTCGATCCACTCCCGGGCAGCCTGCGCCTGCGCTTCGGGGGTCTCCCCCGGCATCTCCCGCAGCGTCACCACCCCGTCCCGCTTGGCCAGCCGTTTCCCTCCCGGTCCCAGCACCAGCGGGACGTGGACGTACTCCACCTCGGGCAGGTCCAGCAGGTGTGCGAGGTAGGCCTGGCGCGGGGCAGAGCTGAGCAGGTCATCGCCCCGGACGACCTGGTCGACCCCGGCGAGGGTGTCGTCGACGACCACAGCGAGGTTGTAGGCGAAGTCCGTCCCCTCCCCGCCCTGGCCACCACGCCGCAGGACCATGTCGTCCACGGAGCCGGTGTAGCGCCCGTCCTCCGCCACAGTGGCGAAGCGCTCCTGCACCGTCCACTCACTGACCTGCGACTTCAACCGCAGTGCGGGGACACGGCCTTCAGCGGCCAGCGCCTCCCGTTTCTGCGAGCGTTCCGATTCCGGAAGGTCACGGCACGTGCCCGGGTAGCTTCCCGGGACGGCGTGCGGAGCGCGGGACGCCTCCTGGATGTCCTTGCGGGAGCAGTAGCACTCGTAGACCAGGCCATCGTCCTGCAGCCGCTCCAGGGCGACGTCGTAGCGGTCGAGGGTGTCGGACTGGCGCGCGATCCCGCCGTCCCAGGTGACACCGAGGGCCGCGAGGTCCTCGAGCTGGCGGTCGGCGGAGACCGTGGACGACCGGGCGGCGTCGATGTCGTCGATGCGCATCACGAAGCCGCGTCCCGTCGCCCGCGCCCACCACTCGCCGAGGACGGCGGTCCGCAGGTTGCCGAGGTGCAGGTCACCGCTGGGGCTGGGTGCGTAGCGGCCATTGCCTGGCGTGTGGGTGCTCATGGTCCACCAGGGTATCGCGGGGGCGTCCCGGCAGCGCAGTGATCTGGGCAACATCCGGCGGCACCCCGACCCGAAACGGTTGTAGCGTTGGAGGGGCACGAGATCCACAGCACAGTTGAACCACCGCACACCACTTTTCTCCGACGCACCATGGAGGCGCCAGCAATGGGAACCACCCGCACACCACAGGACATCCCCGGAATCCGCGACTTCGTCGACGCCGTCCGCGGCAACTTCCATCCGACCGCCGAACCCGAACGGAACCTCCGGACCGCCATCCTGGCCGTCCTCGCCGAGCAGCCGCAGCACGGCCACCAGATCATCCGCACCATCACCGACCGCAGTGACGGCGACTGGGAGCCCTCGCCGGCCGAGGTCTACCCCACGCTGCAGCTGCTGGTGGACGAGGAACTCGCCACCGTCGAGGAGCAGGACGGCCGCAGGCTCTACTCGGCGACGGACGCCGGACAGGACGAGGCAACGACCATCGATTCCGACGACGGTGACGGGGACTGGACACCACCGTGGCCGACCTTCGGCCGTTTCACTGAAGCAGCGGAGGGACGTGGCGAGCTCCCGAAGGCCGGGACGAAACTCGCCCAGGCCGTGCACCAGGCCGCGTTCACCGGTGACGGGGACCAGCGCGCACGCGTGACCTCGCTCCTGGACGAGACCCGGCGCAAGGTCTACGGCATCCTTGCCGAGGAGCCAACCGGGGGCACGGCTGAAGACACCGAGTGAGCGAACAGCAGGGGCGTCCGAACCGCCGCCATCTCCGCGCCCGGTACCGGCGCATCATGGTCTTCGGCATGGTCCTCATGCTGCAGACCTGGTGGTTCGACCTGTTCCTGCCACGCATCGGCCTGCGGAAGCTCAGCCGCCGCGGCCAGGAACGCCGCTTCACCCGCGCGGCTGAACGGTTCCGCCACCTCGCCACGGACCTCGGCGGGCTGATGATCAAGGTCGGCCAGTTCATGTCGACCCGCATCGATGTACTCCCCGCCGGGGTCACCGAGGAACTCGCCGCACTGCAGGACAAGGTCCCGGCCGTCGACGCCGCCGAGATGCGGGCCCTTGCCGAGTCGGAACTCGGCATGCCCCTGGACAGGGCTTTCGCGTCCTTCGACACCACCGTTCTCGCCGCCGCCTCGCTGGGGCAGGCCTACCGCGCCCGGCTCCGTCCGCAGGACGCGAACGACGTCGGATTCACCGATGTGGTCGTGAAGATCCAGCGCCCCGGCATCGGCGACATCGTCGAGGTCGACCTCGCCGCCCTGCGCAGGATCGCCGGCTGGCTCGCCCGGTTCAGCTTCATCTCCCAGCGCGCGGACGTCCCCGGCCTGATCGAGGAGTTCGCGCGGACCAGCTACGAGGAGATCGACTACCTCCATGAAGCCTCCGAGGCGTCCTCGTTCGGGGAGGACTTCAGGGAGGACGCGCGGGTCAGTGTGCCGCGGGTCGTGTGGGAGCGCAGCGTCCGGCGCGTCCTGACCCTGCAGGACGTCACCGCGATCAAGATCAACGACCTCGACAGGCTGCGTGCCGCGGGGATCGATCCGGCCCAGGTGGCACGACGCCTGGCGGACGTGATGTTCACCCAGCTCTTCGACAACGGTCACTTCCACGCCGACCCGCATCCGGGGAACATCTTCGTCACGCCCGGACTGCCGGGCAGCGGCGACGGTGAGGGGGCTGATTTCCGGCTGACCTTCATCGACTTCGGCATGACCGGGACGGTGGACGACGTCCTGAAGCAGGGGCTGCGCGACCTGGTCATCGCCGTCGGGACGCGGGACGGCCACGGCATGGTCCAGGCGATGCAGAGCCTGGGCGTCCTGCTGCCGACGGCGGACGTCACCGAACTCGAGGAGGCGATGACCGAGCTCTTCGCCCGCTTCGGCGGGATGGGTGTGATGGATCTGCAGCACGTGGACATCCGGGAGTTCGAGGAGTTCGCGCACCGTTTCCGTGATGTGATCCGCTCGATGCCGTTCCAGTTGCCGGAGAACTTCCTGCTGATCATGCGCGCGGTGTCGATGTTGTCGGGACTGTGCTCCTCGCTGGACAAGTCCTTCAACATCTGGGAGTCCGTGGAGCCCTTCGCCGCGAAACTGGTGCGTGAGCAGGCCGGGGGCTCTGCCGTCGAGGTGGCACGACGGGCAGTGACGACGGCGGCGGGGACGTTCCGCGTGCTGGGACGTCTACCCGAGCGACTCGACCATGTGATCTCCGTGGTGGAGAGCGGCGACCTGTCGGTCAAGACCCCGCAGGTCGAGCATCAGCTGAAGCGGTTGGAGCGAGTTGCCCGTCGGATCGTGGCGGCGCTACTGTTCGTCGGCCTGGCAATCGGCGGTGCGGTGCTGATCTCCGCGTCGGTGACCGTTGTGGGGATCGCGATGATGGGGGTCTCGGTGTGGCCGTTCCTGTACGCGCTCGTCGGTGGTCGGCGGGTCAGTTGAGGACGTGCCGCACGGTAGCCTGGATCCATGATCGAGGAAGGTACAGGGTTCTACGCGGTTCCCAGTTCAGTGAAGGTTGTGCTCCTGGCCGGGGGCAACGTCCTGCTCGGATTGAACGACCGCAACGAGTGGGAATTGCCCGGCGGGTGGCCGGACCGGGAGGACACAAGCCTCGCCGACACCGCGGTGCGCGAGGTCAGGGAAGAATCTGGCCTCGATGTACCGACTTCTGGAGTCGAGCTAATCGGCGCCGAACTGTGGCACCCAGTCCCCGACCGACAGGTCACCCTGATTGCGATGTCTGCGAGGTTGGACCACGCCCAGCCTCCCCGACCCAGCGCCGAACATTCTGACGTGCGGTGGTTTCCCCTTGCGGAGATCCCCACCAATCTGCCGCAGGTCTATCGCCGGTTCATTGATGCTGCGGTGATCAGCTGACCTTCACCAGCAGCTTGCCGAAGTTCCCGCCGTCGAGCATGTTAGTGAAGGCCTGCGGAGCTGCGTCCAATCCCTCCACGATGTCCTCGCGGTAGGAGATGCTGCCGTCGGCAATCTTCGGCCCGACCTCCGCCAGGAACTCGTCGTAGTGTTCACCGGCGAACTCCGTCTGGATGAACCCACGGATCAGGACGCTCTGGGCAAGGATCGTCCCCATCGTCGCCGGGAGACGGTCACGGTCGCCGAAACCACCGGTGTTGTACTGGGCGACCAGGCCGCAGACCGGCACGCGCGAGTACAGGTTGAGCAGCGGCAGCACCGCGTCCCACACCTTCCCACCAACGTTCTCCCAGTACACGTCCACACCATCGGGGCAGGCCGCCTTCAGGTTCGCGGCGAAGTCCGGGTCGCGGTGGTCGACCACGGCGTCGAAGCCCAGATCGTCGCGGACGAAGTCACATTTCTCGGACCCGCCGGCGATACCCACGGCGCGGGCCCCGGCGAGCTGCGCGAGCTGCCCGACCATGGTTCCCACCGGCCCGGACGCGGCGGCGACCACCACAGTCTCCCCCGCCTTCGGCTGACCGATGAACTTCAGGCCTGACCAGGCGGTGAAACCCGGCATGCCGAGGATTCCGAGTCCGGTCGTCTCGGGAGCGCCATGGGTGTTGAGCTTGCGGACGTACTTGCCGGGGACCACGGCGGCGTCCACCCAGCCGGTCTGGGCGAGGACGAGGTCGCCCTCGCTGAAGTCCGGGTGCTCCGACCGCGCGACTTCGGCGATCGTCTCGCCGGTCATCACCCCGTCGACCGGCACCGGCTCCGCATAGGACTTCGCCGCGCTCATCCGACCGCGCATGTACGGGTCGAGGGAGAGGTAGCGGACCTTGAGTTCCAGTTGACCATCCTGGAGAGATGGCAGTTCGACGTCCTCGAACCGGAAGTTCTCCGGCTGCGGTGCGGCCTTGGGCCGACTGGCCAGGACGATCTGACGGGCGGTGGTCATGGGTGGTGTGCCTCCTTGGTTGTGCGACGCTGTCACGTCGTTCTCTCCCCAGGGTAGATACACCTGAATCCGACGTTACTGCCCGGGTCGGGGAAGTAGACGCAGATACTTCTTCCTGCCCCACACAGTGGATGACCTCTCCTGGGCAACCATGTTTGAGCGCGGAGACTCGAACGATCATGCGGAGTGTGCCCAGTCGCTCAATGCCGCCCGTATCACCTCGGATCTCTTCATGTTCTCCCGTTCCGGCCGGCTCATCACCGCGGTGAGTTCATCCTCGGTGAGCCGCACCGGGACTACACGTGACGGGACGCTACCTCTCGGCGGACGACCGGCACAGCGCTACTGCCATGCCTGGATACATCGAGCACCGGATACACTGGTCAATCATGACAGAATCTGCCGCCGACACCGCTTTCGAGCTCGGCACCCGGCTGGAGACCGTCGACGGAGACAAGGCCCACGGCCGCACCGGCGTGATCCACACCCCTCACGGCGACATCCACACCCCCGCCTTCATCCCCGTCGCCACGAAGGCCACGGTCAAGACGCTCACCCCGGAGCAGGTCCGTTCCACCGGTGCGGAGGCGGTCCTGTCGAACGCTTACCACCTCTACCTGCAGCCGGGCGAGGACATCGTGGACACCGCCGGTGGCGTCGCAGCCTTCGAGAACTGGCACGGACCGACCTACACCGACTCCGGCGGATTCCAGGTCATGAGCCTGGGCGTGGGCTTCAAGAAGGTGCTCGCGATGGACGTCGCGAACCTCACCGAGGGCGACATCCGCGCGGCGAAGAAGGAGCGCATGGCACTGGTGGATGAGGACGGTGTCGATTTCAAGAGCATCATCGACGGCTCGTCCCACCGCTTCACCCCGGAGAAGTCGATGCAGATCCAGCACGGCCTGGGCGCGGACATCATGTTCGCCTTCGATGAGCTGACCACCCTCATCGACACCCGCCTCTACCAGGAACAATCCGTGGACAGGACGCACCGCTGGGCCGAGCGCTGCCTCCTCGAGCACGAGCGGCTCACCCGGGACAGGACGCACCGTCCGTTGCAGTCACTGTGGGGTGTGGTGCAGGGTGCGCAGTACGAGGACCTGCGCCGCAAGGCCGCCAGCGGACTCGTCCAACTGTCGAAGGAGGCGGAGGACGCAGGACGCCGTGGCTTCGGCGGTTTCGGCATTGGCGGCGCCCTGGAGAAGGAGAACCTGGGCACCATCGCCGGCTGGGTCTCCGATGAGCTGCCGGACGACAAACCCCGGCACATGCTGGGCATCTCCGAGCCGGACGACCTGTTCACCACCATCGCCGCAGGTGCGGACACCTTCGACTGCGTCGCTCCGACCAGGCTCGCGCGCCGCGGAGGGGTCTACACGTTGGACGGGCGCCTGAACCTGATGGCCGGTCGCCACCGCCGGGACTTCATCCCGATCGACACGGATACCGGCGGGTACGTCAACGAGAACTACACGCGCGCCTACATCCACCACCTGCTGCGCGCCCACGAGTTCCTGGCCGGCACCCTGTGCACGCTGCATAACATCCACTTCATGGTGACGCTGACGAACAACATCCGCACCTCCATCGAGGAGGGACGCTTCGAGGAGTACCGGGACGAGTTCCTGGGCCGCTACTACGCCAACAAGGCCCCGGAGCTGCGCGGGCGATAGGTCCGACGATCTTCTCATCGTCGTCGTCGTCAGGTGACGCTCCACACAGCGTCTTCCGGTGCACCTCCCCTGCGTACGTAAAAACCCGGGCAAAATCGGTAAGCCCGAGTGTTCCGGTGTCTCCGAAATTGCCCGGCTTTTCACGCGTCCCTGGCTGAGAAGATTTTGAGCACCCCGACCACCGTCCGCCTGCTCGCCCTCACTCGCATGCTCCCCACCACCGACTCGGTTCCTGAGTTCATCGAGTCATGGTCAGTGACTCAGAAAAGCGCGAGGGCATCGGCGAGCATCCGGTGTCCCTGCTGTTCAAAGGCACCGTCCCCCACCTCGCGGGCCCAGACCGCCGTCCCCACCGCTTCGCGGATCTGATTGATGGGCCACGTCCGAGGATTCCTCGGATCAGAACCGTAGCCCTCCAGGAAAGCGGCCTCGAGGTCGGGACGTCCCCTCCATTGCTGCACCGAGAGCCGCCCAAGATCCGATTCAGCGGTCCGCACATCGAAACGTCCGAAGTCGATGATCCTCACGACACCCCCATCCACCAGCCAGTTCCTCGGATCCCAGTCCCCATGGGTCATCACACGGGGTGCAGGCATGTCACGGCCAACACCGCCAGCGGCAAACTCACTGAGAATACTCCGGACCGCCGACACCGACTCCGGCTCTATCCGGTGGTCACGGTCGAGCAGCGTGAGGGTCTTGTCCGTCATCACCGACTCGTAGTCAGGATTGTCCAGTTCCTCAGGAACAGCCTCCGCGTGGATCGCGGACAGCAGTTCCCCGGCGCGTCGGTGCACCGCCGGATCACATTCCGCCGCCGTTCCCTCAGCGAGCACCCCTTCCCACATGTTCGACGGCGACCACGTTCAGGTCCCGACGGGCCGCAAGCATGGACCCGATAACACCGTGGTCGACCAAGGCATGGGGCGCACGCTGACGCCCGGTGATCTCCCGCCTGATGTGTCTGTTCGCTGCTCCCGCAGCCTTGATCACGATCCCCCGACCACCCGATTCTGCGTGAAGTACACGGGTGTCCGTCAACCCCCAGGACAGGTCTTCCCGCAAGGTGACGTGCGGGAAGACTTCAGCAATGTACACCGCTTGATCCTGTGACAGCAGCCCACGATCCCAGCGTCCCACTGATCCCTTTCCGAAACCCCCCTCTTCCACTTTCATACTCCCTCGCCCACTCCCATTCGTCAAATCGAACGGCGGAACACGTCCGGGATCATCCACATAAGTTCACCCCGAGTCATTCCCCTCCGGCGGTCGGTTCGAGGCTCCTACGCTGCCGTCTACAGGCACAACAGCCCAAAGAAGAACCACAACGCTCCCGTACACCAAGGTGATTCACATGCCAGACAACACCACCAGCACATTCATCGTCGGTGCCGCCCTCGACGGCGCCGGATGGCACCCCGCCGCCTGGCGGGAAACCACCTCGCAGCCGGACAGGCTCGTCGACCCCGGCTACTGGACCGACCTCGTCAGAACAGCGGAGGACGGTCTCCTCGACTTCGTCACCATCGAGGACACTTTCGCGCTCCAGTCCTCGGGGCGGCTCGACCCGGACCAGCGCACCGACGAGGTCCGCGGACGCCTGGACGCGCGCCTGGTCGCGTCCCGCGTTGCCCCGGCCACCTCGTCCATCGGTCTCATCCCCACCGTCGTCACCAGTCTCACCGAGCCCTTCCATGTGTCCAAGGCGATCGCCACCCTCGACTTCACCAGCCACGGTCGGGCCGGAATACAGCCACGCGTGGCATCCCGCGGCGAGGAGTACAGCCATCTGGGAACCGGCAACCCGCTCGGTTCCCGCGACATTCCCGGCGGCAGTGAACTCGCCGAAGCCCTGACCTCCGTCTTCGACTCCGCGGCGGACGAGGTCGAGGTCATCCGCGAACTCTGGGACTCCTGGGAGGACGACGCCGAGATCCGCGACACCGTCACCGACCGCTTCATCGACGCCGGCAAGCTGCACACCATCGACTTCGACAACGGCGACTTCAGCGTCCGCGGCCCGTCGATCACGCCACGTTCCCCGCAGGGCCAGCCGGTCGTCGCCGCCCTCGCCCACGCGGACATCCCCTACCGCTTCGCCGCCCGGGCCGCCGACCTCGTCTTCGTCACCCCGGATTCCCCGCTGGGCACGGGGGACGCGTCCGAGGTCCTCGCCGCGGTCCACGCCGCAGAGAAGGCCGCAGGACGCACCGGCGAACCGCTGAAGGTCATCGCCGACCTCGTCGTCCTGCTTGACGAGACCGCCGGCGCCGACGGTCCCACCGGTGAAACCGCCGTCGACCGGCTCGGACGCCTCGACGGCCTCGGCCGGCCACTGGCCGAGGCGACCGAGGCCCGAATCGTGACCGGATCCGCCGACGACATTGCCGGGATCATCGCGGAATTCGCTGAGGTGGGCTACGACGGGGTCCGCCTGCGTCCGGCGGTCCTCACCGACGATCTCCCCCGCATCGCCGACGACCTCGCGCCCCGGCTCCGGGACCGCGGTCTCACCCGGGACAGCTACCCGGAGAATCCCACGCTCCGCGGGCTCGTCGGGCTGCCGACCGACGTGCCCAGCCGCTACGCCGGGCACTCCGGGGAGATCTCCCCCGCTCCCACCACCGCGCTGTAAACCACCACAGACCACCACACTCCAGGAAGGCACACCCATGACCGACAAGAAGCAGATCATCCTCGCCGCCTACGTCGGCGGCGTCAACGAACACACACTGTGGGAGGCGCCCGGGGCCGGGAGCCAGATCGAGTTCGACACCTTCCGGCACGTCGCGCAGACCGCGGAGCGGGGGAAGTTCGACTACTTCTTCCTCGCCGAGGGACTCGCCATCCGCCAGCACGGCAACGAGTTCTTCGACCATGACATCGTCGGACGCCCCGACACCCTGCCCGTCCTCGCCTCCCTCGCGGCGGTCACCGAGCACATCGGGCTGGTCGGCACCATCAACTCCACGTTCAACGAACCCTTCGAGCTCGCCCGCGAGTTCGCGTCCCTGGACCACCTCTCCGGTGGCAGGGCGGGGTGGAACGTGGTGACGTCCTTCGACACCTTCACCGGCGCGAACTTCCGCAAGGGCGGCTACCTGCCGCGCGAACAGCGCTACCAGCGCGCGGAGGAGACGGTGCGCACCGTCAAGGAACTGTGGGACTCCTGGGCCGCCGATGACATCGTCGCCGACAAGGACTCCGGCACATTCGTGCGTCGGGCGGACCCCGGTTCCTTCGAGCACCATGGTCAGCAGTTCGACATCTCCGGGCGGTTCACCGTGCCGCGCAGTCCGCAGGGGCGCCCCGTCATCGTCCAGGCCGGAGTGTCCCCGGACGGCCGCGACTTCGCCGCCGCGAACGCCGACCTGATCTTCTCCCCGTACCGCGACCGTGCCGAAGCCTCGGCGTTCCACCGCGACATCAACGAGCGCGTGGAGAGATGGGGACGCCGGCGCGGCGATGTGAAGATCGTGCCCAGTGTCGGCATCGTCCTGGGCGATTCCGAGGACGAGGCCCGCCAGCGGCATGAGGAGACGGTCCAGCAGACCTACACCCCGAAGACCGTGCGGGTCCTCGCCGAACAGATCTGGAACCGCGATCTCTCGGACGTGGATGTCGAGACGGAGTTCCCGTCCTTCGGCCCGGACCTGGACGCTCCGCGCTACGTCAACGGTCGCACCTTCCTCGGCGACCGGACCGAGCGGGTCCGGGAACTGCGGGACTACGCCGGGGCACACCGGCTCAGCCTGCGCGACGCGTTCATCGGCCTGCAGGCCGCGCCCGACTTCGTCGGCACACCGGCCCAGGTCGCCGGGGCGCTGGACGACTTCGTGCAGCAGGACGCCTCGGACGGTTTCGTCATCGGCTCCCCGGTCGTGCCCACCGGCATCGACGAGTTCGTGGACAAGGTCGTGCCGCTGCTGCAGGAACGCGGCTCCCTGCGGCAGGACTACGACGGATCGACACTGCGCTCGAACCTGGGGATCCCGGTGCCGGAACGCGGTGCGACCTCACCGGCGATCTACGCCTGAGCGGACGGGGTTTCCGCGACTTCCCTGTCTTCCCGGTCCTCGTCCTCGTCCTCGATGCGCTCGATCTCGCCGGACTCGTAGGCCTCCTCCAGCTTCGCACCCTCGACGTCCACCGACGGCAGGATCCTGTCCAGCCACTTCGGCATGTACCAGGTGGCACGTCCGCACAGGAACATCAGCGCTGGGATCAGCGTCATGCGGATGAAGAAGGCGTCGAACAGCACCGCCGCACCGAGTGCGAAGCCGAAGGTCTGGATGAACGGCAACGGCTGGGCGATGAAGGAGATGAAGACGCAGATCATGATCAGCGCCGCCGCAGCGACCACCCGGGCGCCCAGACCGAAGCCGTGGATCACCGAGTCCTCCACGGCGTTGTACCTGCTGGTCTTCGCCGCTTCGTGACTGCGTAGCGTGTATCTCTCCCTCATCCTGGACACGATGAACACCTGGTAGTCCATCGCCAGGCCGAACGTGACGCCGATCAGGAAGATCGGCAGGAAGCTGATCAGCGGGCCCGGGGAGTTGATGAGCCCCCACAGGCCGTCCTGCCAGAACAGCACCGTCACACCGAAGGCTGCGCCGACGGAGAGCAGGAATCCGGCGGCGGCCATCACCGGCACCATCAGCGAGCGGAAGACCATCAGCAGAAGCACCAGGGCCAGGCCGACGACCAGCGCAAGGTAGACGGGCATGGCGTCGGCGAGCCGGTCGGTCACGTCCTGCTGCATGGGCATGAGCCCGGTGATCCCCATGTCCACACCGGTCTCGTTCTCGATCGCCTCCTGTTCGGCGCGCAGCTGCTGGATCAGTTGGACGGTCTGCTCGTCGATGGGCCCGGTTGTCGGGGTCACCAGGATCTGCGCGGTCGAACCGTCCTCGGACGCCGCGATGAGCTGGCTGTGCTCCACACCGACATTGTTGCCGAGGCGGTCCTTGACGTTGACGAACGCCGCCTCGGACGGTCCGATCCCGCTGTCGACCAGCGGTGCCAGCGACGGAGCGTCCGGATCCACGTCGTCGGTGTTGACGATCACGAGGAACGGGGCACCCCGTCCCGGGCCGAAGCCCTCCTCGATCAACTCGGCGGACTTGCGCTGGGTGGTGTCCACCGGGGACGTCTTGTCGGACGGCAGGGAAAGCTGCAGGTTCGTCGCCGGCAGCGTCAGCAGGATGAGGGACGCGACGACGACGAGCAGGAATCCGCCCGGTGCACGGTGGATGAGCTGCACCCACTTCGTGCCCAGCGTCGGCCCTGTCTTCTCCTTCTTCTCCTTCTTCGGACGCTTTTTCTTCTTGCCCCGCGGCCCTGCAGCAAGGGACGCTTCCACGGCCTCCTCTGCCTCGGCGACAGTCATTCCGGCGCGGACCTTGGCACCGGTCGCCGCGTCCTTCCTGAAGACCTTGTCCCCGAATGCCCCGAACAGGGCGGGCAGCAGGGTCAGCGCGACGAGGACGGAGACCAGCACGGTCGCCGCGGCGGCGTAACCCATGTAGCTGAGGAACTCGATGTCGGCGACGCGCAGGCCCACCAGGGCGATGATCACCGTCAGTCCGGCGAAGACCACCGCGGAGCCCGCTGTTCCCACGGACAACCCGGCCGCGTCGGTCCGCGATCGTCCGTTGCGTAGCTCATCCCGGTATCTGCTCATGATGAACAGTGCGTAGTCGATGGCGACGGCCAGGCCGAGCATGATGCCGAGCACCGGGGTGATGTTGTTCAGCGGCACGAACGCCGTGGCGCCCGTGATCCCCAGTGCACCGATGCCGACGCCGACGACCGCGCTGATCAGGGGCATACCCGCGGCGACAATGGATCCGAAGGCGATGAGCAGGATCACGAAGGCGGCGAAGAGGCCGATGACCTCACTGATCGGCTCGATGGCAATGGGGTCGCCGAAGCCGGCACCGCCGGCCTCCGCCTCGAGACCGGCATCGCGTGCGATGTCGAGCGCCTCGTTGACGGCCTCCTTGTCGGAGTCCGTGACGTCCGCGGGAAGATCGACGTCGAAGGAGAAGGACGACACCCCCGTGCGCCCGTCGGGACTCAGCGTGGCGACGTTCGCGGCATCGGCCTCAGCGACCTCACGTGGCAGGCCCATGTCCGTGGACGTGCCGATGACCAGGTCCGTCTGCTGCTCATTGGCCTCCACCGGGTTGGCCAGCGACTCAGGGTCCGCCAGGTCGTCGACGTTGTCCCTGACGGACGCGAGGACCTCGTCGACGACTTCGTGGTTGTCCTCGTCCGTGAGGGTTTCGCCGTCAGGCGTGCGGAACACAAGGTCGACGCTGGCGGCCTCGACGGGATTGGGGGTTCCGGGGAACTCCTCCACGAGCATCTCGGTGGCGTGCTGGGAGGGCACCCCACCGATACTGAAGAGGTCGTTGTACCCCTTCTGGATACTCAGCGATGCACCGCCGACGGCGGCGACGATGGCGAGCCATACGCCGATGACGATCCATCGGCGCAGATAGGACCACCGGCCAAGGCGGAACAGCAGCTTCGCCACGCGCGCTCACCCACTTCTGAAGTCTCCGGGAAACTTCTGTCAGAACAACATAGTCGGTGTCCCATCGTAGGGAAGTTGCGCCGAAAGTGGGTGTTCGCTTCCTCACCTCAGCTTCGCGCTGAGCCCGTCGTATACTTCACTGGCCGTACCGGAAGCTAGCGTGTGCCGGATGTCCTCGTTCATCAACGCCCGGGACACCTTCGCGAGCAGCTTCAGGTGGGTGGTTCCCGCTTGTGCTTCCGGGATCAGCATGGCCACGCCGACGTTGACCTTGGAATCCTCGTCCGGCCAGGCAACGGAGCCCTCAAACCTCGTGACCAGCAGCGCCGGCTCGATGATCGCTGGGTGTTTCGCGTGTGGGATAGCGATACCGTCCATCAGCGCAGTTGTCGTCTGGGCTTCACGTTCCTTCAGTCCGGACAAAACTCCGTCGGCGTCGGTTGCGTATCCGCGCTCGACAGCCATCGCCGCGACCTGGGACAGTGCGGCATCCTGTGAGTCGGCGCGGAGATCGAGGCGGACGTTCTCACGCGTGAACATGTCGGCAACGGCCGGGGCCTCGACCGGTACGGCGGCAGATTCCGTCTCTGCCACGCTGGCCTCTTCTGCGATCTCTTCTTCTGCGGTCTGGTCGGCCTCCGCTGACTTACGGACCTGGCTGAGCCGGTAGAGCCCGTAGAGCACGCCGGAGACGACGGAGCCGATGAGGACGGCTGCCACCCAGCCCAGCGGATTACCCACGATCGGCAAGACAAGGAACCCACCGTGCGGTGCCGGGGACGTCACCCCCCACAGCAGGGTGAGCACCGCCGCGATGGAGGAACCCAGCATGATCAGCGGAATGACCACCAGCGGGTTCCGCGCAGCGAACGGGATCGCACCCTCGGTGATGTGTGTGGAACCCAGCAGGTAGTTGACGTAACCCGCCTTACGCTCCCCCGGCTCGAACCCCTTCGGGAACAGCGTCACAGCGATGGCGGTGATGATCGGCGGTGCGATGCAGGCCGCAGACACAGCAGCCATGAACTCCATGTTGCCCGCGTCCAGCAGGGCCACACCGGTCACGTACACGGCCTTGTTCACTGGGCCGCCCATGTCAAAACCAGCCATGCAGCCGATGATGATGCCTAGGACAATGGCATTGGAACCTTGGAATCCGGCGAGGAAGTTCTCCATCCCGCTGGAAATGGACTCCATCGGAGCACCGATGACGAAGGTGATGCCACCGAAGATCAACGTACCGAGGACCGGCAGCAGGAAGATAGCCTTCAGCCCACCGAGTGCCTTGGGGAGCTTGTCAAAGACGCGGCCGAGCCACAGCATCCCGTATCCGGCGAGGAACCCGGTCACGATACCGCCGAGGAACCCGGTACCCAGGTCCGCAGCGAGCAAACCGGTGATCAGACCAACGGTCAAACCGGGACGGTTGGATATCGAGAAGGCGATGAACGCGGACAGTACCGGGACCATAAGGCCCAGGCCAGTGTTACCCACGGTGTTGAGCATCTCGGCGAACTGGTTGTACTCCGACGAGGTCGGGTCGGCCGAATAGATGCCGAACAGGAACGACGCGGCAAGCAGGACACCGCCGCCGACAACGAACGGCAGCATGTAGGACACGCCGTTCATCAGGTGCTTGTAGATGGCACGTCCCGCCTTGCGCCAGCCCTGGTCGCCCTCGGTGTCAATCGCGGCGACGTTGAGGAAGTCGTTCTCGTCTTGTGGTTCGTCTCCACCGTCCGCACCACCTTCACCGTTGCCGGAGCCACCGGCAACCACTCCGACAGGCGCCGCGGCTTTCTCCAGTACCCGGTCAATCAGCTGATCCGCGTGGCTGACTCCCTCTTTCACTCCGACATCGATGACGGCTTTTCCGGCGAAACGCCGGGCATTGACCTCCTTGTCCGCGGCAATGATCACGCCGGTGGCCCGCTTGATCTCCCCGGGGGTCAGTTCATTCTCCAGCCCGACCTGCCCATGGGTCTCAACCCGGATCTCGATTCCGCGGTCCGCCGCCGCCTTCTTCAGTGCGTCCTCCGCCATGAACGTATGGGCGACTCCGGTGGGGCACCCTGTCGCGGCGACGATGAAGACATCATCCTGTGAACTCATTTGCTCTTCCTTTCTGATCGTGTGGTGGGGACCAGCGGAACCGAGGGTTCAGAGAGGGGTGTGTCGTTGTCGAAGACGTCGCTGACGGAGATCCGGTCGTCGAAGTCAGGCCGGACGGGGAACAAGGTGGATTCGTGCGCGACCGCACTGGATGCCCACAGCACCGCGTTGTGCAACCGCTCCGACGGAGTACCCTGAACCGCCATGAATCCGGACAGCAGCGCATCCCCCGCTCCGACGGAGTTGACGAAGGGAATGTCCCGGGCCGCAGCGAAGACGGCGTGCGTTCCGTCGATGTACATGGCCCCGTCCGCCCCGAGGCTGGCGAGGACGGCACCAGCCCCAGCCTGTATGGCCAGGTGCGCGGCCGCGACGACCTCCCCCAGCGTCGAGATGTCGCGGCCGACGACTTCAGAGAGTTCGTGGACGTTCGGTTTGATCAACGAGGGGGCCGCCTCCAAGGCAGCGGTCAGAGGATCTCCCGAACTGTCCACGACGACCTCCGCGTTCCCGGTTCCCGCCGTACGGAGTTCCGCGACCAGATCACGAAGTTGACCGGCGGACATGGATGGAGGCAGGCTGCCGCAGACCAGAACGGCCCGGGCATCCACGGTCGCCGCGACAGCAGCATCCGTGAGCTGGGTAAGCTGACTTTCAGTCAGTTCAACTCCGGGTTCGTTGATTTTCGTGGAGTGGCCCGGGGTGATCAGGGTGATGTTCGTCCTGACTTCCTGGCCGGTGTCCACCCGGGTGAACGGCATCCCCGCCCCAGAGAGCGCATCGTCCATGAACTGTCCGGTCTGCCCACCACCGGGGAAGACGGTGGTGGTGGGCACGCCTGCCCGGTGCAGCGCCCAGGAGACGTTCACACCTTTCCCGGATGCTTCCCGGGTCGAACGGCCTGCCCGGTTGACCGCGTCGAGGTCGAAACTGTCGGTGGATACGGTCCAGTCAACTGCGGGTGACGGGGTTACTGTGACGATCATACGAACTCCATGTCGGTGTCGGTCTCACTGAAGGCCTCGCGCAGTTCCGGATCCAGTTCAGATCCGGTGACAACGACATCCAGATCCGTCACCTGCGCATATGTCATGAGTGAGCGTTGGGTGAATTTGGTGTGGTCGGCGAGAAGAACGACCCGCTCTCCATGCTCGATAAGAGCCGATTTGACTGCCGACTCGGATTCGTCGGGCGTCGCCAACCCCCGCTCCACCGAAATGGAGTTGGTGCCCACGAAGGAGACGTCGAAGTGCATCCGTTCGATGGCGTTGATGGCCACAAGACCCACCTGCGCGGTCGTGTTCGCCCGGACCAGTCCGCCGAAGGTCGAGACCCGGATGTTCCGGTGGTGTGACAGTGCGACTGCGATGTCCAGCGCGGTGGTGTAGACATTCAGCGGCCGGTCGGGCAACCGCCGCACGAACTCCATGGTCGTCGAGCCTGCGTCCACCGCAATCGCCCCTCCGTCAGGGACCCGGGCGACCGCTGAACGGGCGATGCGGATCTTCTCCTCGTGGTTCTCGTCCCGGATGGTGACGTCCGGTTCGAAGGTGACCGGGGTAATGGGCAGGGCTCCACCGTGGACACGATGCAGCCTGCCCTCGCGTTCGAGGTGGATCAGATCCTTGCGGATCGTCTCCACCGACGCCCCGATCTCCTCCGCTGCTGCCGCGGCGGTGATCCTCCCGTAGGTCTGGAGCTCGTTCAGCAGGTAGCGCTGCCGTTCTGAGGCCAGCATCGGCGCATCTCTCATACGCGACATCTCCTTCGTATCCTCACGAAAACCAGTGTAGTTTCTTGGATTTGATTGCACAAGGGTGTATTTCCTTGCAAAGTAATGGATTCGGTGGCAAAGTCAACAGCATGATCATCACACCCGCCGAGCTTTTCGACCGGACCACCACCGCGGCCGCATTCAACGTGATTACCCTCGAACACGCCGAAGCCATCACCGCCGCTGCGGAAACGGAACAGACCCCGGTCATCCTGCAGCTTTCCCAGAACGCGATCGCCTTCCACGAAGGCCCCGAGGCCATCGCTGCGGCGATGGTGTCCGTCGCCGGAAACTCCCCTGCCCCGATTGTCCTGCACCTGGACCACATCAAGGACCCCGAACTCGCGCTACGCACCCGCGATCTGGGCTTCTCCTCGGTGATGTACGACGGCTCCGAACTCGAGTACACCGACAATGTCGCCACCACCCGACGCGTCGCGGACTGGGGACACAACAACGGCATCTGGACGGAGGCCGAACTCGGGGAGATCGGGGGCAAGGACGGGGCCCACGCCCCTGGCGTCCGTACCGACCCGGGGGAGGCTGCACAGTTTTCCTCGGACACCGGAGTCGATTCCCTCGCTGTGGCCGTCGGTTCCTCCCACGCCATGACGACTCGCTCAGCCAGCGTCGACATCGACCTGGTGGAACGCATCGCCGAACAGGTGGACATCCCCCTCGTCCTCCATGGCTCCTCAGGGGTCCCGGACCAGTCACTCGCCGCTGCCGCCAAGGCGGGAATGCGCAAGATCAATATCGGTACCGCCCTGAACATCGCCTTCACCGGCGCAGTGCGGGACTGGCTGACCGACGACGACAATACGGGCGGCGTCGACCCCCGCAAATACATCCGTCCGGGCCGGGATGCCATGACCGAGACCTGCCGTCACTTCATGCGGGTGCTGCGATGACACGGCCTGATTTCCGCGGTGTGGTCTTCGACCTCGACGGAACGCTCATCAACTCCGAACCGCTGTGGGCACGGGTCGAGTCCAGCGTGGCCGCCGCCGACGGCATCGACTGGACGGAGGAGGACGCCTTCTCCTATTTCGGACGACCGTTGGCCCAGACGACCCAGGCGATCATCGACCGCGGTCTCGACCTGACCGTGGACGAGGCGATCGACCGGATGATCACTGAGCTCTCCTCGATCTACCGCAGCGGGGTTCCCTGGTTGCCGGGCGCTGTGGACCTGCTCGCTACGCTGCAGGCCAATGGAACGGCCACTGCGCTCGGCACCCAGAGTTTCCGTCGTCTCGCCAGCATTGTCCGTGATGCCGCTCCAGAGGGCACACTGCGGGAAATGGTCACCGGCGACGAACTTCACAAGGGAAAACCCGACCCGGAGGTATTCCTCACCGCCTCACAGCGTCTGGGACTTCGTCCCGAGGAAATCGTGATCGTGGAAGACTCCCCGACCGGGGTCGATGCCGGGGTGGCAACAGGGGCACCTGTCCTGGCGGTTCCCCCGTCGGACGCAGTACACAGCTCCTACGCTGGTCAAAACGGCGTCAGTACCGTCCGCTCATTGTCCCAGGTGAACCTGGATCTCCTTATCCGCATTCATGCCGGTGAGACGGTCGACCTCTGGTAGTCACAACCCGGAGTGGACGACTTTCCCACCGGGATGTGTGTCCTCCCCCTCGGGGAAAGCGTTGGCCAGCGCGGCGGCGAACCGGTCGGCCCGCTCCGCGTTGCCGACGGGCGAGTAGTGCACGCCGTCATCGGCCATGAACCAGTCGGGGTGCGGTGCGACTTCTTCGCCCCAGTCGTAGACGGCCATGTCGCTGTAATCCGTGGCGACCCGCTTCAGCACGTCGTTGAAGGCGGCCATGTTGGCCTTCGCCCACGGGCCCTGGTCCAGGGCGGAGGCGGTGGTGACCCACATGACCTTCCGGTCGTCGAGCATGTCCATCATCGTCCGGATGCGCTGTTCCTCGTTCAGGCTCGCACCGACGGAGAAGTTCGCCGCGTCGTTGGCGCCGGTGGCGATGACCCAGCAGGTCCCCTCCGGCTGACCCTCGGCGAGCAGTTGGGACACCGAGTCCACCGCGGAGGGGTACTCCTCGAATCCCTCGGTTGTGGCCCTCGCACCGAAGACGCTGGTGACCACGTCGTCGGCTCCCTTGTCCACGTAGCGGGCACTCCCCTCGCCCCGGTCCGGGGGCAACTGGGCGGGATCGAACATGCCGATCGAGGTGGAGTCGCCGACGTGGATGACCCGGGAGCAGGACATTGCCCCTGTCGCAGCCGAGTCGTGCTGCACGCCGCCGTCCGGACCGTCGGCACCGTCGTCGGCACCGTCATCGTCCTGCGCCGTCTCCGCGGGACGCTGCTGCGGCAGTTCCATCGGGGCCGCACCACCGGTGCGTCCGGCATCGGCGATCACCGACGGTGCGCCGACCACGACCACGGCGGCGAGCACCACCACGGCGGCGGACCCGACGTAGGTCTGCGCCATGTACGGCCCCATCACTGACGGCGACGTCCTCCGCGGCGTGCTGCGCGCCGCCCGGCGGGCCGACATCTGGGCCGCCCACCAGCGCTTCACCGGTTCCACGACCCCGTGCTTGCGGATCGGGTCCTCCAGCACCTTCCAGCTCAGTGCGGAAACCCCCACGGACACTGCCACCACCAGCGCACCGGACAGCCAGGGCTGCCCGGCGAGCCAGTCGGCGGGCATGAAGGCGATCACCGGCATGTGCCACAGGTAGATGCCGTAGGACCGCTCCCCGAGCCAGCGCATCGGGGCGCAGCCGAGGACCTTCGACCAGATCCCGTCAGGACGCAGCACCGCCAGGATCACCATCAGCGTGGCGACGGACAGCAGCGCGATGCCGCCCTGGTACAGGAACATGTCCTGGTCACCGACGAAGACCACCATCGCCAGGATGCCGGCCACGCCCAGCAGACCGATCACGTCGGACGCGGCGCGGGTCGGCACCACCGACAGTCCGCGGGCCTGCCGGACGGCGAACCAGATCGACAGGGCGGCACCGAGCAGGAGCCCGCCGGCGCGGGTGTCGGTGCCCTCGTAGGCACGGGTGTTGTCGAACCCCGGCGAGGCCAGGGCCCACATCAGTACGAAGGACGCAATGGCCAGCGCCACCGTCGCCCACATCGCCACCGTCATCGCACGGGTCCCCGCCCGCTTCTTCCCCGCCAGACGTGTGCCGGCGATGAGCAGCACGAGCAACACCAGCGGCCACACCACGTAGAACTGCTCCTCCACCGACAATGACCACATGTGGTCCAGCGGCCCGGGGCCCCCGAAGTTGTCGAAGTAGGATGACCCGCCGAAGATCACGTGCCAGTTATTGACGTACAGCAGCGTCGAGAGCGACTCACCGGCCCGGTCCCCCAGCGATTCCCGCTCGAGGGCCGCGGTGAGTATCAGGACGGCGGCCACGGTGACGAGCATCGCCGGGGCGAGTCTCCGGAACCGCCGGAACCAGAAGGTCTTCAGTCCGAGTTTGTCCCGCCCGTCCGAGTCCCTGCGCTTCTGCCACGCCTTCATCAGGTTGGCCGTGATCAGGTAGCCGGAGAGGGTGAAGAACACCCCGACGCCCAGCAGTCCGCCCTCGACTCCGGAGACATTGAGGTGGAAGAGAATCACCACGGCGACCGCGAGGGTCCGCAATCCGTCCAGTCCGGGGACGTACGTGGTGCTCCGGTCTACCGGCTTGGGCATATGGCGTTGTTCTCCTGGTCAGAAAGCGTGCTGAGACACAGCGAAACCCTCCCTGCCCTGCTCCACATCGGGAGAGGGTGGGAGGGTTCGCGTTGGCGGTGGCGGAGGGATTTGAACCCCCGGTCGCTGTTACACGACGCTCGCTTTCGAGGCGAGTTCCTTCGGCCGCTCGGACACGCCACCGCAGATTAGGCTACAGCACCGGTGGCACCTGACCCAAAACGCAGGAGACTACTTGTCGTCCTTGCCACCCTTGTCGTCCTTGCCGCCGCCCAGCTTGTCGAGGCCGTCCTTGAGGGCGCCCTTGGCCTTGTCGGCCTTGTCGCCGCCGGCGACCTTGTCGATCGCGTCACCGGCGGTCTTCTCGACCTTGTCCCGGTTGTCCGTGGCCGCCTTCTTCGCCTTGTCTCCAAGTCCGCCGAGATCCATGCTGTGTACCTCCAGTTGGGGTTGTGTGGGTGGGTCGTGAACTATCGAATCCGAGGATAGAGAAAAGCGTCCTCCCCCGCCACTACCCCCGGCGCTCCCGGAAGAACCCGGTCAGCAGTTCCTCGCATTCCTCCAGCCGCACACCACCACGGACCTCCACCGCGTGCAGCGGGGATTCGCGGGCCACGTCGAACACCGAGCCGCACGCACCGGTACGCGGTTCGTAGGCCCCGAAGACGATCCTGGACACCCTTGCACCGACGGCGGCGCCCGCGCACATCGCGCACGGTTCCAGGGTCACGGCCAGGGTGCAGTCCCCCAGCCGCCAGGCGTCGCCGAGTTCCCCCGCCGCGGCCCGCAGGGCGAGGACCTCCGCGTGGGCGGTGGGGTCGGCGTCCGCCTCCCGCCGGTTCGTCGCCGTGGCAAGTTCACTCCCGTCCGGGCCGTACACGACGGCACCGACCGGGACGTCCTGTTCCGGCGTCCCGCGGGCGATCTCCAGTGCCCGGCCGATCCACGCCGCGTCGCGCCGTTCACCGGCGGGACGCGGCAGACCGGACCCGGTCGTCCCTGTCACCAGCCGTCGTCCCCGTCACTGTCCCCGCCGTAGCCGAGGTCGTCGAGGACGTCGGAGAGCTCACCCCCGAAGCCGAGCTCCTCGGCCACGCGCAGCAGCAGGTCGGAGGCCAGGATGTCGCCGTCGTCGAAGATCACCGACAGGACCTGCTCCCCCACCCCGAGGTCGGCGAGCATGTCGAAGTCCCCTTCGGGCCAGGGCGCGTCCGGGTCGTCGGCATCGTCGATGTCATCGTCGGACGGGCCGTCCACGTCGAGTTCATCGAGGATGTCCCGGGCCAGGTCGATGCCCGGTTCCTGGTCGTCCTCGACGATGACCGAGGCATCCCCGAGCAGCAGCTGTGAGCCCCGCGGCGTGGGTCTGACCAGCGCACACCAGTCGTCCTCGACACACACCAGGCCCAGCAGCACCCCTTCGGCGCGGAGCTTCCGCAGGTTCCCGACCAGCGTTTCGAGCCCGTCGGGCACCGATCGCTGCAGGACGCGAACCCGCCAGGACGAGTTGCCGGTGTCACCCTCGGCGAGTTCGGCTGCAACGACGAAACCATTCATGGTCGCTAACCGTAGTCGGCCTGTGCCACACTTGAAAGGTGGATTCTGATGCGCACGCCAACCCCGCCCCCGTCCGTGCCCCGGTCTGCATTCTGGGTCTCGGGCTGATCGGGGGCAGTCTGCTGCGTGACCTGCACACCGTGGGGTGCCCGGCGTTCGGCTGGAACCGGTCGTCCGGCAGCGTGGACGCCGCGGCGGCGGAGGGGTTCGACGTCTCCACGGACCTGGTGGCCACCCTCTCCCGCGCGGCGGAGCAGGACGCCCTGATCGTCCTCGGCGTTCCCGTCCCCGCGCTGGGCACTCTGCTGGATACCATCGCCGCGCACGCTCCGGACTGCGGATTCACCGATGTGACCAGTGTGAAGGGGGATGTCCTGGCCCTCGTCCGCGACCGGGGCATGGCCGGTCGTTTCGTCGGCGGCCACCCGATGGCGGGTACCGCGGACTCGGGCTGGGAGGCCACGGTGACCGGCCTGTTCGACGGGGCCGTGTGGGTGGTCACCCACGACAACGCACCGCAGGACGACACCTCCGGCTCGCCCTGGATCGGCGTCTGGCGACGGGTCGTGGAGATGGCGGACTCCGTCGGCGCATCGGTGGTCCCGGCGCGCGCCCGCAAGCACGACAACGCGGTGGCGCGGGTCTCCCACCTGCCCCATGTCCTCGCCGAGTCCCTGGCGATCACCGCCGACCAGGGTGGGGCACTCTCCCTGTCCCTGGCCGCCTCGAGTTTCCGTGACGGGACCCGGGTCGCCGGCACCTCCCCCGGCCTGGTCCGTGCCATGTGCGAGAACAACCGGGACGCCCTGGTGACCGCACTGGACGAGACGATCGCCCTGCTCACCGCCGCGAAGGATTCGCTGGCTGACCCGGACGAGGACCTCCAACAACTCACCCAGGACGGCCACGACGCCCGCCTACGGTTCGAGGCCCGGGCAGGCAGGACGCGGGACGCACCGACGAACCGGCCGTTCATCCGCGTGCGCCCCGGGACTGACGGGTGGCTGGAGCAGCTGCACTACGCCGAAACCGTCGGCGCGCACATCGGGGTCTTCTAGCTGGCAACCGCCTGGCAGTCGGCGTCGCCGCCGGTGGCGGACGCCTCATCCACCACGGGGGCCAGACGCCGGGCCATCTCACCGACGGCCTCGCGGGCGGTCTCCTCCTGGCCGTCCTCGGGGATCACCGCGACCGCCAGCGGCACCTGCGCCTGCGCGGGCCCGGCCAGGCCGAACTCCCGCAGGATGAACTGGTCGTCGGCGTCGTAGCCCCAACCGCCCTTCACCCGGGCCTCCGGCAGCTGGCCCAGGCCGCCGCGGTGCTCGTCGACGAGACGCCCCATCGCGTCCAGCGGCTGTTCCGCGCCATTGAGGCAGGCCAACCGGTTCGCGAAGATCACCTGGTGGTCGAGGCTCCAGGTGATGTCACCGAAGCCCTCGTAGGTGTCCAGGTCCCGGTCACGCAGGGTGTCGGTCGGGTCACCGGCCTGGCTGAGCACCCCGCCGACCGCCACGGCCGACTCCTCGTCACTGCCGAGTGACTCCCACAGACGCAGGGCGGCATCATTGTCGGACCTGGTCAGGGCAGCGTCGATGTCGGCGTCCTGCTCCTCCACCGGGGCACCGGTCAACAGCTTGTCCTGCACCGCGGCGACGGAGACCGGCACCTTGATCGATGAGAGGGCCGGGATATCCTGCAGTTCACCGGCGTGGACAATACCGCCGCCAGCACGCATCGTCGCCCCGGTCTGCACCCCGAATTCAGCGGAGATGTCCTCGACGATGCCGGCCAGCGATGCCTCGATGTCCTCCGCTTCCTCGGCCGCCGTCGGCGCCGAGGAGGCGGCGATCTCCTGCTCCAGGGCCTCGCGGTCCCGGCCCCCGTCATCGCCCCGGTCCGCGGACAGTCCGTTGAGGAACACGGTGACGGACAGGACAGCGAGCAGGAGCGCCCCGACGACCCAGAGGTTCGTCCGGTTCTTGGATGCGGCGGCATGCGTCGCCTGGTGCCTCGAGTGTGCTGTCCTTCGTGCCACGCGGTCTGAGCTTAGTAGACGACCGTGTGAGATCAGCAGCCGTGCACGTCGTCCGGTCCCCCACACCCGTCGCACCCTCGATCTCACCGCGCAGTGCGTCGGTGACGGCGGTCAGTGCGGACTGGCCGGACTCGTAGGAGCCGTCCGCCGGCACGGCCGCGAGCGCGACCGGGACCATCGTCCCGTCCTGCGCGGGAACCAGGCCGAACTGCCGGACCAGGTAGCGGCCGTCGGCACCGGGGCCCCACCCGCCCTTGTACTGTGCGCCCGCGAACGTCCCGAGCCCGTAGTTCTGGCCCTCGGCGATCCTCCCCATCGCGTCGGACACCGGCCCGGCGCCATCGAGGCAGTGCAGCTCGGCGGCGAACCGGGTCTGGTCCCCGAGGGACCACTGGGTCTGGCCGTAGGCACTGAACTCGGGACGCACCTTCCGCGATTCCACCGTGGTGGTGTCACCCGCTTCAGCGAGGACGTCCTGCACCGCGGACGCCGCCGTCGCCGGATCCCCGAGGGAGGCCCAGAGAGCATCGGCGGCCGCATTGTCGGATTCCGTGATCGCCTGCTCGACCTGGGCGACCACCGCAGGGGAGGAGTCCTGCCGCAGCGCAGCGACGGACAACGGGACCTTACTGGTGGACCAGGCGGAATCGGTGACGTCGCCCGCACCGCCGAAGCGCAGGTCGCCGTCCCCGTCCCCGCCGACGAAGTCCAGGACGGCCACGGACATCTCGCCGAGACCGGTGACCTCGGCGGGGAGTTCCAGGTCCTGTTCCACCCGGGCGCCGGCCGCGTCCCCGGAGGTCGTCGGGTCCGGGGCGGCGTCCTGCGTTGCGTCCACCGGGGCCTCACGCGTCGCATCCGCCGTGGTGGCGCCCCCGTCACCGTCCACATCACCGATCACGCAGCCGGACAGCAGCATCGCCCCGGCCGCCACCGCGGCGAGGATCCCCCGGCGCCTACGCAATGTAGACATTCGCGTCGTTGCCACCGGAGCAGTGGATGTAGCTTCCCTGGTCCTCGCACGTCATTTCGATACTGGCATTGGTGCTGGGGCTCACGACATTCAGCACGTGGTCCGTCTCCCGGTCCTCAAGGTAGGCATCCACGAAAGCATTGCGGACCGCCTCGGCGAATCCATCCGTGGTGTAGTTGTCCCCGATCGGCGGGGACTTGTAGATGTTGTTGAAGTTCCCGGCCGGATCACCGTTGCGGGCCGCGGCGTTCACCGGTTCGGCGTTGCCGGGTACACCGGCGACCTCGGGACGCGCGGTGGTGGAGGGTTCGCCGGGCGTCTCGTCTGCCTCCCCGTCGTCCGGTTCGGCCGTCGGCTGCTGGGTGGCGGTGGTGCCCGGCGCGGCACTGCCCTGTGAATCATCGGAACCGAAGAGATTGTCCCACTGCCACATCAGAACCACCAGCACCAAGAGGACGGCGAGCAGCGGGACGGCGATCAGGAGGAACATGCGTCCGCCGTCGGACTTCCCTGGATCGGGATAGTGCGGCTCGGGCTGCATGGGCTGCGGGTACGGCGGCTGCGGCGGAGGCTGACCCCAGTCCGGCTGGCCGCCACCGGGCTGGTTCCACGCCGGGCCAGCGCCACCAGGGGCAGGACGGAACTCGCGGGTGGAATCGTCGGCATCCCCGGCACCGGGCGTGTCCCCACCGTCCCGTCGACCCCAGCCGTCATTCTCAGCCATCTCTTCTCCTCACTGAAGCTGCAGGCACCGTCCTGCTCAATTCGCTCCAAGTGTAGGGCACCGGCTGCAGCATCCCACCACGAGGCGTGCCGCATCCCGGCGTCCAGGGTTGCTCACGCCCCGGTGAATCCGCCCCTGGATGCCGGGATGCCGACTGATACGGACAGCTGTCCGACCCCGGGGCTGCACTCACACTCCAACCACGCACCCCTGCGGCGGCAGCACCGGACTGTAGGAGTGCCCACTCCCGGGCGACTTCGACTCCGCCCCGGGCAGGTCAGCCAGGACACCGACGGCCTTCACCGGGTCCGCCAGCAGCCCCCAGTTGAGCTTCGCCACCGGATCATCCGCATTCACCGCGTCAATGGTGCAGGTCCGGGCATCCGGCTCCCCGGTCGACCCGGGCCTGCCCTGCCACAGCTGTGCAACGATACTGTCCTCGATGCCCAGCTCCGACACGGCCTCCGTCCCCGCGGCCACGCCCAGGCTCTGGCCGTGCACCAGGATCTCTGGGCGCTGCGTCTGCGGCATGGCCTCCACACGGTCCACCACCTCCTTGATCAGCGCCGTGGCCGATTCGACGGCCACGTCGGGGCGCATCATGTACGCCACGGCGGACGGGGTGCGGGCGTAGCGCGTGCCGACGGTCGCCACGTCACCGTCGGCCCATTCCTCCACGGCCTCGACCTGGTCCGGGTCGACCCAGCCCGACCCGGTCGGCAGGGTGACCATCAGAACGTCCTGCTGCAACCCGCCGGCGTCGACGAGGGTATCGACGGTGTCGCGTGCCGCGGTTCCGGCGTCCACACCGGGGTAGTCGCCGAAGACGCGTACCGCGCCGAACGGGGAGGTTTCCGTGAGGACGTCGCGCGGGTGCTGGCCCAGAGGACCGGAGTCGAAGGTCCACCAGACCACGCCGCCGAGCGCACCGAGCAGGTGCTGCAGCAGGATCAGCCCTGCCGCCAGGCTGGCGAGGAGTCCCGCGGCCTCGCGGGAGCTGTAGGCGGGGCGGACGGTGGGACCGGGGGCGGGGACCGTCCGGGGGCCCGGTGCCGGGCTGGTCCGGGTCGGTGTCGGGGTCGGTGCGAGCATCACCATGACGGCCACCCCTCGGAAACCGGGGCACCGTTGCCCTGCCGGATGGTGTTGGCGCCGACGCCGATATGTGCCGCCGACGCCATCGCGCGGCAGCCGAGGGAGTTGCAGGACTCCCGCATCTGGGACGCCATCTGCCGGTCCAGGTTCCGGCGGGTGTTCTCCGGGATCGTCTCCCCGGTGCGGTCGGCGACGCGCAGCAGGTCGTAGCCCAGGTCGTGGGTCATGCATGCGGGTTCGAAGGACTCGGGCAGCGTCACCGGGGAGGAACAGTCCCCCGTCGGATTGGTGGCGTGACCGTTCTGCGTTCCCGGCACGTAACCGAGCTCGGCGACGAGTTCCTCCGGGAAGTAGGACGTTCCCTTCTCGCCGGCCGCCAGCCGGGTGGCGGCGTCGATCGCACCGACGCCTCCGGTGTCTGCGACGGCGGTGTCGACTGTTCCTGCAGCGTCTGCGACGGCGGTGGCCGCCGTGGCGGACCCCTCGGACAAGCCGAGGAGAAGGATGGTTCCGGCAACAACGGTGATGGACTTCTTCAGGCTGGGAATGCGGCTCATTGCGTTCATGACGGAGAAAGCTACGAAGCCGCAACCGCCGCGGTAATCCCCCACCGCAGTGATTCCGATATCACTCTCCAGGGGGATCCGCCTCCCCTGCCCGCCGACTAGCGTCATGTGGCATGAACCGCAGTAAGGAACGTCCCCGTGGCACCGGCAGCCCGATCATGACCCTCCGGGAGCGCACCCGCACACCCCATACCGTGGTGGGGCGCACCGCGAAGCGTTTCGGTGCACCCGTGGCCGTGCTCCTGCTCGCCGCGATCCTCTACTCGGTGGCGTGGCCGACATCGTTCCTCACCCATTCGGTGAGCGCGGCGGTCATCCCCGCCCTCGCCGCCGCCGGCACGTGGCCGGTCGCCACCAGCATCCGGTGGCCGTGGCAGTCCTGGCTGGTCGTCGCCGTGGCCAGTGCGGCGTGTGTGCCGTTCCGCTTCAACATGGAGTACCAGCTCGGCTGGCCGGTGGCGTTCCACCTCGCCATCGCGTTCACCCTGGCGGTCGTCGTCCTGAAGGGGTCGGACGCCGCGGTGATCGGTGCGGTGGCCGGGACGGGCGTCCTCATGGCCCTGAACCCGTCCGAGGTCCGTATCGGCTGGCTGGTCGGCACCTTCTCCTGGACCATCGTGTTCCTGCTGATCCGGTGGCTGGTCGCCTCCCGGCGCGACCTGGCGTCCTCCACGGAGAGCCTGCGGCAGGAGGCCACCCGCGCCTCCGAGCAGTCGCAGCTGCGGGTGATGGCGGAGGAACGCAACCGTCTGGCCCGCGACCTGCATGACGTGGTCGCCCACCAGATGTCGATGATCGTGGTGCAGTCCCAGTCCGCTCCGTACCGGCTGCAGGGTGTCACCCCGGCGATCCACGCGGAGTTCGACTCCCTGTCGGACACCGCCCGCGAGGCGCTGAACCAGGTCCGTGAACTGCTCGGCGTGCTGCGCTCCGATGCGGAGGAGGGGGCCACCACCCCGGTCGGTGCCGACCAGATCGAACCGACACTCACGGCCGCCCGCCGCGCGGGGGTCGATGTCACCTGGACCCTCGACCCGGCGACCGCACAGATCGACGAGACGGCGGGGGTGGTCCTGCAACGCGTCCTGCAGGAGTGCCTGTCGAACGCCTCCCGCCACGCACCCGGGGGGAAGATCCTGGTCAACCTGGACATTGATGGGGAGTGGGCGAACCTGTCGGTGGACAACGGGCCCGCGACCGACGGTGCGATCGTGCCACCGGAGAGCAGCGGCGGGTCCGGCATCCAGGGGATGTCCGCCCGGGTGCGCGCCGTGGGTGGGTCCTTCACCGCGCTGCCTGCGGCGGACGGGGGATTCACCGTTACCGCCGGTGTACCCGTCGCCACCCGGTAGATTGGTCCGACATGAGCAGACCGGACAACATCTCCGTGATCGTCGTCGATGACCAGGCGATGGTCCGTCAGGGGTTCGCCGCGCTGTTGAACGCGCAGGAGGACATCACGGTCATCGGGGACGCCGCCGACGGGTCACAGGCACTCGACCGGGTCACGCGCCTGCAGCCGGACGTGGTGTTCATGGATGTGCGCATGCCGGTGATGGACGGACTGGAGGCCGCGCGGCGGATCCTGTCGTCCGGACTGGACCCCGCCCCGCGGATCATCATGCTCACCACCTTCGACCTCGACGACTACGTGTACGAGGCCCTGCGCATCGGATGCTCCGGGTTCCTATTGAAGGACGCCCCCGCCGACGAGCTCGCCCGCGCCGTCCGTGTCTCGGTCACCGGCGAGGCACTGCTCGCCCCCACGGTCACCAAGCGTCTCATCGCCGATGCCGTGGAACGCTCCCCCCGCACCCCGTCGAGGACCGAGTCGAGGGAACTCGCCTCCCTGACGCCCCGGGAACGCGAGATCGTGGAGCAGATCGCCACGGGCCGCTCCAACTCGGAGATCGCCGGTGTGCTGTTCATCTCCGAGGAGACGGTGAAGACGCACGTACGCAAGGTACTGCAGAAACTGTCACTGCGTGACCGGGCTCAGGTCGTGGTCTTCGCCTACGAGAACGGGGTCGTCTGAGCCCTCCCCCGTTCCGTCGCCGGCCACCTCACGCAGGCCGTCAGCGACACGCTGCGCCCATCCACCGACATTCATGCTGGCCTCGGGTGTGCCCGGGTAGCGCACCCGCAGGTGCATGCCGTCGTCGTTGAGGACGAACCATGCCATCACCCCGTCGGTCCTGATCCACGCGGAGACGTGCTGCGGGTGCGTCCCGGCGGGAACCTGCACCGGCAGGCGCCGGTTGTCCAGCCACGACAGGGCGAACATGCCCGGGGTGTTGGGCATGCCACCCCAGGGCCGCAGCAGGGGCTCGAGCGGATGGGAGCCCAGGATGATGGCGTCGTATACCGCGGCGTCGCAGTCGACGGTGTCGGTCGAGCCGCACTCCAGCACGGAGTTGGTGATGAACCAGCCCACCGAATCCGCCCACAGCGCACGGTCGTGCTCGGGCCCCTTGCGGGAGTGCACGGGGAAGACCGCGCGCAGCGTCCCGGCGTCCATGTCCCGGTTGACCGCGGTCAGAACACTGATCGCCAGCGGGAGCAGTCGCACCCCCCGCTGCTCGGCGGCCTTCTCCAGCCGGGCCACCCCGGCGGCGTCGAGGACGTCGAGGACCTCCACAACCTCATCGCGGGGTTCGGAGATGTCGCCGAGGTCCAGCGGGAACACGGGCATGTCACCGTCGTCGTCCGCCATGATCCGGGCCCACCTGTTGCGCACGGCGACCGGGGCGGCCGGGCGACGCTCCAGGTCGCGGATGTGGTCGGCGAAGGACGGGACGGTCTCCCGGAGCGCGGCCGACCCGTTGTTGTCCTCCTCCTCGTCGGCGAGGAAGGCGAGCATGTCCCGCACCAGGACCAGCAGTGACCAGGCATCGGTGTGGCTGTGGTCCAGTCCGATGACGATCGAGCGGCTGCCGTCCGGGTGGGCGACGTCAGCGAGCCGGTGGGACGGGGAACCGAAGGGGTCGCAGGCGACGTCGAAGACCTGCCGCAGCAGTGCCCGGGGGTCGGACGTCCCGTCGCCGACACGCCGCCACTGCCCACCGGTGACCTCGATGTCGTGGACCCTGACCAGGGGTGCGGAACTGTCGGCCCCCGGCCCGCTGCGCTCGTGCTGGCGCAGGACGGTGCGCAGCGTCCCGTGCCGGTCGATGACCTTGCGCCACGCCGCGGCGATCCGCCCCTTGGCCACCGGCGGAGCCTCGAACGCCACCGCCATCCAGGTTCCCGGGCGGGAACCACCGGCCGCGTGGCGTGCCTGGTCGAACGACGGCACCCGGCCGGCCGGGTCACGCCCGGGCACGTCCTCGACGGTGGGCTCGTACACGTGCACCTGCCCTGCGGCGAGATCCATGAGGGCTACAGTTGTGAGTCTCATACCTACGGAAGATAGGACCGTAGGATTACAACCGGGTTTCCCCCGTAAGTCGCCTGAGAGACACCGGGACAGCACTCCAGATAAGCCAGAAAGGTCCGTAATGCCTGACCACGCGGTCACCGACACCCCCGATGAGACTATCGACGGCCTCGCCTACGACATGTGGGGCCCGGTGGGCGGTACCCCCGTAGTCCAGCTCCACGGACTGACCTCGAGCCGGGCCCGCGACGTGGCCCTGGGCCTCGACCTCACCGCCGGCCAGGATGACCTGCGTGTTCTCCGGTACGACGCCCGCGGCCACGGCCATTCCGTGGGAACACGGATCCCGGCGGCGTACCGGTGGACGTCGCTGGCGAAGGACCTGGAGAAGATCACCGGCTTCCTCAGCGACGAGGCAGGTCACACCCCTCCGGTGCACGTGGTCGGGCAGTCCATGGGATCGGCGACGATCCTCACCTCCGCCGCCTCCGACCCGGACGCCGCGGTGGAACGCTACGGCTCGCTGGTTCTGGGCATCCCGCCGACCGCGTGGGAACTCCGGGGGGACCGGGCGGGGGTGTACGAACGGTCCGCCCAATTCGTCGAGGAGCACGGTCTGGCCGCGTTCGCCGAGACCACCCGTGCGGAACCCGACCCCCCGGCCCGCAGTGCGGACACCCCGTTCACCGTGCCGGACGTGGCGGAGGACCTGCTGCCGATCGTGTACCGGGGTGCGGCGGGCAATGACCTGCCGCCCCGGGAACGCATCGCCGCCCTGGGGGAACGCCGGATCCCCACGCTGATCCTGGGGTGGATCGGCGACCCCACCCACCCGCTGGCCGTCTCCGAGGAGCTCCACGACCTGCTCCCCGGATCCCAGCTGTCCATCGCGTACTCCCCGGAGGACGTCCGACGCTGGCCGGACGTGATCGGGTCGTTCATCCGCAGCCAGGCGAAGTACCAGAAGCACCGGAAACTGACGGTGTGATGACGGAACGGCTTGCCCGACGTAGTCTCCAGCTGTTCGGCGGTCTCTTCCTGTACGGCATCGGCCTGGCGATGCTGGTCCGAAGCGACCTCGGCGCCGCCCCGTGGGACGTCCTCACCCTGGGTCTGAGTCTTCATGTGCCTCTGAGCTTCGGCACCGTGATGGTGGTCATCAGCGCTGTGGTCCTGTTGTGCTGGATCCCCCTGAAGGAGCGTCCCGGGATCGCCACCGTCCTGAACGTTCTGCTGGTTGGCCCCTCAGCGGACATTGGACTGTACTTCTTCCCGGACAGCACTGAGCTGTGGGCGAGAGTGCTCTACCTCGCCGCCGGCATCGTGACCGTCGGTGCCACGACCGGTGTCTACATAGGAGCCCGGTACGGCACAGGACCCCGGGACGGTCTCATGACTGGACTGGACCGGATCACTCCGCTGCCTCTGTGGGCGGTACGTACGGGGATCGAAGTCACGGTCGTTGCCCTCGGCTGGCTCCTGGGAGGCACCTTCGGCGTGGGCACGGTTCTCTTTGCCCTGCTTATCGGGCCTCTGTGCCAGTACTTCATACCGCGCTTCCAGGTACCGCTCGCCGGCGATCATCGGTGACCCGACCGCCCACGCCACCGCTGACTCAACCCCTGTCACGATTGGGGTGCCGTGGGTTGCTTTTCCCAGTTAAGAACAACCCACGGCACCCCATTCGTGACAGGGCTGATGGGTTGATGGACCAACGACGGAACCCCGCCACCTCTGCGAGGTGACGGGGTCCGTTCTCTGTGGTGCGCCCGGAGGGATTCGAACCCCCAACCTTCTGATCCGTAGTCAGATGCTCTATCCGTTGAGCTACGGGCGCTCACCGTTGCTTACCGCAACGAGACAGTAGCCTACACGCGCCAGCCCTGTGCGCCAAAAGTGCAGGTTGGACGGTCGGTCACATCAGCTTGGCGATGACCTTCAGGGGCAGCACCCGCAGCGCCGGGGAGACCAGCCGCCACGGCCATCCGGGGGCGTAGGCCCTGCGCTTACGGGCCTCGATCGACGCAAGTATCGAGCGGACCCCGGTCTCGGTGTCCACCATCAACGGCGTGCCCTGCTCGTTGCGGGCGGTCATCTCCGATTCGATGTACCCGGGCAGGATCACGGTCACGTCGATCGGGATCCCCGCGGCGATCAGTTCCGACTGGATGCCCTCGCCCAGGTTCGCCACGAACGCCTTCGACGCCCCGTAGGTGGTCATCGCCTTACGGTTTCCCCTGATCGCGGTCACCGAGGACATGAGGACGAGATGGCCCGCGCCCCCGCCGCCACCGGCACCGCGGAAGATCTCCATCGCCGCCTCGGCCTGTGCCAGCGCCCCGAGCGCATTGGTCGTGGCGGTCTCACGGTTGGCCTCCGGCTTCCCGGAGCCGATCTTGCGCCCCTTCCCCAGCCCGGCGTTCACCACGATGCGGTCGAGGCCGTCCGCCGCGTCCCGGTGGGCCGCCTGGAAAACCTCCCGGACCGCGTCGGCGTCCGTGACGTCAAGCGCGTAGGTACGCACCGTCACCTGCGGGTGGGACGCGGTGATCTCCGCGGAGAGTTCCTCCAGGCGGTCCGTCCGGCGGGCGCACAGGGCGAGGTCGTGGCCGAGTGCGGCGGACTGCCGTGCCAGTTCGGCGCCGAGTCCGGAACTCGCGCCGGTGATCAGGGCTGTGAAGGTGCTCATGCGGCCCAAGCCTAACAACTCCGACGGTCCCCACGTGGGCGAAGAACGGAAGAACCCCCGGGACACACAATGTGTGACCCGGGGGTTGACTTCAAGAAAAGCGTGCGCCCGGAGGGATTCGAACCCCCAACCTTCTGATCCGTAGTCAGATGCTCTATCCGTTGAGCTACGGGCGCCCGCTGTTTCCAGCGACTCCAGATTCCCCGGCACACCACCAGACGGGACGTGTCACGCTGACCCGGGGTACACCACACACCCCATGTAACGGGCCGACGTCCTGAATGTCCGGTAACTCACCACAAGAACCGGACGGCTGACGACACATCCACAAGAAAAGCCTGGGGAATCTGAAGTGGCGGAGGCGAGAGGATTTGAACCTCCGGTCCGCCGTTAAGCAGACAACTCATTAGCAGTGAGTCCCATTCGGCCGCTCTGGCACGCCTCCACACCGTCACGGATGACGGCTAGACGCAGCCTACAGCAGCCCCCCACGGCAGGACAAAACGCATGAGTACTAGGCTGACAACCATGATCCGCGCCGACCTGTCCACCCTGCCCCCGTACGTTCCGGGAGGTCCGAACGACCTTCCCGTCAAGCTGTCGAGCAACGAGTCCTCCCGGGGTCCGCTACCCGGTGTCACCAGGGCGGCGGCGGGCGCGCTCGCCCAGTCCAACAGGTACCCGGACATGGTCGCACTGGAGCTGCGGGAGCAGATCGCCGACTGGCTGGGCGGCCCGTCCTCCCTGTTGCTCAGTGCGGACAATGTCGCCGTCGGCGCGGGGTCCTCCGCGCTGATCCAGCAGGCGATCCAGGCCACGTGCCAGGGGGGCGATTCCCCCGACACCGTGATCTACCCGTGGCGCAGTTTCGAGGCCTACCCGATCCTCGCCCGGGTCGCCGGGGCGAACGCGGTCGAGGTCCCGCTGACCGAGGACCACCGCAACGACCTGCCGGCCCTCGCCGCGGCCGTCACGGACAACACCCGGCTGGTCATCGTGTGCAACCCGAACAACCCGACCGGCACCACCGTCGGCCGCCGGGAACTCGTCGACTTCCTGGACGCCGTACCGCCGGACGTCCAGGTGCTGCTGGACGAGGCCTACGTGGAGTACGTCCGCGAGGACGGCTTCCCCGACGGTCTCGGACTGCTGGCGGAGTACCCGAACCTGGCCGTGGCCCGGACGTTCTCGAAGGCCTACGGGCTGGCCGGTCTGCGCGTCGGCTACCTGGTGGGGCGCCCCGACTTCATCGAAGCGGTGAACAAGGTCTGCATCCCCTTCAGCGTCAACGCCGTCGCCCAGGCCGCCGCCGTCGCCAGCATCGGGGCGAAGGACGAACTGGCCGCCCGCACGGAGGAGACCGCTGTCCAGCGCGCACGCGTCCTGGAGCACATCCCCGAGCCACTGCGCATCGGATCCCAGTCAAACTTCGTGTGGCTGGACCTCGGTGACCGCGCACGGGCGTTCACCGACGCGATCGCCGGGTACGGCATCGCCACGCGCTGCTTCGACGGCGAGGGCGTCCGCATCACCGTCACCGACGCTGATGAGACGGACGTCCTGCTCGGGGCCCTGGACGGCCTGGCGGACGAGTACCTTAACTGACCCCGTTCACGCGCGTAACCGCGCGGAAACCCGCCGGGTGGAGCATAGGGGACATGTACACGCCACCCTTTTCCCCGCTCTTCGCGACGCGACCCGCATCCACCCCGGCGGTCCGGGATCTCGACGGCCTGAACTCCGCCCCCGCCGAGCAACTGACCACGTTGCTGACCTTCATGACCGCGAGCCGTGAACTGGCCCGCACCCTGGTGGTCGGCCGCCCCTACCTCGACTCCGCCGACGTCTACGCCGCGGCGTCCCGCACCCTGAACACACTGCCGGACCCCCTGCTGGAGGGCATCGTGGACTCCCACCGCCCCATCGACCGCGTCCCGCTGATCGAGGACGCCTGGGCGAACCGGGAGATCACCGACGACCAGGTCTCCGACCTGCGGGACGCGGCCCTCGGCTACGCCGCCGCCCAGGGACACCTCTTCATCGCCGATCCGGCGGTGTGGGGCTCCGCCGAGGCCGTGGCGATGATCCCGGTCCCGGACGCCTCGGACGCGCCGCCGGTCTCCGACATCGTCGACCGGCTGCTGGAGGACGTGGCCGAACGCACCGTCCTTCCCCGGTCGAAGGCCTGGGGGGTCACGGTCGGCCACCTGGAGGAGTCGAACCGGCTGAAGCTGGTGACCCTGCTCGACTCCGCCGACCGGATGGAGCAGTTGGAGCGCCAGGAGAACCTGCGGCGCCACGGGCAGGGCCCCGCCGCCTGAGACTGACGTCGCCGGATCAGCGGAGGCTCTGCTCCAGGGTGCCGTCGATCTCGTCGGCACCCGGATCGGTGAGCACGCAGGTCACCGTCCTGTCGCCCTGCGCCCAGCTCTCCTTCGACGGCATCATCGTGATGACGTCCAGGGACGACTCGGCGAAGTCCAGACCGACGTAGTCCGTGAAACCGTCGCCACCGCAGATCGCGCCGGCCTCTTGGCCCAGCGGCTCGTTACCGGGGAACAGGGACTTGCCGGTGATGTCGGCCTGCGCGTAGACCTCGCCGACATGCGGGTCACCGCAGTCGGCGGGGTCGACGTCGTCGGCGTTGCCGAGGGCGTCGACGTCGGCCACGCAGTCCCCCACGGCCAGGCCCAGCGTCCCCGGTGCATCCGGGTCAGTGTCGGCGGGCACGCCCGGCTCCCCGTCCTCCGGGTCGGCGTCCCCGGACGGGGCGTCGGATCCCTCCGGCACGGGGTCGTCCCGCGGGGCGTCCTGATCCGCGGGGGACTCGGCGGGGGCACCGACGGTGTCCTGCCCCTCAACCCCCTGCGGAGCCTCCGGATCCCCGATGGTGCAGGCACCCAGGGCCAGCAGTGGCACACAGGCCACCGCCAGCGGCAGCGCTTTCAGGCGGGTCCGCATTCTTCCGACGTCTCCTTCGTCAACGTGCAATCCACGAACTTCATGGTGAAGCTACGCCGAGAAGATTACCGTCAGGACCGCCACCATTGGCGAACCGGCACCCCGGTTTGGCCCCCCTCCTGCGTTTTCACGCCGAGAACCTGGTGCAGTTGGATCACATTGTGCTCGAACCCCCACTCCGATCCGGCCATGTACAGACCGAAGAGACGCGCGGTCTCCTCGCCGACCAGCGGGACGGCCTCGTCCCAGTTCATGGCGAGGAGTTCGCACCAGTCGTGCAGGGTGCGCTGATAGTGGGGGCGCAGGTTCTCCTCGTGGACCACGTCGAAACCGGTGTCCTGCA
Source organism: Corynebacterium sp. (assembly GCF_052107835.1). Lineage (GTDB taxonomy): Bacteria > Actinomycetota > Actinomycetes > Mycobacteriales > Mycobacteriaceae > Corynebacterium. Next base: position 53,487 of record NZ_JBQEDF010000006.1, read on the forward strand.
TGATCGTGATGATCCGCCCCGACCCGGTGAGTTCGCCGTCGGGGAAGATGTAGCGGTCGATGAACTGGCCGGTCTTCGTCTTCCGGTTGTGGGGGCGGGTGATGCAGTGGTTCAGCATCCGTCCGCCGGGGCGCAGCTTCGCGTACAGACGGGTGAAGTAGTCCTGGTAGTTCGGCACGCCGATGTGCTCCAGGATCCCGATGGCACTGACCGCGTCGAAGTCGGACTCGGGGACGTCCCGGTAGTCCATGCAGCGGACCTCGGCGAGATCCTGCAGACCCTCCTCCTCGATCTTGGCCCTGCCCCACTCGTACTGTTCCCGCGACAGGGTCACCCCGATGGCCCTGACACCCTGGCGTGCGGCGTAGCGGACCATGCCACCCCACCCGCAGCCGACGTCGAGCAGCCGGTCGCCGGGGCTCAGGCGGAGCTTGTCGAAGACCAGCCGGTGTTTGTTCTCCTGGGCCGCGGTGAGCGGTGCGTTGACGTCCGCACCCTTCTCCCAGTTGTGGTGGTTCCATCCGCCGTCAACGCCGGTGACGTCACCGGCCCCGTCCTGCGGGTAGTAGGCGCAGGTGTAGGCCATGGAATCGCCGAGGAAGAGTTCGTAGAAGTCGTTGCCGACATCGTAGTGGCGGCTCACGACCTCCTTGTCACGTTCCTTGGAGTGCCGCGAGACCCCCTCCAGCAGCGCGCGCTTCCACCCGGGCAGGGTCTCCTGCGCCGGTGCTGGCTGAAAACGGAACGCACCCATGGCCTTCAGCGACCGCAGGATCACCGCGAGGTCGCCGGCCGACGGGCGGCGGACCTGGTCGTAGAGGTGCTGCAGGTGGTCGAAGACCAGGTAGGGGTGCCCGGGGTGGTCACCACTGACGCGCAGGCTGCCGGTGATGTACGCACGCGCCAGCCCAAGGTCGCCGGGGGCGGTGACGATGTAGGCCAGCGCGTCCGGCGATGTGACCTCCAGTGTGGTTTCTGCGTCATCCGGTCCGCTGGACGACCCGTCGAAGGCGGTCACCCGGAACGGTGACGGCGGGGCAATGACCTTGTCCACGATCTGCCCCACCGTCAGCGGTGTGAAACCCGCGGCCCCACTCTTGCTCATGTCTCTCCTCTGTCCTCTGTCTTTCCTGTGCCGTCAGATACCGTCAGCGGCCGTCAGGTGCCGGTGACCGTCTTCTCGTACAACCCGGGGAACCGGCCGTCCGGATCGTAGATCTCCTTGAGCTGCTGCGGATGGTCCCCACCGTAGAGTGCAGCGAACTCCTCGGGGGTGTAGAACGCCTCGGAGTACAGCGACTTGTGCCCGCCCAGACCGGAGACGACCCGCTCGATCTCCCGGTTGAAAGCCCCGGGACCGGCGTCGGGACCCATCAGGTCGACCGGCACCGAACTCCAGAAGCCCACGTTGACCCAGGTCGTCGCCGGGGTGAGCGGGTACAGCGGCCAGGGGGTGGAGGTCGGGTCGGCACTCTCGTCAGCCAGCCGGATGGGGCACAGCCAGACCGGCTCGATCTCACAGTGGGTGAAGAACCAGGTGAGGAACTCCGGCAGGTTGTCCGGGGTGACCTCGATGTCCTGCACCACACGTTCACGGGCCGGCAGCCCCTTGCGGGCCTCGAGACGGTCGCCGATGTCGTACTTGCGGTCCCAGCCGATGATCTTCCAGTAGAAGCTGGAGCGCAGCAGGTCACGCGGCCACAGGGTCCGGATTGTGGGGTTCTGCGCGCCGAAGGCCCGGTTGCACCAGAACCAGTCGATGTCCCAGCGCCACAGGTAGTCGCGGATGGTCAGCCGGTCATGCAGGATTCCCTCCGGGTGCTGCAGCGAACGGTAGTAGATCTTGTCCCGGGTGTAGTCACTGGTGGGGCCGGGTTCATCGGTCTGCCGCCCGAGCACCAGGTAGCCCTCGTCCAGGCTGAAGACCACACCGTCGAGGTAGTCGACCTGCTCTCCGTCGTACTCCTTGCTCTCCGAGACCTCCGCCAGGGTGTCCGTGAGGCTGTCCACGTCATTGAAGCGCACATGCCGCAGGATCACGTAGGGCTTGACCTGCTCGCAGCGTATCCTCAGCCGCACCGCGTAGCCGAGCGACCCGTAGGAGTTCGGGAACCCCCGGTAGAGGTCCTCGTTCCGTGTCGGCGAGCAGGTCACGAGTTCCCCGGTGCCGGTGAGCACGTCCATCTCTTCGACTGCCTCATGCGGCAGTCCGTTGCGGAAACTGCTGGATTCCACGCCCATGCCGGTCACCGCCCCGCCCAGGGTGATGGTCTTCAGTTGGGGGACGACGGTGGGAGCCAGGCCGAAGGGCAGCAGGACGTCCACCAGATCCTCGTAGGTGCACATGCCCTGCACGTCGGCGGTGCCGTTGACCGGGTCCACGGCGACCACCCCGTGCAGTCCTGACACATCCAGGCCGACGGCCTCACCGGAGCGACCGCGGAAGAGGTTCGAGGTCTTCTTCGCCAGCCGGACGCGCTTCCCGGACGGGACGGCGTCGAAACTGTCCTGCAGACGTTGCACGGCGTTCCCGTGCTCCCACCACCCCACAGGGGCGAGTCCACGCTGGTCCAGACCATTTCCGATCGGTAACGCATCGGTGATCCTGCCGGCGAGTGCGACAGCTTTCTCCTTCAGGCTCATGTGGAACCACTCTAGCCCCGTCCCGGACGCCGCGCCGACGGATCCCGGCTGAACCTGGCCTGGCCACGGATGGAACTTACCCGTCGGATATCGTTCAGCTTATTCATCCTGGAGAAATTCTTCGGGGTGGGAAGGATGGAGTGCAAGGAAAACAGAGAATCGCGATCATCGGAGCAGGGCCCAGTGGAATGGCGGCGCTCAGGGCATTCGAAGCGGCGGAGCGCCAGGGCGCGCGGGTCCCCGACATCGTCTGCTACGAGAAGCAGGACGACTGGGGCGGGCAGTGGAACTACTCCTGGCGCACCGGCACCGACCACTACGGCGAGCCCGTCCCCTCCTCGATGTACCGCAATCTCTGGTCCAACGGCCCGAAGGAGGCCCTCGAGTTCGCCGAGTACACCTTCGACGAGCACTTCGGCCGGCCGATCTCGTCCTACCCGCCGCGTGAGGTTCTGTGGGACTACATCGACGGCCGCGCGTCCCAGTCCGGTGTGAAGGACAAGGTGCATTTCGCCCATGCCGTGCGCTGGGTCGAGTACCACGGGGACACCGACAATTTCACCCTCACCGTCGAGGACCTGCGGGCGCGGGCGACCCACACCGAAACAGTCGACCACGTCATCGTGTCCACCGGGCATTTCAGCTTCCCGAACGTCCCGGACTTCGACGGCATCGGCCGGTTCCCCGGCGAGATCATCCACGCCCACGAGTTCCGTGGTGCTGAGCGGCTCGAAGGCAAGAACGTCCTGCTGATCGGTGGCTCCTACTCCGCCGAGGACATCGGTGTGCAGTCCCACAAGATGGGCGCGGCATCGGTGACCATGAGCTACCGGTCGCAACCCCAGGGCTTCGCCTGGCCCGATGGCATGGAGGAGCTCCCGGTCATCGACCACTTCAGCGGCAGGACCGTCACTTTCTCCGACGGCTCGGTCCGCGACTTCGACACGGTCATCCTGTGCACCGGGTACCTGCACCATTACCCGTTCCTGCCCAGTGACCTGAGCATCGACTCCCCGAACAACCTCTACCCGGCGGGCCTGTACCGCGGCACCGTCTGGCAGGACAACCCGAAGGTCTACTACCTGGGTTCCCAGGACCAGTGGTTCACGTTCAACATGTTCGACGCCCAGGCCTGGTACATCCGCGACCTGATCCTGGGACGCGCGGAACTGCCTGACCGTGAGGCCCGTGCCGCCGACATCGAACGGTGGACCACCCGCCACGACGCCATCGCCGACGACGAAGCGGCCGTGACCTTCCAGGCGGACTACATCCGAGACCTCATCGAGGCCACCGACTACCCGATGTTCGACCTGGACGAGGTCGTGCGGATCTTCCTGGCGTGGAAGAAGGACAAGAAGACCGACATCCTCACCTACCGGGACCAGCCGTACCGCTCGGTGATGACCGGCACCGCCGCTACCGTGCACCACACCCCGTGGCTGCAGGAGCTGGACGATTCGCGCGAACGCTACCTGTCCGACCCCGAGACGGTGCCCGTGGTCAACTGACTCTGCCGCCACCCCCACGGGGTGTGGGTCCTGTCTCCGCGGGACCACGGCCTTCCTTGCCGCCTCGCTGACCCACATGAAAACCTTGGGGAAACACTCTCCTACGAAAGACAACCGGTGGAACCCTCACTCGCCCACCCCGACTACTCAGCCTCACTCCCCCGTGCCGTCAAGAGATTCTTCACCCGGTGGGCCCGCTTCAAGGGACGGTCCTCCCGACGCGAGTTCTGGTGGGTGGTACTGGCGGGCGTCCTGATCACGGTCGCCTTCGGTCTTCTCCGGGACGTGGTGCTGCAGTACTTCGACAGTGATTCACCCTCCGACCGTTCCGAGGCCCTGCACTCTGCGGCGACGACGGTATTCGACATCACGTCCAGTTCCTTCTCCCTGGTGGTACTGATCCCCTCATTGGCATTGCTCTGGCGGCGCCTGCACGACGCGGGGCTGCCGGGCCCCTGCGCGTTCTACGGGCTGATACCGATCGTCGGGTCGATCATCGTGTTCTTCATGCTCGTCACACGTTCGCGTCCCCGCCTGGTGAATCCGGTCTGGGAGGAGCCGGAGCCCCTGGGTCAACGCCGGGAGTACGCGGCACCACCGCTGAGCACCTACCTCGTCACCATCCAGATCCTCCTCCTCATCGCGACGATCATCAATGCCATCGCGGGCATGAACAATGTCTACCTCGCCCATCTCGGTGAGCTGTCCACGAACAACACCGAGGGTGCGTTCAACTACATGACAACCGCACTGACCTTCGGGGCATGCTTCGTCGCCGTGTATCTCGTGTACTCCTTCAGCACGGTGCGCTCCCGGAACATGCGGGTGGAGTAGATACTGGTCGAGGCATCGTGATGATAAGTATCTTATGAAAATGTGGAAGCCAGACCTTGCCATCGAACTACACTCGCTTCCGGAGGAATGACCATGTCCACCGCCACCGCAGCGATTTCCGCATCGCCCACCAGGGCGAAGCGAGACTGGTGGCCGATCATCGCATTGACCGCGGCCCTCTTGTCGCTTTTCTTCATCATTCCGAAGATCACTGTCGGAATCCCACTCGCGGTCACGGCCATTCTCATTTCGCTCACGCAGAGACGGGCCACACCCCGCGGACGAACGATACTGAGAGTCTCCCTGGCAATCGGCACGTTCACCCTGGCCATCGCCGCGCTCATGGCCCTGTTCCTGATCTCCACCTGAGCCACTACCCTGGTACAGGTGCATGACCTCCCCTTCGCCGCAGGACGCGATGACCTGCTGACTGCCCTGCGTACCCGTGGTGCGGCCGTCGTGCAGGCCCCTCCCGGCACGGGCAAGACCACACTCGCACCGCAGTACGTGCTGGAACATGTCCGTACCACCGACAGTGACGGGAAGGTGGTCGTCACCCAGCCACGCCGGGTCGCCGCACGCTCCTCCGCCGCCCGCATCGCAGAACTGCGCGGCAGCGACCTCGGCGGGGAGATCGGCTACACCGTCCGCGGCGACCGGAAGACCACCAGGGGGACCGTGATCGAGATGGTCACCCCGGGCGTCCTGCTTCGTCGTCTGCTCGCCGACCCCGACCTGGACGGGGTGTCCGCGGTCGTCATCGACGAGGTGCACGAGCGCCACCTGGAGTCCGACCTGGTCTTCGGCATGCTCGCCCAGCTCCGCGAACTACGGGACGATCTGGCGGTCGTGGCGATGTCCGCCACACTGGACGCCGCCAGGTTCGCGGACCTCCTCGGAGGGGACTCCGGCCCCGCCCCGCTGGTGGACGTCCCCTCCCCCATCCACCCGCTCGACATCCACTACGCGGACTCCGCCACCTCCATGGTCAACCGCGACCGGCGGTCCCGCTCTGCGGTCGAGGACCTGGTCACCGCAACAATTCGCACGGCGCTCCGGGAGACCACCGGCGACGTCCTCGCCTTCGTACCCACCATCCGCGGTACAGAGCAGATCGCATCCGCACTGGCCGGGGACGGGATCCACGCCTCGGCCCTGCACGGGCGGCTGTCGCCCGGGGAACAGTCCCGGATCGTGCGCGGGCACTCCTCCGGCGGTCGCCGCGTGGTCGTGTCCACCGACGTCGCCGAGTCCTCGCTGACCGTGCCCGGTGTCCGGGTGGTCGTGGACGCCTGCCTGGCACGGATCTCCCGGCGCGACACGTCCCGCGGCATGTCGGTGCTGGTCACCGAGACCGCGAGCCAGGCATCCATGACACAGCGCGCTGGACGTGCCGGACGCGAGGGCCCGGGAACCGTGTACCGCTGCATCACCGCCGAGCAGTACGCGAAGGCCCCTGCTGTGGCACCGCCCGCAGTGCTGACCAGTGACCTGACCGCGGCGATGCTCGACGCAGCCTGCTGGGGTTCCCCGCGGGCCACCGACCTTCCTTTACCCGACCCGTTCCCGGCCGCCACTGCGACAGCCGCGGAGAACACACTGCTCGGCATCGGCGCGGTGGACGTGTCCGGTGCCGCGACGGACTACGGGCGCCGCCTGGCCCGGATCCCCGCCGACCCCCGGCTCGCCCGGGGCGGCCTGACCGCCGCGGAACGGGTGGACGCGTCCACCGTCGCGAAGGTCCTGGCCGCCCTCGACGGAGGTTCAGGGTCCCTGGACGACCCGCCGCGGACGCTGGCACCGGACAAGGACCCGGTGGTCCGTCGATTCCGGCGGCTCCTTGACGGGGCCCCGGGTTCCCCGGACCTCACCGGCACCGATGCTGTCGCGTACACGCTGGCCTGCTCATTCCCCGGACTCATCGCCCGCCGCGTCGGCGACTCCGGCAGCGAACGCTTCCTCACCGCCTCAGGGACGGGTGCGGTGTGGAACGGCCCGCGTGATACCCGGTGGATCGCCGTCGCCGACCTCGCCGGGGCGGGGAGCCGGTCCACCGACGGCACCGGTGCGGTCATCCGCTCGGCCGTGCCGCTGACTGAATCACTGGCTCTCGAAGCCGCCGACCCACTGCTCACCGACGAGGTGGTCTGCACATGGAATCCCGGCGGTCCGTCCGGGAAACTCCGGGCGCGGCGCGTGCGGGCCCTCAGCGCGATCGAGCTGGCGTCCACCCCGGTCTCGGTGAAGGACGTGCCCGCCGCCACGCGGGAGTCCGCCGTCCGCGGGGGACTGGAACGGCACGGGCTGGACGTGCTCGAATGGTCACGGAACGCCTCGGACCTGCGCAGACGAATCCAGTACCTGCACAACCGGGGCGTCGAGGGCTACCCGGACGTGGCGGACGTCCGGCACTCCGGGCAGCTCCTCGATTTCGTCCTCCCCGATCTCGCCGCAGGACGGCGCCCCGACCTGGCGGGGCTGCTGCGCGGACTCGTCCCCTGGGACCGGCCGATCGACGGGTATGCACCGGAGTCCCTGGAGCTGCCGTCGGGGCGGACCGTCCGGATCCGCTACCCGGAACCCGGTGCCGGTCCGGATGCGCCAGCGGTCGTCGCCACGAAACTGCAGGACTGCTTCGGCCTGCACTCCTCGCCGGAGATCGCCGGACGCCGCATCCAGTTCCAGCTGCTGTCGCCGGCGCAGCGTCCCGTCGCCGTCACCGATGACCTCGGAGGCTTCTGGGACGGGGCATACGCGCAGGTCCGTGCCGACATGCGCGGCCGCTACCCGAAGCATCCGTGGCCGGAACACCCCGGCACAGTCAACTGAAACATGCACGAAACCCCGGGGTGCAATAATCTGTGCAGGCAACAGGTGGGCACACGGTTGCTATACGACCCCGTGAACGGACAACAGACCGCACCCGGGGTGCCCGGACCCAGGCGACCTGCCCACCGTGAGTCACCGGGAGATCCACACGTGACTACAGCACACACAGACAGTACGACGATGACGGTCAACGGAGTGACTCTCCGGACCGGAAGCCCCGGCAGCACCGGGGTACACACCAATGCCCTGGACGCACTGCGGGACAGCGGCCTCACAGCCTGCAAGGAAGGTTGCGCCGAAGGCGAGTGCGGGGCCTGCGCGATCATGGTCGCGCGCCCCGACGGGGACCGGACCCGTTGGGTGCCGGTCAACGCCTGCCTGGTTCCGGCGGCCGCGCTCGACGGCCAGGAGGTCATCACCGCCGAGGGCCTCGGCACCCCGCAGGACCTGCACCCGGTCCAGCACGAGATGGCGGTCCGCGGTGGCTCCCAGTGCGGCTACTGCACCCCGGGCTTCATCTGCTCGATGGCCTCGGAGTACTACCGTCCCGAATCAGACGAGCCCTTCGACCTGCATTCCCTCTCCGGGAACCTGTGCCGCTGCACCGGCTACCGTCCGATCAGGGACGCCGCGCTCGCCCTCGGCACCCCGGACGCGACCGACGACCGCGCCGCCCGGCTGCAGCAGCCGGCACCCGGGCCCGTCCACACCGATGTGCGGACGGGGGACGCCCGCTTCCGGCGGCCCGCCTCCCTCGCGGAGGCCCTGGAGATCCTGCAGGACGACCCGTCCACCACCGTCGTCGCCGGTTCCACAGACCACGGGGTAGGTGTGAACCTGAAGGGTGCACGCCCGGACAACGTGATCGCCATCGACCGGCTGGAGGAACTGCGTGGCATCCGGTGGACGGACACGCACGTGGACATCGGTGCGGCACAGACGCTCACCGAGATCGAGCGGGAGGCGGGCGGGCGCGTCCCCCTGCTGGGCCAGCTGCTGCCCCAGTTCGCCTCCCGCCTGATCCGCAACGGTGCCACGATCGGCGGCAACCTCGGCACCGGATCGCCCATCGGCGACACCCCGCCCGCACTACTGGCGCTGGAGGCGTCACTGGTGCTGACCTCCGCGGACGGCGAACGCGAGGTGCCCCTGGACGGGTACTTCACCGGCTACCGGCAGTCCGTGCGCCGTCCGGACGAACTGATCACCCGGGTCCGGATCCCGTTGCCGCTGTCCCCGCTGACGGCGTTCCACAAGATCGCCAAGCGGCGTTTCGACGATATCTCCTCGGTCGCCGTCGGCATCGCCGTCGAGGTGCAGGACGGCCTGGTCTCCAGGGCCAGGATCGGGCTGGGTGGCGTTGCCGCCACACCGGTCCGGGCACGTGCCACGGAGAACGCCCTGGAGGGCGAGCCGTGGACGGCCACGACCATCGAGCAGGCGGCCGGCGTCCTGCGGACCGAGGGCACCCCGATGTCCGACCACCGGGCCAGTTCCGCCTACCGCTCGGCGATGCTGGGGACCTCACTGGAGCGGTTCTTCGCGGAGGTGCAGTCATGAGTACCCTGTCGCAGCGTCCGGCCGACCCGGTCGTCGGCGAGACCCACCCGCACGAATCGGCGTCCCTGCACGTCACAGGTGCCGCCCTGTACACCGACGACCTGGTTAACCGGCACCCCGGGATCCTCCACGCCCACCCGGTGCAGTCCCCGCACGCGCACGCCCGCATCGTCTCGCTGGAAACCGCAGCCGCGTACGACGTGCCCGGCGTGGTGCGCGTCCTGACCGCCACGGACGTCCCCGGGGTCAACGACGCCGGAACCAAGCACGACGAACCCCTGTTCCCCACCGACGAGGTCATGTTTCACGGCCAGGCGGTGTGCTGGGTCCTCGGGAGTTCGCTGGAGGCCGCCCGCCTGGGTGCGGAAGCCGTCGTCGTGGAGTACGAACAGATGGATGCGGTCCTGACCCTCACCGACGCCATCGAGGCCGGCAGTTTCCACGGTGCCCGGCCCACGATGCTGCGCGGGGACGCCGCCACCGCCCTGACCGCGGCGCCGAACACCCTCGAGGGCACGTTCGAGTTCGCCGGCCAGGAGCACTTCTACCTGGAGACGCAGGCGTCCCTGGCAACCGTGGACGAGAACGGCCAGATCATGGTGCACTGCTCCACCCAGCACCCCACCGAAACCCAGGACATCGTCAGCCACGTCCTCGGTGTACCCGCCCACGAGGTCACCGTGCAGTCCCTGCGGATGGGCGGAGGATTCGGCGGCAAGGAGATGCAGCCGCACGGCTACGCCGCCGTCGGCGCACTGGGTGCGGTACTGACCGGCCGTCCTGTGAGGGTGCGTCTGACGCGCCCGCAGGACATGACGATGACGGGCAAGCGCCACGGCTTCCACTCCACCTGGACCGTCGGCTTCACCGACGAAGGCCTGCTCACGGCCCTGGACACCACGATCACCGCCGACGGTGGCTGGTCGCTGGACCTGTCCGAGCCGGTGCTGGCCCGCGCGATGTGCCACATCGACAACGCCTACTGGATCCCGGACGTGGCGTGCCACGGGCGTATCGCGCAGTGCCACAGGACGTCCCAGACCGCCTTCCGCGGTTTCGGCGGGCCGCAGGGGATGCTCGTCATCGAGGACATCCTGGGCCGCATCGCGCAGCACCTCGGACTTCCTGCCCGTGAGGTGCGCCGGCGCAACTTCTACTCGGAGGGGCAGCGCACCCCCTACGACATGCCCGTCCGACACCCGGAGCGGCTCGAGGCCGCCTGGTCCCAGCTCCTCTCCCACGCCGACGTGGAGGCCCGTGAAACCGAGATCGCCCTGTTCAACGCGTCCCACCCGTCGCGCCGCCGGGCGCTGGCGCTGACCCCGATCAAGTTCGGCATCTCCTTCAACCTCACCGCCTTCAACCAGGGTGGGGCACTGGTACTGGTGTACAAGGACGGGTCCGTGCTGATCAACCACGGCGGCACGGAGATGGGCCAGGGCCTGCACATGAAGATGATGCAGGTCGCCGCCACGTCCCTGGGTGTGCCGTTGTCCCTGGTCCGGCAGTCCCCGACACGCACCGACAAGGTGCCGAACACCTCGGCGACCGCGGCGAGTTCCGGGGCGGACCTCAACGGCGGGGCGGTGAAGGACGCCTGCGACCAGATCATTGCGCGTCTGCGGGTGGTCGCCGCCTCGAAGTTGGGCGTGAACCCGTCGGACGTCCGCTTCTCCCGCGGCCGGGTGTCCGCCCTGGGGGTTCCGGACGACCTGTCGTGGGAGTCGGTCGTGGCGGACGCCTACATGCAGCGCGTCCAGCTGTCCGCGTCCGGCTTCTACCGCACCGAGGGCCTGCACTGGGACTCCTCGGTCATGCAGGGCGAACCGTTCAAGTACTTCGCCTACGGCGTCGCCGCCTCGGAGGTCGAGGTCAGCCGCTTCGACGGGTCCTACGAGGTCCGGCGGGTGGACATCGTGCACGACGTCGGCGACTCGCTGTCCCCGTTGATCGACATCGGCCAGATCGAGGGCGGTTTCGTGCAGGGCGTCGGATGGCTGACGCTGGAGGACCTGCGCTGGGACGATGGTTCGCACCCCGGTGACCGCGGGTCAGGCCGGTTGTCGACGTCCGGCGCATCGACGTACAAACTGCCCTCCCTGTCGGAGTTGCCCGGGGTGTTCAACGTGGAGCTGCTGGACAAGGCACACGAGGAGGGGGCGGTGTACGGGTCGAAGGCTGTCGGTGAACCCCCACTGATGCTGGCGTTCTCGGTGCGCGAGGCACTGCGCCAGGCCGTTGCCGCCTTCTCGGACGACGGTGGTTCCCCCGTCGTTGACCTGCCCTCCCCCGCCACCCCGGAGGCGGTGTACTGGGCGGTCGGGCGGGTGCGTGCCGCCGCACCCGCAGGGGTGGCGCCGTGAGCTGGCTGTCGGACGCCTCGGCTCTGCGCGCGTCCCGCACACCCGCGGTCCTGGTCACCCTCATTGCACGCCGGGGCCACGCGCCTCGGGAGGCGGGGGCGAAGATGCTCGTGAGCGGTGATGCAATCCATGGGTCGGTCGGCGGTGGCAATCTCGAGGCGGGTGCCGTCGAACGGGCCCGGGAGATGCTCGGGGCGTCCCGCGATGCCCCGGAGATGATGGAGTTCGCGCTCAATGACCGCGTTCCCTACGACCACGGCCGCCAGTGCTGCGGCGGAGAGGTGACGGTGATGCTCGAACCCCTGCCCGTGCCGCCGGCGGTGGCGGTGTTCGGATGCGGCCACGTGGGCCTGGAACTCGCCAGGATCCTGTCCAGGCAGGACGCCGACCTGTGGTTCTGCGACTCCCGGCCGGAACAGGTGGCGGCAGTGTCGGACGCGGTCGCTGGGGCTGGCGCCGTCGCGACGGTGCGGACGCAGCATTCGATGGTGCCCGAGGAGGTCGTCGACGCACTGCCCGCCGGGACGCACGTGCTGATCATGACCCATGACCACGCCGAGGACCTGCACCTGTGCATGGCGGCGCTGGCCCGGGACGACCTCGGGTCGGTGGGACTGATCGGGTCATCGGCGAAGTGGTCGCGGTTCCGGTCGAAGCTGTCGGACGCCGGCCTCACCGATGAGGCTGTCAGCTCCATCCAGTGCCCGATCGGCATCCCTGAGCTGGCAGGGAGCCACCCGGCGACGATCGCGGTCAGTGTGGCCGCGGATCTGCTGCGGCGGTGGTGAGGTCCCTTCCTGGTCGGGATGCCAGCGTCAGCGCCGCCGCGGTGGCCATCGCCGCAGCCATGAGGAGGAAGGCCCCTGGGGCGGACGTGAGGGCGGATCCGGCGACACCGACCGCGCCACCGAACTGTTTCGAGGTGTTCATCATCCCGGATGCCGCACCCTGCTGTCCTGGGGGAACGTCTTCGGTGACGATGTACGCCAGCGGCGCACCCACGAGTCCACCTCCGGCACCCACCAGGAGGGTGGGCCACACCACCGCTTCCGGGGCCATAGCCAGCCACACCAGTCCTCCCACCGCGACCGATGTCCCTGCAAGAACTGTCAGCCGGTTGCCTATCCCCTCCACAAGTGGGGGCACCAGCAGAAGATTCGTCGCAGTCATACTCAGGGTCAGGGGAAGGAACAACAGGCCGGTCTCCGTCGGCGAGTAGGCCAGATCGTCCTGAATACGGAACGTCAGGACGTACCAGATCGCAGACTGCAGACAGCACGCCGAGAGGAAAGTGGCAACATTGCCCAGCGCCACGGGCCGCCGGCGGAGGAGGTCAACGGGTATGAGTGGATCGTTCGAGATGGCCTGCCGTCTGAGGAGGACCACGGCGGCCAGGACTGACGCTATCCCGGTGGAAACCCCGCCCGGGGTAAGCGATGGGATGTCGGTGAGGAGGTAAACGACCCCACCGATCATCACCGCCGAGCACACCGCGGACAGGACATCGATTCTCGCGGCCGCCGATGAACCCCTCCACAACGGGACGACACGGACGAGAAGCGCGAGGCCGCCGAGCACGACGAGTCCGACGGGGATGTTGATGAGGAAGACGAGTCGCCAGGACCATGCCCCGGTGAGTAGACCGCCGAGAACAGTTCCCGCCCCTCCGCCTGCAACACTCACCGCCGTCCACACCGTGATCGCCCGCGTGCGGGCACGTCCCTCCGGGAACGCCAGTGTGATCATGGTGAATGTGGCCGGCGAAACGACTGCAGCCGCGAGGCCCTGGACGACGCGGGCGCCGAGGAGCATTTCAGGACCGGTGGCGATCCCCGCAGCGACACTGGCGAGGGTGAATACCGCCGTACCGGCGACGAGGATGCGCCCGACCCCGACAATGTCCACCGAGCGTGCTGCGACCAGGAGTACCCCCGCGAAACCGACAGCGTAGCCGGTGACCACCCAGGCCGAAGCCGTGTCGCCGAGTCCGAGGTCCCGGCGAATCTCCGGAAGTGCGACGTTCACCACGGACGCGTCGAGGATGACGATGAGCTGGGCGATACACGCGACGGCCAGAATGATCCCCGCGTGGGGTAGCCCGTCTCGCTTGATACACATGTATCAAAGCGTACATGGACATTCGGCCGAAGGTCAGTCAGCTTCGTCCAACCATTCCCGCAGAACCCTCGCATGGGTGCGCTCCGTGTCCTTGCCCGCGAAGAGGAGGACGACGTCGCCGACGGCGAGTTTGTCCCGGATCTCCGCCAGTGCGTGGTCCAGCTCCCCAGACGCGAGGCGCCCATCGAGTTCCTCCCGGTACCTCCCGGTGAACTGACGCCACGTCAGCGCCTCCGCGTGTAACTCCTTCCGCAGTTTGGCGGACGGGGTGAGCTCTTTCGGCCAGCCGTCCAACGGCAGGTCCTCCTTCTTCACTCCGCGGGGCCAGAGACGGTCGACGAGGAAGTACGCTGCGCCGTCGTCCTCTCCGGCTCCCCGGACGTTGTACGCGCGGTCAATGAGCAACTGTCCCATGACGCCAACACTAGTCCCCGCCTCGTTGACGTTCCTGTATTCGAACATGTGGTTGACCGTGTCCGTGCCGTCGTATATACTTTGTCCAACGAACACGACATAAGGGGACGCTCGGGGCCATGACCACCACCACACACCCACCACAACACACCATCACCGACGTCCAGAACCTGCTCAACAACGGCGAACTCGTCATCATCTCCTACCTCGCCACCCTGCCCGACAACGCCCGGACCTCCCGCGCACTGGCACTACGCGCACGCACCAGAACCGACGCCATAAAATTCGCACACGCAGCCGAACTATCCCTGCGCATGCCAGAGCTGTTCACCACCCTCGCCGACACCGGAACCGTCACCGCCGACCACCTCGACACCATCTGGGGCCGCATCAACCGCCAGTTGACGACCGTGCCCGCAAAGGCTGTCGAGCAGGTCCGCGCCGATCTCGACGTCACCGTCGCCGACGCGATCACCGACTGGCTCGCCACGAGCCCCACCCCGGTTCCCCTGCCCGCCCTGCGCGACCGTGTCGACGCCGCGATCATCGACCTCGCCCCGGATCTCGCCGATGACACCGCCGACGCCGAAGCCGACTCCGCCACACTGCACCGCCGCGGACGCAACTACATCCTCACCGTCGGCTCCGAGACCAGCAGTGCAGCGATCGCCGACGCCCTTGAGAGCAAAGCCCGCGCCCGGCTCGCCGGGCTGCGCCGCGATCGCGACCTCCTCGACGAGCACACCACCGCCGAACTGCCTGGACTGCCGAGCCCATCACAGATCAAAGCCCAGGTCCTGCTCGAACTGCTCGGCGACACCGCCGAGACCATGCACATCCGGGTCAACCTCTACCGTGCCAGCCTCGACGGCATCCACGGCACCGGGGCCGGCTACCTGCCCAGCGTCGGCTGGATCGACACCAACTCCGCCGACCGTCTCGAATCCGTCGCCGACACCGTCAAACAGCTGCCCACCGATCCCGCCGACATCCCCGATGCCGCCGGCTACCGCTTCAGCTTCACCCAGCAGCTCTACCTCGACGGCCGCGACGGGCACTGCCGGTTCCCGTCCTGCACCGTGCCCGCAGCCCAGTGCGACAACGACCACATCGTCAACTCGCCGCACACCGACCCGACAAGCAACGGGCCGACGGCGGTGACCAACGGGCAGAAACTGTGCAGAGCCCACCACGCCGGCAAAACCGACAAGACCTGGAGCTGCTACACCGATGACGGCGGATTCACCATCCACTGGACCGGGCCCGACGGCGACACCCACACCACCCACGCCGACGGACCCCTGGCAAGATTCAAGGCAATGAGCGACCGCGACGTCGCCGAACTCGCCGGATTCACCCCATCCACACCCCAGCCTGACCCCGACCCCGGGGGATAACCCGCCCCGCACTCATCCCCGACCTGCACCCCGCACCCCTCCCGGTGCCGGGGCTACACGTACGCGCTCACCTCTTCCTCGAGGTCACCGCCCCCACGATCCACAGAAGGATCACCGCACCGAGCAGACAGGTCAAGAAGCTGAACCAGTAACCGCCATTCGCAACATCCAGGCCGAGCAGGGTCAGCAACCACCCGCCAAGGAACCCGCCGATCACGCCGACCACGGATATTGAGCATCAAGCCCATCTGCTCGTCGGTCTTCATGATCTTCGAGCCGATCCAGCCGGCAAGCCCACCGATGATGATCCAGCCGATGAAACCGAGGGTCGGGGCCGAACCCTGTGCAAGGACAAGCGTGTTGGTATCCATGTCCCCTTTCATACACGTTTTCGCGCCGGAGACGGCATACTTGTCCGCATGACTTCCCATCACCGCACACCCCGCCACGCCCGGCAGAACACCCGCAGCCCCTTCCGTACCCGCGCGCTCTCACTCGCCGCCGCCACCGTGCTCACCGCAACGACCGCGACCGGCGTCGCCTCCGCCCAGGACCTCCCCTCCAACTCGAGCGGCGGAGGTTCCTCCGACGACCCCACCGTCGCCTCGGTCCTCACCTCGTTGACCGAGACCGACGTCATCGGTTCCCTGTTCAGCGTCGTGGGTTCCATCACGTCCGGCAGCGCCGCCGCCGGTTCATGGCAGAGCGTCCCCGGCTCGGAGACCGCCGGCTAGAACGTCGGAGAGCTCAGTACCCGTCGTCCAGCGCGACGGCGTGGAGCTCCTCCGAGACCCGGTCAGCCAACATCCGGTCGTCCCACATAGCGCGGACCACCTTCTCGCTCCCGCCGTCCGGCAGTGACGGCACGAATCCGGCGAGCCGTTCGCGCAGGTGACCGAACACCCTTTCCTGCGCCCCGCGCCTGGTGAAGGCCATCGGCGCACTGCCCCGTCCGGTGTGGTGCGGGATGTCCGGAACCAGTCCCCAGCTGCTGCGGTAAATGTCGTACCCGGTCAGTTCATCACCGTTGTCGAGGATCACCGTGTCATTGACCCGGATCCTCCTGTAGTTCGGTGCCTCGGTGGCGTCCACGCATTCCAGCTGTTCGGCATCGAGGAAACTGACCCACATCGTTGTCTGCGTCCCGGGCCGCCGGTGTGGCGCCGCGGCGATGTAACCCCGCGGGCTGATGTGCGCCGTGAACCCGGTGACCGTGTCCGGCACGCAGGCCCGCACGAAGGGGACCACCGGCGAGACGTCGTGCTCCCGCAGCTTCGTCCTGACCACCCCGGGCGAGGCATTGGATCCGACGGCGACCACCGGCGTCCGGTCCAGGTCGGAGGCGATCCCCACCAACCCGTCGTCACCGGGGAAGTAGCCCTCGGCGGTCAGCGTTCCGGACGATGTGGGCCAGGGCCCCGGGTACAGCCACGGGGTGGCCGTAAGGTCAACGTCCAGGCAGCGGGTGTTTCTGTTGGCTCTACCTGTCTCGTTCATGACACCGCCCACCCTACGCGAACCACACCCGCAGCCCCCTGTACCCTCTGGTACATGCGTACAACCACCGGCTCCACACGCCGGGAATCCACCCGCCGGGACGACATCCTCGATGCCGTCGACCGGCTCCTCGGAACCGGCGGCATCAACGCGGTGACGATGCGGGCCGTCGCCACCGAAGCCGGGGTCTCCCTCCGCCTCGTCCAGTACTACGGAACCGACAAGGACACCCTTCTGACCAGCGCCCTCGACCGACTGAGTGGGCGCAGCGTGCAACGCTGGCGCGACCTGCGGGGCCAGCAGAGCAGTTCCCTGCGCGCGGTGCTGGAGGGCTACTTCGCCGCGTCCCTCCCGGTGGACGCGGAGACACAGGCGCTGCACCGTGTGGGCGTCTCGATGGAACTGATGGCGGTCACCGGCACGGAACCCGCCGCATCGGCGTACCGTCGACACCTCGCTGCGACGGGCGACGAGTTCACCGCCGCATGCCTCGCCGCCGCACCGGAACTGGGGGACGGGGTCGCCGGACGCATCGTCGACACCGCAATGGCCCTCGGGCACGGCCTCGGGTCCCTGCTGATGGCGGGCCGGATCACCGAGGACGCCGCACGCGCGACCGTCGCGGACATGGTCGCCGACCTACCGGACTAGAACCGCTTGAGCAGGACCGATGCCTCCTCCACCATGCGGTGGACGATGTCCCCGGCCGGCTCGCGGCGACGAAGCAGTCCGATCCCCTGTCCGGCGTGCAGTTTGAGCTCGTCGGCGTACTCCCCACCGTCGGCGCGTGCGGCGACCAGTTCGGCGTCATCCACGGAGGCGTCCCCGGCGTAGCGGTCGACGAAGCGGTTGCGCACGGTGCGGGTGGGCCATGATTCGGTGTCCCACGGCACCTGCTCGGCGCGGTCGTAGATGCCGGTCAGGACGGTGTTCCGGGACGATGCCTGCACGGCCGCGGTCTTCAGCGCGTCCGATCCGAGCGCTTCCGGGGAGCCCAGCAGTGCCGTCCCGATCCACGCGGCGTCCGCCCCGGCGGACAACGCGGCGGCAACGCCCCGGCCGGTGGCGATGCCTCCGGCGACGGCGACCGGAACCGCGGGCGCCTGCACGGCGGCGTAGTTCAGGACGTGCTGCATCAGCGACATCGTGCCGATCGTGCCGGTGTGCCCTCCGGCGTCGGAACCCTGGACGCACAGCACATCAACGTCAGCGGCCAACGCCTGCCGCACCTGGAGCAGGTTGTTGACCGGGGCGACCACACTGATGCCGGCGTCGTGGGCGCGACGCACCCACGGCGCGGGGTCGCCGAAGCCGAGGGAGATCACGGTGGGGTTGGCGGCGATGGCGGCGTCGAACTGCGGTGCGGAACCGGTCCGGGACACCGACCTGTCGAGTGCCCAGACCATCAGTCCGATGCCGAAGTTCCCCCCGTCCCCGGCGGTGTCCGCGTTGTCCCGGATCCAGTCGGGGGACGTCCCGGACCCCACCCCGATCATTCCGAGTCCGCCCGCGCGGCTCACCGCCGCCGCCAGTTCCCCACCGGCGCGTCCGGCCATCGGGGCACCGATGATCGGCAGGTCGATGCCCCACAGCCTGGTCAGGAGGGTAGCGAGCGGCGAGGGTGACGAGTCCGCGAGGGAGTCGCCGGGGGAGGTGGTCGGGTCGGGGTGATTCATGTCATTTCTCACAGATTCCAGTGTCTGGTGCCGAGGGTACCCGGGTAACCTGTCAGGCATGGAGATGAAACTCAAGAACGCCAAGGACGTCAACACCGCCACCGTCACCACATTGGGCCTGATCGGGGGGTGGGTCAGCGCCCGGGAGACCGGTATCCGCCCGCTCGGCGGAGTCCTGCTCGCCGCGGCCGGGGTGCATGCCGGACGCACCTGGCTCGCCAAGGGGGGCCCGGCCCTCACCGCCGGACTGGGCACCGCCTACGTCGCCGGGTTCGGCCTGTCCCACCCGCTGGCGAAGAAGATCGGACCGTGGCCCGCGGTACTCACCGTCACCGCCGGGGTTGCCGCGGCGTCCCACTTCCTGGCCGACGCGAAGTAGCCCCCACCCGCGGCACTCACGCCACCGACGCGAACCACGCGCCCACGGTGTTCTCCGCCAGCGCTTGCAGTTCACCGCGGTGGGGTTCAATGTCCCCGGTGAAGGCGACGGGCTCGGCGGCCTGCGTCCACCCGAATCCGGTGGTGATGGTCTGCATCGCCTTCTCCGCACCGGTGGTGTCGTAGCCACCGCGGATCCAGTAGCTGAACGGCTTGTCCACCCCCTGGTTCTCCGTGAACGTGGAGTCGAAGTAGTGCTTCAGCGCCCCGGAGATGTACCCGAAGTTCGCCGTGGTGCCCAGGATCACGGCATCCGCCCCGGCGAGTTCCCCGGGATCCGGGTCCAGGGCGTTGCGTTCACGGACCTCGAGGGCCCCGTCACCGGCGAGTTCCTCGTTGACCTGCGCCGCCGCCTCCCGCGCCGCGGTGATCACGGTGTCCGCCAGCGAGCGGAGTTTGTCGGTGGGGCTGTGGTGGACGATCAGTAGGTAGGACATGCCTCCATCATGGACGTAGTCTGGGACCATGACCACCAGCCCGCTCACCTCTGTTGTGCTCCGCTTCCTCGCGTTCGAGGACGCCGGGGTGTGGGAGGACGTCCTGCACCCCACATACGCCGACGTCGGCGTGGATTTCCCGCCCGGCCCCCTGGAGGCCGACCTGCTCGTGGTGATGGGCGGGCCGGTGTCCACCGCCGACCCGCGGTACCCCTACCTCGACGAGGTCGTTGACCTGATCCGTTCCAGGCACGCCGCCGGACGCCCCGTCCTGGGCGTGTGCCTGGGAGCGCAGCTCCTGGCGGTGGCGCTGGGCGGACGCATCGTCCCTGGCGCGGGGCCGATGCAGATCGGCTGGTCGCCGGTCACCCTCACCGAGGCCGGCCTGGAGGGGCCGTTGCGCCATCTCGAGGGGCGTCCCGTCCTGCACTGGCACGGCGACCGGATCGAGCTGCCGGACGGCAAGTCCGCCATGGCCTCCGGTGTGGAGCGTCTGGCCTACGACGACGACTCGCCGGTCCAGGCGTTCCAGTCCAACCATGCGCTCGGCCTGCAGTTCCACCCCGAGGTGGATCCGTCGCGCATCGAGCAGTGGCTGATCGGGCACGCCAGCGATCTCACGTCACAGGACGTCGACCTCGATTCACTGCGCGCCGACACCGAGGAGTACGGCCCTGGCCTGGTGGAGCCGACCTGCCAGGTGGTCGTGGACTGGTTGAGGACGACCGGGATCGCGGACTAGTAGTTACAGTGGGGAACATGACTACCTTCCAGAATCCCCGCACCACCGGCCCGCTGATCCTCCCCTTCAACGGCAGGACGCCGCGCATCCATGAATCGGCGTACGTCGCCCCGAACGCCGTGATCATCGGCGACGTGGAGATCGGTGCCGATTCCTCCGTGTTCTACGGTGTGGTGATCCGCGCGGATGTGGGGGCGATCCGCATCGGGGAGCGGACGAACATCCAGGACAACAGTGTAATCCACGTGGACTCCGGCACGGCGTGCGTCCTCGGCGATGACGTCACCGTCGGACACCAGGCCCTGGTGCACGGACTGAGTGTGGGGGACGGCACGTTGGTGGGGATGTCGTCGTCGCTGCTGAGCGGGTCGACCGTGGGCGGCGGCACGATCATCGGCGCAGGCGCGGTGGTGCTGGAGGGAGCTGAGATCCCGGACGGTTCGCTGGCCGCCGGACTGCCGGCGAAGGTCCGGCGCGAGCTCTCGGAGGAGGAGAGGAAGGGCCTGATCGCCCACGCCGCGGGCTACGTGGAGATCGCGGAGGGGCAGCGGCCGCCGGGCGACGCGTTGAGCCTGGACGAGGTGCGGTTCAGCTGAGAACGTCCAGCAGCGCCGGAAGCCCCTGCGCGGCCGTGGTCCGCAGTGACCAGGTGGCGGTCGGGGTGAGGTCGGTGTCGTCCGGGCTGATCTCGATGACCGGGACGCCTCGGGCCGCGGCGATCTGCGGCAGTCCGGCGGCCGGGTAGACCACGCCGCTCGTCCCGACGATGACGACCAGGTCGCAGTCCTGCATGGACTGTTCGGCCTCCGCGAAATCGCGTTGCGGCAGTGCCTCGCCGAACCAGACCACCCCGGGACGCACCAGGTTGCCGCAGGCGCTGCACTCCGGCGGATGGAGGCGTTCGACCGGTTCTTCCGGCAGGTCCGGTTCGAAGGCCGGGGCTCCGCAGACCGTGCAGCGGAAATCGAAGAGGTTGCCGTGGAGGTGGGAGACACTGCTCGATCCGGCACGTTCATGCAGGTCGTCGATGTTCTGGGTGGTGACGTGGACGCTGGTGTCCGGGGTGGCGTGCTGCCAGGCGGCGACGGCCGTGTGGCCGGGATTGGGGTCGGCGGTCCGTGCCTTCGCCGCGCGCCACAGGTACCAGGCCCACATGGGGTCGGGGTCGCGGGCCCAGGAGTCCACGCTGGCCATCGCCTGCGGATCCACGTGGGTCCACAGGCCCGTGGTGGCGTCGCGGAAGGTGTCGAGTCCGGAGTCCGCGCTCATCCCCGCACCTGTGAACACCTCGACCCGGCGGGCATCGCGGACGGATGTGATGAGTGCTTCGGGAAGGTCGCTCATGGGGCCGAGGGTACTGAAGAACTCTCGGATGTGAACAGCAACTGACCTGCGAATGAACCTTGTCCGGATACGCTGCGCAGACGATTAGCTGCCGGATACGCTAACCACCATGCCCCGCCACGGAACCGGACGAACCGCCCTGATCAGTTCAGTATGCTGCTCCACGCTCCTGTCATTCGCCCTCGCGGCCACGTCATCGGCCGGGGTGGTGGAACCATCGTCGGCCAACCCGGCGCCCGAGGGGTTCAGCACACCGACGTCCCTGCCCCAGGCCCACGCCCACAACGACTACCTGCATCCCACTCCCCTGTGGGACGCCCTGGCCCAGGGGTTCACCAGTATCGAGGCGGATATCTGGTTCGAGGACGGCCAGCTCCTCCTGGGGCACACCCAACCCGAGGCAACCACGGGTCCGCAGGCGGGGCGCAGCCTCGAGGACTGGTACCTGAAGCCGTTGGCGGAGTGGGTACGGGGCACCGGCGGACAGGTGTACCCGGACCGCACCGAACCAGTCCGTCTGCTCGTCGACGTCAAGGACGGGGGCGCGGACACGCTCGCCCGAACCGAGGAACTCCTCGCGTCCTACTCCGACGTCCTGACCCACGTGGAGGACGGTCAACTCACACCCGGCGCCGTGCAGGTCGTCTACTCCGGTGAACCCCCGTTCGAGACGATCGCCGACCGGCCGGTGCGCTACGGGTTCTACGACGGCCGGGAGTCGGATCTCACCGGAACCGATGCACTCGATGCCCGTGACATGCCGCTCGTCTCGTCGACCTGGACCGACGTCATCGGTGACCCCACCGGTTTCGTGGAGCGGGCGGACGGGCACGGCGCGGATTCCCGGGTCTGGGGAGTACCGGAGACGGACCCGGTGGGCAAACGTGCCACCTGGGCGGCGCAGCTGCGGGCCGGACTGGACGTCATCGGCACGGACGACCTGGTGGGGCTGCGGGAGTTCCTGGTCGGGCTCCCCGACTGACATCCTGCAGCCTGAGGCTCCTACAGCGCCCAGTCGTCGATCTCGGCGTCGAGACGGCGTTCGTCCCGTTCCCGCACGGTTCGCGCCCGGTTCTTCGCGTACCAACCACCGGCAAATCCACCCACCAGGCCACCCACGACCATTCCGGCGGCCGTCGACAGTTCACCGTCGTAGGCGTTGACGAGCATTCCGGCGCACATGACTGCCAGCCCGGGAATGAGCGCAGCCCATTCCCCCGGCGTCATCGCCATGAATCGGGGACGTGGGGCGTAGCGCTTCATCCACCATTGCGACGCTGTGACAGCGAGTGCCGGGGCCCAGACCAGCAGGATGCTCAGCAGCGAGTAGAAGCCGGGCAGCACCCAGGCGAAGACCACGCCGAGTCCGAGCAATGTCCACCAGTAGTACTGCATACCCACCGACGACGCCTTGTGCATGATCTCGGCCTGGTACTCGTCGTCGACCGAGTCCTCCATGCGGCGGATCATGTTGTCGCCGTAGGTGACGTGGTTCATGCCACCACCGTAGCGGACCGGCTACATACGCCGCAGGTCAACCGCGGGACGCCCCAGCAGGAACTCCCGGGCGACACTGTGCACGGCACCGACCATGGCCCGCACCTCCACCGGATCCTCGCCAGCGACGCGCACGGTGATGCCCGCGTCACCGACCATGGTGGACGCCCCCGCCGACGGGTGGTCCCCCAGCACATCCCTGACCACGTCCAGCAACCCCGGCACCTCCGTGGCCGACGGCGGGACAACCAGAACCGTCCCCCACACGGGCCACCGTGACAGCAGCATCTCGCTGCGTCCCTCCCCCGCCCCGACCACGCACAGGGTGTCGGACAGCAGCGGACGTCCGGAACGCTCCACCCGGAAGCCCTGCCCGAGTGCATCATAGCCGTCGCGCTCACCTCGGGCCAGACGTCCGGTCAGCATCACCTCCGCAGCCAGCAGCATCCCACCCGGTTCCACGGAAGCATCGGTGACCTGCAGAAACCTCGACCCCGCGAACAGGGTCGTCTGCCCCGGCAGGTACTCGCACACGGCACCGGACGGCACGTGCAGACTCACCCACTGCGTCGCCATGCCGGTGTTCATCCGGTGGACCGGCGTCCCCGCCTGCGTCGTCACCGTCGCCCGGGCTCCGGGTTGCAGCCGGACGATCTGCCGTATGCGGTCGTTCTGCGCCAGTCCTCCGCCGGTGGTGCGCACGTAGACGAAAGCCTCCCCCGGATCACCCGGGTCGATGTACAGCGGTCGGGTCAGCTGCATCGGCGCCTTCACGAACCGCGACGCCACACCGGTGGTGCCGGACCCGTCCACCCCCAAGGTCAGATCGAGCACACCGACCTTGCCGGGACGTCCGACCGGCAGCACGCCACCCCCCGCGGACACCTCGCCCGCGACCTCCGCGAGCTCCCACGGCAC
The DNA here is from genome assembly GCF_052107835.1 of Corynebacterium sp. GTDB lineage: Bacteria > Actinomycetota > Actinomycetes > Mycobacteriales > Mycobacteriaceae > Corynebacterium. The sequence goes on from NZ_JBQEDF010000006.1 coordinate 77,705, forward strand.
CGCCGGGGTGAGAGCCGCCGGGTCCAGCCGGATGTCAGGGGACACCGCGGTCACGCGCGGAAGCCCTCCAGCTTCCGGTGCAGCTCGTCGATCCCCTCGCCCAGCAGACAGTCGGTCAGCACGACCGGCTTGCCGTCGCGCACGTCCACGGCGTCGGCGTTCATGATCGTCAGGTCGCAGCGCACGTACTGCGCGATGTCGGTCTTGTTGATCACCAGGATGTCGGACTCGGTGATGCCCGGACCGCGCTTCCGGGGCATCTTCTGGCCTTCCGCGGTGTCCAGCACGAAGACGAACACGTCCACCAGCGCCGGGGAGAAGGTCAGGGTCAGGTTGTCGCCGCCGGACTCGAAGAACAGGGTGTCGATGCCGGGGTGCTCGTCCAGCAGGTCCGCGGCAGTCATCAGGTTCATCGTCGGGTCATCGCGCACCGCGGTGTGCGGGCACGACCCGGTCTCCACGCCGATGACCACCTCGGGGTCGATCACCCCGTCGAGCTCGCGGCGGACGTGGACGGCGTCCTCCTGGGTGTAGATGTCGTTGGTGATCACGCCGACGTTGCGTCCGGCGTCCATGAACAGCGGGACGAGGGCCTCGATCAGGGCGGTCTTGCCGGAGCCGACCGGTCCACCGATGCCGATGCGCAGGGGGGAACCGGTGCCGGTGACGGAATCGGGCGAGGACTGTGGGGTGGTTGTCATGACTCCCTTTCTAACTCATGAACAGGCGGGCGGGGGCGGTCTCGTGCTGCGCGGAGGCCAGGTCACTGCCGGGGCTCGCACGTCCCAGTAATCGCCATTCCCGCGATTCCAGCAGGTCAGAAGCGGTCAGGACGCACCGCTCGCCCAGTTCGGCGATGACGGGGTGCGCCGCGGTGATCGCCACCTGCGCACCAATGTGGTCGCACTGCCTCAGCCGAAGAGCCGCCCCGCCCCATCCGACGGCCAGGCCGGTGAGTTCGGTGGCGACGGCGGTGGCGGCGTCCATCCCGTGGGACGCATGTATCAGCCCGGCGGCGATGGCCTGGTTACCGGGGCTCTCCTTGGCGGCGACGGCGGCGGCGTACTCCCGCAGCAGCTCCGGCTGCCCGGCGCCGAGCTGGGCCTCGACCGCGGCCGTGACCTGCAGGAGCTGGCGTCCTACCCGGGTGGATGCCCGGCGCAGCTCGCCGGTGACCTTCGTGGCGGCGAGTTCGTGGTCGAGCGTGACGAGCGTGTCGAGGTCACCGGTGCCGGAGCACATGGCCGCGACCGCCGTCGCGACCCCGTCCCCCGGCGCAGCGGTGTGGCGGAGGTGGTCGATCAGGACCGCGGTCACCTGGTCCACGCCGGTCACCCGGCGTGCCTGCACCAGGGCCTCCAGCCCGTGGGACAGCGTGTAGCGCCCCGAGGGGTAGGCCGAATCGGCGTAGGTCAGCGCCTGCAGGAACGGCAGCGAAGGGGACATCAGAACAGGAAGAACTTCTGGGCCAGTGGAAGACTCTCCGCCGGGTCGATCGTCGCGTGGATGCCGTCCACGGTGACCTCGTAGGTGTCCGGGTCGACGGCGATCTCCGCGAGGCGGTCGTTGCGCACCATGTCCCGCTTGCCGATGCCGCGCGTGCCGGCGACCGGCAGGACGGTGGACGTCAGTCCCAGCTGTTCAGGCACGCCGGCGTCGATGGCTGCCTGGCTCATGAAGGTGACGCGGGTGGCCTGCAGCGCGGACCCGTAGTTGGCGAACTGGTCGCGGTAGAAGACCGGCTGCGGCGTGGCCAGCGAGGCGTTCGGGTCGCCCATCTGCCCGTAGGCGATGCGGCCCTGCCGCAGGACCAGCCGCGGTTTCGCGGCGAAGGTCCCGATGGGCCACAGCACCAGGTCCGCGAGCTTGCCCGGCTCGATGGAGCCGATGTGCCCGGCGATGCCCTGGGCGATCGCCGGGTTCACCGTCATCTTCGCCACGTAGCGCAGCACGCGGCTGTTGTCGTCTCCCGCACCCTTGTCGCCGTCCAGCTCACCGAGCTGCTCGCGGCAGTGGTGGGCGGTCTGGAAGGCGCGCGTCCAGGATTCGCCGACGCGTCCCATCGCCTGCGAATCGGAGCTGAAGATGCTGATGATGCCGAGGTCGTGCAGCACGGTTTCCGCGGCGATGGTCTCGGCACGCACGCGCGAGTCGGCGAAGGCGACGTCCTCGGGGATGTCGTGGGACAGGTGGTGGCAGACCATCACCATGTCCAGCAGTTCCTCCACGGAATTCACCGTGTACGGCAGCGTGGGGTTGGTGGAGGCGGGCAGCACGTTCGGCATGCCGGTGACGCGCAGGATGTCCGGGGCGTGGCCGCCGCCGGCACCCTCGGAGTGGAAGGTGTGCACGGTCCGGCCACCGAAGGCGCGGGCGGTGGACTCGAAGAAACCGCCCTCGTTGAGGGTGTCGGTGTGGATGGCGAGCTGCACGTCGTACTCGTCGCAGACGTCCATGGCATTGCGGATCGTGGCCGGTGTCGCGCCCCAGTCCTCGTGGATCTTCAGCCCCGCCGCTCCGCCGACGATCTGCTCGGCCAGCGCCTCGGGCAGCGAGCCGGAACCCTTGCCCAGGAAACCCGTGTTCACCGGCATGCCCTCGGCGGCCCGCAGCATGAACTGCACGCCATTGGCACCCGGGGTGCAGGTGGTGCCCAGGGTGCCTTCGGCCGCGCCGGTGCCACCGCCGAAGAAGGTGGTGATGCCGTTGGCCAGCCCGTGCTCGGCCTGCTGCGGGGTGATGTAGTGGATGTGCGAGTCCACCCCACCGGCGGTGAGGATGCGGTGCTCACCGGCGATGACCTCGGTGCCGGGCCCGATGACGAGTTCGGGGTCCACCCCGTCCTGCGTGTTCGGGTTGCCCGCCTTGCCGATCTTCACGATGCGGCCGTCCCTGATGCCCACATCGCCCTTCACCACGCCGGCGACGGCGTCCAGCACGATGGTGCCGGTGATCACGGTGTCCAGGGCACCGGACGCCGCCGTGGCGCCCGGGTCCTGCGACATGCCGTCGCGCACGGCTTTGCCGCCGCCGTAGACCGACTCGTCACCGTAGGCGGCGGCGAGGTGGTCGTGCTCGATGCGCACGGTCAGGCAGGTGTCCGCCAGGCGCACCGTGTCGCCGGTGGTCGGGCCGTAGATCTCGGAGTAGCGGGAACGGTCGATGGTGCTCATCAGTGTGTCTCCAGGGCATCGTTGGTGGCCAGGAACTCCGGCAGCTTCCCCAGCGCCCGCGCCTTGACGTCCGGGTCGTCCAGCGCCCCCTCGGTCACGCCGCCGAACCCGTGCAGAATGCGCTTACCACCGAAGTCCACCAGCTCCACCTCCCGGGTGTCACCGGGTTCGAACCGCACCGCCAGACCGGACGGGATGGACAGGTGCATGCCCCAGGCCGCCTCCCTGTCGAAGTCGAGGGCGGGGTTCACCTCGAAGAAGTGGTAGTGGGAGCCGACCTGCACCGCGCGGTCGCCGGTGTTGGCCACGCGCAGGGTGATCGTGCGGCGGCCGGGGTTCAGTTCGATCGTGGCCGGGGCACCGGGCGCGGTGCCGTAGCTGGCGGATCCGGACATCGTCTTGTCTCCTAGTGGTGGTGGGTGTGGGCGTGTGAGTGCGGGTGACTGTGCCCGTGGCTGTGGCTGTGCCCGTCCTCGTCGCCGTGCGAGTGGGCGAACCCCGTCTCGTGGTCGGCGAGCAGACCGGCGGCGATGCCGTCGTCGCCATGGTCGCGCAGCAGGTGGAGCGCGGTGTGCGACGCCTGTTCGGTGGCGGTCGCCAGCGCCGACGGACGGAACAGCGCGGTCGCGTCCCCGCCGGTCGCCAGGTCCGCGCGGATGTCGGCGGCAGCGGTCGCACCCAACAGCCCCAACCGTTCCCGCCCGGTCCCCACCGACGGCCATGATCCCTCGAACGCGACCTCCACCAGGAGTTTCTCGGAGAACTGCTGGGCCAGCCGAACACGTCGCACCAGCTCGGCGTCCGCGAACGGGTCCACCGTCCGTGCGGTGAACAGGACAGCGTCATGGTCCTTCGCCGCCGAACGGAGGTGCCGCCGGAGTTCGGCGATCGCCCGCGTGGCATCGATCAGCGACGGGCCCAGGACGACCTTCGCCCCGGAACGCTGCGCCCACCGCAGGGCCTGCGCCGCCTGGGTGATCGACGTCAGGTCACGGTTCGTCCCGGCGGGAATGACCACCAGTGTCGCGTCCTGCTCCCTGGCCTGCTCGGTGTGGCGGGCGAGATCCCTGGGGCCGGTGGCCACCGGGAACCCGGTCACTCCGGCGAGGACATCCGGGGGGGAGGCCTCCGCCCCCGCGTAGAGGACGGTGAGTGCGTTGTCGTGGTGGGCACCCATGGTCACTGGCCGATCGGGTCGTGGACGCTGATCAGCTTCGTCCCGTCGGGGAAGGTCGCCTCGACCTGGATGAGGGTGAGCATGTCGCGCACGCCGTCCAGCACGTCGTCGGCGCCGAGCACCTGCGTACCGATCTCCATCGCCTCGGCGACGGTGCGCCCGTCGCGGGCTGCCTCGATGACCGCGTCGCTGATCAGGGCGGTCGCCTCCGGGACGTTGAGCTTCAGTCCCCGGGCCTGGCGCCGGCGGCTGACCTCGGCGGCGGTGAAGATGAGGAGCTTCTCCTGCTCCCGGGGGGTGAGTTCCACGGCGACGTCCTTTCCTGTCGGTCGATTCCCCACGATAGTTGTCCCGGGGGACGGTGTGTGGCGGTCGGGAGGGGGATTAACCGGGCCGAAACACTGCGGGGGTGGCTGTGGTTGTCATCTCGCCCGCACCCGACTCCCCCGGCTCCGGCATCTTGGCATCCAGGGTCGGTGGGAGGCGGCTGAAACCGTCTCTGGATGCCGGGATGCCGGGCCCCCGACGGTTCACGGCGAGCATGCCCCTCAGTCGGCCAGGAACTCCAGCAACGAGGTGTTGAACTCCGTGGGGTGGCTGGTGTTCAACCCGTGCGGGGCACCCTCGATGATGGTCGTCCTGACGTGCGGCACGATCTCGGCGGTGCGCTTCCCCGATCCCTCGTAGGGGACGATGTCGTCCGAGTCACCGTGGATGACCAGCGCGGGGACGGTGACCTTCGGGAGGTCCTCCCGGAAGTCGGTGGTCCCGAAGGCCTCCATGCAGCCCACCGCGGCGGTCTGGTCACTCTGGAGCGCCAGCCGCACCGCCTCCTTGCGTGCGTCCTCGGACACCTTCAGCTCGCCCCCGACGGAGAAGAAACCGGTGGTGAAGCTCTCGAAGAAGGCGTCCCGGCCGGCCTTCAGACCGTCCTCCATCTCCGCCGCGGCCTCCTCGGTGAGTGGGCCGTCGGGATTGTCGTCGCCCTTCATCATGAACGGCGGCACCGCGGCAGCGAAGACGACGCTGCGGATCCGCGAGGTGTCGCCGACGCTGAAGTAGCGGGCGACCTCTCCCCCGCCCATCGAGAAACCGACGAGCGTCACATCGGTGAGGTCCAGGGCGGTCAGGACGTCCTCGAGGTCACGGGCGAGGGTGTCGTACTCGTAGCCGGAAGCGGGTTTGCCGGAGCGTCCGAAACCGCGTCGGTCGTAGGCGACCACCCGGTAGCCGTCCTTGCGCAGCACCTCGGTCTGGGCCGACCAGGATTCCGCCGACAGCGGCCACCCGTGGATCAGGACGACCGTCCGTCCCAGGTCGCCGGATTCCCCGCTGTCGTCGACGTGCAGTGTGACGCCGTCGCGTGTGGTGATGGTGCTCATGTGCCTGTCCTCCTCGGTGAGGGTTCGGTTGCACCACCCGAGCCTACGTCTCCCCGGGGAGTGCGTGGGGGATCAGATCGCGAGCGCCTGCTTCACCTTGTCCGCCTCCGCGGTCTCCACCTCGTCACCGGCACCGCTCTCCCCCTCCAGCACGATGCGGCCGGTGGACATCACCGCGTAGTTGCGGGACGCCGACAGCGCGAAATCCATGTGCTGCTCCACCAGCAGGACGCTCACGCCCTCGGCCGCGAGGTCCCGCACGGTCTGCTGGATCTCGGCGACGACGGACGGCTGGATTCCCTCGGTCGGCTCATCCAGCACCAGCAGGCGAGGTTTGGTGATCAGGGCGCGGGCGATCGACAGCTGCTGCCGCTGACCGCCGGACAGCAGCCCGGCCTGCCGGTCGAGTACCGGCTCCAGCGCGGGGAACCGGGCCAGGGCCTCATCGAGGCGCGCCTGTGACTCCCTGCCCTGCAGATCGGCGACGACCTGCAGGTTCTCCAGGCAGCTCAGCTGCTCGAAGGACTGCTGCCCCTGCGGGACATAGGCCATGCCCATGCGCACCCGGGCGTGCGGGGGCTTGCGGGTCACGTCCGTCCCGTCGAACAGGACGCGCCCCTTCGTCGGGGTGATCAGTCCCACCGCGGCGCGCAGCAGCGTGGTCTTCCCGGCGCCGTTGTGGCCCAGGACGGAGACGATCCCCTCGTCCCCGGTGCCCAGCGACACCCCGTGGACCACGGTGGTACGGCCGTATCCCGCGGTGATGTTCTCGAGTTCAAGCATGTTACTCAGCTCCTGCCGATGTGCCTAGGTAGACCTGCTGGACGTCCGGGTGCGCCTGCACCTCGTCCACCGAGCCCTCCGCGAGGATCGTGCCGCGGTTCAGGACGGTGACGCGGGTGGCGAACTGCCGCATGAAGTCCATGTCGTGCTCGACGACGAGGATCATGCGTCCCGGCGCGATGCGGGTCAGCAGTTCACCGGTCGCCACGCGCTCGTCCTCGCTCATGCCGGCGACGGGCTCGTCGAGCATCAGGGCGCGGGCGTCCTGCACCAGCAGCATGGCGATCTCCAGCCACTGCTTCTGCCCGTGGGACAGGACCCCGGCCCTGCGGTTCTCCAACGGACGCAGTCCGGTGAGCTCCAGGGCCTCTTCGATGCGGGGGTCGACGAAGCGCCGCACCCCGAACAGGGCGCCGCGTCCTCGGTGGATGCCGCAGGCGATGTCGAGGTTCTGGAGGACGGAGAGCTCCTCGAAGACACTCGCCGTCTGGAAGGTGCGTCCCACGCCCAGCCGGGCGATCTTCTGCACCGGGGTTCCCAGGATCTCCCTGCCGTCGAGGGTGACCGACCCGGTCCCCGGCGCCAGGCCGGTGATCGCGTCCACGCAGGTGGTCTTACCTGCACCGTTGGGGCCGATGAGGAAGTGCACCTCGCCGGGGTCGGTGTGGAAGGACACGTCGCCGACGGCGGTGAACTCCCCGAACCGGATGGTGAGGTTGTTGACGGCGAGGCCGCTACTCTGGCTGTTCATGTTCCTGCTCCTGTCGTGTTCGTGACTTCCACCGGCCGAGGATCGACGCCAGTCCGCCCGGCAGCAGCGCGATGACCAGCACCAGCAGCAGTCCCTGGATGTAGGACCAGCCGGCGGGGAACGACTGCGCCAGGGTGGACTCCATCCACGCCATGCCCAGGGCACCGAGGACGGGGCCGAACAGGCTCGTCCGGCCGCCCACCGCCACACCGATGACGAAGATGATGGACGGGACCACCCCGATCTCCTCCGGGGAGATGATGCCCACGATCGGGACGAACAGTGCCCCGGCGACACCCGCCATCGCCGCGGCGATCACGTAGGCCGCCGTCTTGATCAGCGCGGGGTCGTAGCCGAGGAAGCGCACGCGTTCCTCCGCGTCGCGGGTGGCGACGAGGAGTTCGCCGTAGCGGCTGCGCATCAGCCAGTACGCGACGGCGAGCATCACCAGCAGCGTGCCGGCGGCGATGTAGAACAGCATGCGCTTGTTGTCGTCGTCCTCCAGGTTGAAGCCCATGAAGTAGTTGAACCCGGACAGACCGTCGGACCCGCCGAGTGTGGTCTGCTGGCCGACCAGCAGCACCACGGTGGCAGCCACCAGCGCCTGGTTCAGGATGGCGAAGTACGCGCCCTTGATCTTCCGCTTGAAGATGGAGAACCCCAGCGCGAACGCCACCAGGGCGGGCAGTGCGACCACGGCGACCAGGGTGAACACCGGGCTGCGGAACGGTTCCCACCAGCCCGGGACGTCGGTGGCGCCGGCGATGGACATGAAGGACGGGATGCCGCTGTCGTCCTGCTCCCCGTCGGCGAGCAGCATGTGCATCGCCATCACGTAGGCGCCCATGCCGAAGAAGGCACCCTGGCCCAGGGTGAGCATTCCGCCGCGTCCCCAGGCGATGCCGATGCCGACGGCCACGATGCCGTAGCAGACGAACCGTCCCATCTGGTTCAGGGCGAACGGGGTGAACACGGCAGGGGCGACGACCAGCAGGGCGATACCCAGTGCGATCAGGCCGACACCTGCCCACAGGGTGCGTGGGGCGCCGGAGACGAAGGTCGCGCGTCGGAGCTTCGGTGAGGTCGTCGGTGAGGTGGTTGCGGTACTCATGTGAGGCTCCTCGTCCGGACCGTGACAAGGCCCTGGGGACGGAACTGCAGGAAGACGACGACGATAATCAGGACGAGGAACTTCGCGATGCTCGCGCCCGTCGAGAACTCGATGAACGCCTGGATGATGCCCAGGGCGAACGCGGCGATGACCGCGCCCTTGATGCGTCCGATGCCGCCGGCGGCCACGACGAGGAACGCGTCCACGATGTAGTTCTGGCCGATCGTCGGGCCCGTCGCACCGATCAGGGTGATCATCACGCCGGCGACCCCGGCCAGGCCGGAACCGATGAAGAAGGTCATCCGGTCGGTGGCGCGGGTGTTGATGCCGTTGGTCTCCGCGAGATCGCGGTTGAGCACGACCGCCCGGATACGGCGTCCTGCCGGGCTCTTCGTCATGAACACACCGAGCGCGGCGACGATGACGAGCACGAGCACCAGGATGAACAGGCGGGACATCGGGACCGTGGTCCCGAACAGGTCAACGTTTCCCTGCAGGAACTCCGGGGCGCGGACGTCGGCCGCCGGGGCGCCGAAGATGTCCCGGGCCACCTGCTGCAGGATCAGCCCCACACCGAAGGTGACCAGCAGGGTGTCCAACGGCCGGTTGTACATGTGCCTGATCAGCACCTGCTCCAGGATCACGCCGAGCAGGCCGCCGACGATGAAGGCCACCGGGATCGAGACCAGCAGGGACAGCCCCGCGCTGGAGACCACGCCCTGGACGACGAAGGCGGTGTAGGCGCCCACCATGATGAATTCGCCGTGGGCCATGTTGATCACGCCCATCTGACCGAAGGTCAGTGAGAGCCCGATGGCGACCAGGAGGAGGACGGAGCCGACGCTCAGCCCTGCGACGAGTTGGTCGAGTATGGCGTCCATGGATCAGTCACCCTCCTTCACGTCGTCGGCGATGTCCGCCCAGTCGTATCCGTCGAGGAAGGGGTCCGGGTCGACCGGGGCGTCCTCTTCCCAGACCGTGTCGATCAGACCGTCGGCGTTGATGCGTCCGATGCGCGGGGTCTTGGTGATGTGCTGGTTGTCGCCGTTGACGGTGACGGGTCCCTCGGGCGCGTCGTAGGACGTCCCGTCCGCGGCGGCCCGGACCTCATCGACGTCGAAGGAGCCGGCCTTCTCGACCATCTCCTTCCACAGGTGCAGGCTCGTGTAGGCGGCCTCCATCGGGTCAGAGGTCACCTTGTCGTCGCCGTACTCGTCCTTGAACCGCTGCACGAAAGCCTTGTTGTCCGGGGTGTCGACGTTCTGGTAGTAGTCCCACGCGGTCAGCTGGCCCTCGACGTTGCCGGCGCCGATGCCGCCGACCTCCTCCTCGGCGATCGACACCGACATCACCGGCATGTCCTCCGGGGTCAGTCCGATGCCGTTGTACTGGCGGAAGAAGGCGACATTGGAGTCACCGTTGAGGGTGTTGAACACCGCGTCCGCGTCGGACGCGGCGATCCGGTTGGCGATGGTGGTGAAGTCGGTGGACCCCAGCGGGGTGTAGTCCTCGCCGACGATCTCGATGCCGTTGGCCTCCGCGTACTGCTTGATCAGCATGTTCGCGGTCCGCGGGAACACGTAGTCACTGCCCACGAGGAACAGTGACTCCACGTCCTCCCGGTCCTTGAGGTAATCCAGCGCGGGGACGATCTGCTGGTTGGTGGTTGCCCCGTTGTAGAAGATATTGGGGGACGCCTCGAGGCCCTCGTACTGCACCGGGTAGAAGAGCAGCGAGTTGTTCGACTCGAACACCGGCAGCATCGCCTTGCGGGAGGCCGAGGTCCAACCGCCGAAGACGGCGGCCACGCATTCCTCCTGGATGAGCCGCTGGGAACGTTCGGCGAAGGTGACGGGCTCGGACGCGCCGTCCTCCTCCTTGATGTCCAGCTGTTTCCCGAGGACGCCACCGTCGGCGTTGATCTCCTCGGCGGCCATGTGCAGCGACTGGTTGACCGTGGTCTCACTGATGGCCATGGTGCCGGACAGGGAATTGATGAAGCCGATGCTGATGCTGTCACCGCTGGTGTCCACGCAGGACTCGGCCTCCGGGACCGGCTCGCCGGCCCGGGTTCCGGAACAGGACGTGAGGACGAGACTGACTCCGGTCACCACTGCCGCTGCCGCGAACACGCTTCGCCACCGCTTCCCCTTCCTTGTCGCGGGGTCAGTGGGTGGTGGCATGGAAACTCCTCGTGAACGTCGGATCTCTGACCCGGTTCACAGTATGAGGCGACGATTACATGTCCGTGTTGCCGATGTTTCCGGTAGTTTTCGGGTTCTGCATGTAGTTTCGGTCGTGAGTCACGTCCGTGCGAGCACCAGGTACGCCAGGTACGCCGCGTAGAGCAGCACCAGGACGACACCCTCCCTGCGGGTGACCCTGCGCCCGGTGCGGAACAGCAGGACGACCAGCAGCGACACCGCAGCCATCACCAGCATGTCCACGTAAAGCACCTCGGCGGGGACAGGTATGGCGTCCGGCGACACCACCACCGTGAGCCCCAGGATGAAGACGATGTTGCACACGCTGGAGCCGATGAGGTTACCCACCGCCATCGACGCCTGGCCGCGCATCGTCGCCACGACAGAGGTCACCAGCTCCGGGGCTGAGGTACCGATCGCCACGACGGTCAGCCCGATGAGGGTGTCGGAGACCCCGAGGTCCGTGGCGATGTCGACGGCACCGCTGACCAGCCAGTCCGCACCGAGGATGACCAGGGCGATACCGCCGACGAGGTAGACGGTGTCCAGGAGTGCGCGTGCCCAACCGGGGCGTTCGGTGACCTTGGCGTCTCTGCTGACTTTGTCGTCCCGCTCCCTGTACTCCTTCGCCCGTGCCGACGCGTCCTGCGCCCTGGTCCGTCGCGTGTACCACAGGATCAGCACGGTGTAGACCACCCCGACAACCAGGAGGAACACACCCGCCGGCCAGCTCAGCGAGCCGCCCAATGACAGGAAGAACAGCAGCGCCGCGACAACCGCGACCACCGGGAGGTCCAGTCGCATCATCTGCCGGCCGGTGAGGATCGGCTGGATCGCCGCGCTGATTCCGAGGATGAGCAGCAGGTTGACGATGTTTGTGCCCACGATGTTGCCTGTGACCAGGCCGGGACTGCCGCGCAGTGCCGCATCGATGCCGACAGCGAGCTCCGGCAGGCTGCTGCCGATCGCCACCACGGTCAGTCCGATGACCATCGGTGGTATCCCCAGGCGTCCGGAGATGGCCGTCGCGCCCCGAACCAGCAGCTCGCCGCCGACGACAAGGACGGCGAATCCGGCGGTCAGGAGGAGCCAACTCATGCCCTGACCCTAGTTGAACTCGATTAACCCTGCCCTAGTTGTACTTCCCGGGGAGGTTGTGAACGCTGCGGCAGGGATGACACGAA